>JAXGMU010000012.1:28741-69222 GCA_040768485.1 Bacteroidales bacterium
AGGAAGCAGCTGCCCGGGAGGAAGCAGCTGCCCGGGAGGAAGCAGCTGCCCGGGAGGAAGCAGCTGCCCGGGAAGAAGCAGCTGCCCGGGAGGAAGCAGCTGCCCGGGAAGAACCGGCTGTTGAACAGGAAAAGCCCGACGCTGACCGGGTGGTGTTCAGGGTGCAGGTCCTTTCAAGCATGAAACCGGGTACCAGGCCGTCGCTCACGATCCAGGGAAAGAAATATGATACCTTCGAGTACCTGTACAAAGGGGCTTACCGGATCACCGTGGGGACCTTCACAGATGTGGATGATGCGCTGGAGTTCAGGAACGTATGCAGAAGATCGGGATACGATCAGGCCTTCGTGGCCGCTTTCCGGAACAATGAAAGGATCCTGGATCCTTCGGTATTTAAAAAATAATAACCTCCCTGATATCAATCATATGAAAATGAACAAGACTGATCGGATCATGCTGAAAAAGCACCGGCGCTGGTACATGGCATTTCCTCTGTTGCTTGTTTTCCTGGGCGCCTGTAATACGGACCAGAAGGTGGTCCTGTTCAACGGAGCGGATCTGGACAACTGGATCGTCTATACGGAGGATCCTGAAACGGATCCGTCCCAGCTCTTCCGGGCAGAGGAAGGGGTGATCCGGGTAGCCGGCACCCCCAGCGGATATCTCCGTACCAGGGAAAGCTACAGTGACTATGAGCTTCACCTTGAATGGAGGTGGACCGGGGAACCGGTGAACAGCGGCGTGCTCCTGCACCTGCAGGGTGAGGAAATGATCTGGCCCAACTCAATCGAATGCCAGCTGAAACACATGCAGGCCGGCGATGTGGTCCTGATCGGGGAAGGTGCCGGGATCACCATGGGGGACTCGGTTTACCGGGTTGAACCGGAACAGGGCAGGTTCGTGGTCATCCCCCGCACGGAAGAAAGCAGTGAGAATCCTCCCGGCCAGTGGAACAGCTACGACATCAGGTCTCTGGACGGGAACCTTGAAGTGAGGGTCAACGGCGTGCTGCAAAACCGGGGTTCCGGAATGACCCTCAGAGAAGGAAAGATTGCTCTGCAATCCGAGGGGGCACCGATGGAGTTCAGGAACATTTTCCTGGTCCCCCTTTCGAACTGATCCCCGTCGAGGCTTCCTGCCCCTACCAGCCTGAGAACGGATTGTCCACCACAATGGGATCCCCGTAACCGGCCACATTGAATCCCACCTTGTAGCAAAAACGGACCATCTTCAGAAACTTATCATAGTCGATCCGTTCCTCGTCATCGGTTATCTGGTGATAATCCGCATGGGTGCCGGTTGAATAGAACAGCACGGGGATGTCCTTTCTGGCAAAGTTGAAGTGGTCGCTCCTGTAAAAATATCTTTCGGGATGGCTGGGGTCATTGTAGGAATAGTTCCCCTGCATTCCCATTTCCCGCAGCGTGCGTTCATTGATCTCCATCAGGACACGGCTCTGCAGTCCGCCGATCACCTTCACCGAATCGCCGCCCACAATGGTCAGGTTCTGCCGGCTTTCTTCATCCTCCCTTGTCTTCCTTCTGCCCACCATATCCAGGTTGATCACCGCCGCGATATTTTCCTCCGCCACCAGCGGATGTTCCGAGAAGTATTCCGAACCGAACAGGCCGATCTCCTCCCCTGAAATCCAGAGAATCCCGATGCTCCTTTTGGGACGCTTTTTTTCCTTCATGAACGCTTCTGCGATCTCGATGAGGGCAACCGTCCCCGATGCATTGTCATCGGCACCGTTGAATACGGCTCCGGACGGATCGGTTCCCACGTGGTCGAAATGGGCCGTATAGATGACCACCTCGTCCTTCAGGTCCGGATCGCTTCCTTCGACGACTCCGAATATATTGGGGACCACCATCTCCTTCTGTTTCATGTGCAGCACGATCTTTACCCTTTTATTGTCGACGGGGAAAGAACACGGCGCCACATTCCGGTCGATCTCCTTCTGCAGCCCGGCAAGGTCCCTGCCGGTCCCCTCCAGGATCTGGTCCGCCAGGTTCCTGTGTATGAGGATCAGTCTCGGCCGTTCGGCCGGTCCGTCACCTCCCTCCTCCTCCTTCTTCAATCCCCTCGACTTGCCGATGTATTCGGCAATGCGGGGATTGATGTCCTCGATGGAACGGGTACCCGACTTCGGGTCAAAAACCTGCAGCACCGCCTTTGGCTGTTGGCTGAAGAGCGCCTGCATCTTGTACTGGATACACTGGATGCTGTTCCATTTCTCGTTGTCGAACAGTGCTTCATCACCCGCCTCGTTCATGGGGCCCCGGTTCATGATCAGGACCACCTTGTCCCGGATGTCAATCCCTTCCAGATCATCGTAACCCCGTTGTTCATCCTGGATCCCGTATCCGGCAAAGACAACCTCTCCTTCTAGCACCAGGGAATCGGCATCCGGAGAGGGCAGCATGAAAAAACGGTCCCGGCTGACCACCGGTTCCTTCCCCTTTTCATGGATGGAAACAGCAGAGCTGCCCCAGTCGATTTCCCCCTCCACGATGGTGTATGGCTGCATATAATCCCGGTCCGGATCAACAGGCTGCAGTCCGATCCTGGCAGCCTGGACGGCCAGGTAGCGGGCTGCGATGTCCAGGCCCGGCTCTCCCGTGGCCCTTCCCCTGAGCTCATCCGATGCAAGGAATTCCATATGTGCCTCAAGGTCGCCCCGCTGAATGGATGCAAGCCCTCTTTTCTGCCCTTCGGCCAGAAAGGGGACGAGAATAAGTACACAGCAGGTGACAGATCTGATCGTTGTTCTCATAGATCCGGTTAAGATAGGTATTTTGACTTACAAATGCCTCACACCTCCAGGTTGCTCATCTCCCTGGTGGGCTCAAATTCATATTCCGGGTAATCATACACTGGAATGCGGTGCTCGGTCTGGCCCAGCGAATATCCGTACACGCTCATGTATTCTTCCCTTCGTTCTCCCAGCTCCTCCAGCTGGTTCAGGTACTCGTGGATGGATTTGGATTCGATGATGATCATTTTTCCCATCTGCCGGATGATCGGACTGTGGGTCCGGGTCTCGTCATGGTCGAACTCCAGGATCCTTCGTCCGTACCGCGTGATGCCTACCGCCCTGAATGTCATGCTTTTCCCCACTCCTGGCAGGTTCAGGACATTCCGGTCCGTTGCCAGGAAGGGCAGGTTTGCAGAATGGCGCAACGCTTCGATGTTCTCCACCATCAGACTGGCTTCCTCGGGAAAATTACGGATGGTGTCATAATATTTCTCATCGATCTGCCCGATGATCTTCTCCTCGAGCTGTTCCTGGACCACCCGGGCATTGGGAGCAAAACTGTAATTGTTCTCCATGTATCCCTTCACCGTGAAGGTATAATAGGGAAGCACCCCGATATCATTGAGCACTTTTCTTAGTTTGACCGAATGCCCCCTCCTGGAAGCGGTGGTGGTAAACACCAGCTGGTTGGTCACCGTCCATCCGGCCGAGATCATCCTCTGGACCGCTGTGGCGGACTCCGGGGTCACCTCCATCGGGGATTCGTAATGCGTCTGGATGAGGAATTGCCGGATCCCTATTTTGGAGGCCTTTTCCTTGAAATCTTTGAGCACCTTCACCAGGTTCAGCGTGATCCGCTGGGGCAGGTACACCGGCAGCCGGGTCCCGATCCGGATCCGGACGAATTCCGTGAGTTTTTCCCCCTCCGGAAGCTGTTCGTTCCGCTTGATTTTTCTTCTGGCCATTTCATAGATCTCGTCCAGCAGGTTCTTCAGGGATTTGTCCGAGCTCATCAATCCGTCCCCACCGGTGATCAGGATGTCCCTCAGCTGGGAATCCTCCTCGAAATAGTCCATGAGCCGTCTCAGTTTTTCGGGCCATTTCTCGTTGGGAGCCAGCTTTTCCAGGTTGAAATTCAACCTCCCTCCCTGGAAATCATACATTCGCTGACAGGACGAACAAAGCCCGCCGCAGGCGCGTCCCATGGTGTCGGGAATCAGAATGGCCACCTCCGGGTACCGGCGGTGGATGTTGTGTCCGTCGGGAAGGAGCCATCCTGCGGCGTTGGGTTTCCCCGATTCCACCCTGTCTTCCTTCTCCCAGGCCACAATATTCCCGAATTCCTCCACCAGCTGCTTGCTGTACAACACATAATGGCGGATGGCCAGGTCCGCCCCGATGGCAAAATAGGGCACCCGCACATGCAGCAGGGAAAGATAGTAGGGGTTCACAAAGAAGGGAATCCCTGCCTGCTTTGCCTCCTCCAGGATCTTCATCGTGTCCGGATCCAGCGAATGGTCCAGCATTTCATTGAGCAGCTCCGGAGATCTCACCGCAAACCTGAGGTGGAAAAGGTGGTCCTCCCACCAGCGCCGCACCGTTTCCAGCTTTTCTCCCTCGGACATCCCCGGTTCAAAATGAAACCGTTCGCTTGTGATCTCGCCGCTGTCCATCTTTTTGATAAGGAT
Source organism: Bacteroidales bacterium (assembly GCA_040768485.1). Taxonomy (GTDB): domain Bacteria; phylum Bacteroidota; class Bacteroidia; order Bacteroidales. The sequence continues at coordinate 33,188 of JAXGMU010000012.1, forward strand.
CCTGATGATCCGCATCTTATTCTCCTCCCTGAGCTGCACGATCCTGGGATCGAGCCCGGACGGGTACCGCTCCATCCATGCATGCACCAGGTCAGCCGGGGGAGCATCCTGTTTGCTGTCCCCCCTCAACTGCCGGAAGAGCATGATCATGTCGATGAAAAAATCGGGTTTCGCCCCTCCGGTCCCCTTGTTCACGGCCAGCCAGATGAGCCGCAGGGGATTGCTGACCGCGATCTCGCCCCGCAGGTTCAGATCGGGATATTCGATCCCCGCGTGATCAATGTAATCCAGCATCCGGATGATGGCATAATCGCGCCATTCCAGTTTTTCGAACAACTCCCTCGTGGCATGTCTGGCATGATAGAATTTGAAAGCATTTCCCCTGTCCTTCAGGTTTTTCCCAATCCATTCCCGCACGCCAACGACCACTTCGGTTTCGTTCTTGGAGTTCCTCAGGATCTCCTCGAACTCGGGATTTTCAGACAGAAGCTGCTTGAGCAGTTTGTGGGACTTCACACTGATGGCAATTCTGTCCAGCTTTTCTATTTCGGTCATGATGAGGATTTTGTCCATAAGTAAGCCAAAATTTGAAAGATAATCAAATCAAATTTTTATCATTATTTTTGGACCGACCGAAAACCAGCATCAAATCATGCAGAATTCATTTCTTGACCTTTCCAGTGTATTCAGCTTTATCCCGCAACAGGCAATCCTGAAATTGAAACCCGAAGCCCTTGAAGCCCAGCGGACACTATATGAGGGGACCGGCGCCGGGAATAATTTCCTGGGCTGGATCCGGCTCCCGTCGCGTACCTCGGAGCAACATTTTGCTGAAATCGAGGAAGCTGTTTCGAAGGTTAAAAATAATTCCGATTTCGTGGTGCTGGTCGGGATCGGGGGCTCCTACCTGGGGGCGAGGGCACTCTACGAGGCACTCACCAGCAGTTTCATTTCCGCGGATACCAGGGGCGGTTTGCCGCAGATGCTCTTTGCGGGTCATCATATCAGCGAGGATTACATGGTTGAACTCTGCCGGGTGCTGGATCAACACACCTACTCCCTTGTGGTCATTTCCAAATCAGGGACCACCACCGAACCGGCCATCGCATTCAGGATCCTCAAGGAACACCTGGAAAAAAAAGTGGGTAAAAAAGAAGCCGCCGGAAGGATCCTGGTGGTGACCGACGCACGCCGCGGTGCCCTCCGTCAGCTCGCGGATGAACGTGGTTACAGGAGCTTCGTCATCCCGGATGACGTGGGAGGCCGTTTTTCGGTGCTGACCCCGGTGGGCCTGGTCCCCCTTGCCGCCTGCGGGATCGATATCCGTCAGCTGGTGGCCGGCAGCAGGGAGATGGAACAGGCATGCGATCCATCGGGACCGTTCGAGGAAAATCCGGCTGCCTTGTATGCCGCCGCCAGGAACGCCCTGTACAGGTCGGGCAAGAAAATCGAGATCCTGGTCAATTACCATCCCAAGCTTCACTATTTTTCGGAGTGGTGGAAACAACTTTTCGGGGAGAGTGAAGGGAAAAAGGGGAAGGGGATTTATCCTGCTTCGGTGGACAACTCAACGGACCTTCACTCACTGGGGCAATACATACAGGACGGGGAGCGGATCCTTTTTGAGACGGTGATCAGCATTGCAGAGCCGGCCCACCGGATGAACATCCCGGAAGAGCCGGCGGACCTTGACCAGATCAATTACCTGGCCAGTCAGCGTATCGATCACGTGAATAAAATGGCCGAACTGGGAACGGCAATGGCCCATGTGGAAGGAGGGGTGCCGAATATCAGGTTGATGATTCCAGAGCTGAGTGCGTCTTCCCTGGGACGCCTGCTGTACTTCTTCGAGAATGCCTGCGGGATCAGCGGATACATGATGGATATCAATCCATTTAACCAGCCAGGTGTGGAAGCATATAAGAGAAATATGTTCGCCCTCCTGGAGAAACCCGGGTTTGAAGAAGAAACCAGGAAAATCAAAACCAGGCTGTAAACAATTTCCACTCACGGATGTTCTGTAACGGCACCCATGTCCGGCGGTGATACAAATGAACACTAGATTCGCCCGTATCCATCCCACTGTGAAAGGAATCAGTCTGGCTTTCATGGCCACGCTCGGAATGGCCAACGTATTCGTTTTTTCAAAGGCGGCCCTTTTAGAAGTGAACTATTTCCAGTTCCAGTTCTACTGGTTCGGTTTCGCTCTTTCCTGGATCCTTCCTTTCCTGGTGATCACGGGAATGATCAAAAAGATCCCCAAACTGAGCCGGTCTTCCAATCTCACCCTTCTGATCATCGGATTTCTGGAGCTTGCGGCTGCCACGCTCCTGTTCCTGGCCATCCAGATGGCTGATAACCCGACGGTGATCTCCTTTCTCTGGAACCTGACACCCATTTTCGTCACCATCCTGGGGATCCGTTTCCTGGGAGAACGTTTCAACCAGGTGGAAGCCTTGGGGATCATCCTTACCATCGCCGGTGTGATCCTGATCACCTATACCAGGGAGATGACCCTGCGGGAATTCTTCGGAAAAGGAACCGGCTGGATCCTGCTGTCATCCGTCTTCGGCTCGGTGAGCATCGTCACAGCCAAAAGCAGGATCAGGGATATCCATCCGGGAATCCTGACCCTCAACAGGGTTATTTTTCTGTTCGCCTTCGCCCTGGCCGCCATGCTTTTCAGGCAGGAAAGTTTCGTAATCCCGGGAAGGGCCGCCTTCAACATGGCGGTGGGCTCCCTCCTGGGACCCTTCCTGACAGGATTTGCCCAGTACTCGGCACTGAAGTATATCGAGGCTTCCAGGACCATGATCATTCAGTCCACCCGAAGCCTCTTTGTGCTCGTGGGTGCCATGATCTACCTCTCCATCCTCCCCGATATGCTGCAACTGATCGGCGGTCTGATCACCATCCTGGGAGTGGTGGTGATGACATGGGGCAAGATGATGATCAGGCAGCGAAAACGGATCCCCAAAAAAAAAGAGACCATCCCCCTGAGATAGCCTCTTGATTCCGGCAATCCTGTTCTGGATCAACCGGAAGCTGCATGTTTTGAAGCGTTACGAAATATCAATCTGCTTGGAAGCCTTCTGAACGACTTCTTTCCTCTTGGGAAGCTGAATGGTCAGGATCCCCGAGTCATGGCTTGCACTGATGTGCTCCTGGTCGACGGTTTCAGGTAACTGGAAACTGCGCTTGAATGAATTATAACTGAACTCCCTGCGCATGTACCTGCGGTTCTTCTCTTCTTTTTCATTTTTCTGTTCTGAAGAGATGGTCAGTACATCATCCTCAAGGTCAATTTTGATATCCTTTTTGGACAATCCCGGAGCGGCCACATCAATCCTGAATTCCTTTTCATCCTCCATGATGTTCACGGCGGGACAGCTGGCACTCTGTCTTCCAAGGTTGAAGCTGTCGAAAAAATTGTCGTTGAAAAAGTCATCCCAGGTGCTGGGCACACTTCCCCTGTTAAATCTGGCTAACATTGTTCGTTCCTCCTATTATTTATATGGTTTGACATATCCTTTGATCTGCACCAGATATGTCAAAGCACATGCCAGCAAGGGATGCATGTCATTATGGCATAAAATGCCCGTGTCCGGCATGTCAGCCTGTCGCAGAACGGAGGGAGTGCCTATTTTTTCCGGAGGGCTTCAAGCTCTTTTTCAAGCTGTTCCACCTGCTGCCTGAACATCTGCTCCCGGTGGCTGAATTTTTCTGCCTGCCTGGTGGTCTGCTCGAACAAAAGCCTCATCTGACGGGTGGCCCTCACCCTGGCGATGGTGGTGGCCAGTGCTTCCCCGAGCTGGGCGATGAATTCCCGCTGGTGGGATGGGATCTCACCAAGCGAAGCCAGTTCGATGACTCCCACCACCTGTTGATCCACCAGGAGGGGGACCAGCAGCAGGGAGGAGGGGGCATCCTCGCCCAGTCCCGAACGGATCCTGATGTAACCGGGCGGGAGATCGGTGATGTAAACAGGTTCCTTTTCCTCTGCCGCCCTGCCCACCAGTCCCTCTCCGAAGGCAAAGGAACTAGAGGTATGTTTTTGCCTGTCATATGCATAGCTCCCGTACATTTCCAGAACCCGGTTCACCTCATCGTCACCTTCCCGGACGATAAACAGCGCACCCACATCTGCCGCGGTGTATCCGACAACCTCTTTCACAAACAATCCTGCAAGCTCTTCCAGGTCATCCTCGGCTTCCCTGAAAAGGGCGCTGAACCTGGCAAGGCCCTGGGCCGACCAGGTCCGGTGTTCCTCCTCACGGCTTCTCGCATCGGATTCTTCACGGGATTCCTTCAAATTCCTCCTCAGCGAAAGCATGGATGCTCCAAGCTCATCTTCGGTACTTTCTTCTTCAAATCTCCTGGTGAAGTCACCCGCCGCCAGGGAATTCGCAAATGAGGCGATCTCCCTCATACGGGAAACATGTTTTTCCAGGTTCTTTTCCAGTGCACCGACCTCCCCTGTGGCATCGGAAGCGCTGAATCCCGGAACGGATCCCCGCGCAAGCTGCGCGATCAGGTCCCTGACCCTTTTAAAAGGGAGCGTGAGCCATCTGTTGTGCAACGCTGCCATGAGCATGGTCACAAGCAATCCTCCGGCGGAGAGCCAGACCACAGGTGGATGGCCCCGTTCCAGCTCAGCGAGGAAAATCAGCAGGAAAAAACTCCCGATGACAAGGTATGGCAGGAGAATTCTGAATGTGAAGGATGGCCTTAACCGCATGGGGACAGGTTTGATGCTTAAAGTTAAAAAAAATGATCAACCGGCTGATCTGATGGCATCGGATAACCTCCTGGCACCTTCCATCAGCACATTCCGGGGGGTGGCAATGTTCATGCGCTGGTGCTGTGCGCCTCCCGGACCGAACATGGGACCATCATTCAGTCCCAGCCGGGCTTTCCCGATCACGAATTGCCTGAGCGTCCGGTCGTCCATCCCCAGAAACGACATATCGAGCCAGGCCAGGTAGGTGGCTTCCAGCGGTGAAATGACCAGCTGCGGAACGGTGTCACGGAAGTGTTCCCGGAGCGCCCGGTCGTTCCCTTCCAGGTAGCCGATCAGCTGTCCGAGCCACGCATCTCCCCCGGTATAGGCAGCTTCCAGGGCCACCATACCGAAAATGTTGCCGCCGCCCACGTGGACCATATCCAGGATCCTGTCGTATTCTTTCTTAAGATCCGGACGGGTAATGATCACCACCGAGGTGTGTAGCCCTGCCAGGTTGAATGTCTTGCTGGGCGATACACAGGTGATGGTAAGGTCTGCAATTTCCTTCCCCAGCGAGGCAAGCGGGATGTGTGTGTTCCCGTTCAGCACCAGGTCTGAATGGATCTCGTCGCTGATCACCAGCACCCCGTACCGGGTGCAGAGCCCGGCCAGCCTCTCCAGTTCTTCCCTCCTCCAGGCGCGGCCCACCGGATTGTGGGGATGGCACAGGATGAACATTTTCACCCCATCGCGAAAGGACTCTTCCAGCCGGTCGAAGTCCATCTCATAGATCCCGTCATTTTCAACAAGCTGGTTGTGAACGATCGTGCGCCGGTGATTGGAAACCGCACTGAAGAAGGGAAAATAGACGGGAGGCTGGATCACGATGCGGTCGCCCGGTTCGGTGAATGCCATCACACACATGTTCAGCGCCGGCACGATACCCGGACTGAAGCCGATGGTCCCCGGATCCACGTTCCAGCCGTGTCTCCGCCCGATCCATCCGGCCGCGGCCCGGTAAAATCTTTCCGGCCGGAATGTATAGCCATACACGGGATGCTCCGCCCGCCGGATGATTGCCTCCTGCACGCAGGGGGGCGCCTCAAAATCCATATCCGCCACCCACATGGGAAGAACATCCTCGCTGCCGAAGACAGGGGTCAGCAGGTCATGCTTCACACTGTCGGTCCCCTTTCTCTCAATCGATCGGTCAAAATCATCATTCATTTTCATCATCTCTTTCGTCCGGTGTAAAAGCCTCTTTTCCCGGATAATGCATCTCTTGCAGGGCCCTTTCCGCGGAAAGCAGGAAATATTCCACCACACCCTCTGAGCACTCCCTCTCCGCTCCGTCGTACAGGGTTACCCCGATGGTGGCAAGGTTCCTGTTTGTACCGACCAGTTTCGCACGGAGGGTGATCCCTCCCGCGGAAAGCCGAACGGGCTTTCTGTAAATGGTGTTCAGTCGCCTGGTTACCCCCGCGGTCCCCAGTTTCACGAAGACCACCCAGCTTGCTATCTCATCCATCATGGTGGCCTGGATGCCCCCGTGCAGGATGTCTGAAAAACCCTGAAAATGTTCATCCGGTTCCCAAAAGGAGATGATCTCGTCACCCGACTCCCGGAATTCCATCTTCAACCCTGCTGAATTGTGCGGGCTGCATCCGAAACAATTGTACCCCGGGTGTCCGGCAAAAGGATTTCGCAGTTTCCTCATTACACTGATATGAAGTTCCCATCAAAAATACCCAAATCCTTGTAACTTTATTGCCTGAAACTGAAATCCGGAATCCGTTCGCCATGATCCGTCCCAAGAAACACCTCGGCCAGCACTTCCTCACGGATGGTTCAATCGCCAGCCGGATCGTTGATTCGCTGCAGGTCTCGAAAGATGACACCGTGCTGGAAATCGGAGCCGGGAAAGGGATCCTGACCGGGCTGTTGCTGCAGAAGGAGATCCGGCTGCTCACGGTGGAGATCGATCACGAGTCGGCGGTATACCTGCTTAAAAAATGGCCGGTGCTGGAAGGAATGCTCATCGAGAACGACTTCCTGCGGCTGGACCTGGACGGTCTCATAGGGGGACCGTACCATGTGATCGGGAATTTCCCGTACAATATATCCAGCCAGATCTTTTTCCGGATCCTGGAGCAGCGGATGCGGATCCCTTCGGTGGTCTGTATGGTCCAGAAAGAAGTGGCGGACAGGATCACCAGCCGGCCCGGGAGCCGGCAGTACGGGATCCTCAGCGTATTGCTGGGGGCGTATTTTGACACCGAAAAACTGTTTGCCGTCCGGCCCGGTTCCTTTTTCCCTCCCCCGAAGGTAACCTCAGGAGTGATCAGGCTGACGAGGAACAGTATCCGGACACTTCCATGCGATGAAAAGTTGTTTTTCAGGGTGGTGAAGACCACCTTCAACCAGCGCAGGAAAATGCTCAGGAATTCTTTAAAATCTATTTTGCTAAATTTGGACAGCCAAACGGAACTCCTCTCAAAAAGGCCTGAGGAACTGGATGTTTCGGAGTTCATCGAATTAACCGGCTGGGTGAAAACCCGCCTGGAGGAAAACAGGTAGCACCTTATAAACAACACCGCCATGAACAATGAACTGACGCGCGAGTATGTATCCGAGCTAAAGACGATCATCGAGCAGAGGAACGACCATGCGGCCCTGGACATGCTGAAGGACCTGCACCCGGCCGACATCGCCGAGGTATATGAGAATCTCACCGTGGAGGAGGCGAAATACCTGTACCTGCTGCTCGACCCGGAAAAAGCTTCCGATGTGCTGGTAGAGCTGGAAGAAGATGACAGGGAAAGGTTCCTGGACGTCCTGCCGCCGGATGTGATCGCCACCCAGTTCATCCACCACATGGATTCAGACGATGCCGCGGATGTGATCGGGGACCTGACCGAGGAGAAAAAGCAGGAGGTGCTGCTTCATATTGACGACGTGGAGCAGGCGGGCGACATCGTCGATCTGCTCAGTTATGACGAAGATACCGCCGGGGGACTCATGGCCAAGGAGCTGATCCGCGTGAATGAAAACTGGGGGGTGACCACATGCATCAGGGAGATGCGCAAGCAGGCGCAGGATGTGGATGAAGTCTATTTTATCTACGTGGTGAACGACGACAACGTGCTGCTGGGAGTCCTGTCCCTGAAATCGCTTCTCCTTGCCAGTCCCTCCACCAAGGTCAAGGAGCTCTATGAACCCGGGATCCGTTCTGTGCGGACCGACACCCCTTCGGAGGAGGTGGCGCAGATCATGGAAAAGTACGACCTGGTCGTACTGCCGGTGACCGATTCCATCGGGCGGCTCATGGGAAGGATCACCATTGACGATGTGGTGGACGTGATCAGGGATGAGGCCGAGCGGGACTACCAGCTGGCTTCCGGGATCACCGCGGATGTGGAAACCACCGACTCTGCTGCCAGGCTTGCGCGGGCAAGGCTCCCGTGGCTGATCATCGGTCTGCTAGGGGGGATCGTGGTGGCCGCCGTGATCGGGCGGTTTGAAGAGGACATCCAGATCAATCCGGAGATGGCTTTTTTCATTCCCCTGATCGCCGCCATGGCCGGAAACGTAGGGATCCAGTCCTCTGCCATCATTGTGCAGGGCATTGCCAGCAACAGCCTGGGACTGGAAAGCACCTTCCGGAAACTGGTCAAGGAGTTGATGGTGTCCCTGCTGAACGGACTGATCCTCTCGGGGATCCTTTTCCTGTATAATTTTTTCCTCAGCGACAGCATGGCACTCACCTTCACGGTGAGTATCTCGCTCTTCGTGGTGATCGTGTTCGCTGCGGTGTTCGGGACCATGATCCCCCTGTTGCTTCACAGAATGAAGTTCGATCCTGCCCTGGCCACAGGGCCCTTCATCACCACCATGAACGATATCATGGGACTGTTCATTTATTTCCTGATGGGAAGGATCCTCTACGAGGTTTTTGTCTGACCGGCCGGGTCAGAAGGTGGTGTTGATGGCCGTTACCGGATCCATCCTGGCACCCTGCCATGCCGGAAAGATCCCGCTTACCAGTCCGATCAGACTGGAGATGCCCAGCCCTGTCAGGATGTTCCCCATGGTGAGATAGATGGAAAAGTCACTGGAGGCATTGACGGCGGTCGCCCCCAGAAAGACGATCAGCAGTCCGATGATCCCCCCGGCCAGGGAAAGCATGATCGATTCGAACAGGAACTGGAAAAGGATGAAATATTTCTTTGCCCCGAGCGCTTTCTGAATCCCGATCTGGTGGGTCCTTTCCTTCACGGAGACAAACATGATGTTGGCGATCCCGAAGCCGCCCACAATGATGGAGAAGATCCCGATAAAGAATCCGGCGATCTTGATCACAGAGAAAAGCTGGTCCAGCTGGTTGTTGATGATGGAAGTCTGGTTCAGGGCGAAACTGTCCTCCTCGACAGGTTTCAGCCGCCGGTAGGAACGGAGCAACTGCCTCAGTTCGAAACCCAGTTCGTCCACATTGACATTGGGTCTGGCCTGTACCCAGATCTCCGGACTGGCCATATCGCTCCGGATATCCACAAATCCCCTTAGGAAATGGAGCGGCACCACAGCGATGTCATCCAGGACCATTCCCTCGAACATGCCCGTTCCCTCCTTTTCGACCACCCCGATCACCACGACCTTCCGGCCGAACACCTCGATACTTTTTCCCACCGGATTGGCTCCCCTGAAAAGCTCGGTGGCCACATCATGACCGATCACCGCCACGTTTCTCCCGGTGCTGGCTTCCAGGGGTGAAAAATACCTGCCCCGCTGAAGTTCAAAGGATTTGAGTTCCTGGAAACCGTCCGAAACGCCCGCGATGTATGCCCCCTCCACCGTGTTGTTCCCGTATTCGATCAATCTCTGGGCCCCTGCCACGAAACAGAGTTCCTTGGCCAGGCGGCTGTTTTCACTGAGGAATTCATATTCATCCAGGGAGGGAAGCGGGCGGTTCATGTATTTCCACCAGGCATACTCTTCCCCTTCCTCCGGGGCCCAGGGCCATTTCTGAACATATATGATATCGCTTCCCAGGCTGCTCACGCTCTCCCTGATATTCATCTCCAGGGAATCCACCATCGTGAAAATCGAGATGATGGCAAAGATCCCGATGGTGATCCCCAGCAGGGAGAGCAGGGCCCTCAACCGGTTTACGTTGACAGCCTGAAGGGCTATCCTGAGACTTTCCCAGATCTGTCTTAATATCTTCATGAATAAAATAATGAATTTCCGCTTCTTTATTTCAGCGGAAACTCTTTCTTTTGCAAAGAATGTAAAGTTAGGCAAGTTTTAGATACAAATGCCCATGGCCTCCCCGAAAAAAATTTCCGGTGCGCTCGTTTCCGTATATTCCAAAGACAGGCTGGACCTCATCGCAAACCGGCTTTCCAGCCTGGGGATCACCATCTACTCCACCGGAGGAACCCGCGACTTTATCGCCAGGCTCGGGATACCGGTGGTACCGGTGGAAGAGCTCACCACCTATCCTTCGATCCTGGGCGGCAGGGTAAAAACATTGCATCCCAAAGTGTTCGGAGGGATCCTCGCCCGCAGGGAGGTGGCAGAGGACCTGGAGCAACTGGAAGCATACCGGATCCCCCGGATCGACCTGGTCATCGTGGACCTGTATCCTTTCGGGGAGACGGTCCGCTCGGGTGCGGATGAAGCGGCTGTCATTGAAAAGATCGATATCGGGGGCATTGCACTCATCAGGGCGGCGGCCAAGAACTATCGTGATGTGCTCATCGTTTCCTCCAGGGACCAGTACGATGAACTGCTTGAGGTCCTGGATTCGGGGAAGGGAGAAACCACCCTGGAGATTAGAAAGAATTTTGCAAGGAAGGCATTCGACATGACCTCCCACTATGATGCGGAGATCTTTAAATACTTTGATGCGGGCGAAGATACGGCACTGAAGGTGAGCGAACGGAGTGCCAGGAAACTGAGGTACGGTGAAAACCCGCATCAGAAAGGGCTCTTTTTCGGAAACCTGGATGAGCTCCTTGAGCAGCTCCACGGAAAGGAGATCTCCTATAACAACCTCCTGGACATTGATGCCGCGATCGGTCTCATATCCGAATTCGGGGAAACCACCTTCGCGGTGCTGAAACATAACAATGCATGCGGGCTGGCCTCCCGGGACAGGCTGGTGGATGCATGGAAGGATGCCCTGGCCGGCGACCCCGTATCCGCCTTCGGAGGGGTTCTTATCACCAACCGGCCCATAGACAAAGCATGTGCGGAGGAGATGAACAAGATCTTTTTCGAGGTGGTCATTGCACCGGACTATGAAGAGGCAGCCCTCGCAGTACTGAAACAGAAGAAGAACAGGATCATCCTCCGGCAGCTGAAGAGCGGACTTTCTGAAAAGACCATCCGGACGGTCCTGAACGGGGTGATCCTGCAGGACAGGGACCTGGCCACCGAGACGGGAAAAGAGATGAAACTGGTGACCCGGCAGGGGATCGGTGAGCGGCAGCTGGACGACCTCGTTTTTGCCAACAAGATCGTCAAACACACCAAATCGAATGCCATTGTGCTGGTGAAGGGCAAACAGTTGCTGGCCTCCGGCACCGGACAGACTTCCCGCGTGGATGCACTGAGACAGAGCATCGAGAAGGCCCTGCATTTCAAATTCGACCTGAAGGATGCCGTGATGGCATCGGATGCCTTCTTTCCCTTCCCCGACAGTGTTGAGATCGCGGGCAATGCAGGGATCACTGCGGTCGTCCAGCCGGGGGGCTCGGTACGGGACCAGGAATCGATCGATTATTGCGATGCACACGGCATGGCCATGATCTTTACCGGGGTCCGGCATTTTAAACATTGAAAACTTAATAAGATACATACAGAAGGACATGGGATTGTTTTCATTCCAGCAGGAACTGGCCATAGACCTGGGCACTGCAAATACCATCATCATCCACAATGATAAAGTCGTGGTCAATGAGCCTTCCATCGTCGCCATCGACCAGCATTCGGGCAAGATGATCGCCATTGGCGAGAAGGCCAGGCAGATGCATGGGAAGACCCATGAAAACATCAAGACCATCCGGCCCCTCCGTGACGGCGTGATCGCAGATTTCCAGGCTGCCGAACTGATGATCAGGGGGATGATCAAGATGATCAACACAAAAAGGAGGCTGTTCACTCCCTCCCTCAAAATGGTCGTCTGCATCCCCTCGGGAAGTACGGAGGTGGAGCGGAGAGCGGTCCGTGATTCTTCGGAGCATGCCGGCGGAAGGGACGTTTACCTGATTTTCGAACCCATGGCCGCCGCCATCGGGATCGGCCTGGATGTGGAAGGCCCTGAAGGATGCATGGTGGTGGATATCGGCGGAGGGACCACCGAGATCGCGGTCATTGCCCTGGGAGGGATTGTCTGCAACCAGAGCATCCGGATCGCCGGTGACGGGTTCACGAACGATATACAGACCTACATGCGCCACCAGCACAACATCAAGATCGGCGAGCGTACTGCAGAGGAGATCAAGATCCGGGTGGGATCCGCACTTCCGGAACTGGAAGAGCCGCCTCAGGATTTCTTTGTCCGGGGCCCGAACCTGATGACGGCCATGCCCATCGAGATCCCCATTTCATACCAGGAGATCGGGCACTGCCTTGACAAATCCATATCGAAAATTGAAACCGCCATCCTGTCAGTGCTGGAACAGACCCCCCCGGAACTGTATGCAGACATCGTTTCAAAAGGGATCTACCTGGCAGGCGGAGGGGCGCTCCTGAGAGGGCTTGACAAGAGATTTGCAGATAAGATCTCCCTTCCCTTTCACATTGCCGAGGATCCGCTGCAGGCAGTGGCCAGGGGGACGGGCATTGCCCTGAGGAATGTGGACAAATTCCCGTTCCTTATGAGGTAGGCCGGTGCATCCAACGTATTATGAGAACGCTGCTCAGGCTCATACAGAAGTATTCCAACCTGTTGTTGTTTCTGTTCCTTGAAGCAATTGCCATTGTTTTGATTGTCAGGGGAAGCTATTACCAGCAATCCAGGTTTATTCAGATGAACCGGCAGGTGACCGGATTTCTGTACGACCGGGTGGACGGAGTCCGGGAATACCTCACCCTCAGAAAGGTGAACCAGCGTCTTGTACAGGAGAATTCCCGGCTGAAAAACCAGCTTGAACTGTTTTCCGGCCAACTGGATACGACCCGGGTCCTCCGGGTTGAAAAAGGAGCATACCGTTATTCTTACCTGCCCGCCAGAATCGTGCACAACAGTGTCTACAAGCAGTATAATTACATCACCATCGATAAGGGGAAAAAAGACGGGGTTTTCAGGGACATGGGTGTTGTGTCGGAACAGGGCCTGGTGGGGATCGTGCTCGAGTCATCCAATCATTTTGCCACGGTGATCCCTGCCATCAACCGGGATTTCAGGCTCAGTGCAAAGATCCGGTCCAGCAATTTTGCAGGGATCCTTTACTGGGACGGGGACTCCCCGCTTTATGCCAGGCTTTCGGAGATCCCATTCCATGCGGAACTGACAGTGGGCGATACCATTGTCACCAGCGGGTACTCGGCGATTTTCCCGGACGGGATCGGGGTGGGGACCATCGATGCATTTTCCCTGGAAAGGGGCAATTTTTACGATATCCGCGTGAGGCTGTTCACCGAATTTCAAAGCCTGTTCCATGTCAATGTCATCCGGAACTATCTCCGGGAAGAACAGCTTCAGCTGGAGGAAAACACAAGGTGATCATGGGGATTGTTGCCAGAAACATATTCCGGTTTATCGTCCTGGTGCTGTTGCAGGTACTGGTCCTGGACAATGTGATGATCAACGGCTACATGGTCCCCTATGTGTATCTCCTGTTCCTCCTCCTGATGCCCTTCGAGACACCCCGGTGGTTGCAACTGGTCGCGGGTTTTCTGCTGGGACTCTCTGTAGACCTGTTTGAGAACACCCCGGGCATGCATACCGCAGCCACGGTGCTCGTGGCATTCCTGCGTCCTTACCTGCTCAACTTGTTTGCTCCAAGGGACGGATACGAACCGGAAACCTTCCCCCGGGTCCGCTATTACGGCTTCTACTGGTTCCTGAAATATACCCTGGCCGTGGTGGTGATCCACCATTTCGCGTTGTTTTACCTGGAGGTTTTCCAGCTGAAGGATTTTTTCAGTACCTTGCTCAGGGTTTTTCTGAGTTCGATCCTCTCTGCTGCTACCATCGTTCTGAGTCAGTTTTTCGTATTCAGGGAATAAATGAATCCGTACAGGGACAGAAGATATGTGTTTGGTGTTGTGATCATTCTTGTGGGGCTGGTGTTTATCGGACGTCTTTTCCAGATCCAGATCCTGGATAAATCCTATGCACAGTATGCCCTGAGCAATGCCCAGAGTGTATCGGTGATCTACCCCGCCAGGGGGCTGATCTTCGACAGGCAGGGCAACCTCATGGTTTACAACCAGGCGGCCTACGATGTTATGGTGACCCCCCGCCTGCTGGAGCCATTCGATACCACCGAGTTGTGCCGCATGCTGAATATCACCCGGCAGACGGTCGTTGACCGGCTGGCCGAAGCCAGGAATTACTCCTACCGGGTCCCCTCCATTTTCGTGAAACAGCTCGACTACGAGCATGCCTCCCTGCTCCAGGAAAAGCTTTACCAGTATCCCGGGTTCTATGTACAGACCCGTACCCTGCGAAAATATACCAGACCCATTGCCTCCCATGCACTCGGTTATGTGGGGGAGGTCGATCAGCAGTTGCTTGACGAGGAACCCTACTACCAGCTGGGGGATTATATCGGCGTTTCGGGTATCGAGAAAGCATACGAACAGTATCTCAGGGGACGCAAAGGAAAGGAAGTCTTCTTAAAGGATGTCCATAACCAGACCATCGAATCTTACCAGGGAGGCCGGTTCGATGTGCCGGTCGAGGTGGGAAAAAACCTCACCATCACGCTGGATATGGACCTGCAGGAGTACGGGGAAACATTGATGAAACCATACGTGGGAAGCATCGTCGCCCTGGAGCCCGCCACCGGGGAGGTACTGTCCCTGGTAAGTGCACCTTCATACCCTCCTGATCTGCTGGTGGGGCGAAATCTGAGCAGGCATTTCGGAGAGCTTGTTACGGATACATTGAAGCCTCTGTTCAACCGGGCTCTGATGGCACAATACCCTCCCGGGTCCACCTTCAAAACACTTATGGCCCTGATCGGACTGCAGGAACAGGTGGTGGATGTCCGCACGGAGGTGCACTGTTATTATGGTTTTTACGCCGGGGGAATCCATACGGCCTGTCACCTGCACGACTCTCCCCTGGATTTCGTGGAAGCGATCCAGAATTCCTGCAACACATACTTCATCAATGTATTGAAGTTCATCCTGCAGGATCCGAAGTTCGCAAACACCGCTGCCGCCTACAGCAACTGGCGGCAGCATCTGCTCTCCTTCGGCTTCACAAGGCCGCTGGGCATTGAAATGACCAATGAGCTGAAGGGGAACATCCCCGAGAGTGACTATTTCAACCGGATCTACGGGACCGGTCGCTGGAACTATCTGACCATTAGGTCACTGGCAATCGGGCAGGGTGAACTGCTGATCACTCCGATCCAGATGGCCAACCTGGCCGCCACCATCGCCAACCGGGGTTATTATATCAAACCGCACCTGGTCAGGAAGATCGAAGGCGTGGATCATATTGACCCTGTTTACACCGAGCGGCACTATACGACCATCGACTCGGTCAACTATGTGCCGGTGGTCGAGGGTATGGACCGGGTGATCAACGGCGGTCCCGGTGCCACGGCCAGGAATGCAAGGATCCCTGAGATCGTGGTGTGCGGAAAGACGGGAACCGCGGAGAACCCCCATGGAAATGACCATTCCATTTTCATTGCATTTGCTCCCAAAGAGGATCCCCGGATCGCCATTGCCGTTTACGTGGAAAACCAGGGATTCGGGACCACCTACGCCGCACCCATTGCCAGCCTGATGATCGAGAAATACCTGACGGGAGAGGTGAAAAGGACCTGGTACGAGCAGTGGGTCATGCAGCTGCCGGAGACCAGGGCGGAACGAAAGCCGGCAGTAACCACCAGGGAAGAACCGGCCGATACAGTCAGGGAAGAACCGGCCGACACTGCCTCCATGAGAAACATCCGGTTACCGCTGCGGAGGTCGGTTCTGCCGGAAGTGCCCGGTCAGAAAATCATTCCGGAATAATGATGGTCCAGCGACATAACATGACTGCCAATATTGACTGGATCTCCATCATCCTCTGGCTGGTGATGATGGGATTCGGATGGATGAACATCTATTCGGCGAACATCCTTGAGGAAAGCTCCGGTGCATTTGACTTTTCCCAGCGATACGGGAAACAGCTCATCTGGATCGGTGCCGCACTGGTCCTGGCTGTGCTTGTGTTCATTCTGGATGCAAAATTTTACATCCATTTTGCCTATATACTGTACGCCTTCCTCATCCTGGTCCTGATCGGGGTATTGCTTTTCGGGAGGGAGATCAACGGTGCAAAAAGCTGGTTCGTCATCGGCGGATTCCAGATCCAGCCCTCTGAATTTGCCAAACCCGTGACGGCACTTGCCCTTGCCGGCCTGATGACCTCACATTCGTTTAACCTGAAGAAGTTCACCCACCTGCTGCAGGCAGGCTTCGTCATCCTGCTTCCCGCCCTCCTGATCATGCTGCAGCCGGACCTGGGATCCACGGTGATCTACTTTGCCTTTGTGTTTGTCCTGTTCAGGGAAGGTTTCTCCGCGAATGTGATGATCATGCTGGCCGGACTCATCCTTTTGTTCTTCGCCACGCTGGTGATCCAGAAACCGCTCGTGCTGCTGATCATCGCCGGGATCGGCCTGCTGGTGTACCTGGGGACAAAGAAGTCCGTTAAAAAAACGGTCCTGCTTGCAGTGGCTGCCGGAGCGCTTTTCGGTATCCTCCAAACGGTGAACCGGCACCTTCTGGATGACAGGTTTTCGCTCTTCGGGGTGGGACTCGCCACCGTGGTCCCGATCGCCCTGGTCCTGGCTGTCATCCTCGTCCGTAACAGGGACTACCGGTCCCTGAAGCTCATTGCCGGTCTTTGCATTGCGATCCTTTTCGTGATCTCGGTGGACTATGGCATGAACCGTGTATTGAAACCCCACCAGCAGCAGCGGATCTATGTCACCCTTGGACTGGAGGACGATCCGCAGGGTGTGGGCTACAATGTGAACCAGTCGAAGATCGCCATCGGTTCGGGTGGCTTTTCCGGAAAAGGGTACCTGAACGGGACCCAGACCAAGCTGCATTTCGTGCCGGAGCAGAGCACCGATTTCATCTTCTGCACCGTGGGGGAAGAATGGGGTTTTCTGGGAACCACCTTCGTGATCCTGATCTATGCGGGATTCCTGCTCAGGATGATCGTTCTGGCCGAAAGGCAGCGTTCAGCGTTCAGCCGGATTTTCGGATATGGATTCATATCCGTGCTATTTATCCATTTTATGATCAATATCGGGATGACCATCGGACTCATGCCGGTGATCGGGATCCCCCTCCCTTTTTTCAGTTACGGGGGGTCATCCCTGTGGGCTTTCACGGCATTCCTGTGCATCTTCCTCAGGCTGGATGCAAGCCGGCTGGAGCTGCTCAGGTGACCCGGACATGTTCCGCGACAGGGACTTCCCCTTTTGATCCTCCTCTATTTTTCGTAATTTTGTAACGAAAGGAGTTCTTATGAAATACAGGGCTTTTACGAAGAATAATTTCGACGGGATCCGTGCTTTCAACAAGCTGAGTCCGGAACAGGTCCATGCCATCCGGGTCGTCTCCGAGGTACTTCCTTTCAAGACCAACAATTATGTGGTGAATGAGCTGATCGACTGGGATCATTTTGAGGATGACCCCATGTTCATCCTCAATTTTCCCCAGAAAGAGATGCTGGAGGCTGAACATTTCAGCAAAATATCGGAGATGATCGAAAGGAACGCGGACCGGTCGGAGCTGGCCCGGTACGTGCACCAGGTACGGATCTCACTGAATCCGCATCCTGCCGGACAGCTGGAACACAACGTACCCACCCTGAAGGGGGAAAAGCTCACCGGGATCCAGCACAAATACAGGGAGACCATGCTCTTTTTCCCCTCCCAGGGGCAGACCTGCCATGCCTATTGTACATTCTGTTTCAGGTGGCCCCAGTTCACCGGGATGAGCGAGCTGAAATTTGCCATGAAACAGGCGAACCTCCTGGTTGACTACCTGAGGGTCAATCCGGCCATCACCGATATCCTCCTTACCGGTGGCGATCCCATGGTGATGAAAGCCTCTGTCCTTGAAAAGTATATTGATACCATGCTGCAGGCCAACATCCCCCACCTGAAGACCATCCGTATCGGGACAAAATCCCTGGCTTTCTGGCCTTACCGTTATCTCACCGATCCCGACAGCCAGGACATCCTCCGGGTGTTCAGAAAGATCACGGACCGGGGCATCAACCTGGCGGTCATGGCCCATTTCAGCCACCAGCGGGAATTATACACCGATGCCGTTTCAGAGGCGGTGAAACAGATCAGGAGCACAGGAGCACAGATCCGGACCCAGTCGCCCGTTCTGCGTCACATCAATGACGATCCCGATGCATGGGCCACCATGTGGCGCAGGCAGGTGGACATGGGAATGATCCCATACTACATGTTTGTAGCCAGGGACACCGGGGCACAGGCATATTTCGGGGTGAGCCTGGAACATGCACACGAAATCTTCACCGAGGCCTATAAAAGGGTCAGCGGTGTCTGCAGGACGGTCAGGGGACCCAGCATGTCCACGGGACCGGGCAAGATAAGGATCGAGGGGATTGCTGAAATCCGGGGTGAAAAGGTATTTGTGCTGAACTTCATCCAGGGAAGGAATCCCGACTGGGTCGGGAAGCCTTTCTTTGCAGCCTACAATCCCCATGCGGAATGGCTTGACCATCTCGAACCGGCCTTCAGTGAGAGGGAATTCTTCTATGAAGAGGAATACAACAGGCTCATCGAAGAGGACCTTTCAGAGAAGGAGAACCGGAGAAAGAGCGTGGCTCATTTCTAGTCGGTGATCTCCGATTTCTGGGAGGAGATTTCGATCTGGTATTTATCCTCCAGAAACTGGATGATCAGCGGAAAGAACTCGAGGAAGTCCTCCCGGAAGGTGTTGTACCTGTTTCTCAACACCTCCACCGCATAGGAGGCATGATCGGGCAGCGAGGTATTGGCCGCCATCCTTTCCAGGACCAGCTCGATCCCGTCTACGGTCTGGTATGCCAGCATCCAGTTGTTTTCCAGAAAGGTGGGAAACCACATTTTAATGGCAGCCGGCAGGATCTTATAATTCCTCTTCAGCAGATCATAGGTACTGTTGACAAATTCATTCAGAGGAATGGCTGAGAAACGGTCCCAGAGGGAAGCAAGAAAGTGATCGTAGAAAATATCGATGATGATCCCGGCGTATTTGTGGTACCGCGCGGCAAGTTGCTGCTTGCTTCTCCTGGTAATGATGTGGGTATCCGTAAAAGAATCGATATCCCGGTGGATCAGGATCCCTTTTTTGATCAGATCGGGGAACTGCCTGTAATCTTTGCCTTTCACGTAATCACCCATGAAATTCCCCACAATGATCTCCTCATTGTTACCGGACAGATAGGTATGTGCTAGAAAATTCACGGGTGTTGTTTTTAGAATTTCGATAAAAATATTCGAAAATTCCTATTATATATTACGCAATTTCATGCCAAGATGTTTTGCCACGGACTTTTATTTAACAAGTTTTTGCCCGGCAAATGTGAATTTCTTATTTAATTTTCTGATTTACAATTTATTGAATATTCCTCTGAATACAAAGCTATTATACAGCATATTCGGTGGCCCCATTCACTTAAAGCTCTAAATTTGACCATCACGAACCAGTTATATCAGATATATGGAACGAAAAAACATCATCATTATCGGAGCAGCAGGAAGAGATTTCCATAATTTCAACACATTTTTCAGGGACCAGGAGGAATACAATGTGGTGGCCTTTACAGCGGCACAGATCCCGGACATCGACGGAAGAAAGTACCCGGCAGAGCTGGCAGGAAAACTATACCCGGAGGGTATTCCCATCTACAGCGAAGAAGAGCTTCCCGGATTGATCCGCAAACTGGAAGTGAAGACATGTGTGTTTTCTTACAGCGACCTTCCCTATCAGAAAGTGATGAATATCAGTGCCGTGGTGAATGCGGCGGGGGCCAATTTTGCCCTGCTCGGCACCAGGGATACCATGATCAGAAGTACCAGACCCGTGATCGCCGTTTGTGCTGTCAGGACCGGTTGTGGCAAGAGCCAGACGTCCAGGAGGGTGATCGAGCACCTGATGGACCGGGGACTGAAGGTGGTGGCTGTCAGGCATCCCATGCCGTATGGCGACCTGGTGGCCCAGAAAGTGCAGCGGTTTGCCGAAATCGAGGACCTGCACAGGCACAAATGCACCATCGAGGAGATGGAGGAATACGAGCCGCATGTGGTCCGGGGCAATGTGATCTATGCCGGGGTGGACTATGAAGCGATCATCCGGGCAGCCGAGAATGATCCGGACGGCTGTGACGTGGTGGTATGGGACGGCGGCAACAATGATTTTCCATTCTATGCACCCGACCTGACCATCGGGGTTACCGATCCCCACAGGGCGGGACACGAACTCAGCTATTACCCCGGCGAGGTGGTGTTGCGCATCTCGGACATCGTGGTGATCAATAAGATCGACAGCGCGGCTCCCGAGGGGATCCAGACCGTGCGCGAAAGCATTGCAAAAGTGAATCCCGGTGCTGCGGTGATCGACGGAGCGTCACCCATCCGGGTGGATCATCCAGAAATGATCAGGGGTAAAAGGGTTCTGGTGGTCGAGGACGGACCAACCCTCACCCACGGGGAAATGAAGATCGGTGCCGGGGTGGTTGCCGCCCGGAAATACGGGGCCGCCGAGCTGGTGGATCCGAGGCCTTTCACGGTGGGGCGGCTGGCCGAGACCTTCAGGATCTATCCTGAAATCGGTACCCTTCTGCCCGCCATGGGTTACGGGGAACAGCAGCTGAAGGATTTGGAGGCAACCATCAACAATGCAGACTGCGATACAGTGGTGATCGGAACCCCCATTGACCTGAACCGCGTCATTCACATTCAGAAACCCACCACCAGGGTCTATTATGACCTTCAGGAAATCGGGGAACCAACCCTCGGCACCCTGCTGGATGAATTCATCAGGAAACATCAGCTGGCCTGAAGGTGCCGGGATTTCTATCCTTCTGCTCCTTTCCGGCCTGATCGCCTGCAGGGCTCCTGATCCCCCCAGGGTGGTCATCGAGACCGGCCGGGGGGATATTACCGTTGAGGTGTATCCCCGCAGGGCACCCATCACCGCTTCCAACTTTCTCTGTCTCGCAGACAGCGGGGTATATCACGGTGCCTGCATCTACCGGGTGGTCCGGCCCGGCAACCAGCCCCTCAATCCCGTCAGGATCGAGGTGATCCAGGGCGGATTGTACCATGACTCACTTGTATCGGCCTTTCCTGCCATTGAACACGAAACCACTGAAATGACGGGGATCAGGCATACCGACGGGGTGATCTCCATGGCCCGGAACGAGCCCGGAACCGCCTCCACGGAATTCTTCATCTGCATCGGCGACCAGCCGGAACTTGATTTCGGGGGCGCACGGAATCCCGACAGGCAGGGATTCGCCGCATTCGGGAAAGTGGTTTCAGGAATGGATGTGGTCAGGGCCATCCAGGCCCTGCCCGACAGCGGCCAGATGCTGGTCCGCCCGGTCGGGATCCGTCAAATCAGGAGGATCCGCTGAGAGCTATTCACATGCCCTGTCCGCAAATCCGGCATCGGACGGAGCCCAGCAGTGCCATTCGGAATCCTGGAACCTCACTGGATCCATCACCCTTCCCTCAATGGTTTCCGTGTTCCATTCGATCATGGTGATCCGGTCGGCCAGCGAAATGGAATATGCAGCGTCATAGAACTCTTCCGGCGAATATTCAAGCATGATATAGCTTCCCTGCTGCTCGTGGCCTTCCTCCACATAGGTGTAGGTCAGATCCGCTGCTTCGGTCACGAAATCCTTGTTCCAGTCGGCCTGGATCACCTTGACAGAACCCTCCCTGTAAAGGTTCCAGGTCGCCTGGGTATGGTCATACCGCACCACCCCGTCGAACCACCTGACACCTGCTTCCGGGGAAATGACCGGTGCGATGACCATCTCCATGGAGAATTCCTCGTTGCCCAGCCTGATCCCCGTCAGGATGGCCCTGTATTGCTGGTCACCCCAGGGGAATTCGAACGACCATTCCCAGGTATGGTCACCCAGGTAGACCGGATCCTGCTGATGCGCATATCCGTAGGCAGCAACGGGAAGTGCGAAGGTCACCGTGGTGGCCGCATTCCAGAAAAGCACCGAAAAATAGGCGTGCAGAAAATTCTCATAGGTGGCCGCGGTACTTTTCTGGCCACCCGGCTGCTGGCTGAATCCTGAAAAATCCATGACCAGGCTTTCCACCGGCGGCAGCTCGGGCCGCTCATCCACGGGTTCCCGGTCACATGAGGTTCCTGCGAAAACAATGGCAAGAAACATGAAAATCACAATAATTGTCCTGTCAAACATAGACCTCTTCATCATTCCATGGTTTTGGTTTATGATACGATTGCCTATACGGATATAACCGCAAAGATGTTACAGGGAAGCGAAAAACTCAGGAGGATTCCTGCATGTGTTCCTCGGCAGTGACCACCTGGTAGGATTTATCCACGATCAGGTCCGCTTTGGGCTTGAGCGACGACACCGCCTGGTGTTCCTTCTCCAAGATGGCAAGCCTGAAATCGCTCATTGCCTCCTTCAGCCTGATGATCTGGTTGATCTTGGTCTCATGGTAGGTGAGGTCAATGAAAATACGCAGGTCCACATCGGGTGCGTTGATGGCATAGAGCCCGTCAATGATCAGCAGATCGATCTTGCTGAAATCGGTGAGCAGCTTGTCCACCTGTTCCGGGATCAGATCGATGCAAGGGATCATGCATTCCTGCTCTTCCTTGAAATCCCGGATAGTCTTCCTGATCTTGATCCAGTCATACTCCTCGATGCCGATCTTGTCGAATCCCTTGTTCCTCCTCCATTCCTCACGAAGCAACGGTTGTATCTTATAGTAATTGTCCGTGTGGATCACCTTCACCCGGATGTGTTTTTCCTTCAACAGCTTCCCCAGGGCATGGGCCAGTTCGGACTTGCCCGAACCGGATTCACCCGAGATCCCCACCACGTAACGGTACCGCTCCTCCTTGGTTTTGAGATCTTTTTCGACGTAGGTGTAAATGGCCTGGGCTGCCTCCTTGTGCATGTCATTGATCAGGAGAATATCACCTAGCATTGAACACGTTTTTTGCGTTTAACTTATGTGAAACAGGTTCATCCTGTGTTATTTCGTAATCAGCTCCGCAAAGATGAACTTTTATTTTTTCCTTTCCTGAGCTTTTCACGGAAATTTTTACCTCCTTTCCTGAAATAACCACATGATGGTCAGTCCCCCGAAATAAAAAATTGAACCTGAGTCCTTTCCAGTGGTCAGGCAGGGAAGGGTTCAGTGCGGGAAATTCCCCCCTCAGGGACAATCCCCCGAAAGTGGCCACCACATCGTAAACCGTACCTGCCATGACACCGCAGTGGATCCCTTCACCCGTGGTACCTCCCTGGATATCCACCAGGTCGCTTCTCAGCGCATCAAGAAACAGTTCCCAGCCGGTCTCCTGCAGCCCTATTTCGTTTGCCAGCCGGGCATGTACCAGCCGGCTGAGGGTGGAGCCGTGGGAGGTGCGTTTAATGTAGTAATCGAAATTGATGCGGGCATAATTTGCGGGAGGGGAATATCCCATCTCCCGGATAATCCGGGTCACCTCCTTCTCTCCCAGGTTGTAGAAACACATCAGGAAATCCGCCTGCTTGGCCAGCTTGTAATCATCGGGTGATTTCCCTTCCGCCTTGAGGATGCGGTCCAGCCTGTGGATATCTTCATAGGTGTTTCGGTAATGGTCCCAGTCAAGCTCCTTCAGCGCAAAATACCCCCGGAACTGCTCCACTACTCCTTCATCCGAAATGTGCATTGCCAGGTTTTGCCGGATCTGCTCCCACAGGTCAAGATCTTCTTTTTTAAGCGACAGCTTCTCCAGTATTTTCCGGTTTTTTTCCTCCGGAAGCGAATCCATCAGGGCGAATGCCCGGTCCATGATCCAGCACACCATGATGTTGGTGTAGGCATTGTCCGAGAGCCCTCCCTCCTCGGCGCCCGGCAGTTTTTCATGGAACTCGTCCGGACCCATTACCCGGTGGATATGATACCGTCCGTCGCGCTCGTCCCGCTCAGATTTGCTCGCCCAGAATTTGCATATATCCAGGAGCATCTCCGCTCCGCAATCCTCCATGAATTCCCGGTTGCCGGTGGTGTGGTAATACCTGCAAAGGTTATAGGCAATGGCCAGGGAGATGTGGCGCTGAAGGGAACTGTAGTCGTCGCCCCACTCGCCCGACAGGGGATTCAGGTGAATTACCTGGGTTTCCTCCCGTCCGTCGCTTCCGCTCTGCCAGGGGAACATGGCCCCCTCATATCCGTGCTTTTTGGCATAAGCCCTGGCCGCATCCAGCCTGCGGTACCGGTACATCAGCACCGAGCGGGTGACATCCGGGAAGTGGATGTTGTATAGCGGCAGCATGTAAAGCTCGTCCCAGAATATATGTCCCCGGTACGCTTCGCCGTGCAGTCCCCTTGGCGGGATCCCGGAATCCAGGCCCGCATGGTGGGGCGAAGCGGAAACCATCATGTGGAACAGGTGAAGCCTCACCAGCCGTTGTGCCTCCCGGTCGCCCGTGATCTCCACATCGATCCGGTCCCATATCTTCTTCCAGCTTTCCTCCGAGCTTTTCAGCTCCTCCCCGAAACCGGCCATCTGCCTGACCGCCTCCTCCGCAGAAGCGGCCGGATCCTTTACTCCCGGATCCCTGGAAGTATACATGGTAACCAGCTTTTCCAGGACGATCCCGCAGTTTTTGCACCCCTGCAGCTCAAACACATGGCCGACCCTTCCCCTGCCCGTAAAACCGGTCTGTCTGACAATTTGCTGTCCTTCGAGGATCAACCGGTTCCGGGCACAGGTGGCGATCAGGATCCCTGATTGGGTTGTCCTGAGCTGCAGTTTCGCCCTGTCGTCCCTGACCTCTTCCGAGACGGGATCCAGATGCTGCTGGTTGAGATCGTTGTACCGTTCAACTCCCGCATTCCTGTGATCACCCCGCACCTCAGACTTGATTTCGATGGTTCCTTTCCAGTTCACCGGGGTAATGGCATACCGGATGGCCGCTCTGTGCGGATCATGCATGCCGGCAAACCTGGAGGAGCTGATCCTCGTGATCCTGCCTTTGTCATCCTCTACCACCATCTCCCTGGACAGCAAACCTTTCTGAAAATGAAGCGTTCGCGTGATGCTGATCACGCGGAAGGGGGACTCCTCCTGAAAATGGAACCAGGGACCTCCCTCCACCCGGAAGGTGACCGGCAGCCAGTTGGCCGCATTCACAAAATCCTCATTCTCGATGTCCCTGTCCGCCACCTTTGAGACCAGCCTGTTATAAAGACCCGTGATGTATGTTCCCGGATAATTGATCTTCCCGGCCCTGCTTTCCTCCGGTGCCCCCCTTGTCCCGAAATAGCCGTTTCCCACAGCGAGCAGTGCTTCCCTGGATCGTTCGGAGGAAGGCTGGTAGTCATGGTACCGCAGCCGCCACCCATCCCCGGCCATACCCTCCTCAAACCACCGGTTGATCTCCGCCAGGCCCATCTCCGCCAGGTCAGCCACCACCACATCGGCCCCGCCGGCAAGCAGTTCCATTGTGTTCTCCTCCCTGGCCACCCCCAGCACAAATCCGAAATTTCCCTTTTTCCCGGCCTGTACCCCGGACACCGCGTCCTCCACCACGACCGAACGGTGATATTCCACTCCCAGCCTGTCGCATGCCGTGGTGAAGATATCGGGCTCCGGTTTCCCTTTCAGCCCGATCTCCGCGGATACCACACCGTCCACACGCGTTTCGAACAGCTCCTCCAGGCCTGCCCTCTCCAGCACCGGTTTGCAGTTCTTGCTGGAGGAAGCCACCCCGATCCTGATCCCTGCTCTTTTCAGGCTCCTGATCAGCGAAACGGAGCTTTCATATACCTCCACCCCCTTCTCGTCCAGCACCCTGTTGAACATGATGTTCTTCCGGTTCCCCAGTCCGCAAACGGTCTCTGCATCAGGCGAATCCTCCGGATTTCCCTCCGGGATCTGAATGCCCCTGGATTCCAGGAACGAGGCAACACCCTTGTACCTGGGTTTGCCGTCCACATAGGGCAGGTAATCACCGGCATGGGTGAATTCCCTGAATGGTTCCGCGTACCTTTCCTCCCTTGATTTCAGGTAATCATCGAACATCCTTTTCCATGCGGCGGCATGGACCAGGGCAGTCTTGGTGATCACTCCGTCCAGATCAAAAATAACCGCATCGAATTTGGGTTGAAGAGCCATTTTGCGTACATTAAGACGATTAACGTTTTCAAAGTAATCAATAATCCATCAGCTTGCAAACGATCAGAATAAAAAGATAAAACCCATGAAAAGGCTCATCCTGGCTTCAAATCTGCTTCCTGTGCATATCACTCCCCAAAACGGAAGGTATGTGATCGAAAAAGCAGACGAACAGACCATTTCGGGTTTGCAGAACTTCTATGAATCGTATGCTCCGAGATGGGTCGGATTGACAGGGATCGAAAACCATGAATTCACAAAGGGTGAGACAGAACAGCTTGAGGCTGACCTGGAGGGTTTTAACTGTGTCCCCGTCTTTCCTTCGGTGCGCGAACATAACCAGTACCTGCACGGTTTTGCGCGGAACACCCTGTGGCCCCTGTTTCACTATTTCGCGGAAAACGTGGTGTACAGCGAAGTATCCTGGAATGCCTATGTGAGGATCAACAGGCTCTTTGCAGAAAGAATCCTCGGATTGATCAATGACGGGGATATCCTGTGGATACATGACTACCACCTGATGCTGCTGCCGCAGATGATCCGGGAAAATAAACCGGGGATATCCGTCGGGCTGTTCATTCACGTTCCCTTTCCTTCCTTTGAACTTTTCAGGTTGCTGCCCTGGTGCCAGGAAGTCATTGAAGGCATGCTCGGGGCGGATCTGATCGGTTTCCAGACCTACGACCATGTGAGGCATTTCATGAGCTCGGTCAGGCGGCTGACGGGGGTCGATTCCATGTTCAACCGGATCACCATCGGAGAACGGACGATGAAGGTGGATGTGTTTCCCAAGGGGATCAACTACGAGCGATTCAGGAAGCAGACCCTTGGGCTGCACGGCAACGGCTCCTCCCCGTCCAGGATCAAGGAGGAAATGGAGGTGTTTAAACAATCCGGGAACCTGGAAAAACTGATCATTTCCATCGACAAACTGGACTATACGAAAGGGATTCCCCAGAGGCTCAGGGCATTTGAAAGGTTCCTGCAGACATACCCCGACTACCAGGGAAGGGTCAGTATGATCGTCCAGGCCATCCCCTCGGGGGAGACCAGCGAGTCCTTCTACAACCTGAAAAGCAAGGTGGATGAGCTGGTGGGAAGGATCAACGGGAATTACGGCACCATCAACTGGACCCCCGTCAGGTACCTGAACCAGGTGTTTTCGATGGATGAGCGCATCGAGCTCTATTCGCTTTCGGATATTGCGCTGATCCTTCCCCTGCGCGACGGGATGAACCTGGTGGCCAAAGAATTTGTGGCATCCCGTCACGACGGAAGGGGCGTGCTCATCCTGAGTGAGCTGGCCGGAGCTTCCAAGGAGCTGCATGAAGCCATCCTGGTCAATCCCAACAACCTGAGTGCCATTGCCGAAGCCATCAAAGCAGCCATCGAGATGCCGGAAGAGGAACAGGTGCGAAGGAACCGGGTGATGATGCAACGGCTGGAGCGATACACAGTGGAGCGCTGGGCAAAAGAGTTCGTAAGCAGCCTGGAAGGAGTGAAAGAGCTGCAGGAAGTCTACCTGACCAGGAAGATCAACTACACCCACATGCGGCACATCGTTGCCATGTACAAGGAAGCAACCCACCGGATCCTGTTCCTGGATTATGACGGGACCCTCTCCTGGTTTAAAAAGAATCCCGAAGATGCCCGGCCCGATGAGGAACTCTACGGGATCCTCCGGGAGCTCTGCGGCGAAAAGAAAAATACGGTGGTCATCATCAGCGGAAGGGACAAGGAAACCCTGGGAAGGTGGTTCGACGGGGACTGGAACATCCATTTCATCGCCGAGCACGGGGTCTGGCTGCGGCAGCCGGGAGGCGACTGGCACATGATGGAACAGATTGACAACGCCTGGAAGGAGTCGGTCCAGCCCTTGCTCGAATACTATGTGGACCAGACTCCGAAAAGCTTCATCGAGCACAAGAATTTTTCCCTGGTCTGGCATTACAGGGACGCGGATCCGGACCTGGGGATGCAGCGGGCATGGGAGTTGAAGGACGAGTTGCGCACCCTGACCTCAAACCTTCACCTGGAGGTCATGGACGGGGATAAGGTCCTGGAGATCAAATATGCGGGGATCAACAAAGGAAGGGCTGCGCTGCGGAAGATGGGAGACGATCCCTATGATTTCATTTTTGCCGTGGGAGATGACTGGACGGACGAATACACGTTCGATGCCATGCCCGGGGATGCCTACACCATCAAGGTGGGTACAAAAACCACCAAAGCATCCTTTTATATAGAAAGCGTGGACATGGTCAGGGAACTGCTGTCCCGGTTCGTGAAGGAATAAAATGTTACTTTTTCATTTTTTTTCGTCCTAGTGTATAAAAAAAGAATATTTGTTGAATATCGAATTAAAAAAAAGCATAGAATTGCATCATTCTTTTGACCAAAAATACCGCAGTTTCATAGAGAGATGAAATCGCCACGGTCGTTGTCATTGACCTCTTCGGTGTATGAGGACAATGAAACAGAGCCCCCGGACCTCCGTCATACCGGAGCCAATCCCCAGAAACAAACACGCGTAAACGGAAATCACCCACATCCCCCGGTGAGCGAGCGATCTTCGCGCTTCCGGGAAAGGTTTTATCCGGATACATCCATACAGCAGTGGAACAGCTGGCAATGGCAACTGACCCACAGCATCACCTCCTGGAAACAGCTGGAGAGATTTTTCAGCCTGTCAGGGGAAGAGATGCAATTGGCGCAGCAGCAACGCCTGCCCCTGCGGATCACACCCTACTATGCGAGCCTGATCGATCCGGGAAATCCCATGCAACCTATCAGGCGGACCATGATCCCGGTTGTCCGGGAACTGGAGGTCACTCCCGAAGAAAAGGCAGATCCGCTGGGTGAGGAAAACCAGAGCCCTGTGCCCCAGCTGGTTCACAGGTATCCGGACAGGGTCCTTTTCCTTACCACCGGTGTCTGCGCGGCCTATTGCAGGTACTGCACCCGTTCGCACATGGTCTCGAAGAAGGACAAGGTCCACTCCAGGCTCAGCAGCTGGGACATTGCACTGGACTACATCAGGAACCATCAGGAGATCCGTGATGTGCTTCTTTCGGGAGGGGATCCGCTGACCATGTCCGACGGCAGACTTGAATACCTTCTTTCCAGGTTGCGGGAGATCCCACACGTGGAGATCATCCGGATCGGCACCAAGGTGCCCGTGGTACTTCCCCAGAGAATCACGGGGGGACTGCTGCAAATGCTGAGGAAATACCACCCGCTGCTGATGAGCATCCATTTCACCCATCCCGATGAGATCACTCCGGAGACGGCATATGCCTGTAACGCTCTGGCAGACGCCGGGATCCCCCTGGGGAGCCAGACCGTGCTCCTGAAAGGGATCAACGACGAGGTGGATGTGTACAAAAGCCTGGCCCAGAAGCTTCTGAAGATCAGGGTAAAACCTTATTACCTGTACCAGTGCGATCCCATTCCGGGTTCGGCCCATTTCAGGACACCGGTTTCAAAGGGACTGGAGATCATCAGGGGGCTCCGCGGTTTTACCTCGGGGTACGCCATCCCCCACTTCGTGATCGATGCCCCCGGCGGAGGAGGAAAGATCCCCCTGCTTCCCGATTACCTGGCCGAACGGAATGAGGAAGGGTACCTGCTGACCAACTACCAGGGCAGGAATTTTCTGTACAGGGAACCCCTTGATGTCTTCTAGCACCGGGGAATCATGATCATTATCAGGCGTATCCATGATGCCACGCTGCCATCTGACCGGAATGCCATCACTCAGGTGCAGGAGATCCTGAGGAACAGGTTTCCCGATGTGAGGGAGAAATATGTGGAAAATATTCCCGAACAGCTGACAGATCCGCTCAAGTACAGGTTCCGCACCTCCCTGCTGGTCTCCGAGAACAGGAACGGGGTCGTCCGGGGTTTCTCCCTGATGTACCACGCACCCGACCTGCATTTCTGTTACCTGGATTTTATCGCCACCAGGAGGGAGGTAAAAACGGGCGGGATCGGCAGCTCACTTTATGAAAGCGCCAGGGAAGAGGCCATCAGGCTCAAATCGGCGGGCTTATTCTTTGAATGCCTGCCCGACGATCCCGCCCTCTGCAAAAACGAAGCGCTCATGGAGGAGAACAGGGCAAGGCTGAAGTTCTATGAACGCTTCGGCGCATTCCCCCTGATCAACACCCGTTATGAAACCCCCGTGAATCCTGAGAAAGATGATTGCCCGCCATACCTGGTATGTGATTTCCTGGGACAGCCCCCGGTCGGCAAAAAAGCGGCCAGGAAAATCGTCAGGGCGATCCTGGAAAGGAAATATGAGGACCTGGTGACCGAGGATTATATCGATGATGTGGTCCGCTCCATCGGGGACGATCCCGTCAGGCTCCGGCAACCCATGTACACCAGGCCCAGGAAAACCCCGGCCGCTCCCGCCCCGGAGCAGCCGGGAGCCGAACTGATCCATCTGGCCATCAACGACCGGCACTCCATCCACCACGTCCGTGACAGGGGTTATGTGGAATCGCCGGTCCGGATCTCCACCATTGCGGCAGAGCTGAACCCTTCAGGCCTGTTCAGGGAACTACCCGTCCGCACCTTCTCGGAAAAGCACATCCAGGCGGTCCACAATGCAGGATACATCCGCTATTTTAAGCGGGTCTGCGCCAGCCTGCCCGCGGGCAAATCGATCTATCCCTATGTCTTTCCCGTCAGGAACAAACACAGGGCCCCGTCGGACGACTCGGTACTGGCCGGATACTACTGCATTGATACCTTCACCCCGCTGAACAGGAATGCCTACCTGGCGGCCAAAAGGGCGGTGGACTGTGCACTCACCTGTGCGGTGCACCTCCTGGGCGGGGGCCGGGCGGCATATGCGCTGGTCCGTCCACCCGGCCACCACGCCGAAAAAAAGGTCTTCGGAGGCTTCTGTTACTTCAACTCGGCGGCCATAGCCGCCCATTACCTCTCCCATTACGGAAAGGTGGCCATGCTGGATGTGGATTACCACCACGGGAACGGACAGCAGGATATCTTTTACCACCGGAAGGATGTGCTGACCATCTCCATTCACGGGCATCCCTCCTTTGCCTACCCTTATTTCAGCGGTTATGCCGAAGAAAAGGGAGAGGGGGAAGGACTGGGATACAATGTGAATTATCCACTGAAAGAGCAGCTGAGCGGCGGTGAATACAGAACGGCGCTCGAAAAGGCCATGGAACGGATCCGTCGGTTCAGGCCGGATTACCTGGTGGTCCCGCTGGGACTGGATCCTTCGAAGGGTGACCCGACGGGGACCTGGAGTTTGAGCGCATCGGATTTCAGCCTGAACGGCAACATCATCGGGAAATACAGATTCCCGACACTGTTCGTCCAGGAAGGAGGGTACAAGAACAGGGTGCTGGGTGTGAACGCACGACATTTTTTTCAGGGCTTCCACACGGCATTCTTCAATGATTCTCCAACCGGTTCAGACAAAGGACAACCAAAGTAAATTTGATCAATAAAGGAGGACAAGAACCTGTAAAAGATGAAACAAAACAGAAAAAAACATATGAACATCGGACTTACCTATGACCTGAGGGACGAATACCTGTCACTGGGCTTTTCGGAAGAAGAGACGGCGGAGTTTGACAGGGAGGGGACCATTGTGGCCATCGAAACCACCCTGGACAGTCTGGGATACAAGACCGACCGCATCGGGAATATCTGGAACCTGGTCCGCCGCCTGGAGCGGGGCGACCGGTGGGACCTGGTATTCAATATCGCCGAGGGACTCTACGGTACCGGCAGGGAGGCCCAGGTGCCTGCGCTGCTGGATGCATACCGGATCCCCTACGTATTCTCCAATCCCCTTATCATGGCGCTGACCCTTGACAAAGCCATGACAAAGGTGATCGTGAAAAATGCCGGGATCGCCACCCCGGAGCACCATGTGGTATATCACCCGCGGGATATCGCGGACATCAACCTGCCGTTCCCGCTTTTCGCAAAGCCGCTGGCCGAAGGGACCGGCAAGGGAATTGATCCCCGTTCTGTCATCCGTACCCCGCAGCAGCTGTCCGAAGTATGCAATGACCTGCTCGCGAAATACAACCAGCCCGTTCTGGTGGAGACCTACCTGAGCGGACGGGAGTTTACCGCGGGGATTGTGGGCACGGGCGACCGGGCCAGGTGTGTCGGGGTGATCGAGATCATTTTGAAAGATAATGCTGAAGAGGGGGTTTATTCCTATGTGAACAAGGAGGAGTGCGAGGAAAGGATCATTTACAGCCTGACTGATGCGGCGGCATCGGAAGCTTGCGCCAACATGGCCCTGAACGTCTGGAAGACCCTCCGCTGCGAGGATGCGGGACGGGTGGATATCCGCTTTGACGAATACGGGAAGCCACACTTCCTGGAGGTCAATCCCCTGGCAGGGATGCACCCGGAGCATTCGGACCTGCCCATCCTGGCCAACCTTCACGGGATCCCTTACAGGGACCTGATGACAATGATCATGGATTCAGCGCTTCTCAAAATCCGGAAACCCGTCCATGAAACAGGTACTCCTGTTGATCAATACGCTCTCTGATCAGCCTTCCGGGGACGAGCTGGATGTGCTGGTGCAGGCCGAAGCGGTCGAGAAGTCGCTTGAAGAATTGGGCTACGGTTGTTCCAGGGCTTACTGCGGACTGAACCTGGAGTATGTCAGGGTACTGCTGGAGAGCAGGACACCCGACCTGGTCTTCAACCTTGTGGAAAGTTTGAATGGGAAAGACTCCCTGATCCATCTTCCTGCATGGCTACTGGAATCATGCAGGATCCCGTTCACCGGATCGCCCGCCCATGCCCTGATGATCACCACGGACAAGGTACGCACCAAAATCATCCTCAGGGAGCGGGGGATCCCCACGCCGGACTGGATCCTTCCGGCAGGGGTAACCGGACCCGAACCCGGCAAAACATACATCCTGAAGCCCGTCCGGGAGGACGGCTCCGCCGGGATCACGGACGCCTCGGTGGTTGAAGGAGGTAAATTTGATATCAGGGCATACGCTGCTGATCCCGCATCCAGGGATCATTTCCTGGAGGAATACATCGACGGAAGGGAATTCAACATCACCATGCTGGCCGGAAGCGGCCCACCGGAAGTGATGCCCGTGGCCGAGATGCGGTATGTGGATTACCCGGAGGGGAAACCCCGGATCCTCAACTTCGCATCCAAGTGGGACGAGGGCTCCTTTGAATATGCGAAGACCATCCGGACCTTCGATCTGCCGGAGGCGGACAAAGATCTTGTATCCCGCATGAAGGAGATCAGCCTGCAATGCTGGGAGGTTTTTGAAATGAAAGGATACGCCCGGGTGGATTTCCGGGTGGACCGCGACAACCAGCCTTTCGTTCTGGAGGTGAACGCCAATCCGTGCATCTCGCCCGATGCGGGATTTGTGGCCGCCTGCGCAAAAGGGGGAGTGGATTACAATGCCATGATCGAGCGGATCATCACGGATGCAAATCATTAGGGAATGGGAACAGAAAAAAAGTTAAAGCAGGAAGGAAACATCGGGCTGAGAAGGGTTGTACGGGGTGATGATCCTTCCGTTGTGGAAGAGATTGTCCGTTCTACGGGTTTCTTCCGGGAGGACGAAGTGACCGTTGCCGTGGAACTGGTGCGGGAAAGACTGGAAAAGGGAGCAGAGAGCGGGTATGAATTCATCTTTGCGGAGACGGGCGGCAGGACGGTGGGATACAGCTGCTTTGGCCTGATCCCGTGCACCCTGCACAGCTTCGACCTGTACTGGATCGCCACCCACAGGGATTTTATGAACCGGGGGATCGGACGCAGGCTCCTGGAGGAAACCGAATCGGTGATCCGCTCTGTGGGCGGGAACGGCGTATACGTGGAAACCTCTTCCAAACCGCTGTACACCCCCACCCGGGCTTTCTATGAAAAAAATAACTACCTGCTCAAGGCCCGGTTCGAAGATTTTTATGACCGGGGCGATGACAAGATCGTCTACGTGAAATACCTGCAGCCGTTTGCGTAACGCATTTGTGTATTATTGGATCACCCAGTCGGTGTATTCGCTGGTCCAGGTCCCCAGTTTCTGCAATTCGTTGAAAAGGGGCATCACCCCGGCAACAACTGCCTCTCCCTCTTCGGTCAGAACACCCTCTTCCGGTTCAAGCCGGTCCCTTGCCTCCAGTGATTCGATCCAGTACATCAAGGCATACTCGTCCGCATGCTCTCCCCTGTCCCCCTTCATCATATAGATCGTCCAGCCCCGGGCAATTTTTTCCAGTTCGGGAATGTATTTTTCTGCCATAAAATCCAGGAATTGATTCAACGTTGCATCCGGATCCAGTGTCAGATCCATGTGATGAAGCCCGAGGACCGTTCCTTTCCGCAGGTTCAGTTCCTGAGCTGTGCTCTGCGGGAGGATGATCCAGTCCGTATACCCGGATTCCGCTGCTTCCACAAATTGATTAGCCTTTTCAATCACAGCTTCCAGCTTTTCCATTGCGGCCCCTCCTGCCTGGGTGAAATTGCCTTCCTCATCCCAGTACTGAGCCCGCACGCCGGGAGAATCAAAATACCAGATCCAGGCCAGTCCGTGCTGATGAACACCCCTGTCTCCTTCTAGAAGAAAAATCTTTGAACCAGTGAAAGCTTGCTCGATTTCCGGAAAGTACTCATTGATTAAAAAATCCTGATACTGGTTCATGGTCACATCAGGATGAAGGGTCACGGCAAGCGGGCGAAAAGCAACAATGCCGCCTTTTTTCAGGGTCTGTCCGGCTGCAGCTCCTGCAACCAGGATAATTACCAGAATAATGAATGATTTTTTCATGGATGAAGATGTAGGATTATTTTATCTCAATTTACGATATTGGGACCATCAATATCAAGTATGGCGTTGATATTAAGTGTTTTTTAACATCCTGATTTTGCCCTGGTTTAGGTAACTTGCCCTGAATCCGACTGAACGCAATTTCCATCCCAACCGCAGACACATATCGAACCATGAAACTGAGAATTATTATCGGTCTCCTGCTGCTTTCCGGAACCATGTGGACCATGGAGCGGGTCATGGCACAGCCATTCGCATTTATGGATACCAGTCTGACCGACGACGAGCGCATCGACAACCTGATCTCGCTGATGACCCTGGAAGAGAAGGTGAATCACCTGGGTTCACGGCTGCCGGGTATTTCCTGCATTGGCCTGAAGAGCACACGGATCGTGGAGGGGCTCCACGGGCTGGCTCTGAGCGGACCGGCCAACTGGGCGGTCAGGGGAAAGGGAGCGGCTCCCACCACCACTTTTCCGCAGGCCATCGGACTGGCACAAATGTGGGACCCGGAGCTGCATCAGGAACTGGCTTCCTGGGAGGCTTACGAAACCCGCTACCTCACCCAGAATCCCAATTATAAAAGTGCCGGACTGATCGTGCTGGCACCCAATGCGGACCTGGGAAGGGACATCCGGTGGGGTCGCACCGAGGAATGCTACGGGGAGGATCCTTTCCTTGCAGGGGTCATGACCACCGCCTATGTGAAGGGCCTGCAGGGAGACCATCCCCGTTACTGGAAAACAGCTTCCCTGATGAAGCACTTCCTGGCCAACAGCAACGAGAACAACAGGCTCATCAACTCTTCGGACTTTGATGAACGGCTTTTCCGGGAATATTACGGGTATGCTTTTTACAAAGGGATCACGGAGGGCGGTTCCAGGGCCTACATGGCT
>JAXGMU010000013.1:0-34253 GCA_040768485.1 Bacteroidales bacterium
ATTCATACACGGACATCCCAAGTTCCAGCTCATAGATCCCGGGCTTGGGTGTGTCGCCTGAGATGGAGAACACTTTTGATCCCCTCGAATCCTTGGTCCCCAGTTCCTTGAAACGCGCGGCCCCGTATTTCATGATCATCACCGAATGAACCAGGGTCTCCACGTTATTGATGGCAGTGGGCTTATTGAACAGCCCTTCCGATGTGGGATAGGGAGGCTTGTTCCTGGGTTCGCCCCTTTTGCCCTCGATGGACTCGAACAGTGCGCTTTCCTCCCCGCAGATATAGGCACCGCTTCCCAGCCTGATCTGAATCCTGAAATTGAGATTGAACTCGTCCGCGATCCGGTGGAACTCATCCAGCGCGGTTCTCAGTTTCGGGATCAGGAACCTGTACTCACCCCTCAGGTAAAGATAGCCGCTCTTTGATCCCACGGCCCTTGCGGCTACGGCCATCCCGCAAAAGACCTTGCCCGGTACTTCGTCAAGGATCTGCCGGTCCTTGAATGTGCCCGGCTCGCCCTCATCCGCGTTGCATACGATATATTTGACCGGGTCTTTCTCCTTCGAGGCAAACCGCCACTTCATTCCGGTCGGAAAACCGGCCCCGCCCCTTCCTTTCAGGTCGGAATCCAGGACCTCCTGGCAGATCGCATCGGGCTCCATGCCCATGATCTTCTCCATGATCTCCCGGCAATTCACCTTTTCGAAAATCAGGTCAACCCGCCTGATATATTTTTCTTTCATTTTTCGATGGTTTGATTCGGTTTACTTCTTCATGTATCCACGCAGGATCTCGGTCACTCTTTCCGGTGTCAGTTCAATGTAAGGTGTATCATTGATCAGCATGGCGGGAGCTTTGTGGCACCAGCCGATGCAGTTGGTCTCCAGAAGGGTGAATTTTCTGTCTGAAGTGGTTTCCCCCACCCTGATCTTCAGGGTGTCTTCAATGGTGTTCAGGATGTCGTTCTTGCCCTTCATGGCACAGGAAATGGTTTTGCATATCCGGATCACATACCTACCCCGGACCTCCGTATCAAGAAAAGAGTAAAAAGTGGCGGTCCCGAAAACATCGGCAGCAGAAATATCCAGTTCCCTGGCCACATCCACCATATCCTGACTGGTCAGGAATCTGTTCTGTACCACAAGATCCTGCAGGATCGGGAGCAGACTTTCCCTGGTTCTGCCATGTTTATTGGCTAGTTCCCTGACCAGTTCGTTTACGATAAAGGTCTCCATGATGATAAAAATGGTTAATTAAGATGTTTACCTCTAATCAGTTATCTTCCACTCTGTTATTTGATTCACAATTTGAACCGGTAAAATTATACTTTTGATGTGAACCATATCACAACAAAAATCATATTTTTTCAAGATGCCCCGAAAACAGATTCGATCTAAATAAGAAAAAAGTGCATCGTATCCAAAAATAACTAACGATTTAGTTGCATAACTAAACTCTTAGTTATATATTTGCAGAGAACCCGGATAAAAAATAAGCCGATGACTTCACTGACCAAAGCGGAAGAACAGGTGATGCAGATCCTCTGGAAAGAGAAGAAAGGATTTGTGAAAGATCTGCTGGAGCATTTTCCGGAACCTAAACCGGCTTACAATACGGTTTCCACGATCGTCCGGATCCTTGAGAAAAAAGGTTTCGTGGCGCACCGTTCATACGGAAAATCTCACGAGTATTATCCCCTGATCAGTCTGGAGAGGTACCGCAGTGACCGGTTCTCAAGCCTGATGAAGAACTATTTCAACAATTCCATGAAACAGGTGCTCTCCCACTTCGGGAAAACCGACTCCATCGACATCAATGAAGCCGATGAGATCATCCGGATGATGGAAGAACTGAAAGAAAAGGCAGCGCAACATGAGTAACTTTTTCCCATATCTGCTGGAGCTGAATGCGGCCATGATCATCTTTTATGCGGCATACAGGCTCCTTTTCGGAAGAGACAGGAATTTTTCCATGCGCCGGATCTACCTGATGGCAACGATCATCATCCCGGTTTTGCTGATCCTGCTGCCCGATCCGGCACAAAGCCTCACGGGCAGGCTCTCACCCCTGGTCATCCACCTGGAGCCGATCACGGTGATGGCCTACGGTCAGGTACACGGTACGGGTGGTTCGCTTTCACCCTGGTCCTTGCTGATGATCCTTTATCTTTCAGTGGTCCTGCTGGGATTATCCAGGCTTGCTTTCCGGCTGATCAGGATCATGCGGATCGCGGGGCATTCCGGGCGAATGGATGTCGGCGGGACCAGGCTCTATTCCAGTGCCGACCTGCACGCCAGTTCATTTTTCGGTTATATCTTCATGGATCCTGACCGGGTAGGCCAGGAATCCTTCAGCCACATTCTGGAACATGAGCTGTTCCACAAACGCGGGTGGCACTCGGCAGACCGGATCCTCGCGGAACTGGTCGTGATCGTTCACTGGTTCAATCCCGTAGCTTGGCTGCTGCGGAGATCGGTGATCGAAAACCTGGAGTACCTCACCGACTCGGCCATGGTTGAAAAAGGAACCGACCTGCGCCATTATCAATTGTCTTTACTCAACCAGTATATGGGAAGCGCTTCCATTACCAATCAGTTTAACAATCAAATCAAAAACCGAATCAACATGCTCAACAAAAATTACAAACAGGGAAGCATTTGGAAACTCGCCATGATCTTCCCGCTGGCCTTTATGACAATGTTCTTCTTTTCCTGCGCCGATAAGGATCAATCCCTCCCTGTCGTTGATGAAAACCAGGGACATTCAGTACTTGAAAGCGAAGTATTCTACATTGTGGAGGAGATGCCCACCTTTAACGGGGGCGAACCCGCCACGGAGTTCCGCAAGTACATTGCGCAGAACCTGAGGTATCCCGGGGAGGCAGCCAAAAACGGCGCCACCGGAAGGGTATTTATCACTTTCGTGGTCACACGGGAAGGAAAAGTAGTGATCCCGGAGAAAGAGGAACTGGCAAAAATCACGGGTAAACCCATGGATGAAGTGGTTGTCGTGGGCTACGGTACCATTTCGGAAGGTGATCCCCAGCCCGACGAAACCTACATTGACCTGTTGAAAGAAGAGGTGATCAGGGTGGTCAGCACGTCTCCAGAGTGGACCCCGGGCAGGCAGAGGGGGAAAGCGGTCAATGTGATGTATACATTTCCCGTCAACTTTGTGCTGCAGTAACCGTTCCGGATTTCTTGCCTTTTGCTTCTGGCTTACCGCAGGATTGATCCTGTGTGGCCAGGAGCCGGATCGAACAACGGATCTGTCGGAGGGTGTTCCTCAGGATTTCTACCTGAAGGCGCTCTCCGAGATCCGGCTGGGCAGGGCCGACAGTGCCATCCGGACCCTGCGGGCGGCCCTTCAACTGCACCCGGACAGCCATGTTGTCAAAAGAATGCTGGCGGCACAGCTGTTCGAGGCGGGGGCATACCCGGAGGCCAGTGCATATTATGAATCCTTTGCCCGGGAGGACAGCGGGAACGCGGAGGCATGGCTGAAGCTTGCACAGATCGCCTCCTTCAGGCAGCAATATGACAGGGCGATCCCGCTGCTGCACCGGCTGCTTGTAATCGATTCCGTGAACCTCGGCGGACTAATCCTGCTGGGTGAGACCCTCACCAGGATGAACGACACCGCGGCGGTGGCTGTATACGAAAAGGCTTACAGACTTTTACCAGGAAACCAGCAGGTGGCTTATGCGCTGGCCAACTGGCATATCCAGCTGGACCGGCCGGGCAATGCGGTTCCCCTTTGCGAACAGGTGCTGGAGGGGGATTCGGCCAACATCAGGTTCCTGAAACTCCTGGGATTTGCTTTCTACAAGATGAATGATTATCCCCAATCGGCCGTCCAATTCGGTAAAGCCATCGCGCTGGGCGATTCTTCCGCATTCGCTTTCAAGTATGCCGGGATCGCCTGTTACCTGGATGTTCCCTTTCCGGAGGCGATCCGTTTTTTGACAGTGGCGTCCCGGCTGGACAGCACCGATGCGGAAGTGCATTTTTTTCTGGGGACCAGCCTGGGGACGACCACCAGGAAAAAGGAAGCCATGTTCCACCTGGAAAAATCGCTGGACCTGATCAAACCTGACCCGGCTGTCATTGCCAGGATCTATTCGGAACAGGGAAACATCATGCGGCTGGAAACGGAATATGAAAAAGCCTACTCGCTTTACAAAAAAGCCTGGCATGCCGATACCACAAATCCCATGGCTGTCTATTACATGGCTTCCATCCTGGACAACAGCCTGCACCGCTCAAGGGAAGCGCTGGCAGACTACAGCCTGTTCCTGGAGAGGCTGGACAGGATGCCCGCCGATGCATTAAGAAAGAACAGTCAGATCCCTACCATCAGGGGGATTGTCGAGGACCGGATCGAATTGCTTCGAGAGGAACTCTTCTTCCGTGACGGTTTTGATTAATCCAACTTAAATCGTCACATTTGCAGGGCGAAATATTCTTTCAGATGAATGTTCCTATCGTCCAGCTGATCCAGGGGATGCTGGCTCCGGGGCTGATGATCTCGGCCTGCGGATTGCTCCTGCTGGGCATGAACAACAAGTACAGCCTGGTGGTGAACCGGATCCGGCTGTTGAACGAAGAAAAAAGAAACCTGTTGCACCGGGAGGAGACCGACGAATTGGACAACAACAGGTTAAACAACATCGAACTTCAGATCAGCCATCTGATCGGCCGCATCTCCCTGGTGCGGAATGCGGTTTTCAGCTATTCCCTGGCCGTGGCGCTGTTCATCGTGAGCTCGGTCCTGATCGGGATTACCATCAATACCAAGACCCCGGGATTTGACTGGCTCATTGTCTCCTTTTTCTACGCCGGTATGTTTGCCGTTTTCGTGGGGATCATTTTTGCCGCCGTCGAGGTGTGGAAAGGTTACAGGATCGTCAAGATCGAGATCTCCGAGGTATTCAGGCACCAGAGCTGAGCCGGGACTACCGGATCACCAGCTGCCTGACAAGCGACTGCGCACCGGTCCGGATCCGTACCAGGTACAGGCCCTGCTGCCAGCCGCTAACCGGCAGGATCAGATCATGTTCGGCCGGATGAAGCAAGGGATAATGATCCGCGTACATTTGCCTTCCCGAAACATCAAACACCCCGATCTCCAGGCTGGTCTCCCTGTTGAGCACGAAACGCAAATGGGCTTCTTCCGAAACCGGGTTGGGGAAGAGCAGGAGGTAATCCATTTCCTGTCCCGGCTCCTCAATTTCTCCGGTTCCGGTATACAATGTTCCTTTCAGAGCCCTGCCCTCCGGATATGAGCGGCCTTCCCTGTCTGCAAGGTAAACGCCGACCCAGTCCGGCCTGTCCGGAGGTTGCACCAGGTCGCTCCGGAACATTTCTTCCCATTCCTGGTCAGTCAGTCTTTTGAAATCCAGGGTGTTCATGGTGTGAAACGAAGAGACCGGTCCGGCGAAAGCCATGAGATGCTCCGGGTCGCATGGATTGGGGACAAGGAACACGCCCAGGTTGATCAGTCCGTTACCCACATGCATCACCTTTCCGATCACGGTTCCTTCGTAGGTGGTGGGCTGGGTGTGTACGTCGGCCACGGTGAAATCCATCCACAATCCTTTTTCCACATCGAAAAAGAGGTCGGTGAACCAGCCGGTGACCGAAGGACCTGAAGCCATATAGGCATTGATCATGGTCTTCAGGAAGGTGACTTCTTCTTCGGACAATTTCTGACGGTCCAGCTCTTTCTGCGCAATGACCGCCAGCCGCTCCATGATCTCCGCGTAATGATCATAATAGGCAACGATCCGCTCTTTCAGCTCCGCCTGTTCGCCGGTGAGAACCCCATCGAAGAACCGGGAGGCATTCCGGGCAAATATTTCCAGTTTCCCGTAGAAATCAGGGTAGGGTTCCACATAGGTGTAGGGATATGAACATGCCGTTCCACCCGTATAGGATTGCTTTCCGTACAGGATATTGTCGTGCCGCAGCTGTGCCCAGGAGGTGAGCTGGGTATTCAGCTTCTCATGGTGCCAGGCTGTGGTCTGCATGAAATAGGGCAATTTGTCCGATGATGCCGGGGGATTCAGGCTGCGAATGGCTCCGAGCCATGTGTTATAGAGCGACTGCTCCCAGAAATCCCCGTCGTAACTGTCGATCAGGTATTTCAGTCCCGCCATGCTGGAGGCATATTTGTAGCTCTCCAGCTGGTCTTCAAGGAGTGCCAGGGCATCTTCGTTCCCCAGTGCCGCCATGGCATCCAGCGGATCGGGCAGGGGCCTCCAAATCTTCTCCCCCTGGTATACGATCCGGTCGAACACAACCTCGCTGAAGACATAGGAGTCGATCAGGAATTTCTGGCCCAACACCTTGTAGGATACCGGGAGTTTTCCCGGATCGGCTGTCCAGGGATCCACCAGGAAGAAATTGGACATGATCTTTTGTCCGTAATCGTCCGATGCGTTCAGCGCTTCCGAGAACAGACCAAATGTCTCCGCATCGAAAAGGTCCCCGGGTCCCGACAACATGCCGTCGCTCAGTGATTTCAGTTCTCCGGGGGTCATGTTGTCGTCCGGGCCCACCATGAACGAAATGATCTCCTCATGCTTGATCAGGTTGTCCATTTCCCCGCATCCGTAAAGCACCTCGTTGAGCAGCAGGGCATTCACCTGCATTCGTCTGAGCTCCTCATCGGTCCAGTCGGGCTCCCACGGATTTTCGGGGGGAGCGGTCAGAAGAAAATCGACCCTCCCGAGCCACATCATGGCCCTGAAATATTTTTCAAGGGTGATCCTTCCATCCGGGGTATAGATCTCCTTGTTGTAATGCCCCCGGGGGGTGAACTGGCTGAAATCGATTCTCCGGACCCGTTCGGCTGTAAACAGCTTCATGTAGGTCATCTGCTCGGACGCCGCTGCGGCCATCACCTCGTCGTATTTCTCGCGGGAATCAAGCTGCGGCAGATATTCCGCTCCTTCCGCAAGGGAGAGAGGTACCGCAATGAACAGGTCCACATCCTTCAGGCTCTCCGAATACCTTTCATCGGAGGCATAGGCGGAGGCCACCTGCGGAAAGTGGTCATACATGGCATGCAGCAATTCAAGCAGGTTTGGTTCAAGGAATTGCCATTCGATGGTCTGCAGGACTGCATCGTATGAATTGTGCAGGGTATTTAAAATGAAATCGGAACTGAGAAACAGCGGAAGGTCGCTGCTGTAAAGGCTGATGAAAGCGCTGGCCCAGTCATAGGAGTATAACCGCTCGGAAACCATGAAATAATGATTTCTTAACAACTCGTTTTCATCCTCCGTGAAACCAAATTCCGCATCCAGCGTATCATACCACGGAACGGAACGGAGGTCGGCCGGGTTCTGGCGGTCAGAATAATACACGGTCTTCGGGGGATAATCATCCAGGAGTGCAGAGGCGGAATAATCCTGATGCGATTGCAGAAACTCCATATATTCCTCCGGGGAGAACGTACTCTGGGCTTTTATTTGCATAGCTCCCGCAAAAACGAGCGCAGTCGGGACGATGAGGGAGATAAGACGTTTCATGATGCAGGGGTTTTCAGTGGCAAGTTATTATAAAATGTGTTGATTTTCAATAGATAGATGCATTCCCGGCCGGAATGGTTGCGCGGGACGGAACAGTTGCGTGAAATGCTGAATTTTCACTAATATTGAATACATGAAGGAGGTACATGCCTATTACAAAATCAAGGGTTCTCCGGAAGAGATCTATGCGGCGCTGACCAATCCCTTTTCCATTGCGCTCTGGACAGGGCACGACGCGGTGATGAAGGAAGAGCCCGGAACGGAGTTTTCTCTTTTCGACGGAGACATTGCAGGAAGGAACCTGGCTTTCGAAAAAGACCGCAAAATCGTTCAGGAATGGTATTTCGGTGACCAGGAGCAGGAATCC
Source organism: Bacteroidales bacterium (assembly GCA_040768485.1). Taxonomy (GTDB): domain Bacteria; phylum Bacteroidota; class Bacteroidia; order Bacteroidales. The sequence continues at coordinate 7,904 of JAXGMU010000013.1, forward strand.
ATTGTCACCATTACCCTGACACCGGACCGGTTCCACACAAAAATAGAACTCCATCACACCCACATCCCGGACGAGGCATACGAGGAGATCGCCTACGGATGGGATCATTATTATTTCGGGGGATTGAAGGAGTTTTTCGAAAAATGACACTTGATGGCCCCGCGGAAAATTCTGCCGTTTTTCCTGCTATTGCTCGCCTGCTCCCAGGTTACGGGACGGGGCCTGGATGAAATCAAACGCAGCGGGAAGATCTATGTGGCCTTCACCACGGACGATCTGAAAAATATCAATTACGACCTCGCCCTGGAATTCGCCCGGTACCTGAATGTGGATCTGATCGAGGTGGTGATCGACTGGGAGGAGGCATTCATGCAGGATGGTACCGTTCCCGGGGGACTTGAAACCGATCCTGACCTGCGTTACACCCCCGATGCCCTCAGGAAATCGGACATCATCTGTTCCACATTCACCATCATCGAATGGCGGAAGAAACTGTTCGGATTCGCAGAGACGCTTCAGTCGGCCGAGCTGTTGATGATCCGCAAGAATGAGGAGATGCCGGAGGACTATACGGACCTCGCCGGGAAAAAGATCGCCTACATGGGTGCCACCACCTTCGAACAGCACCTGGAGCAGATCAACCGCTCCATCGGCGGCGGTATCCGCATGGTACCCACGGGGAGCAGTGCGGAGACGCAGCGGCTGATAGAGGAAGGAAAGGTGTACGGGATCGTCCTGGATGCAGATGAGGCACTGAACTTCAATGCGGCCGGCGGCCAGAAATACAGGATCGCTTTCCCCATCAGCGATGTGAACCGGACGGCATGGGCCGTGGATAAGAACAATCCGCTCATCCAGGAAGTGGAGAATTTCTTCGAAACCATTGCCGGCAACGGGGTACTGGATGAGATCTTTCACCGCCGTTTCAGGATCACCTACTCTGCATATCTGGACATGCTTAACAGGAACCAGAAGCTGGTCCGTTACACGAGAGATCTCCAGGAAATCCTGGCTTCGGGAAAGATCGTGGTGGCGTTGCGCGAACGCAACTTCATCTACAGGCAGAACGGACAGAAGCAGTTCATGCACGCGCTGGCAGAGGAATTTGCAGACTACCTTGGCGTTTCCCTGGAGTTTGTGATCACGCCCTATTTCGGCAGGTACTGGGAAACCCGGGAGGGAAAAATATTCAGGGATTCTTCTTATACGCCTGACTGGTTCAACTATTTCGACCTTGCCTGCGAGGTGATTGCCCCCCTTCCCTGGCGGACCAACAAGGTGAACCTGGTCCCGGTGTATCCTTCGGCTTACACGGTGGTGGCAAAAAAAGAGACCGATATCCGTTCCATGGAGGACCTGGCCGGTCTGCGGGGAGTGACGGAAAAGGAGACCGTCTACGAAGATATCCTGCGGAAGGAAGGGATCACCAATTATTATTATGAGCCGATCAACAAACATATCCCGGATGTGGCTGCTGGGAAAGCAGACTACACGATCATTTACAATGCTTTCTATGAACTCTCTCCCTATCCTGATCTTGAAGTAAAGCTTGAACTGGGCAGCCTGGATGTCAGCTGGGCATTGAGGAAGGACCAGCCGGAGCTTCAGCAGGAAGTGGAGCGCTTCATTTCCCGGTCCAGGGAACGGGGATTGATCCGGATCCTGCTCAGGGCACTGACCGGAAACACCCTCCAGTCCCCCGAAGCATTTCTGCACAGTTATTATGAAAGCTTCCAGACCGGGCAGCTTCCCTATGTCAACTACGGGGCCGAAGACGGACTCCCCCAGGAGGATGTGTTTTCCATCTTTCAGGACGGGAAGGGATACCTCTGGTTTGGAACCAATTCCGGGGCGGTCCGTTACAACGGCAGGGAAATGGTCGTGTTCAACCATGACCAGGGGCTGCCGGGGAACTCGGTCAGGGATATCCAGCAGGACAGCGGCGGATTGTATTATTTTGCCACCACCGGGGGCATCGCGAAATTCCGCGGCGATACCACGTTGGACATTTTGCAGGAAGGGACTTCCTTCAACAAGGTGTTTGTTGATTCCAAAGACCGTAAATGGTTCATCGGGGCGGACGGTCTCTACATGGAGAACGCGGCGGGGGAGGTGAAGTTTCTCAATGAAACGTATCCCGTCCTCCCCGGGGTGATTTACAACATCACGGAGGACCGGACATCCGGTCATCTTTTCCTGGCAACCGTGCTGGGGATCTATCTGGTCGATCCGGAAGGGGAATCGGTGAACCGGCTGAGTCAGACCGATTGTTATTCCCTGTATATTGACCCCGCCGACAGCATCTGGTTCTCCACCAGGGAAGGGTTGTTTATCGCCCATCTGGGGGACCTGGAGAGCGGACGGGTCGCATCATCCGCCCGGAGCCTGAATAAAAGGCTCCGTTTCCCGGCCGATGTGATCACCGACATCATCCCAAATCATTACGGTTCCGTCTGGCTGGTCACCGATTCCAGGATCCTGCAGGTCATTTCCACCGACCAGGAACCCATTGTGTACGAGCAGGAGATCGGGATTAAAAACAACAAGATCCTCTCATTTCTAATCGACCGGGAGGACAATCTGTGGATCGGTTTCTCCGGAGGACTGCAACGGCTGACCAACCGCAGGGGACTCCGGAATTTCTATCCCGGGATGATCGACAGTTACATCTATTCCATCTTCCAGGACGAACGGGGGCGGATATGGATCACCTCCGATAACGGCATCTATTACTTCCGGGATGATCAGATCAGCAGTTTTGCCCCTCCGGGCGGGACAGGCGATAAAAAGTACACCGGGACACTGCTGCCCGACGGAAACATTCTTTTTGCCAACAGCCAGGGCCTCTATGAGATCAGCAGCCGCACGCTCGGGATGGTGCGCCAGCACAGGTTCAGCCAGATCGCCCACAGTCCGGAAAACCTCTTCGTCTCCTCCCGCGGCAAGATCTTCCTGCTCACCGGCATCAACGGGATCATCTATTATTTCCCCGATTTCCAATCAGACCCTTTGCATCTGAAAAACCGCTGTACCTCCAACATCATGCAGCTGATCGAGGTGGACGGACAGGTCATGGGGGGTACCAGCAGCGGGGTGGTGGTCTTTAACGGGGAGACCTTCGTATTGCTTGAGGGGACCGACTGCAATGTGTGGTCGCTGATGAAAGACCAGGACCGGGTGTGGCTGGGGACCGATTGCGGGATCGGGCTGGCAAACAGTGGACATTTCGACCAGATCGAGCTTTCGGGATTTGACAGGGACCTTGTGATCAAATCCATGATCCCCGCAAAGAACAGGAACTACCTCTGGGTAGGAACCAACAAAGGCTTCAGTTATTTCAACAAGGAAACAAAGGAGTTCGAGTTTACCATCAATACAAAAGACGGGCTCAGCGGGGATGAGATCACCCCGGGCGGACTCTTCATCGACGGCAATGACCTGCTATGGGTGGGAACCTACCACGGGATCTCCAATTTCAACATCAGGGCCAGGTCTTCCAACCCCTTTGCACCGGTCTGTTACATAGAGAAGATGTTCCTGAACGGAGAACTGACCGATCCCCTGAACAACAGGGAGTTTTCCCACAGGGAGAACAACCTTGTATTTGAGATCAGCGCCCTCTCCTTCTCCGATGAAACATCCGTGGAATATGAATATTACCTGCGGGGGACAGGCCATAATTATTCTTCGTACCACCGCGGACGAGAGTACAGGGCCAACTACAACAACCTCCCGCCGGGCCATTATGAATTCATCTATAAAGCGAAAGGCAAGAACAATATCTGGGGGTATGCCGAAAAATACGAATTTTCCATCCGGAAGGCCTGGTACCATACCTGGGTGTTCCGTTTCGGGGTTATCCTGACCATCCTGCTGGGCACCTACCTGTTTTATCTCATCAGGATCAGCACGATCAAGGCACAGAAAAAAAGGCTCGAACAACAGGTGCGGGAACGGACCCATGAACTGGAGGTGGCAAACACCGAAATCGAGGCGCAGCGGGATTATGCCCGCTACCAGCGGGACCAGATCGCGCAGCAGCAGAAATCGATCATGGACAGCATCAACTATGCCCAGACCATCCAGAACTCGCTCCTTCCCTCTTCCTCTGTTCTCGGTCAGCTGCTGGCAGATCATTTCATTCTTTTCAAACCCAGGGATGTGGTCAGCGGCGATTTCTACTGGATCAGTGAACATCGGGACCATTTCTTTGTGGCCGCGGCCGACTGCACGGGTCACGGTGTCCCGGGTGCCTTCATGAGCATGCTGGGAATGGCGCTGATGAACGAGATCGTGAACAAGCAGCCGGAGATCGATCCCGCCGAATTGCTGAACCAGCTGCGGAGCCAGATCATCCTCACCCTTCATCAGAAAGGAATGCCGGGAGCCGCCAAGGACGGAATGGACATCGTGGTCTGCAAAATATCCAAAGACAGGGAAAAAATGTGGTTTGCAGGCGCCAACAATCCCCTGTACCTGATCCGGAACGGGGAGCTTACCGAATTCAAAACCGACAAGATGCCGGTGTCCATACACGAGATCATGAAACCGTTTTCGGGTTTTGAGGCCGGACTCAGGCCGGACGATGCGGCCTATGTTTTCTCCGACGGATTCGCGGATCAGTTCGGCGGTCCCTTTGGAAAAAAATTCAAATACAGGAATTTTAAGGAACTGCTTCTTTCAGTCCATTCAAAGGAGATGCACGCCCAGGTACAATTGCTGGACGAAGCATTCGAAAAATGGAGAGGCGATCTCCAGCAGATCGATGATGTGGTGGTGATCGGCATGAAATTCTGAATCCCCGCTGTAACTTTTTCCACTCCCCTGCCGTCCTACGACTGAATCATAAAACTGAACAGGCATGAAAAAAATGATCGCATTGCTTATCGCCGGTATCCTGATCATCCCCTTGTATGCGCAGGAGGCTGAACCGGCCGTGGAGCCTGAAACGTCAGAGGTGCAGGAGATCGAAGAATCTGAAAAGGATTGGGCTGAATCAGAAACCGATACAATAATTGTCGACGAGGAAATGAAAGTGCTGAATGCCCCTGAGGGGACAAAAATCACCCTTGGTGAGAACGAAGTCCTGATCATCGAGGAAAGCGGGGACACTGTCCGTGTGAAACTGGGATCCAAAGGAATCAGCATCGTGGAAACCGAGGAAGGGACCGCCATCAATATCATCGACATGGAGGAACAGGAGGGGGATGAACCGGAAGCGCCGGAAAAACCCGGGAAGAAAAAATTCAAGCCGCATTATGCGGGATTCGAGGTCGGCCTGAACAACTATTTCGCTCCAGGTTTTCAGATGAGCCTTCCTTCGGATGAGCGTTTCATGGACCTGAATACAGGAAGGTCCTGGAACTTTAATGTGAATTTTCTTGAGTACGGGCTCGGACTGGGCACAGATAAGGTGGGGCTGGTGACCGGACTCGGACTGGAATGGACCAACTATGTTTTTGACGATCAGAACAACATCCGGAAAAATGATGAGGGGGTGATCGTCGAATACGTGCCGGTGGATGCGGGAAACATTGTCAAATCCAAGTTCAACATGACCTACATCACGGCACCGCTGCTGCTGGAATTTCAGATCCCTGCCGGCAAGAAGAGGATCCATATCTCCGGGGGACTGATCGGGGGGGTGAAGATCGCATCCAACACCAAGATCAAATACGAGATCAGCGGGGAAAAATCCAAAGAGAAGGTGAAGGGGGATTACAACCTGGCTCCCCTGAGGTACGGGGTGACCGCCCGCATCGGGTACCGGGCCCTGAACCTGTATGCCAATTATTACCTCACGCCGTTATTCGGTGAGAACGGGGGACCCGAGCTGAATCCCTTCAGCATCGGATTGTGCCTGATCCCGTTCTGATCATCATATTACCCCGCTACCGTCGGACCGGCCCGAAGCGGTTTTTACCGCCAGGGCCGGTTTTTTTTCTGATCGGCAGGCTCCCGTCCGGGGCGTTGCCGCTAAAATATTAACTTTGTGCGATGAATTAAAACCAGTTGATATGAGATTATTACTGATCAGCAATTCGACCAATGCAGGAGAAGCGTACCTGGATTATCCCAAAAACCACATCCGGGATTTCCTGGGCAAGGAACCCGTCCGTTGTCTCTTCATCCCCTTCGCCGGGGTTACCATCAGTTTCGATGACTACGAGGCGAAGGTCAGGGAGCGCTTCGCGGAAGTGGGGCACACCGTTTCCTCCATCCACCACTCGGCGGATCCCGTGCGATCGGTCCTGGAGGCGGAAGCAATCGTGGTGGGCGGCGGAAACACCTTTCAGCTGATCAAACTGATCCAGGAATTCAAACTTATTGAACCTGTCAGGGAAAAGGTGCTGTCAGGCACCCCTTACGTGGGCTGGAGCGCCGGGAGCAATGTGGCCTGTCCCTCCATCCGCACCACCAATGACATGCCCGTAGTGGAACCTTCCGGATTCCATGCATTCAACCTGGTCCCCTTCCAGATCAACCCCCATTACACGGACCTGAATCCTCCCGGTCACGCGGGGGAGACCAGGGAAGACCGGATCATGGAGTACCTCGCTGCCAATCCCGGTGATGTGGTTCTGGGGCTGAGGGAGGGATGCATGTTCAAAGTGGAAGGGAACCGTATGGAGCTGACCGGGGAGCGCACCGTCAGGGTATTCCGTTTCAATGAAACTCCCGTCGAAATGGACAATAAAAGCGATTTCAGTCAGTTTCTCATGAAATAGCGCCGTGCGACGGATCAGGATCATATCTGAATATGCGGTTGCTTTCCTGGTGATCGTATTGCTGCTCTTCTCCATTATCAGCGTCGTGGTGGTGAAGTTTCACGGAGAGGAGCTGCAATCCTACGTGATGCGGGAAATCAATACGAGGCTCGACAGCAAGGTTTCCGTGGATGAGATCGCTGTCAGGGTCTTTCGCAAATTCCCGGCGGTTTCCATGGAACTTCGCGGCATCACCGTCTGGTCCAGTCATAATTTTAATGCCAGGGAATTTGAAGATGCAGGGGGCGATACGCTGCTTACCGCGGCTGCGGTGTATATCAGCTTCAATCCTGTCAGCCTGATCCGAAAAACCTACAACATCCGGCAGCTTGAGATCACAGGTGGCCTGTTGCATCTCTACACGGACCAGTCGGGGGAAAGCAATTACAGGCTTGTTTCGAAACCCGAAGGGAGGAAAGAGAACAGGCAGAAGATCCAGATGGGACAGCTGAAGGTGCGGGATTTTTTGATCGTTCTGAATAACAAATCCAAACAGCTCGTCTCCTCGGGCGTCCTGGAGGAACTGCAGCTCAACGGGAGGCTGTCCCGGCGGAATACCCAGATCAGGGGTGATTTAAAAGGAGCCCTGGAGATGATTTCCAACAAGGGGATCCCCTATGCATCGGAAAAGGCCATCCGGGCGAAGATCAACCTGGATGTGAACGATTCGGTTTACATCCTGAATTCGGGCCAGCTGCAGATCGACCGGATCGTGGCAGACACGGACGGGAAGTTTATCGTACAGCCTGCCGGAGGGGTGCGGATGGACCTGTATGCTGCCGCACGGGATCTCAGCATCCACGAGGTGCTGGATCTGCTTCCCGGCAAACTGAGCAGTCCGCTGAGCGGTATCAGGGGGAACGGTATTTTGCAGCTATATACAAGGGTGACCGGGGTGGCCAGCTCCACACTTACACCCCGGATCGAAGCCGACTTTCAGACCTCCAATGCCAATCTTTCCTGGGACCGGGTCCCCTTCTCTGTCAGGAACCTGAACCTTTCCGGAAGCTATTCCAACGGAGGCCGGTTCAACCCGGTGACCTCATCCCTGGTGGTTGAAACCGTCAGTGCGACCATCGGCGATGACCACTTCTCGGGAAAAGGGACGGTCACGAATTTCTATCAGCCTGATTTTGCATTTGAACTGAAGGGGGATTTCCACCCGGACCAGTGGGTCAAATGGTATGAAACAACCCCCTTCCGGAAAGCGGACGGGGTCATCTTCAGCGATCTTAAGGTGGAGGGATGCTATGACCGCCTCGGGCCTCAGGGGAAAAAACTCCTGGCGTTTGATGTGGAAGGGAATGTCCGTTTCGAGAAGGTGGAACTCCGGTTCAGGGACAGGGAAGGAGCTGTTTCGGATCTGAATGGTTCGGTCCGGATCGATAATGATTTCTGGGAACCGGATTTTTCCGGCAGGTTTGGAAAGAGCGATTTTACCTTTTCGGGTACCGGCCTGAACCTGATCTCCTTTCTGATCGGCAGGAACGAGGAGCTGGTAGCATCGGCCACCCTCAGGTCGGACCGCATGGACCTGCAGGAGATCCTGGACCATCTTCCCGGAGGAGGCGCTGATGATGAAACACCCGTGAAGTTTCCTGAGAATCTGAACCTCCGCCTGGATTTCCGGATCAATGATTTTTCAAAGGCCCGGCTGGAGGCCGGGAACGTACGGGGAGTCGCCTTCTATGACGCCCCGTTCCTGCATATCGACTCGCTGCAGATGGAAACCATGGAGGGGACGCTAGGGGGACAGTTCGCGATGATCCAGGACCATGAAGGGATCATCCATACGAATGTCAGCGCGAACATGCAGCACCTGGACATTTACCGGCTGTTCCTTGCATTCAATGATTTCGGGCAATCCCACCTCACCCATGAACACCTGGGAGGTAATATTTCGGGTACCTCGGTTTTTTCAGCCAGTTTTTCAGATGATTTTTCCATCCTGACCGAGACCATCCTCAGTGAAAGCAATGTAACCGTCAGGGATGGCGAGCTGCGGGGCTTCAAACCCATCCTTGCCCTTTCCAGTTTTATCGAGGTGGATGAGTTGCGGAACATCAAATTTCAAACCCTTGAGAACACGATCCTCATCAGGGATAACAGGGTGGTGATCCCTGCAATGGATATTCATTCCAACGCGCTGAATTTGTCGGCATCGGGTTCACACGGTTTCGATCACAGCTATGACTACCGGATCAAACTGCTGCTGTCGGAACTGCTTTACAGCAAGGCAAAGAAATCAAAGAATACGGAATTCTCCATCGCTGCCGATGCGGGAGATACCCGCACCCTTTTCCTGAAAATCCATGATGATGGATCCGGAGCCAGTGTGTCACTGGACAGGGAAAAGACCGCGGAAAAGATCCGGAGCGATTTGCGCGCTGAAAGGACAGAGCTTAAATCCGTTCTGAACCAGGAGCTGGGGCTCTTCAAAAAGGATGAAGAGGTGAAAAAGATGCAGGCGGGGGGGGGAGAAACCCGTGAGCTTTTCAGGTTTGAATTCCCCGAGGAACCGGATACCGGAGCCACCGGACGGACGGAGGGACAGAAGGAGAGGTGGTGGCGGAGGGTGAGACCGGACTCTGCTGAGAATAAACCTGCGGATCGTTTCGTTATTGATGAGTAAAGGTAACTTCCGAAAATTGGACATTTACAGAAAAAAACAGCGCTGGAAACAGATCCTGCTGCTCGCTGCCATCCTGATCGGAGTGGGATCGCTCTGGTACACCAACAGACTGGTGGATGACATCAAGGAAACCGAGCGCCAGAAAGTGGAGCTCTGGGCCGAAGCCATCCGGATCCTTAATTCGGCCGATTTTGAAACCGACCTTGCCTTTCCGTTCTACGTGATTGAACGGAATACCCACATTCCGGTTATTCTGACCGACTCCGAAGGCAACATCCTGAACCACAAAAACCTGGATTCCCTCAAGGTGAAGGATTCCTCCTACCTGCAGAGGCAGCTGGAACATGCACGGGTCGAGAACGATTCCCTGGTCATTGACCTGGGCAACGATGAATACCAGTATATTTTTTACAGGGACTCCATCCTCCTGCGGAAGCTGATCTTATTCCCCTATGTGCAGCTCGGGGTGATCATGCTGTTCATCCTGGTTTCCTACATCGCATTCAGCGTTTCCAGAAAGGCGGAACAGAATGAGGTGTGGACAGGCATGTCCAAGGAAACCGCACACCAGCTTGGCACACCGATTTCATCCTTAATGGGCTGGATGGAGTTACTTAAAGAATCGGATTTAAAACCGGAAATGGTCCGTGAAATGCAGAAGGATGCATCCAGGCTTGAGAAAATCGCCGACAGGTTTTCCAAGATCGGCTCAAAACCCACCCTGAAGGAATCAGACCTCAACGGTATTCTCCAGAACAGCCTTGAATACATTCAGAGCAGGGGGTCGAAGCACATTGAATACCTGCTGGACGTACCCCGGAAACCCCTCAGGGCAAAGATCAATGAAACCCTTTTCGAATGGGTCATTGAAAACCTGTGCAAGAATGCCATGGATGCCATACACGGAGAGGGAAAGGTGATCCTGCATGCGGTGGAGACAGACGGAAACGTGATCATTGATGTGGAAGACACCGGGAAGGGAATTCCGAAATCCCAGTTCCGCACCATCTTTAAACCGGGTTTTACCACCAAGAAAAGGGGGTGGGGACTGGGCCTGTCCCTTTCAAAAAGGATCATCGAAAACTACCATCACGGGAAGATTTTCGTGCTCTTATCCGATCCGGGCAAATCGACCGTGGTCAGGATCGTTCTGAAGAAATAGCCTTCCGGGGTATGAATTTATAGACCCTGTCGGACCTCCTGACCACCTGATCAACCGGAATGGTGCATGTTTCACCTTTACTTGCGGTGGTACAGTCAATATTATTGACCCTTAGCTCTTTCACCACTGTTTCAATGACCCCGGTGGTGGGTCCGCTGATGAGGATCTCGTCTCCGGCTGACAACTGGCCCGACTCCACAAGGATCTCCGCCACCCCGGCGCGGTCAAAATAGTTTGTGCCCCTGCCCACATACACTTTTTCCCTGGCTGCCAGGGAGCCGTTCCCGGTGCTCCACTCCCCCAGCCGCTGTCCCAGGTAGTACCCGTCCCAGAAACCCCTGTTGAAAACCCTCGCCAGGCGCTCGTCCCATTCCTTGATCTTCTCTTTGGTATAGGTTCCTTCCGACAGGGAAACCAGCGCCTCGTTGTAACACGAAGTCACTGTTTTCACATATTCCGCCGGCCTGGCCCTGCCCTCGATCTTCAGCACCCGCACCCCCGCACCGATGATCCTGTCCAGGAAATGGATCGTCTTCAGATCTTTGGGGGACATGATGTACTCGTTATCCATGTCCAGTTCGATTTCCCGGTCCCGGTCGAACACACGGTAACCGCGCCGGCAGACCTGGAAGCAGTCGCCCCTGTTTGCCGAATGATTGTACGTATGCAGGCTCAGGTAACATTTACCGGAAACAGCCATGCAAAGGGCCCCGTGCACGAACATCTCGATCCTGATCAACGCCCCCGACGGGCCCCGGATGGCTCGTCTGCGGATGGAATCGGCGATCCCGGCCACCTGTTCCAGGTCCAGCTCCCTGGCGAGCACCACCACATCGGCATATCCGGAGTAAAACTCCAGTGTTTCCACATTGCTGATGTTCAACTGGGTGGACAGGTGCACCTTTGCCCCGACATGACGGCAGTACTCAAGTACCGCCGGATCGGAGGCCACAATGGCAGAAACCCCGTGCCGCATGGCAAGGTCCACGATCTTTTTCATCTGACCGATTTCGCGCTGATACACCACCGTATTCAGGGTCAGGTAGCTTTTCAGCCCGTATTTCTTCACTGTGGATACGATCCCGGGCAGGTCACCGGCTGTGAAACTGGCAGATGACCTGGCGCGCATGTTCAGCTGCCCGATGCCGAAGTAGACTGCATCGGCGCCGCCATGGGCCGCAGCCACCAGCGATGCAAGGCTACCTGCTGGCGCAACCAGTTCAAATTCATTCCGGAGTCTGCTCATGATACATTTTCAGGGAAGATCGGATCAGTTCATAATTGATGGCCGGATCGACCGCATTTGAAGGGATGACCCTGTAATTTCCGTGATTCTTTTCCAGGGAATAGAGGTAGGATTTGTCATAATACTGAAGGGAGATCATGACCGCAGGGAAAAAATCCTTTCTGTCAATGGCATCCAGTGCTTCCCGTGTCCGGGTTCCTCCCAGCTTCTTCTCGATTTTCAGGATGCATGATTTCAGTTGACCGGCATCGTAGGATGCATAATGGTCGACCAGGTAACGGGCCCTCTCTTCTCGCGGAATATCAAGGAAGAGGACTTCCGCATCCATCATCTGAAAAAAAATCTCTTCCGGGATCACACACCTGCCGATGTTCCGGCTTTCATCCTCGATCCAGATCACCCGGGACCGGTCCAGCCGGGAGAGGTCCCGGTGCAGGTCATTCTCAAATTGTTCCGTGGTGGGCTGACCGGCCTCGCCCAGGGAACCGAATGCGGATCCTTTATGGCCGGCGAGCCTTTCCAGGTCGGCTACCTGTTCCCCCTTCTGCCGGAGATGATGCAGCAGGGCGGTCTTTCCGCTTCCGGTCTTCCCTCCGATCACGATGAACCGGAACGGGGTTGCCAGGGTCTCCCTGAGGTATCGCCTGTAAGCCTTGTAACCTCCCTCCAGCACAGAGCACCTGATCCCCAGGGTTTCGAACAGCCAGGCCATGCTTTTGCTTCGCATCCCGCCCCGCCAGCAATGGACCAGCAGCTCCCGGTTCGCCCCGGCGATCCGCTCTCCTTCCCTGGCCATGGGAGCCAGTTTCCTGCCCGCAAATTCAAGTGCAGAAAGGGTGGCAGCTTCTCTGTTGATCTTTTTGTACCTGGTCCCCACCACCTTTCGTTCCTCATCGTCAAACAGTGGGACATTCACTGCACCGGGGATATGTCCCTGTCCGAATTCCAACGGGGAACGGACATCCACCACCGGGACGTTTCCCGCCCGGGCCAGAAATTGTGCTATGGGAATGGTATCAGCCATGAATCCTGCCGGATCCGGTTACCTTTCCAGAAAATTCCCAAGGATGGAGCGGCCCTCCTTCCTGATGTTCTTTCCATAGGGTGAGATGGCCTGGATCAGCTTTCGGATCGGCATGGATTGAAGCCATACGGTACCGGTCCCCCGAAGGGTGGCAAGAAAAATGCCTTCCCCGCCGAAGACCATGGAACGCAGGCTGCCGGCGGTTTCTATATCAAAATCGATCCCCGGCGTATAGGCGACGATGCAACCGGTATCAATTTTCAGCATCTGGTTTTCCAGTTTTCTTTCGATGACCGTTCCTCCTGCATGCATGAAGGTTCTTCCGTCCCCTTCCAGCTTCTGAAGGATAAATCCCTCTCCCCCCAGAAGACCGGCACCGAATCGGCGATTGAGCACAATGGAGATTCTGGTCCCCTTGGCCGCACACAGGAAACCGTCCTTCTGCACGATCAGCGTACCCCCGTGAAGGCCGAGGTCCACGGGGATGATCTTTCCCGGATAGGGGGCCGAAAAAGCAACGCGCTGTTTCCCGCCTCCCCGGTTCGTAAAATGTGTAACAAACAGTGATTCTCCCGTCAGGACCCGGCTCCCTGCCGACAGCAGCTTATCCAGCAGTCCCTGGTTCGGGTCAGATCCATCCCCCATTTTTGTGTCGTAGCTGACTGCGCTGTCCATATACACCATCGAGCCCGCTTCGGCGATCACCGTTTCCATGGGATCAAGCTCAATTTCAACAAGCTGTATGTCATCCCCGATAATCCTGTAATCCAATTCGTGTGATTGCTTCATATCCTTAAATGCTTGTGGAGAACAATTTGATCAGCAACTGCTTGATGTTTTCCACCCTGGCCGGTTTCATTACATATTCGTTCATTCCCGCCCTGAAAGCAGCCTGCCTGGTGTGATCATCTTCATCGGCCGACATGGCGACGATGGGAATGGAATGCCCGGTTCTCCGGATTTCCTCGGCAGCCTGGTAGCCATCCATTTCTGGCATCAACAGGTCCATGAAGATCACATCATATTCCTTCTCGTCCAGCCGAACCAGTGCCTCTCTTCCGTTCCTGGCAATATCGATCTCATACCCGATATTTTTGAAGATGGATTGCGCCACCTTCTGGTTGATCAGGTTGTCCTCGGCCAGCAGAATGGCAAGCTCAGCAGGCAGTGCATTGAGCATGGGCTCAAGGCTTTTGCGGTCTTCGACCCCGGGAAAGTTCTCCAGGAGGATGTCGAACACCTCTTTGGTCTCGAAGGGTTCGATCAGGTAATAATCGATCCCCAGTTTCCTGGAGGTTTTGTAATTGCCAGACTTATCATTTGAGCTCACCAGCAGGATGGGGTAATGGTCGGTCAGTTCGTTGTTGTTCAACTCCTTGGCCAGGGCAAACCCGTCCAGCTGGTTCTTATCCACCAGGATGATCAGATGATAATTATCCCTTTTCACCTGGAGGTGGTGGATCACGCTGTCCAGGGTGCTGTCCTGGTAGATCTTCGTCACCACGTTCAGTCCGAACCTGCCCAGCATTCTGGCCATGGTATTCTTCGAAGGATCGGACTCCTTGGTCAGGATCAGCGCATTGATCTCACTCAGCCGGCTGATGTGTTCGTAATTGAATTTCTTGGGGATCCTTTCGTTGGAATAGGCCTCGATGGTAAAGCTGAATTTGGATCCGGGCATGTCCTCATCGGTGGATATGCCGGAGGGACTTTCCACCCAGATCTCCCCGTGCATCAGTTCCACCAGCTGTTTTGCGATGGTCGTGCCCAGGCCTGTCCCCCCGAATTTCCGGGTTACCGAACCCCTGGCCTGGGTATAGCTGCCGAAAATTTCCTTGAGCCTGTCCCTGGGGATGCCGATCCCGGTATCCTCCACCGTAAACAGGATATTCACCTGGCTCCTGTAGGATTCCATCAGCTGTGCCCTGATGACGATCCGGCCCTGTTCGGTGAATTTGACCGCATTGCTCACCAGATTGGAGATCACCTGCCGCAGGCGGAACGGGTCCCCGATCAGTTTGTTGGGCACATCCTCTTTCTGGTCGATCTGCAGTTCCAGTCCCTTATCCCTGGCCAGGGGCCTGAACAACTCACCGACTAGTTCCAGCTCATCCGTAAGAACGAAAGGGATTTCCTCCAGCATCATTCTTCCCGCTTCGATCTTTGAAAAATCAAGGATGTCATTGATAATGGTCAGTAACAGGTCGGCTGAGCGCTTGATGACCTCTATCTTCGACCTGATCTCCCTGCCGGTTTTGATTTCCAGCAGGTCATTGACCATTCCCAGAATGCCGTTCATGGGCGTGCGGATCTCATGGCTCATGGCAGCCAGAAAATCCGATTTGGCCTTGTTGGCGGCCACCTCCACCTTCCTGGATTTCTCGATGGGGGATACATCGATCAGGGCGATCAGCTTCAGCTCTTCCCCGCCGATGGAGGTCACCTTCTCCGTCCTGTAGATGATTGTCTCGATTCCGTCCTTTTCGTAGTACAGGTAGTGGGAATCGTCCCTGAACGGACTCGGTCCGTCGCTGAGCAGGTACCTGTTGGAGATCACGAACTGCTTTGTGTAATCCTTCCCCACCAGGTTTTCCGATTTGCCCAGGAAAAGCATCTTCTGTGCTTCGCTGTTAATGTTCCTGATGATGTTCATTTCGTCGATGATCATGATCCCCACCGGGAAATGCTCGATGATCTGCCTGAAAATGATCTCCGAAAGTTTCAGTCGCTTTTCCCTCCTTCTTTCCCTTCCCAGCAGAACGAGCAGGTATATTACAAGTGCCAGGGTGATCAGAAATGAGAAAACCGCCACCTGCAGGTTCCGGTTGATGAAGAATCCGTAGAAACTGCTCCGGTTCACCGAGAACATCACCCCCATTTTCCGGGAGTAGATGCTCAGCGGGTAACATGCGGTGTAGACCTTATGTTTTTTCCCGTCTTTCCCTGTGATTGTATGCAGCCATATCCCCGAGGTCTCTGCCCGGATACTGTCCTGCAGCATCCCCACCTCCCCGACCCTTACCGAATCCGAAGGAAAATTGTGCAGAATGAGCGCTCCGTCCTCACCCAGGATCCACTGCCAGTTCAGGGTTTTTCCCTGCGGATAGAGATGGAAGATCTTCCCGGCAAATTTTTCCATGTCCACCTCTACCATCACATTCCCGTTCACCCCATCATACCCGAAATAGGGATAATAATATTTCAAAACGCTGCCTTCCTGCTCAACCCTGTCGCGGGCATGCAGTCTTTCCTGTTTTTTCCTGGGGAAACTGTCCACCACAAAACGGTCCGATTTGGCAAAATTGTCACTGGCCTCCAGGTACAGGGCATAGAAATTTTTCTGGTCGTCGTAAACCGATATGTTTGTGATCAGGTCACGATATTTGGTGTAGAACATGCGCAGGCTCTGTGTGGCCAGCCTGAACTTTTCCGGATCGCCGAAGATCTCGGAATAGTTGTACATGTTCAGCTCGTAATTGATATCGCTGGAGAACTGCAACAGGGTGGTCTCCATGTGCTCGCCGCAAAGCCTGGTCTGCTCCAGGAGGGTTTCGTTCAGGAACCGCGAATACCTTTTATTGAGGCTGACGATGGTGATCCCGTTCAGGACAAGTATCAGGAACAGGATAACGGCGGATATGAAGTTGCTTCTGCTCATTTAAAAGCGGTCCTCATCGATCGATAAACTTAAAAACTATTTTCCATTCAGATGGCATGCATAAGGGATAATTTATCAAATCCGTAACTTTCATCACCGGTATTTTCCACCCTCTTCCTCCATCATAATCAGATAGTTCGTATATCTTGATTCACTTATTGTCCCCTCCCTGACCGCCTCCTTGACGCCACATCCCGGTTCCTGCAGATGCAGGCAGTTGTGGTACCTGCATTTGTCGCTTGCCCTGAAAATCTCCGGGAAGAAATGGAACAGTTCCTCCTTTTCGATATCGATGGTCCCGAAACCCCTGAGACCGGGCGTGTCAATGATCCGGATGTTCCCCGGGAGCTCGAACATTTCTGCAAAGGTGGTGGTGTGCCTGCCGGTCCGGTGCACATCCGAAATGGCAGCGGTTTTCAGATTCCTTCCCGGATCGAGCATATTGATCAGTCTGGTTTTCCCCACTCCCGAATTCCCAGCGATCACATTCACCTTTCCCCCCATGGTCATTTTTACCTGTTCGAGTCCCTCTCCTGTTTCAAGTGACAACTCCATGCAACGGTAACCGGCACCCGTGTAAATCTCCCGGAGGGATTCCATCTCCTTCCGTTCTGCTTCCCCGTAGAGATCGATCTTGTTGAACAGAATGATCACCGGGATCCGGTATGCTTCCGCCGATACCAGAAAACGGTCTATGAACCCGGTCAGTGTCCTGGGCAGGATCATGCTGACCATCAGCCAGGCCAGATCAACGTTGCAGGCGATCAGCTGGTATTCCCTGGAAAGCTTCGAGGATTTTCTGATGATGTAATTGGTCCGTTCCTCAACACCGGTAATGATCCCCGACCTGCTGTCACCGGTCTGCTCAAACCGGACATGGTCTCCCACTGCCACCGGGTTGGTGGCCCGGATTCCCTTCATTCTGAACTTCCCCCTGATGCTGCAGTGCACGATCTGCTGATCCCCGCTCCTGACGGTATACCTGCTGCCCGTGGATTTTATAACCGTCCCTTTCGGCAATGACAAAATTTTGGGCAAATGTACG
Source organism: Bacteroidales bacterium (assembly GCA_040768485.1). Classification (GTDB taxonomy): domain Bacteria; phylum Bacteroidota; class Bacteroidia; order Bacteroidales. The sequence continues at coordinate 25,438 of JAXGMU010000013.1, forward strand.
GAAATTTCCCGGAGAGGGTCACCCCGCACCCGCGGGGTACCTCCGGCTTTGGGAAGCCAGGACCCCGGATCATGCAGGAAGCTGCTCCCGTCAGAACCAGCCGAACTTGAAGCTCAGAAAACCACCCGGATTGGAAAGCTCTCCCGGGCCGTAGCCGTGACGCTGCTCATCCAGCCCCGTGCAGATGTTATAGGTGGCACCGGCGCCGATCCTGAAATAGCGTGTCAGATTCATTTCCAGTTCGATGGCCGGAGCCAGGGCAAAGATCCTGTCCCTGATGAAAGGGTAGTCACCTTCATACCCGATGATCCCGAATTCACCCCATCCCAACATGGTTGAGATACAGGCATGTACGGGTTTTCCACCGAAAAATGAATACCCGATCCAGAATCCGCCGTGTCCCAGACTTAACCTGTCATCGGGATGATCGTTCACGTAATCGGGAATGGCATTGGTGAGCCCCAGGCCGTAACCGCCGATGAAGAAATCGTTGAGCAGTACGGCGCCGCCACCCCCCATCATGTGGGCGAATTCTCCGGCAAGTGCCGTAAATTGCATAAAAGGGCCTCCCTGTCCGGAAATTCTGATATTCTTCTGGTCAAAAATCGTGCGGTACTCCCTTTCCTGCGAAAAGGCCGCCACGGAGACTGGCAGGATCAGACACAATAAAACAATTTGTCTCATGTGATGAAAGGAAAGAATTTACTTTAAAGACAAACCGGACGGGAAGAAGTTGCACGAGCAACCTTTAATCCTCCGAAGGAATCCGCCTTGAAAAGGAGAAGTGACGGGACCGGAAAGTAATCCCTGAAAGGTCCCCTTCCCCGTCCTTCTGCGCCATCAGGGATATGTCGGCCCCCGTGATCCTGTTGAACCCCCTGATCCCGGAGTTGGCGATGGTCCAGATGGAGATCTCATTTTCCTCTGTGAAATCATCAAACAGCTGTTGCAGATCCACCGAGGAGATGCGGTCCAGGGAGATATTCGACAGGTGGGCGGAGCCGGGAGGCAGTTTCAGCGGGGTAATCCGGTCATATACCGCTTTATGCACCAGGTCCGGGGCTGACCGTTCCACCATTGCGATGCGCACACGCTCGGGGAGGGACCGGTCCCTTCCGGCCAGGCTCACCGTATCCCCGGAACCGGCGGAGGGCTGAAGGCCGCCTTCGGTTTGCCCGACCGGTTTTTTCTTACCCGCATCCATTCCTGTCAGTTCGGGAGGATCGGGTTTCTTTTTGATGGAAAGTATGACCGGCTCGCTGGCGAGCTGGATGTTCCCGGGGTCGCGTTGCGGGATGGTTTCGGCTGCCAGAGCTGGGTCGGCTTCTCCCCCGGAAGGATCATTTTCCCGGAGCTCCGTTTGCCGCAGGACAGGCTGCTCCTCCAGGGCCGGCCGGAGCCGGGTCAGAACAAGCAGCAGGGTGATGGCCGCTGCCGCGGAGAGGATGCCCGTCCAGATGACCCTCCTGGCAGGCCCCTTTCCCTTCTTTAAATTCTTCTTCCCGGGGAAGGCGATCAGGGGCGGAACAAGCCTGGTTTTTTCCCATGCATCCCATTCCTCCCTTTTCAACTCATCCGTTGCCACCAGGGACGCATGGTCTTGAAACTGTTCGGGAGACAGATCATTTTCCAGGCGCGCAATGGAAAAGAGATCAAAATTTGCATCCGTCAGCTCCGATCCTTCGGCAGGCAGATGTTTTTTCAGCGCTTCCCGGCCGGGAAAGGAGATCTCTTCCTTTTCGAGCACCCAGGATTGCAGATCCGGCATCTCACCCGCACAATCAGGATTGAGCAGCAGGAAGTCACGAAGCTCCCTGCGGTCTTCAGCAGCCAGTCTTCCTTCCGCCAGGTCCAGCAGGAACGCCTCGTAATTATTTCTGTTGATCTTCATCGCTACACCACTTTTTCCATGCTTCCGATATAATGCTTCAGAAAAATCCTTGCCCTGTAGATATATACCTTCACCTGTGTCTCGGTCAGATTGGTGATCCCCGCGATCTCCCTGTAGGAATACCCTTCATAATCCCTCAGCATGAGGACGGATCGCTGATCATCCGGCAATCTTCCGATGGCTTCCTCCAGCACCTCCTGCAGATCCGAATACTGCGTCTGGTGGGAGGGTTCCTCCATCTCCCGGGGATCTGCACCGTCATACCTTTTTTCTTTCCGGATATAATCGATCATGGTATGATAGGCCGAGGTAAACAGGTAGGTTTTCACCTTCGGGGCGGAGACCGTTTCCAGCTTCACCCACAGCTTTTCGAAAATATCCTGTACCACATCCTTTGCCATATGCGTATCCCTGAGGTTCTTTAGCACAAACCTGTACAGGTTATCCGCATATGCATCCACTGCCCTGTTATAATCCTCTACCGTCATTCCGGCAACCGGTGTTGCATCCGTAAGACGAACGGATGAGCTGAAAGTTACAGCGAATCTCTCTTAAAATAACCAAAATACTTGACTTTTCTGTTTTGATTGTTTATTTTTGACTAAACGTTCAGTCATAAATTATGTCCCCCAGAACCAGGGCACAGGTGGAACTGATCCGCGAAGGCCGAAGACATCAACTCATGGAGTCGGCACTTCAACTCTTTGCATCGGAGGGATATGCTCACTGCACCATTTCCAGGCTGGCAGCCTCTGCGGGGATCTCCAAGGGACTGATGTACCATTATTTCAAGAGCAAGGAAGAGCTGCTCGAGGCGATCATTGAAAAAGGGCTGGACGGGATGATGGATCTGTTCGATCCCGACCGGGACGGAACACTCACCATTCAGGAATTTACAAATTTTATCAGAAAGATCTTTGCCATTCTGAGAAGCAACAAGGAGTTCTGGGTGCTGTACGTGAGGGTCATCATGCAGCCCGGGGTGAAAGAACATCTGGTGGGCCGGCCGGTGATCGGATACATCGGAAAGTATACCCAGATCCTGAAAGATTATTTCACCAGGATGGGATTCGCTGATCCCGAACTGGAAGTACTGACCCTGTCGGCAATGATCGAAGGACTCGGAATTCTGATGGTATATACATATCCGGAAACGGTGGTCCCCGATCAGCTTCTCGAGAAATACGAAAACAGAATCATCGGCATGTACCACCGGAGATGAAAAACGAAAAAACATGAAGCACACATTGTACACAGCAACCCTTCTGTTATTGGGCATCCTGACCTATCCGGCGAAAGCCCAGGAACTGACCGCCTCCGGGATAGTCAAAAAGGCCAACGATCAGTTTTCGGGAGAAAAGTCCAGCAGGAGCACAATGTCCATGACCATCGTCAGGCCCACCTGGGAGCGGACCATCGAATTTAAAAGCTGGACCCTCGGCGAGGATTACGCGCTGACCCTGATCACTGCTCCCGCCAGTGAAAAAGGACAGACCTTCCTGAAAAGAATGAATGAGATGTGGAGCTGGAATCCCACCATCAACAGGCTGATCAAGCTGCCCCCATCCATGATGTCGCAGGGCTGGATGGGCTCTGACTATACCAATGACGACATTCTCAATGAATCTTCCGTCGTTAACGATTACACCCATGTGATCACGGGGGAAGAACCCGTCGGCGACCGGATCTGTTACAGGATAAAACTGACCGCAAAGGAGGATGCTGCAGTGGTTTGGGGACACCAGGTCCGCTGGATCGACAAGACCGATTTCCTTTTCCTGAAGGCCGAAATGTATGACGTGGACGGGTACCTGGTAAGAACGGAACTGGGGAAGGACATCAGGACCATGGACGGCCGGCTGATCCCCACCCTCCTGGAGCTCATACCCGCCGAGGAGGAAGGTTACAAAACAATCGTGGAGATCAGGGAAATTGAATACAACATATCCATCAGCGAATCCTTTTTTTCCCAGCAGAACATGAAACGGGTGCGCTGATGCGCCAGATATCAATTGGATTTTAAAAAGAGAGGCATGGTTGAGAAAAACATTGCCATTGCATGGAGAAACCTGTGGCGGAACAGGCGGCGGACCCTGATCACCGCGGCATCCATATTTTTTGCCGTTCTGTTCGCCATGGTCATGCGATCCCTCCAGCTGGGATCCTACGACACCATGTTCAGGAATGCCATTGAATCCTATACCGGTTATATCCAGATCCAGCAGGAAGATTTCTGGGAAGACAGGACCGTGGACAACACTTTCCCGCTCGAACAGGGTCTTGAAGAACAGCTCCTGTCCGATGAAAACGTGATCGCGACCGTTCCCCGGTTCGAATCTTTCGCGCTGGCTTCCAGCGGTCCCCAGACAAAAGGGGTGCTCGTAATGGGCATCGTTCCCGGGAAGGAACAGTACCTGTCAAAGGTCACCGACAAGCTGGTGGAATACCGCCTGACCCCGGAGGCCATCGAAGCCATTAAAGCAGAGGCTGATGTTCCGGAACAGGTGGCTGAGCTCATGGACCTTTTTGAAAACAGTTCCTATCCCGGTACCGCCAGGCTGCAGATGGACCTTGACCTGTCGGAGGACGAGGCCGGGAAACTGATGCCGGTGATCAAAAAACATACCCGCTTTGACAACGGGCATATCCGAATGGGCGAGCCGGGCGCCTGGGTGGGGGAAGGACTTTCCCGGTACCTGGAACTGGATGTCGGCGATTCGATCGTGCTCCTCGGACAGGGTTATCATGCGAGCACAGCCGCCGGGAAATACGTGATCAAAGGAATTGTGAAAATGCCCCTTCCCGATATCGACAACCGGATCGTATATCTTCCCCTGGACGTTTGCCAGGGCCTTTACAATGCCGGAAATCATCTCACTTCCCTGACCATTCATGTGGAAGAGAATGACGAAAAAGCCGTCGGGGAGACGGCACACCGGATCCGGGAAATGATCCCCGGGGGACTTCGCGTGCTGGACTGGAGGGAGATGAACGAAGTTCTGGTATCACAGATTGAAGCCGATAACAAAAGCGGGATGATCATGATCGGGATCCTGTACCTGGTAATTGCATTCGGGGTATTCGGCACCGTGCTGATGATGACCGCGGAAAGAAGAAGGGAATTCGGCGTACTGGTGGCCATCGGGATGCAGAAACGGAAGCTGGCCTCCATCGTTACATCTGAAATGCTTTTTCTGGGACTCCTGGGGATCCTGGCCGGGTGTCTCGTGGCCATCCCGATCATCCTGTACGGGGTGGAGCACCCCATCGTTTTCAGGGGAGAATTTGCCAGGATGTGGGAGGATTACGGTTTTGAACCCGTCATGTCCTTCCAGGGAATTGATACCTATCTGCTCTGGCAGGCGGTTATTGTCGCCCTCATGGTGATGATCGCCCTGGTCCACCCGGTTCAGAAAATCTTCGGTCTGAAAGTCGTGAACGCGCTCAGAGCATAAAGTGATAGCATATGATCTGGAAAACAGCATGGAAAAATGTATGGAGGAACAGGGTGCGCAGCCTTGTGGTGATCGTCTCCGTTACCATCGGGATCTTCGGCGGGGTTTTCGCCGTGGCCGTGATCAACGGCGCCATTGAACAACGGCTGGAGGACGCCCTGGGCAACGAAATTTCCCATATCCAACTCAATGCGCCCGGATTCAGGGACAACAACGATATCAAGCTGACCATCCCTGACCTTGAAAAGGTGATGGGGAAAATTGGCGAAACGGAGCATGTGAAGGCCGTGACATCCCGGATCATCATCACCGGAATGGCCAATACTGCAACAAAAAGCGCAGGCGTACAGATCCTGGGGATCGATCCTGCCGGTGAAAAGGAGGTATTCAACCTCCACAGGCATACCATCCCGGGCACGGGCGACTTTTTCGAAACCGAAAGCAGGCACAACCTGGCCTACATCGGAGAAGACCTGGCCAAGGAACTGAACATCATCCGTTTTGTCATCGATGAAGGGATGCTGGCAGACCTGGGGGAAAAACAAATCCCCCCGGCAACACTGGAGAAGCTTTCCGGATATGCGGGCCACAGGTTCCGAAGTGAGGATGATTTTGAAAAAAAGATGAAAGAAATCCTCACGCGCAAAGAGCTGGATGAATACGGCAGGGTGATCAGGGAAGCTGCATGGTCCTTCAGCGAGCGTTCCAGAATGACCCTGACTTTCCTTGACAGAGACCAGGTGCAGACGGGAGCCGTCTTCAGGATTGCCGGGATCTATGACATCAGGAACAGTGCATTCGAGATGAGCAGGGTCCTGGTCAGAAAAGAGGTCCTGGCAAACCTGGCAGACCTGGCAGAAAACGAGGTTCATCGCCTGATCATCAGGCTGGATGATGCGGATTCTTCAGGAGAAGTTACCTCCCTGCTGTCTGAAAGTTTCAGCGACCTGGAGGTGCTGGAATGGAAAGAGATCCAACCAGATCTGGCCTATACAACCAGCCTGGTGACACAGTTCTATGCGGTGTTCATGGCGATCATCCTGGCAGCACTGGCGTTCGGGATCGTGAATACCATGCTGATGGTGGTCCTGGAAAGGACCAAAGAACTGGGGATGCTGACGGCCATCGGGATGAACAAAAAACGGGTATTCAGCATGATCATGCTGGAATCGGTCTTCCTCTCCCTGGTGGGAGGAGCCGTGGGCATGGTCGTCAGCAGGGTGGTAATCCTGCTCACATCGGCCAGAGGCATCAGGTTTTCCGGTTTTGAAGAAGGATTTGAGGCGATGGGCTATGCATCCCATATTTATCCTTCGATCAATGCCGGATTTTTTATCACAGTCACCATTCTGATCATCATTACCGGTATCCTTTCATCCATATATCCCGCTTTAAAGGCACTGAAACTGGATCCGGCCGAAGCATTGAGAACCGAATAAATCATTTTTCAAAATAAACCGATCATTCCATCACGCCATGAAAATCGTTGAGATCAAAAATGTCCACAAAATATACAACAGCTCCGAGGTAAAGGTCCATGCTGTGAACGGGGTCAACCTGGAATTTGAAAAAGGCGAATTTGCGGCCATCGTGGGGCCTTCCGGTTCGGGAAAAACCACCCTGCTCAACATGATCGGGGGACTGGACATGCCCACCCGGGGAGAGATCATTGTGGACCACACGAACCTTGCCGAACTCAAATCCTCCCGGCTGATCGATTTCAGGATGCGGAACATCGGATTCGTGTTCCAGTCCTACAACCTGATCCCGGTGCTCACGGCCAGGGAAAATGTGGAATTCATCATGAATCTCCAGAAATGGTCCAGGAGGGACCGTGACAGCCGGACCTTTGAACTGCTGGAGGCGGTGGGTCTGAAGGACCGCGCCAACAGCAGGCCCTCCAAGCTATCGGGCGGTCAGCAACAACGGGTGGCGGTGGCAAGGGCCCTGGCGTCCAAACCAAAATTTGTTCTGGCGGACGAGCCCACTGCCAACCTGGATACAAAATCCTCCGAAAACCTGCTGGATATCATGGAACAGCTGAACAGGGAGGAGGGAATCACTTTTATCTTTTCCACGCACGACCAGCGGGTCGTGAAGAAAGCAAGGAGGGTGATCACCCTGGAGGACGGAAAGGTGGTCTCAGACGAAAGGAAAAAGGTAAAGAACAACGGATCCACCGCATGAACCGTACCTTCCTGTTATTAGTCATATTGATCATCGCCATCCCGGGAGGCCTCCGGTCGCAGGAGAAAGTGACCTTCGGGGGTTATCTTTCCGATATGCAGACACTCTACCGGATCCCGGACCGGTGGTTGTGGGAGAACAGCCTGCAGAACCGGTTCAATCTGAATGCTTACCCGGCTGACTGGCTGTCCGCCACCCTCCAGTTGAGAAGCAGGATCATCACCGGGAGCACCATTGTTCAGTTCCCCGGGTATGCCGACGGAGTGGGCGGCGACCAGGGCTGGCTGGATCTGAACTTTGCCGCTGACGGTGATCTGGGCGACAGCGCGGGATATGTACTCACCACAGCCATCGACAGGCTGTGGCTCCAGTTCACCTTCGGGAACCTGGAGATCAAAGCCGGACGCCAGCGGATCAACTGGGGCCAGACCCTTGTGTGGAATCCCAACGACATTTTTAACACCTATTCCTACTTCGAAGTGGATTATCCCGAGCGCCCGGGAAGCGATGCCCTCAGGATCCAGTATTACACGGGCACCTCCTCGGCAATCGAACTGGCCGCCAAAGCCGACAGCGCGGACCGGATCACCGCAGCCGGGTATTTCAGGTTCAATACCCTGGGATTTGACATTCAGCTTCTTGGAGGGATGTACCGGCAGGAAGACCTTTTCCTGGGCACCGGATGGAGCGGTTCGCTGGGACCCACCGCTTTCCGTGGCGAGCTGAGTTATTTCAGGGACCTGGACAACTTCCGGGATACCACGGGGAACCTGATGGCCTCCGTCGGATTCGACCATACCTTTCATAATTCTCTCTGGGTTCAGGTGGAGGGGCTCTACTCCGGTTTTGCCAGGAACCGGGATGTGTACAGCCTGCTCCAGGTCTATGCTGACAACCTGGATGTGAAGAGCCTGGGATTCACACCCTGGTCTTTTTTCTCAAGCGTGTCCTATCCCTTCACCCCGCTGATCAATGGCGGACTGGCCGTCATTTACTATCCCTCCTGGAAAGGTTTTTACCTGGGACCTTCAATAGATCTGTCGCTTCAACACGATCTTGCCCTCTCTCTGATCGTTCAGTTCTTCTCGGCGGAGTTTGATAACCCGCTCAGCAGCAGCTCCAGGGATAATTACGCCTTTGGTTTCCTGAGGTTCAAGTGGAGTTTTTAAGACTTGAACACTGCAAATGACAAGTTGACCAAATTGTGAATAAGTCATTCGGGATGTGAATGTATTTTCCGATTAATTAGTAGGTGTCGACCGGAAAATAACAACACATCATAA
>JAXGMU010000013.1:34263-68929 GCA_040768485.1 Bacteroidales bacterium
GCTGTATATGACTCGGGCAGCAGGTTTTCTTCTGCAGAGAACGATCAATACCAGTGGAACAACCGCGTGCTGCTGATCACCGAGGATGAAGAGGTGAATTTTTTTTATCTCAAGGCGTTGCTCAGGAATACCAGGGCCCGGGTGATCCGCGCAAAGAACGGCAAGGAAGCTGTTGAAATCATTGATACCCATCACGGTGAGATCGACCTGATCCTTATGGACATCAACATGCCCGTTATGGACGGGTACGAGGCCCTGAAGATCATCAAATCCCGCCATCCTGGCATCCCTGTTATTGCGCAGACGGCCTACACACTGACAGACGACCGGCTCAAATGCCTGAAAGCCGGGTTCAATGATTATATTTCCAAGCCCATCAATCGCCTTGCATTGCTGAGAATGGTAAACGAAAACCTTTCATGAGGGCAGTTATTCAGCGGGTATTAGATGCAGAACTGATCATCGATCGTAAAATCACCCGCCGCATGGGAGGGGGACTGGTGGTGCTGGCAGGTATTGAAGAAGCGGACGGGGACGGGGATATTGAATGGCTGAGTGCAAAAATCTGCAGGCTGAGGATCTTCGATGACCCGCAGCAGGTGATGAACCTCTCGGTCCGGGACACCGGGGGAACGGTAATGATCGTCAGCCAGTTCACGCTCCATGCCAGCACCCGTAAAGGGAACCGGCCCTCCTACATCAAAGCTGCAAAACCTTCTTTAGCCATCCCCGTGTATGAGAAATTCGTCGACCAGATGGAACGGGATCTGGGGAAGAGCGTGATCACCGGCGAGTTCGGAGCCTATATGCAGGTGCGTCTTACCAACGACGGACCCGTCACCATCATCATCGATACAAAAAACAGGGAATGATGACCATTCGAGAAGCCCAGGAACAAGTGGACCGGTGGATCAATACATACGGGGTCAGGTACTTCAACGAGCTCACCAATATGGCGATCCTCACGGAAGAAGTGGGTGAGGTGGCCCGCATCGTGGCCAGGACCTACGGCGAACAGTCGCCTGCCCAATCCGCATCCGGCGGGGAAGACCTGGCCGATGAACTGGCCGATGTGCTTTTTGTGCTGATCTGTCTGGCCAACCAGACAGGAACGGATCTTCAGGCTGCATTTGAAAAGAATCTGAAGAAAAAAACCGCCCGGGATTTTGTCCGTCATCAACAAAATGATAAATTGAGGGATTCAACTCCCGGACAATGAAGATCCTTTCTGATTTTAACCTTGCTGTGGACGGGCATGAGGTTGAGCGGTTTCTGGGACAGGTCAGGGAAGTCCCCCAGGGGGCGGAAGACAAGGAGTTGCTGAAGAAGATTTTCAGCCTGATCGACCTGACCACCCTGAGTGAACGGGACAACATTCAAAATGTGACCCGGCTGTGTGAGCAGGTGAACATGCTCACAGAGTCCTATCCTTCCGTGCGCGGGCCTGCTGCGATCTGTGTCTACCCGGACCTGGTTTCGGTGGTGAAAGAGAACCTGGATAATCCCCTCGTGAATATTGCATCCGTCGGAGGAGGTTTCCCCTCTTCCCAGACATTTACCAATGTGAAGGTGCTGGAGATTGAACAGGCTGTCAGGGAAGGAGCCGAGGAGATTGATTATGTCATCCCGGTGGGTAAATTCCTGATGGGTGACCTGGAGTATGTCCAGCATGAAATAGAACTGATCAAGGAAAGGATCGGGCCCATTCTGCTCAAGGTCATCCTGGAGACCGGAAGCCTGAAAGATCTCTCTATGATCCGGAAAGCCTCCCTCCTGGCCATCATATCCGGGGCCGATTTTATCAAAACCTCAACCGGGAAGATCAGTCCGGGCGCCACCCCCGAAGCGTTCACGATCATGTGCCAATCCATCCGCGACTATTACAACAGCACCGGTAAGAAAATAGGCATCAAACCTGCAGGGGGTATCTCGGATACCGAAACCGCCCTCCTTTATTATGCCATCGTGAAGGAGATCCTGGGTGCGGACTGGCTCAATGCGGAACGGTTCAGAATCGGTGCAAGCAGGCTTGCAAATGTCATTTTGGGCAATATTTTTGACCAAGGGCCTAATTTTGGTTATTTCTGACTGGGATTTGTCAGATTAATTGTTGTATATTTGTAGAATAACAGACGTTCTTGCATTTAAAATCATAGCGGTTCGATAGTACATTCCATTCTCATAGAGACGGGTTGAATTCCATGGCTTTTTTTCTTCATTATCGAACCGCTTTTTTTATTTCCTCAACCGATAGTGCAGATAGTCAAGCATCAGCGGGATATCTTTCCCGTTGATCCCGTTTTTTATCAGCAAGGGCCTGTCTTCTTCCATGGTTTTCAGATAATCCCCCATCTCGAACTGGGGATCCTTCAGAGATTTGATATACAGCTCAATGGCCTCTTTTTTATTTCCCAGTGCCCACTGCACGTGACCGTAATTGATGTAGTCGTAATGTCCCGGTTTCAGGGCAAAGACTTTTTTGAAATACCTGTCCGATTTTTCAAGTTCCCCCAGCGCGAAATAACACCATGCGATGGGACGCAGGATGTGCTGGTTCCCCGGGTTCGCGTATTCGATCTTGAAATAATGTTTCAGCGCCGTTTCGTAATTGCCCATTTTCAGATGACAGTAGCCGATGAGCGATTCAAAGGTCTGATCATCCGGATTCACCTGGGAGGCGCGTTCATATATTTCCAGCGCCTGCTGGTAGTCGTTCAATTTCCGGTAACAGATCCCCATGTTCTTCAGGGTCCAGAGGGAAGGTTCACCGGAAAGCCCGATCCTGGAATAAACCCTGACTGCCTCCCTGTAATTGCCTTCCTTCTGGTAACAGTATCCCGCTTTTTCCAGCAATTCCCTGTCTGCCGGATGCTCTTCCAGCAACATGTCGAAGATGTCCAGCGCTTCTTCAAAATGGTTTTTTTCAAACAAATACTCTGCGATGTTCCTCGTGATGGCATCGTTTTCAACCACCTCCCTGAAGAAGTATGACTTGTAAAGATTGAGTTTGCCGCTGAATACATCCTCGAACTCGTTCTTGAACGGGGAAATCTTGAAGAACCTGTACAAATCCTGAATATACTGGATAAAGACAGTCTTCCGGGTGAAATCGCCTGAAATGATCTTCTCATCCTGGATCATCTCCTGCATCCCTTCAAGCTCCATCATAAACGCACTGGACAACATCTTTTTCTGCTCATCGGGCAGGTACCGGATATTGAAAATGAAGCTGTATTTGTCTGAATTACAAAGGAAAGGGGTTTTTTTCAGTCCCTCTACAAAGATCTCCGGATCGAACACATCCGAAGAAGACTGATAAATCTCTGCCAGATCAGGATTGTCCTGGTGGAAGGGGACCAGCCAGTTGGTCAGTTCCCGGAAAAACGGGAACTGCTTCAGGTGGGCAAAGGTGGTCATGTATACATCCGCACCCTCCATCTGGAGTTTCATGAATTCTTCCACCTTCCTGTACAAATCGTCCGATTCGCTGAACACCGATTCCCAGTCCGGATTCCTTCCTTCCCCGGTCAGTTCTTCCCGGATGTCATCCATCTTCAGTTTATCTTCCAGCCTCGGTTTGATTTTTGCCATTTCTGGCATCAAATCCTCCTGCAGTTTTCTTCCGATCTCGAGGGTGTCCCTGGTGCGGATCATCTGAAGTGCAATTTTTTCAATACTTTCCTCCAGTTTCAGTTCATCTTTTAGCAGCTTCAGCCTGTGCAGGATATTGGGATAGAACTCAATCCTGTCGTCGTACCTGTAAAGCAGGATGACCACGGCTACGATGGCCCTTGCCGAGACCTCCTGCTCCGCTTCACCGGCAAAGTCCATGAGCCGCTGCAGTTTTTCTTCATCCCAGTATCTCAGCGCCGATAAAAGGATCCCGCTGATAAACAATGCCTTTTCATACCAGAGAAAATCGCTGCATGAAAGAATGGCAGCCGTAAGGCTGTTCTCTGCTTCGTTGTAACGGTTGCTCAGCCACAGATGCCTGAATATCTCCATGGAAAGGTTCCTCCGCCCTGCATCTGAAGCATCGGGAGATTTCTTTTCTTCATCGATCAGCTCATCGAGTTCACGCTTGAAGGAAAGGTCATCCATGGTCTCGATGACGCTTTTGCCGGTCATCTCCTGCTTTTTGTCCACTTCCTGTTTCAGGATATAGGTGTGCCAGCCGGAGTGTTTTTCCATCAGCAGGTCCCTGACCCTGTCGGCCAGTTCCAGAATGGAAATCAATAATTTGCGATACACCCTGTCCCTCTCGGGATCCTGGACCCCCTCGAGCATGTAGTTCAGCATCTGTTCATAGGTGTGTTCCATGTGCTCCTGCTGAATGAAAAAATCACTGAAGCCGGTCTCGCTGACCAGGCCACGAAGCACATCCAGGGCGTCTTTGACTTTTCTCGCGGATACCAGCTGACACAGGTGGGAATACCTCGTGTTGATTTGCCGGACATTGATCATACTGTACAGTTTACCCGGATCATTCCAAATATCAAGCCATTCGAATCATCCCGACATAATGGCAGTAGGTTGTCCCCGAAACCGTTTACTGGTTCCCAGTAAAGGACATGGCATGATTTAGATAACTGACCACGGGAAACAAACCGCGGTAGTCCTCCACAAGTGTTTCCGGAAAACCTTCGGTCATCACTTCCCTGTCCGTATAATTCTTCGAGAAGATATAATGTTTGTATTTGAGCTCTTCCATCAGCTCAAAATCTTTCGGGAACCCTGCCGGCCCTTTTTTCAGCCTGTCCTCCTCTCCGCCGCGTTCGTAACGCTCCAGGATCCACGGGTCGTGGAAAACCTTCTGGAAGGCTTCCGGATGAAAAATGATCTCCTGGCGGATCACCTGGAGCAGCTCTCCAGGCGGCATCCATACTCCCGCCGCCATAAAACAGCCTCCCGGTTCCAGGTGAAAGTAATATCCCGCCTGCTTTGATTTTCGTCCGCCCCCGGACATCCAGCACCCGAAATTGGTTTTGTAAGGGGTTTTGTCCTTTGAAAACCGGGTGTCCTTGTAGATGCGGAAAATGGCATCTTTTGCCTTCAGTGGGGTCAGTGCGGGATCGAAGGAGGTGATGCCCCCGAGGACCTTCCCGGTAAAATTCCTGAACAGATCCAGGCTCTCCTGGTATCTTGCTTTATGACTGCCGAACCATTCCCGGTTGTTGTTCTGGGCAAGATCCCTTAAAAACGTAAAAACAGGCTCCATCGGATTTTATTTGTAAAGACACCCGAGGGGAGGTGATGGTTCACTGCTCGGGGAGCATGATCCTGTATTTCCGGTGAAACCGGGCTTCGCAGTCAGTTTTTCCTCACCAAGGGATATACCACCCAGGTGTATACCCAGCATCCCGCACAGAAATTGAGCACACATTCCAGGAATGCGAAAACCACCAGAGTGGCACCCAGTGCATAAGCCGCGTATGTGAACTGGAACATGACCGCCATGGAGGCGAGTGCCGTGAGCAGGAATCCGATCCTGGCAGCAAAGACCTTGGGCGCTTTATCGATCCAGACGGGATCCAGGTCAAGAGAACGGACGAATTGTTTCCCGGTCCAGCTTAACGGACTGTATTTCAATCTTGTAAAAGCCCTGATGAAAAAATCAACCGCAAGCAGTGCCGGAAAGATAACATTGCCTGTGAGCAGGAATCCGCCCATACCCAGGATCACCAGCAGCGCAGTTGCCCGCACTGTGTTTTCATCCACCCGTTTATCGGAAACGGGACATACAAGTTGTTTGAAGCGTTTCATTGTCAAAAAGGAATAAACCCACACAAAGCTATGCAGGGATTTTGATCCTGAATGGTCAAAAAACGGTTTTGTGATTTTTTTAACAGCTTCGGACAAGGGCTGCCCCATTTACTGTGGCTGATGATGAACGGGCGTTCCGAAGTTGAACTGCCCGGAACGGGTCCGCGCCGCATCCATCAGCCTGATCATCCGGGTGACAACCTCCGGGTGGCGGTCTGCGATATTCCATTGCTCCGACGGATCATCTTCCAGGTGATACAGCTCCGGGATGCCATCCGGATCTTTTCCCACATTTACTCTCACAGCCTTCCAGGGATGCTGCAGGAGCGCTTGTCTGCCTCCCTGTTCATGAAACTCCCAGTAGAGGAATTCATGTTCTGTCTGTGGAAATCCCATCAATTCCGGCAGAAAAGAGATCCCGTCGGTTTCTCCCGGTTCCCTCCCTGTGAGTTCCGCCAGCGTGGGATAAACATCCCAGAAGGCGCAGATATGGTCCGAAATCCTCATGCCTTTTATCTTGCCCGGCCAGGATACAATAAAGGGAACCCTGATTCCCCCTTCGTACAGATCCCTCTTGATTCCACGCAATCCGCCGTTGCTGCGAAAGAAAACAGGATCAGCCCCTCCTTCTCTGTGGGGACCGTTATCACTTGTGAACACGATCAGGGTCTTGTCCGCGATCCCAAGCTCATGAAGGGTTCGCACGATCTGTCCCACGTACCGGTCCAGCCGGCTCACCATGGCGGCAAACGTTGCATGGGGATATTCCTGGCTGCAATACCTCCCTACCACCATATCCGGACCATAATCCGCTCCCGGTCCTCCTTCATAGGGTGTTTCAGGGAATTTTCCCCTGTACTGCCTGAAGAGGGAATCATCGGGAACCAAAAGCTCCGCATGGGGAAGGGTGACCGGAATATAGGCGAAAAAGGCAGTGTCCCTGTGTTTTTTAATGAATTCAAGGACCTTTTCCTGGATCACATCCGGGGCGTATGTAATCCGGCCGGCCATGTCATTTCCCTCCAGGCTGATCTTGCGGCCATCATCCCAGAGGTATTCCGGATAATATCGATGCGCCATCCGCTGGCAGTTGTAACCGAAAAAATGATCGAAGCCCTGGTGCAGCGGATCTCCCTCGGACCCCGGAAATCCAAGTCCCCATTTCCCGAATGCGCCTGTGACATATCCCGCTTCCCCGAGCATTTCTGCAAGCGTAAAAACTGAATCGGGAAGCGGGAATTGTCCCTCCGGTAGTACCTCCATGTTTCCGCGGACCGGCGTATGACCGGTATGCAGTCCCGTCATCAGGACGGAACGGGATGGTGCGCATACGGTGCTGCCGGCGTAATGCCGGGTGAACCTGATCCCTTCTGAAGCCAGCCTGTCAATGTGGGGGGTCTGTATTTTTTCCTGGCCGTAACATCCGGTATCCCCGTAACCCAGGTCATCGGCAAGGATAAAAACAATATTGGGTCGTTCCGGCTCCCGGTCTCCGGCACTTTCCCGCATACCACATCCACATAAAAGAATGATGGAAAGTAAAAAACCTGTCAATGTATGCCCGGGGATCATCGTTTTTGGTATTTAAGTATGAAAGATAACGAAAATCCCCGCTGCCTCAACAGCACAATTTTTCAAAAAGTTTGTTAGGATGGGTAACCCGACCTGTTTCACTATATTTAAGAAGTTATCGCAATGAACGTGGATGTATATACAGCACCCTTTGTCATCGACCGTGTCAGGCCCCTGACCGGATCGGCGTATGTAGTGAGGTTTTCAAGGAATGAGATGCAGTTCATCCCCGGTCAGTACCTGCTCATCGGGCTGCCCGGATCAGCAAGGATGAGGGAGTATTCCATATACAGCGGGACGCAGGACCCGTACCTGGAAATCCTGATCCAGGAAGTGGATGACGGAAAGATGAGCAAAGCGCTCAAAAAAATAAAACCGGGGGAAAGGCTTGATGTTCATGGTCCCGAAGGGAAATTCCTTTCGGAAGCTTCAGGGGTCGCACCGGGAAAGCTTTTATTTATCGCCAGTGGAACAGGAATTGCGCCTTTCCACAGCTTTGTCAGGTCCTTTCCCGGGGTGGATTACAGGCTGATCCATGGGGTAAGGATCCTGGAAGATGCCTATGACCGCAATGATTACCAGAATAAGCAGCTTGTTCTTTGCACCTCGAGGGACCCGCGCGGGGATTTTTCAGGGAGGGTGACGGACTACCTTGCCGAAAACCCACCTGACCCGGATCAGCATGTGTATCTGTGCGGCAGCAGTCAAATGATCCGTGATGCGATAAAGATTCTCAATGCCAGCGGAATTCCCCGGGAGAAAATCGTCACAGAGGTCTATTATTAACCTCAATCAGTAAATTTGCAGGTATGTACAGGGTATCATTCAGGACACTGGGCTGCAGGTTGAACCAGTACGAGACCGATGCGCTTGTGACACAATTCCACAGGGCCGGTTACCGGGTGGTCGACTTTTCCGAAAAAGCCGATGTGGTGGTGATCAATACATGTACGGTGACAGGGCAGAGTGACCAGAAATCAAGGAACCTGATCAATCATGCCGCCAGGATGAACAGGGATGCCGTGCTGGTGGTGACGGGGTGCATGGCGGACAACCACCTGGCGCAGCTGGAAGCCGCCCGCCACATTACCTACGTGGTGGACAACGAAAGAAAGAGCCAGGTGTTTGCACTGGTGGACTCCCATCTGAAAGGAGAGGTGGTCCACCCCGATGCGCTCCCCGGGGATCGTTTCGGTTTCGAGGCGGTGGAGAAAAGCCTCCATACCCGGACTTCCGTCAAGATCCAGGATGGGTGTGACCAATTCTGTACCTACTGTATCGTTCCCACGGTAAGGGGAAGGGCGGTGAGCCGGCCGGTGGATGAGATCCTGGATAATGTCAGGAAGGTGCTCGACAACGGATTCAGAGAAATCGTCATCACCGGGGTGAATATCGGCAGATATGCCTTTGAGGAGACCACCTTTGAAAAACTGATCGAAAGGATCATTGAACTGCCGGGCGATTACAGGGTGCGGATCTCCTCACTGGAACCCGAAGGTTTCGGGCAAGATTTTCACCACCTGTTCCACCATCCCAGGATGACCCCGCACCTTCATCTGTGTGTGCAGAGCGGCTCCGATTCCATCCTGCGGAAAATGAAACGGATGTATACGGTCAGCTCTTTTATGGAGATCGTGGACCAGTTCCGTAGGAGCATTCCGGATTTCAACTTCTCCACCGATGTGATCGTGGGTTTTCCCGGAGAGACCGATGAAGACTTCCAGCAAACAGTCCGTTTTGTCCGCCAGATCGGATTCAGCCATATCCACACCTTCAGATACTCCGGGCGGAAGGGGACCAGCGCATACCGGATGGCCGGCCAGGTGGAGGAAGCGGTGAAGCGGGAGAGAAGCGAACAGATCAGGAAGATCTCCGTTGCAGGCAGGCTCAGGTACATGGATTCCATGCTGTCGAAGCAACAGCGGGTGCTGGTGGAGAAGGTGGACCATAAAATGATGGCCCATGGCTACGGTGAACATTATCTGCCGGTGGTGTTCCCCACCACGGATCCCGGGAGGAACCGGTTCGAACGGGTGATCCTGGAACGGAAGGTGACCGGTCCTGGCTCACCGGTTATCCTGGCTTCATCAACGGAGACATCATCCTGAGCAGACATCGACCGGGAGGTGTTTTAAAATACATCCTGCATAGGGAGTTATGTCGTATATTTACAGCAATGGCACGGGCAAAATGGCATCGGATGTTTATTTGCCCGGTCCTTTTCATCCTGGTCAGCTGTCAATCTTCCCCCGATCTGACAGTGATCACCGTGAAAGGGCCGATGCCTGCTTCCCGTATGGGAACCACCCTGGTACACGAACATCTCCTGGTCGATTTCGCGGGCGCTGACAGCGCGGGAGTGCACAGGTGGGACCGGGAGGATGCGGTGGAAAGGATCACCCCCTTCCTGAACGAGATCAGGGAGCTCGGGGTCCGCACCCTGATCGAATGCACGCCGGCCTACCTGGGCCGCGAACCGTTGCTTTTAAAGGAGCTTTCCGAAAAAACAGGTCTCCACCTGCTGACCAACACCGGGTATTACGGGGCCCACGACAACCGGTACCTTCCTTCCTCCTTTTACACGATGTCTGTCAGGGAGCTGGCCGGGGTGTGGATCGATGAATTCAACAACGGGATCGACGGAAGCGGGGTCAGGCCCGGATTTATCAAAATTGCGGTGGGACCCGGAGACAGCCTGTCAGCCGATCATCAGAAGATCGTGTCGGCCGCGGCCCTTGCCCACAACCAGACCGGCCTTGTGATCGCCTCTCACACCGGGCCCGACGGACCTGCCTTTGAGCAGATGCGCATTTTGAAAACATACGGCATCAGGCCGTCTTCTTTCATCTGGGTACACGCGCAGCGGGGGACGCTGGAAGGAAATATCAAAGCGGCCCGTGAAGGGGCCTGGATCTCACTGGACAACATCAACGGAGAGCGCGATGTGAAGCCCGGTGATCTGTTCAGCATCGGGTGGTATGCAGACCGGATCCTGGCGATGAAGGAAAAAGGATTGCTTGAAAAAGTGCTGGTGTCGCACGATGCCGGCTGGTATACACCCGGAGAGGAAAATGGCGGAGAATTCAGGGGTTTCACAGACATTTTCAAACTGCTGATCCCCGCCCTGAAGGAAAGAGGCTTCACCGAGAAGGAGATCAACCAGCTGCTGAAGAAGAACCCTCAGAATGCATTCAGCATAAGGAAAGTGATATCATGAATCTTAATAACTACCAGTCATGACCAACAATTATTACTGTCCGATCTGCAAGAGCAACATGAACATCGGGCACTCGGTTGTCATTTCGGCCAAATCGCCGGATAACGAAAAAGGGCTCCTTTTTCTGGAAACGGAACTTGGGAACTATTCGAAGACCACCCATCCCGAATTCAAGCTCAGGAAGGGAGTGGAATACAAATTCTACTGTCCCGTATGCCATGCCAAGCTGAACACACCGGAGAATCCGAACCTGGTGAAACTGCTGATGACCGATGAAACCGGAAAGGAGTGTGAGATCATCATCTCCAATATCATCGGCGAACACTGTACCTATAAGATCAGGGACAAAAAAGCCGAAGCGTTCGGTCCGGATGCCGATAAATACAGGAGATACATCGATCTGCCAACAGAATACAAGAAATATCTGTAACCATCATCCTGCAGAAGCGGTCATGGAACTGCCGTGATTTGTTATCTTTGGTTTTTCAGAACCAAAATGCCAGTGCGTTTTCTCAGGGACCGATATGCTGATCTGAAATCATCCGCCAGAAGCAACCTGGTATTCACGGACAAGGCCAAAAAAACCGCCGGACTGTTTGTTTCAATGGTCCTGAGCCTGCTGGTGGGCATCGTCATCAGCGTCATCAACACCCGGTACCTGGGGAAGGAGCAGTACGGGGATTTCAAGTTCCTGATCAATCTCTTTTCCCTGGGGGTTACTTTTCTCACCTTTGGTTTCTTTTATACCGGGGGACTCCTGCTGGCCCGGACCGACCGCAACAGCGAAAAAAGGGAGCTTACGGGGGACATCCTGAAAATTGCATTGATGAGCAGCCTGCTGCTGATCCTCATCAGCCTTGTGTTTTCTTTTCTGGAACATAAAATATTCGGCAACCGGCTGGGTCCCCTGATCCGTTACAGTCTTCCCCTGCTGTTCATCTATCCTTTCCAGCTTTGCTTCGAGCAGGTGCTGCAGGGAAGCAACCGCATCTACAGCCTGTCGCTGCTGCGCATCGGGCCCAAGCTGGTGTACATCCCTCTGGCGCTTGGATTGCAGTATGTATCCAGGTTCAACCTGACCAGCGCCCTGATCGCACACCTGGGTGCCTTTGCCATCATAGTCGTTGCGCTGATCCTCTATGTGCGTCCCGCCTTTCGCGGGGGCATTTCCAATCTTTCCGGGATCCTGAAGGAAAACCGCAATTACGGGTTCCCCATATATCTGGGCGCCATTACGGGGGTGGCCAGCAGTTACCTGGCAGGGATCACCATCAGCTATTACATTGACAACGAAAATGTGGGGTTCTATTCGCTGGCCATCATGGCTGCCCTCCCGCTGACCATGCTTCCCGCCTCATTCGGCACCACCTTCTTCAAAGCCTTCGTTTCCTATCCGGCGATCCCCCGGAAAGTGATTCTCGTAACCGTGGGTACCGGCCTGGCCGCACTCCTTTTATTCCTCATCTTCATCGATGAGATTGTCATCCTCCTCTATACAGAAGAGTTCAGACCTGTGATCGGCCTTTCCTATTATATTGCCATCGGCTCCCTGTTTCATGGTTTCGGGGACTTTCTGAACCGGTTCATCAGTGCGAAAGGGCTGGGGAAACTGATCAGGAACTCAAATTTTATCCTGGGGGCGGTCAATACCACCGGGTACATCATCCTCCCCAGGTACCTGGGAGTGGAGGGGGCTGCATACACCAGGCTCATTGCCGGGATTGTTTATTTCCTGCTTCTCCTGGGTTATTACAGGCGGTATCAGGCCCAGCACCGGAGCACCTTGAACACAGGAAAAAATGACTAATTCGGATTGCCCAGTCTGCCGGTCCGGGAACAGCCGGGTCCTTTTCCGCATGGATGCGGAAGAAGCCGGAAGACAACTCGTTCCGGCCCACCCGGAACGGGCCCGTCTGATCTCCGCGCAGATCAGGGCGCTGTGGAAAACGGACAGGTGCGCGTTTTACGGGTGCAGGGACTGTGGCTACGGATTTGCCAGGCCTTATACGGCCGGTAACGGGGAGATATATTCCACCCTTTATTACGAAAGCTTCAGCTACCCTGAAGATAAATGGGAACACCGGTTTGCCCTGGAGCTCATCGAAAGCCTCCGGCTGAATGAAACCGCCACGCTGCTGGAGGCCGGAGCGGGGAACGGCTTCTTCCTGGACAGGGTCTCCTCCACTCTGTTGCCTCCAGAGCAGATCTACAGCACCGAGCTTTCCGGTCCCGGGGCGAAAGAGATCCGCAAAAAGGGATATCACTGCCTCAATAAAAGCGTGCCGGAGCTCCCGGCGGAAAAACTTCCCCGGTTCGATGTCATCTGCATGTTCCAGGTGCTGGAACACATGGATGACCTGGATCCGGTCTTTCAGTCGCTCTCCCTGCTGGGGAAACCATCCTCCCACCTGATCATCGCCGTGCCGAACGGGTATCTCAGGACCTTTTACGACCGGGTGGGAGTGCATCTGGACCTTCCGCCGGTGCATGTGGGCCGGTTCAGCAGGAAAACCTTCGAGGTGCTGGGGAAAAAGCACGGATGGGAGATCCAGGGAGTGTACACCGAACCCCAGTCGTATGCTTTCAAATTGAACAAATTCCTATCCGACCGCTATGTGCGGGTGTCCCTTATACGGCGGACCGACCAATCTTCGTCGAAACTTGTGAAGTACTTCTTCAGGTACGGCTGCCTGCTGATCCTGGCCGCCCGTTTCCTGCCCGTGCTTTTTTTCCTGCTGATACCCGGAACAGGCTCTTCCATGCTGGTCCATTACCGGGAAAAAAACCTGCCTGTATGAGGGTCCTGATCATCACCAGCTACCCGTTCCCCTATGGGATGGCACAGACCAACCGCCTGATTGCCATTGCCGGGGGACTTTCACATGCAGGGGCATCGGTGGAGGTGGTGGTTTCAAAAGCCACCGAGTGGGGAACCGTGCGAAACAGGCAGGTCCGGGGACGGTACCGGGGGGTGGATTTCACCTACACCGCGGGCAGAACGGTCCGTCCCCCGCGGGCGATCTCCAGGATGATCCTGTACTGCAGGGGACTGGCAGGCACGTTCCGCCACGTGGTGAATGCGCACAGACAGCAGAGGGTGGATGTAATTTTCATGGGAGTATACGGCAACGGGATCACTTTCCTCATGTACCTGCTGACACGCACGCTTGGCATCAGGTATGTCCAGGAAAGAAGTGAATATCCTTTTCTTTCTTTCAGGGACAATGCGGCGGGCAGGATGAAGCTGAACATCTATCTGAAATTCATCTGCCCCGGGTTTGACGGGTTCATTGTCATTTCCCGGGCCCTCCGGGAGTATTTCGGTCCCTATCTGAAAAAACACACACCCTCCTTCCTGCTCCCCATCCTGGTGGAACCGGAACGGTTCAGCACAAAGGAGGCCGGCATCAGCAATGTGATCACCTACTGCGGCTCCATGGAGGGAGAGAAAGACGGGGTGCCCCAACTGATCGGGGCATTTGCAAAGATCGCTTCCCGCTTCCCCCAAACAAAGCTCCGTCTGATCGGGGATACCGGTTTTGAAGGGTTCGGCCGTCTGCAGGAGAAGGTCGCCTCGCTGGGCCTGCGGGAAAGGGTCCGGTTCACCGGACGGGTGGAGCGGGATGAAATGCCGGCACTGCTCCAATCCAGCAGGATCCTGGCCCTGGCCAGGCCATTCACCAGGCAGGCGGAGGGAGGATTCCCCACCAAGCTGGGCGAGTACCTGGCTTCCGGACGCCCGGTGGTCGTTACCGCTGTTGGGGATATCCCGCACTATCTTACACACGGGGAACATGCCCTGCTGGCCATTCCCGGGGATGTGACGGACTTTGCACGGAAACTGTCAGATGCCCTTTCCGATGAGCAGGCGGCCGAGGCAATGGCAGCAAAGGGCAGAAAACTTGCCCTGGAGGTTTTCGATTACCGGGTCCAGGGCAAAAGACTGTATGACTGGCTGAATGATCTTTTGCAATCATGAAAATAGCCTTTCTCGGAGACATCAGTTTTAACGACGCCTATATCCCGCTTTACAGGGAAGGGGGCGATCCGTTCCTGGAAATAGGCTCGAAACTGGCGGGATGCGACCTGGTGGTGGGAAACCTGGAGTGCCTGTCGGAAGGGGACCAGGGCGAGTACGAACCCAAAAAACCGCGGTTAAAAACGACCAGGGAAACACTGAACTTTCTGAAAAAGCTGCATGTTTCCGCGGTGACCCTGGCCCATAACCATGTGTACGACAACCTGGAGGACGGATTTGAGAAAACGGTCTCCTTCCTGGAGGCGAACAACATGGCCTACCTGGGGGCGGGACTGACGCGGGAACGGGCCGGGCAGCCACTGAAACTGGACGGGGGAGGAAAAAAGATCTGCATGCTTTCGTACCTGCACGAAGACACCCATCCCAACCTGCAGCCCGGTTGCCCGGTGCATGTGAACCGGTACGACCGGGAGCGGATCGTTCGCGATATACGGCTCTGCCGGTCGGAAGGATTCGGGGTGATCCTCCTGCTGCACTGGGGCGGAAGGTTCGAGGGGGGATTGTATCCCGACCGCTACCAGCCGGCGGATGCAAGGGAGTTCGTCCGCGCAGGCGCCGGCCTGATCATCGGGCATCATACCCACACCCTGCAGCCCGCCGAAAAGATCGACGGCAGGTGGGTCTTTTACAGCCTGGGCAATTTCTGTTTCGCCGATATTCACTTCGAAGGAAGGATCAGGGAGATGAGCCGGCCCCGTTTCCGGGAATCGGTCATTCCCGTGGTGACCATTCAGGAAGATGCCCCCTGGAGCGTGGAGCTGTGGCCCGTCAGGAATGTCTCCCTGGAAATCAAAGAGGCTCCCGGAGTTTTAAATAAACTGAAAAGGCGCAGCACCATGCACCGCATGATGATGCGCATGCCTTTTCTCTGGATTGTGTACCGCACCTGGTACAGGTGGATTGGCCCGGTCTGGGAGCAGCTGATCAGAAAGGACAGGGAAAAATCCTTGATCCGGCGTATTTTTGGCCTTAATTTGCAGAAAATAAAATCCCTTTTCAATCGCTGAATGAGCCTGAGGTCCTTTATAGCGAAGAAGATCAGTTATCCCCTGCAGGATCTTGTCAACGGTACCTCGATCCTCGCGACCACTGAAACGCTGAAGGAAAGCCAGCACTGGCATCCCGACAGGCAGCAGTCGTACCAGTTTGAAAAATTTCTCAGGCTGCTGGACCATTCCACCCGTCATGTACCCTATTACAGGGAGCTTTTCAGGCAGAACGGACTGCAGCTTTCGGACATCAGAGGTCCGGATGACCTCCACAAAATACCCGTGCTGACCAAGGAAACAGCCAGGATGCGCAACGATGCCCTGGTTGCGGAAAATGTCCGGGAAATGAGGGTGATCAGGGGGGTGACCGGCGGAACCACCGGTCCCCCGCTGAAGCTCCTCCGTGATATTCCCGACCGGACATTCACCTGGGCGGCGTTCTTCCGATGGTATGGTTGGATGGGGTTTGAATACGGGGACCGCCTGGTGCAGCTCTGGGGGACCCCCACCGTGCTGCATGAGTCGCGGATCCGGCGCTGGAGGGCGTCCCTGAAGGATTTTTATTACAACCGGCATATCATCAACTCGTTTCAGCTGAATGAACGGACCATCCCGGGGGTACTTCAAAAAATTGAAAGCGCCCGGCCGGTATTCATCCGGGGCTACCTCTCGGCGCTCATCCAGCTTGCCGGGTACATCCTGGATCACGGGATCCGCCTCAGCCACATCCCCCTGGCCGTATCCAGCACGACCGAAACCCTGCTGCCGCCATTCAGGGAACTGATTGAAAAGGCATTCCGGTCCAGGCTGTATGACCAGTACGGTTGCGGGGAGTGTAATTCCATTGCCTTCGATGCGGGAGACGGGAACGGGATGTACATTGCGGTGGAACACTGCCTGCTGGAGATCCTGGATGAACGCGGCCGCGAAGCGGGAGATGACGGGGGTCGGTTTATCGTGACCAACCTGGATAATTTCGCCATGCCGTTTATCCGCTATGAGAACGGCGATTCAGGGAGATTTGCGCCCCGTGATGAATCAGCGGAGATCAGGCTTCCGGCAGTCAGGGAGGTCCTGGGCCGTACGGCCGACACCGTGACCCTGAATGACGGCAGCAGGGTCCATGGCGTTTTCTTCACCGATATCCTGAATGAGCTGTTCGCAGAGCATCCCGCCTCCATTCACCGTTTCCAGGCGGTCCAGCAAAAGCCGGGAAGCATTGAATTCAGGATCGAGAAAGCCACTCCCCCCGATCCCGCTTACACCGAGGCCGTTGAGCAGGCACTGCGCCGGTTCTTCGACGAGGTCCGCATTGTCACCATGCCCCTGCTGCCGGTGGATGAATCCGGGAAGTTCCGTTATATCATATCCCCGCCACGGTCATGAACATCCTGCATTTCAGAATATTTGATTCCACCTTTGTCATCAAGGACAGGGAGATCCTGTCACGGCATTTCCGGGTGCGGGATTACAGGATCGACAACCACTCCCCGGCAGCCTATTTTTTCGCCCTGGTCAGGCTCTTTTTCTTCCTTCTCCGGAACGGGAAAAAATACGATGCGTATTTTATCCGTTTCGCTGACTGGCATGCGGCCATCATTGCTTTTTTCGGGAGGCTCTACCACAGGAGGTTTTTCATCGTGATCGGCGGGTTCGATGTGGCGGCCATCCCGAAGTACGGGTACGGCGCCCACCTGAAGGGTTTCCGCAGCCGGTCCGTCCGGTACGCCATGAACCGGGCCACCTGTCTGCTCCCCAATTCCCGCAGCATGGTCTACTATGAAAACCGCTTCATCGGCGAGGGAGTTGTCCGCGGGGGGATCCGCCATTTCGTTCCCGGTATCCAAACCAGGATCGAGGTGGTACATAACGGGTATGACAGCGAAAAATACAGCTGTCGGCCCGGGATCGAGAAAAGAAAACTTGTGATGACCGTGGCGGTTGTCAACAGGGAGCGGGACTTTTATATGAAGGGCATGGACCGGTTCATTGAAACGTCCGAGCAGCTTGCCGAAGTTGAATTCCTGGCAGTGGGAATTTCCCGCGGCGTGACTGGACGGATGGGGATCATCCCCCCTCCGAATCTACGCATCCTGGAATACACCGGCACGGATGAACTCATCCGGCTCTATTCCGAAGCAGCTGTCTTCTGCCTTTTCAGCCTCTCCGAAGGAAGTCCCAATGCGCTTTGCGAGGCCATGCTGTGCGAGTGCATTCCGGTGGGCACCGATGTGACCTCCATCCCGGAGATCATCGGGGATACAGGGTTTGTCGTCAGGCAGAATGCCAGGGAGGCCTTTACGGAAAATGTCCGAACGGCCCTGGAAGCGGACCGGCAGCTGGGGATAAGCGCGCGGCAGCGGATCATTGCAGACTATTCGCTGGCACAGCGGGAAGAAAAACTCGTGTCCATCCTGACAGATTCCGCTTCCATGTTGTGAATAATTTGAAAACGGTCATAATTTATATTTTCTAAATTCGTTCCAGTAATACATACCAAAGCCAGAAACATGAGATCTTTTATTCAACCCTCCGCAATCCTGATCATGTTTTGCATCCTCTGCCTCGCCCCCGGCAGGAATGCTTCCGCCCAGGCTTCCGCAGCCCAGGTGCTGGATACCGCCCGGCTCGGTGAGCAGCTGGATTATATTCAGGAACACACCCGTATTTACAATGATTTCCGCGCCATCCGGGAGGATCTCTTCCAGAAGATGAAGCGAAATGCCGCTGACTCACTTGCCAGGGCCAGAGGGGAGATCGCCAGGCTGAACGGGGTGCTGGCCACATCGGCTGCAGAGATGAAGGCTTTGAACGCGGATTTGCAGAAATCGAGAGAGGAACGCGACGAGGCCATCCGGACCAAGGACAGCTTTTCTCTGCTGGGGATCCAGATGAACAAAGCCATTTATAATACGGTGATGTGGATCATCGTGCTGGGACTGGCGGTGTTGTCGGTTTTCCTGTTCCTGTTTTTTAAACGTTCCAATGCGGTGACCCAGCAAACCCGGAAGGAACTTGAAAACACCAGGGAGGAATTCGATGACTACAAGAAAACCTCCCGCGAGAAATATGAAAAACTGGTGGTATCACACCACAACGAGATCATGAAACTCAAACGGAGCTGAAACGGCCCGAAGGCGGTTATTGCATCACGACCGCTTCGATCTTTTCCAGTCTTTCCTCCAGCTCCCGGATCTTCCGGTCCCTCTCCTCCAGCTCCTGCTGCTGCTGCTTCATGGCTTCCACAAGCAGGGTGCTTATTTTCTGGTAGTTCACCGATTTGTATCCGTCGCTTCCCGTTACCACGAGTTCCGGCACAACCTGCTCCAGCTCCTGGGCCACAAAACCCAGTTGATCCGATGTGTCGAAATCCCTCTCCGGAAAGGCCTCCCTGTTCCACCGGTAGCGCACACCTTCCATGGAAAGCACCATTTCCAGGGCTTCCGGAATGGAACGGATATCCGTTTTGAAACGGGCGTCGGAGGTGGTGGTGACATCTTCAACCTCGATCCTGCCGGGCATACGGAGTGAAAAAACGGTATCCGGTTCTATCTGGATCCCCACATTCCCGTTGATCCGCAACATATTCTGGTCGAATTTCCCGTAGATCAGGCTCTGGGTTTCATCCCTGCCCGCATTATCGATCAGGAGCATGTTGGATCCCTGGATGCTGTTGCCCGACCCGTTCCCGATGAATACATTTCCCGATCCTTCATTGCCGGTACCCGACATCCCCCCCAGAAACAGGTTCCCGCTGCCGTTGTTATGCGCCCCCGCACCAATCCCGATGCACACATTCTCCATGCTTTCCATGCTGTGCTCGCCCGCACCATCCCCGATGAACACATTCCTGTTGCCGAACGTGTTCTGGTTCCCCGCCATGAAGCCCAGCATCACGTTCCTGGAACCTGCCGTATTTTGCTCCCCAGCCCTGTAACCGACAACCGTATTGTATCTTCCGGAACTGTTCCGCACACCGCTTTTTTCCCCGATGAAGTAATTATCAGCCGTCAGGAACATGTATGTGGCAACCTCGCCGTTGACCGGATCCACCCCGCTCAACGCAAATCCTCCCTGCCTGGCTTTTTTCGGATTGTATCCCACATAAAACCGGATGCTGTCACTGTAGATGCTCATGTAATCCGTCAGATCCGCCTTGTTGCTCCGCCTGTAACCCCCCACCGCAAAACCTCCCTTTACGCCTTTCGCCGGTTCTTCATTGATATAGATCCGCACGCTGTCGGGCGTGACCCGCATATATTCCTGGGTTACCTCTCCCTTGTTGCTCCTCCGGTAGCCGCCCACCGCAAAGCCTCCCTTCACACCTTTTGTGTCGGCCGTGTCGGTATACACCCATACCCCGTCTTCGTACACGGCGAAAACCGGCCGCCCGTCTGCTCTCCTGACTTCAAACAGGGCCTCCTCCACCGGCAGCTTTCCGTCATTCTGGATGGACAGACGGGGTACCGGCTGGGACAACTGTTCCGATGCCAGCGCATAGGGAACCGCCATCAGGGGAGAAACGCCCAGATCCACGAAATCCCCCCCGGGTTCCCTGATCCGGATGCTGAGTGCAAAGGAACCCGTTTCCCACGGAATCATGTCAAAGGTTTCCATGGTACCGTCGATCCGTTTCTGCGGATCGATACCGATGGTGACATCGAACATCCCGAACTGGCTTGTCTTTACGGCATGCTCTTCCATCCAGAGTAGCTCGTATAGCGGTTCCTGGCGGATGATCCCGAGTCTGACCGAAAGCTCCGCTCCGGCCAGGATCCCGCCATCGGAATTTCTGGCCACTGCCTGGTAATAAATTCCTTTGCCGGTCTGTGCGTTTGCACCAGATGCGATCATCATCAGGGTGATGATCAGGCACCGTGCGTTCATGGAGAATGTGTTTTTCATCGCAATCGAATTTTATAAATGTCATAAGTTATGTATTTTCATGGATTCATGTCAAGCCGCAGCGGCGTCTGGACATGCATCACCCAATAAATCAGGACGACATATGCAAAATCAGAAAAAACGCATCGGTTTTATCGGACTCGGGGTCATGGGAAAACCCATGGCGCTGAACCTGATCAGGGCCGGACATTCCCTGATGGTACACGACATCAATCCGGATCCGGTCAGAGAGCTTGTTCAGGCGGGGGCACACAGTGGAAGCTCTCCGGCGGAGATCGGAAAGCACTGCGATGTGATCTTCACCATGCTGCCCGACTCGCCCCACGTTCAAAAAGTGATCAGCGGGGAGAAGGGTGTTCTGGAAACAGCCGGGCCGGGTACCGTGCTGATCGACATGAGCTCCATCGCTCCCATGATGGCCGTTCATCTTTACGAAGAAGCTGCCAGAAAAGGGGTCCACATGATAGACGCCCCGGTGAGCGGAGGCGAACCCAAGGCCATCGACGGGACCCTTTCCATCATGGCGGGGGGCGACGAAGAGGTTTTCCGCAGTGTGGAGGAGCTGCTCTTCGTGATGGGAGCGTCCGTCCTGCTCATCGGGAAGATCGGAAGCGGCAACATCACCAAGCTGGCAAACCAGATCATGGTGGCCATCCACCTGGCTTCCATGTCAGAGGCCATGGTGTTCGCGGAGAAAGCAGGGGTGGACACGGAAAAGGTGTTTCAGGCGATCAAAGGGGGACTGGCAGGGAGCAGTGTGCTGAATGCCAAAATGCCCCTGGTCCTGGAACGGAATTTCAAACCGGGCGGTCCCATCCGGATGCACACCAAGGACCTTATCAATGTGCGGGATACCGCCCTGGAGATCGATGCGCCCATTCCGCTCACCGCCCAGGTGATGGAATTCATGAAAGCTCTGAAGGCGGACGGAAAAGCGGAGGACGACCACGGGGGCCTGATCCAGTATTATGAAAAGCTGGCGGGCGTGGTGGTCAGAAGAAAATAGCCGGCTTTCCGCGGGCGCGGTTTTAATCCAGGCTTCCCGTGTAAAGGGCCACTTCGTTTTTGCGCTGGTTCGCACTGAGGATGTAATCCTGCGAACCGTATGAAAACACAAGTGTCTGGGTGGGACCGGCATCTTTCTCCAGGACCTTCTGCACGATTGCTCCGGCGGACAGGTCCGCGAACCTGAACAGTTCAAGTGCCAGGGAACCGCTTCTGTTCCCGGCAACGATCAGCGGTTCGGCGTTGAACATTCCCCCGCTGAGCCCGTGGCCGAAGGAGAGCGGATGGCTGAACTTCTGTTCCCATTCGCCATTCAGCTTCTTGTAGATGTTCAGGGTATTCCCGTGAAAGGGTTCGATGGTCGCCAGTTCCCGGATCCCGTCCCCGTCCATATCCATAAAAACCATCTCGCTGACCTCCCTGTGGAAGATCCGGTTGAGCCTCCACCGCCCGTCATTGTCCTGGTCCAGCGCAAAGATCCCTTCCGCTCCCGAGATACAGACGGTGTCCTTCCCGTCAATTTCGGTCCTGGTCATGCCGTGGTTGCGGAAGGTCCCGGCATCAACCACCTCGGTATGCCATTTTCCGGAAGGGATCTCATCCAGCCGGATGATGTGCGTCTCCCCGGGCTGTGACCAGTCAGCCGGATTTTCCTTGAACTTGCTCACACTGGCCAGCACCAGGTATACCCCTCCCTGCCGCTCCATGAATTCACACCGGTGGGCAAAAGGCAGGTCCACCACCCTGGCCGTCTCCCATCGTTTCCCCGTTTTGCGGTGCAGAAACAAACCCGCTTCCTTTCCGATAAAAGGGGGGAAAAGCCCCATGATGGAAACAAAATGGTCCGGATGGCCGGGAACTGGAAGAAAACTCATCATTCCACCCGGGCAGCCATCCACATTTTCCACAGATCCCCTGTCCATGTTGTACAGCTGAACCAGGGGCTCGGTCTCCGAGCCGGCCCCGATGTACATCCGGCCTCCGGCCTGAAATGCATTGGTCGTGTAAACGTTCGTAATCTGAAGGATGGTTTCTTTTTCGAGCATGGTGTTTCGGTTTTAAAATGATAAAGATAATCCCTGCAGGATTAATAAACAATCTATCAACAATCCTGTGTGCCCGTTCGATTGATCCTTATCTTTAGCAAAACAGCTGCACATGAAAAACATCCCCGTGCTCCACGTCATCCGCGATTCGCTGGCCCTTGCCTACGAAGAGGCGCTGGTCAGCCTCTACCAGGAAGGGATCTCGTTCAGGACCCAGTATGACAGGCCCGGGGATCCTCCCAGCCTTGACTGCACCATGAACATCACCATCCTGGATCCGGAATCCGATCCCATGATCCACCAGGCTTTCCCGGGGGGGATTGAGGACCTGAAGGAATATGTACTTGAACTGAAAGGGTATAAGGACCACTGGGTGAAGAACATGAACGATCCGGCCGATACCCGCTGGGAGTACACCTACCACGGACGTCTCAAGCGGTACGGCAGCTGGAAGGAGGTGGTGGATGAACAGGGGAACAGGGAAAGAAAAGATGTGGGTTTCCAGGTAGACCAGATCGAACATGTGATCCGCAAACTGGTGGAACAGCCTTTTACCCGGCAGGCACAGATGATCACCTGGATGCCCAACCATGACCTTCAGGTGTATGATCCCCCCTGTCTGCAGTCGCTCTGGTACAGGATCCAGGAAGACGATGCAGGTACCTGGTGGCTCAACTGCAATATTCGTTTCCGCAGCAACGACGCATGGGGAGCCAGCTTCATGAACATGTTCGGATTCATACAGTTCAACAGGGAGGTGATCGCCGATGAAATTGCAAAAAGAAGCGGCCGCAAAGTGGGACTGGGCAGGATGAACTGGCAGGCCGATTCATACCATATCTACGGAAAAGACGTCGAACAGGCCAGGACCATGTTGTTCGACCGGTTGGATTCCATGTCGCTCGAAGAACGCACTTTCAATTTCGGGGATGATTTCATCCGGGAGATGTACGACCAGGCGGAAGCGGAAGCATTGAGGAAGATCAGGAAGTACGACCAGGAGCATTCCGAATGATAAATTCCTTCAATATTTTGTTAAGGTAATCTGCCTCATCATATTGTATTACTTGTACCTGCGGACTTCCGGCAATCATGGCTGACAGCCGTTTTCCCTCCCTTTCCCTGTAGAGGCAAAGCACCGGCTTCCCCAGTTCAACAGCCCTGCCGATCTCGTACCCCACCCCCAGGCTGGGCACGGTCACCTCGGCCACCACCAGGTCAGATTCCTTCAGCCATTCCAGGTCCCGTTCATGGATCTGCCGGTCCGACAGCAGGGCATCCTTCCCGGAAACCGCTTCATCGTCACCCAGATGTTCGGTGAGCACCAGTGCCGATTCTTCCAGAATCCGGATGATCTTCAGGTAGGTGGGGGCGAGCTCCCTTCCTCCCCTGACCGATCCGCAGAAATAAATCTTTGTCATCATCCTTAAAATTAAATAATTTAGCACCACATTTACCTCAACATCTGATCAAATCATGGCAAAAAGAAACGTTCAGAGCAGTGCCCCTGCCAGTGCAGTATACGGCGTGGGGCTCATCGGCGCAGCGATCTATTACATCTCCACAGCCACCTCCTTCTGGATGGGACTGCTGGGATTCCTCAAAGCACTTGTCTGGCCGGCATTCCTGGTGTACGAGGCACTGAAGGCGGTGGGCGCCTGATATCCCGCCGCTGCTATAATTCCATATCGCTCAGGTGCAGATCCAGGGCCCTGACGGAGATTTGTATTTCCCTGACCGAGATGGCCAGCGAGATGATCAGCATCAACAGGGCGATCCCGAAAATGATCTCCGCCGCCAGCTGCACATTCACGTACACCAGGAACATGCAGAGCACGCAGAGCAGCAGGCTGCCAATCCCGAGCAGCTGCATGGTGCGGGTGAGCACCAGCCGCTTTCTCAGATTCTGTATCTGACCAATCAACAGGCTGTCCCGGTTCTCCTTGAACCGGGCATGGAGGGTTCGCACCAGGTTGGCATAGGCCAGGAAACGGTTGGTGTAGGCAAGCAGCAGCAGTGAAATAGCCGAAAACAGCAGGGCCGGGGTGGTGAGGGTCAACTCGTACATCCTTCTTTTTCCCTCAAAGATAAGGAATACAACCGTCCGTTAACCCCTTACACTGGCTTCAGGAAGCCTTTGCTGAACATCCTTCAGCTGTTCGTAATTCTCGATGCCCAGGGTGAAGGCGTCGATGAACCCTGCACCCGTATGGAATTCCAGGCACTCATCCTTTTGCCGTACCAGCCGTCCGGCACCGTATACCTTCATCTGGATGATGCCTTTCCCGTTCTCTTTCATTCTTTCGAGCACCTGTCGCACGGTGGGAACATCGGCATCCATGGAGGCGCCCGCCGGATTGTACCTCGCCAGGTCCACTTCCACCCACGGCTCACCGGCCGCTGTTTCCAGCGCACCCAGTGAATGGCACGAGATCCCGCGGGCCCGGATGATCCCTTCTTCTTTGGCTTCGGAGAGGGCCTCCATGGCGCCGGACATGTTCCGGTTCCACTGCGGATCGGTCACCGCATGCAGCAGGACGATGTCCAGGTAATCCGTGCCGATCTCCTTCCGGAACCTGTCCAGGTCCTTTTTCACGCCCTCATAGGTTCTGGAAGTGGTCTTGGTCAGGATCACAACTTTGTCCCGCTCTGTTTTCTTCAGTGCCTCCCGCAGGTGGGGATGGGAACCGTAGGCATCGGCTGAATCCCAGAAGTTGATCCCTTCGTCAAACCCTGCGCGCAGCAGATCCGACAGCCCTTTGATCCCCAGCTGGCGCGTCTGGTTCGAACTCCCCCCGGTTCCGCTGGTGCCCGTACCCATCGCCATCCTGGACATTTCGATGCCGGTATTCCCCAGTTTTACCCGGTCATGGGGATACACTTTTCTGGATCCGGCCAGCAGGTGGTAGGGAAATGCCGAAAGGAGGGCCGAACCCGCCAGGCCGTATGTCAGGAATTTTCTTCGTTTCATCTTTTTTCTGTTTGGTGATTGATCCGCTCCATCCACATCCGCAATATGTGAAACAGTTATGGAAGAATTTTGTTTGCTCCCGTTTTCAGCTTCAGGATTGTTTCGTCCAATATACATTTTCTTTAACTTACACCATATTACCAACCCATTCAAAATCATTCGAAATGAAAACTTTTTCCGGGATCTTTTCTATCGCCCTCTGTCTTTCACTGGCGGTCCTGTTCAATCTGAATGCACAGCAGATCATGCGTTTCCCAGATATATCCGATCACTCGGTGGTGTTTACTTCCGGTGAGGATCTGTGGACCGCACCCATCGAGGGGGGTGATGCGGTGCGCCTGACCATCCACGACGGCGCGGAGCGTTACCCGAAGTATTCCCCCGACGGGAGCCTGATCGCTTTCACAGGCGAATACGACGGCAATACGGATGTGTATGTGATGAACAGTGGTGGTGGCGACATCACCCGGATCACCTATCATCCCGGTTCCGATGAGGTGGTGGGCTGGCACCCGGTTAAAAACAAGATCATCTTCAACTCCGGGAGGAACAGCACCAGCCGCTACACAAAGCTTTACCTGATCTCTCCCGACGGGACAGGCCTGGAGGAGCTGATCCTGTACGATGCCTCCCGGGGCAGTTTCTCACCCGACGGCAGCATGATCGCCTACAACAAAACAGCCCGTGAAAACCGGACCTGGAAAAGGTACCGGGGCGGAAGGGCCCAGGAAATATACCTCTATGATTTTGGGACCGACACGGAAGAGAACATCTCCAATTTCGGGGGCACCGACCGGATGCCCATGTGGGTGGGAGAGATGGTGTACTTTGTTTCGGATCGCGACGGAACGCTGAATATCTATTCGTGGGACACGAAGCGGAAAACGATCAGACAGTTAACCCACCACGCAGGCTATGATGTGCTCAGGGCATCGGCACGCGGTGACCGGATCGTCTATGAGATGGGGGGAGAAATCTGGTTGCTGGATCTCTCTTCAGGGCAAAGCAGGAAAATAGATATCCGGATACATCCCGATGCACCGGAAACCAGGCCCTACATGGAGGATCTGGCAGAAAACATCCAGGACTTTAACCTATCCCCCTCGGGCATCCGGGCGCTGGTGGTCGCCAGAGGCGAAGTGTTCACTGTTCCGAAAACCGCCGGGGTCACGGAAAACATCACCGACCACTGCGGGGCCAGGGAGAAGGATGCGGTGTGGTCGCACGATGGCAAGAGAATCGCATTCCTGTCGGACCGGACAGGGGAATATGAGATCTATATCCGGAATGCGGACGGGACCGGCGAAGCGGAAAAAATGACCACCCACCAGAATGGTTACAGGCATACCCTGCGGTGGTCGCCCGACGACAAGAAAATCGCTTATGCGGACCAGACCCTGCGGTGCTATATCCTGGATGTACAGAGCAGGAAGATCACCGAGGTGGACAGGGCGGAATTTGAACATGTGGACGAATCGATCAATCATAAAGGGATCTGGGACTATACCTGGTCGCCTGACGGCAAATACCTGGCCTATTCCAAAATGAACCGGGACCTGGTCTGGCAGCTGTACATCTATTCGCTGGAACAGGAACGTGTTTACCCGGTCAGCGACGGCCTGTACTACGATTTCAATCCCGTGTTCACCAGGGACGGGGAACACCTGCTCTTTGTCTCCAACAGAAGCTTTGTTCCCACGTTCTGCGACATGGAATGGGAGATGGTATACAAGGATGTGGCGCGGATCTGCGCCCTGACCCTGAAAAAGGACGGCCCATCGATCGTCCCCCTGAAAAATGAGACAGAGGCAGGGTCACAACAGAAATCACCCGGGGCGGACGCCCCGTTCCGGATCGATTTCGGGGGAATTGAAAAGCGGATCGAGGCGTTGCCGCTTCCGGCGGGGAACTACAGGGACCTGGCGGTGAATGAATCGTGCCTTTTCTACCTGAACAGCGAGGACGGCGATTATAACAGGATGGATTACAGGGCACTGGGGCCAAGAACGCTGTACCGGTACTCCTTTGAAAACCGGGAAGAAAAAACGGTGATGGAGGGGATTGACGGCTTCAGGCTATCAGCCGATGGCTCGGCCATCGTGTACCGCAAGGGCAAACAGCTCGGGATCATTTCCCCGGGGGAAGAGAACAGTGCGGGAAATCCCCTTGATCTGTCAGGTCTGAAAATGGAAATTGATCCGGTGAAAGAGTGGAATGCCATCTTTTATGA
This sequence comes from Bacteroidales bacterium, assembly GCA_040768485.1. Classification (GTDB taxonomy): domain Bacteria; phylum Bacteroidota; class Bacteroidia; order Bacteroidales. The sequence goes on from JAXGMU010000013.1 coordinate 62,001, forward strand.
GGCCTGGCGGATGGAGCGGGATTTCTACTATGAACCCGGCATGCACGGAATTGACTGGCCGGCCATGAGGGAAAAATACGGGAAAATGATCGACCGGGCCACCTGCCGGCAGGATGTGGAGTTCATCATCGGGGAGCTGATCGGGGAATTGAACACCTCGCATACATATGTGTACGGCGGAGCCGGTCGCCGTGAGGCAGAAAGGGTGAATATCGGGATGCTGGGAACGGACTGGGAAGTTGATGGATCCGCTCAACTGTACAGGTTCAAAAAGATCTTCAGGGTCCCTGACTGGACACGGGGACTCTATCCGCCGCTGGCCAAACCGGGCCTGAACATTCAGGAAGGGGATTACCTGTTATCGGTCAACGGAGAAAAAGTCACCGCAGAAAAGAACATATACAGTTGTTTTGTGGGTCTTGCGGGCAAAAAAGTGAAGCTGCTGGTGAACAGCAGACCGTCGGAAGAAGGGGCCAGGGATGTGATCGTGGAGCCCTCGGGAAGCGAATATTATTTCAGGTATTACGACTGGCTAGAGAACAACCGCATCGCGGTGGACAAAGCCTCCGGGGGACAGATCGGTTATATTTACCTGCCGGATACTTACGAGGGATCCGCCACCGATTTCCCGAAGTATTTCTATTCCCAGACCAAGAAGAAAGGGCTGATCATTGACGGCAGGTTCAACGGGGGCGGACTCGACCCGGAGATCTTCCTGCAGCGACTGCTCAAGAAACCGCACAGTTACTGGACCCGGCGTTACTCGGCCGACCAGCCCATCCCCCTGCTGGCGGTAACCGCCCACATGGCCTGCCTGACCAACCGCTATGCAGGATCGGGAGGTGATCTCCTCCCCTATGAATTCAAACTGAACAAAATGGGACCGGTGATCGGTACCCGGACCTGGGGCGGACTGGTAGGTGTGTCCATGTTCCTGGAACTGCTGGACGGCAGCGGACTGACCGCTCCCGATTACCGGATCTACAACGAAGAGGGAAAATGGGTGGTGGAGAACCGGGGCGTTGAACCGGACATCATCATTGAACAGAACTCGGCGGAACTTGCCGGCGGGAAAGATACCCAGCTGATGAAGGCGGTGGAGGTGCTGATGGAAAAGATCAAAGCGGATCCTCCGTCCATGCCGGTGCATGAACCGTTCCCGGTGGACCGGCGCACCCCGGAGCCCCGGGACTGAATGAAACATGAAAAAAACGGAAGATTTTTGACTTTGTGTATGATATTTAATAAATTAGCTTTCAACTATTTAAAACAACTTTTATTAAAACCCTCCATCATGAAGATCAACATTATTCCGGGTAAAAAGCTCCTGCAACACGCTGCGTACATCCTCGTGATCCCTCTCTTCCTTGTATCATGTGCCGATCAGCCGGAACTGCCGACGGCAGTGGAAGCCGAAACTGCCATCTGGCAGAAAATACAAATGGCCAACGACAGATGGGCTTCCGGCGATCCGATGGGTTTCGTGGATTGCGCGGCACCGGATATTGTCTGGATCGATGACCTGGGTGCACAGAACGGGGTATCCGGGAAAGAAACACTTTCTGCATACCTGGAAAATTTCAAGGGCCAGGTCCCCGCACACCAGCATGAACTGCTGAATCCAAGTTTCCAGCATTATGAAGATATAGTGATAGTATCCTACCAGTACCAGGGGATCTTTGAAGATGAACCTGCCGAACCCTGGAAGATCACGGCGGTTTACAGGTATACGGACGGCGACTGGCTTTCGGTTCACGAAAACTGGTCGGTCGTGCACCAGGAATAGGGCCTTCTCTTACCGAATCCTGGCGGAAACCAGGATCTGCTGGGAATAGTCCACCTGGCCCCCGGCGAAGTGGATCGCGAAATCGATCTTCAGGTCCACGTTTTTGTTCCTGAAGGGGATGAAGTACAGGTCAAGCCTGCCATATTGCCTGAGCTTGTAAAAAGGATCCCCGTAGAAGAACGTGTGCCCCTCCCCCCGGTATAGAAGCCCGCTCAGCCCGAAGCTCCTGTACTCCAGATCCAGCTGCCCCAGGATCCCGGCCGGGGTCTGCCATCCGGGATCCACACCCCGGGTGCGGTCCAGGGAAAGCAGTCCGCCGATTCTCAGCACCAACGTATCAAGGAAAACCTTCTCCGACAGGTCCAGTCCGACATTCATGTGAAAACCCCCGTTGTCCCGCAGGTGGAATCCCGGATCGGGGATCCCCTTTGCGGCAAGATGGGCCATCAGGAAGTGGTCCTCCAGGAAGAACATTCCCATACGCACGTTCCCCCCGAAACCGAAGATGAACCGTTCGGGCCGGTCGTCGGTCTGCCGGCTCATCCAGTCGATGAACACATGCTGCTGCCAGTTTTTCCCGGTATATCCCAGGCAGGCTCCTTCCATGTTGGGACGGTAGTAATTCAGGGTATCGGAAAGGAAAAACAGGGGGTAGTCCGGCAGGTTCTTCCTGGGGAATGCCCCGATCATAAAATCGACCTTTCCCGCATCGTACCGGTAATACATTGTCACATCGGGAATATGCGCAGAGGCCGTATACCCGAACTCGTAGAGGTAATTGATCCCCGCCCGGAACCGGTGATGATCACCCAGATCCGCGCCGATCTCCCCCCATACGCGGGAACCGAAAATGGTCTGCGGATTGCCAATGCTGAAATACTCCCGGTTATCCAGGAACCCGTCAAACCCCGCATTCCATTCCAGTGACTGGGCATTTCCCGGAATTCCCGCGAAGAAAGAAAAAAGTATTACAAAGGCGGGGAATCGCATGAAGCCAGGTAATATCGTCTGATTGATACAAATGTAACCCACTTCCGGAAAACATCAATGCTCCTGATGACAGAAAGAACTCAAAGATTTGTATCTTTGAATTATAGGGATATCATGCTCAGCAGGGATTACATATTATCTTCGATCAAAGCCTGTAAATCCGATCTAAGAAATTTAGGCATTCAGGAAATTGGACTTTTCGGATCCTACAGCAGAGGTGATGCTTCTGAGGACAGTGATATCGATCTTCTGATCGAATTTTCCCCTGAAGAGGAATCCTTTGACAATTACATGGCTGTATACGATTATTTTGAGAGCTTATTCAAGGATCAAAAAATTGAACTGATCACAAAGAACAGTCTGAGTCCGTATATTGGTCCATACATCCTAAATGAAGTGATTTATGCCTGAGGAACCGCTTGAATATCTCAAGCATATAAGGGATGAATGTGAGACCTGACCTATCTGGGCAGATAAAAAAAGTACTTGAAAGTTAGCTGATAGGATTCATTGCAATTTCAGTCAACAATTCCATCAACAATTAAAATCCCGATCTATTAAATCGCCGTATTTACCGGCATCTGAGAATTAGGTTCAAGTGTTAGTTGAACCAAATCGTAAAATTAAAGCTTGATTTCGTTATCAGGTCTAAATATCAATTGTCTAAATAATCGTAATCATGGAACCTAAAATATTACCCAATAAGAAAGTTGCTGAAGTAGAATTAAGATATCGTACCAACGTCAATCCGAAAGATCGTGCTCAGGTAAAATCAAGTCAGGATGCGTATAAAATATTCCTGGAGAACTGGAATAGGAATACGATCGAATATTTTGAGGAATTTAAGGTGCTATTACTTAACCGGAATCATAAAGTACTTGGCATGACAACTTTGACTAAGGGATCCACTACTGGAACAATAGTTGATATCAAACTGCTTCTCCAATATGCTTTAAAAACAAATGCTTCCTCAATTATTGTAGCTCATAATCATCCTAGCGGAAATTTAGAACCTTCTGATGCTGATAAGGCTATTACGAAGAAAATTGCGGCTGGATGTGAGGCTATTAATGTGAAGTTGTTAGATCACCTGATAATTGTGTACGAAGGAGGGTATTTCAGTTTTGCTGATGAATTGGGTAATTTTGATTGATATCTATCCTTTCAGATCAACTTTCCTATCAACAGCTTATTACTAAATCATCTAAATAGCTGGTTTTAAAAATATTTGGCAACTGGGTTCGAGTTGCCAAACTCACTTCCCCAACATGTTGTATTCCAGAATATCTGAATTCTAAACTTATTCTACAACAGTAGTATATCAATGCGAATTCTTATGACAATTATCAGTAAAGGTTGTGAATAACTACAATTCTTTGTAAATTTTTACTGTCTGCTCATGAAAGAAAGAGATTCTTTTGAGAGTGACGTGGCGAAGCTGTGGGATGACGAATGATAATTCTATTTACTATTATACAAACAACCCTCCCTTAATTCCCGTAAATAAAAATAGAATAGTTCATCCAGAAATGCAGTATTTTTACTCATACATGACAATTATGCTGCAAATGGCAGTAGAACATATGTTCCATAGATTGAGGCTGTATATTCCAGACGCAACTAAAAGGTCTTATTTGACATCCTAAATTTGTACCATCTGGCAAGAAATATGAATCATCATATCCTTTTGATTTTCATTAGCTTTGCATTTGTATTCTTAAACTTTGGTTGTGAGGAGGATGACAAAGAACAAGCGAAATGTGATCAGTATACAATTATTAGTGAAAGTGAGTACATAACAGCTTCTCAGGACAATTTGGCCATAACTGCAATGGAAATAAACGGAAATTGTTTGAAGATCAGTTTTTCAGCTAGTGGTTGTGATGGAAGTTCCTGGATTGTCAAGCTTATTGATTCAGGCGATACCTTTTATGCTGATCCTCCACAAAGGGACCTGATCCTATCACTAGAGAATACGGAGGTATGCTTGGCAGTGATTGGAAAAGAAATATCGTTCGATATTGAATGTTTGCAGGTCTCTGGCGGTCGGGTAAGACTAAATATAACCAACACTGGTGACGAGATTCTTTATGAGTACTAATCAGACTCAAGATCCAAATTGTGGATTAGATTCGCTTTAGGTTACAACTATCATAGCAGTTCACTATGGAACAATTCATTAAAGCCGACCATAACGCGTGTCACGCACTTTGAAAAAAAATGGCAAAGTTCGCGCCACACTATGGCGGCTTAATTCCACCGTTCTGCTGTCTCAAATTTGGATTTTTATATGATTAGACTCAAGTGCGGAGAATTAACGTAAATATCAATAGCGCATAGAAAATGAAAAAATGCTACACCTTATTACTTTGTATTCCAATACTATTATGTAGTTGTCATAAAAGAGGGGATACAGTAACTATCAGGATTGATATTTCAAATGAAATTCCAGAAAGGTTTGGAATATCAATCGATCCTATTCATAACCTTGAGTATCATAAAAAAGATCTAATAATTGATTCCCTCGGAGTAATAAATACTCAAATTGATGTTGAGAAACCCAGTTTACTATTGATGGGCGGCAATTCCTACATGTGTTTCTTATTAATACAACCCGGAGATGATATCAAAATCACTTTCAATGGCTCATTCTACGAATTACCTTTCGAAAATAATAAGTCTTCCTCCACAATCCTCAAAGGCACAAATGCTGCTGGGCAAGTCGCATTAAATCAATCAGCATTAGAGAAGTTTGCCTATTCCACAAGCTCATATGATGAAGAATGGGATATTTCAAAGCCTGATGAACTAATACATGCATTGAAAAACACTATCAAAGCGGATCTTTCTATTTACGAGACTCTTTATACTAAAGGTGAAATCAATAAATCCTTTTTAGAAACTGTAACCAAGTTTGTTGGCTATGAAAACGCTATCAGATTGGGACAAACAATATACCATCACTCCAAAGGAGATAACAATGAGATTTCGAAAGATGAAGCGATAGCTCTATTAGAAGAAGTATTTGGTCTTTATCCAATAAGTTCAGAAGATGTTTTATACACTACGAATCATCTAAAATCTTACTTGGGTCTCTACTTGAGTCTACAGAAGTTGAAGGATGATAAACCTTTTATAATGAACGAGGATTCTGGGACTATAGATAGATATGAACTCTCTATAATTAAGCAAAACGCACCAATCGTAGTTTATGAGAGATTTGCAGTTGATTACCTATGGGGTCGAACTTATTTTGGAGGGACTAAAGATCATATTGAGTTATACGAAGAATTCCTAAGTGAATTTCCTGAATGCAGCTATAATTGGTTTTTAAGTGAGCTTTCCCAAAATATAGAGACAATAAAAAGGGTAAACAAGCAGGCGGATATGCCATTCCCAGAAGCAACTAAAGTAATTGAGAATTATCAGGATATTAATTCCGTCGATGAATTAATTGCCCGTTTCAGTGGTACGAGTCTATATATTGACATCTGGGCAACATGGTGTGGCCCCTGTCAATATGATCACCAACACCTAGGATTGCTTGAAGAATTCGTCGAAAACAATAAATTAGAACTCGTTTATGTGTCTTTTGATAAAGAGGCAGATAAGGAGAAGTGGGAAAATTATATTAAGTACAATAGAATTGTGGGGTACCACCTGCAAGCAAATAATCAACTCGTTAGCGATATCAAAAACGAGCTGCCTGAATATATAGGTATTCCGAGATATATCATTGTTAATGAAGAAGGAGATATTGTTGAATTTGATGCCAAGAGTCCATCTGATGGCGATGAGCTTCTTGAACAACTCTCAAACAAACTACAGTTGTGACCTAGTATGGTATAATCTGAATTTACATAATAATGCAGCAGAACAAATCACTAAAGCCGACCGTAACGCGTGTCACATCCTTTGCAGAAATGGCAAAGCAAGCGCCACGCTACGGCGGCTTAGTTCCACCGTTCTGCTGCTTAAACAAACTAATTACAAATTAGTAATTTACCATTTGTTTGAAGAATTAGAAATAAATCGATGCAAATGAACTGGACAGAATTATTATCTGATATTGGAGTTTTCGCAATAGTAGCTACGGCTGTGAATATTCCGGAGTATAGTGTACAATTGAATCCGGTCTATAGTGTACAATCCG
>JAXGMU010000014.1:0-67963 GCA_040768485.1 Bacteroidales bacterium
GCTCCATACTGTCCAGGATCCTGACAATGCTCTGCCTGAGTGTGGTACCCCGGACGATGCTGTCATCGATGATCACCAGGTTGTCCACCCCGGCCCGGATGGTTCCGTAGGTGATGTCATACACATGGCTCACCATCTCTTTCCTTCCTTCATCCTGTGCAATGAAGGTCCTCAGCTTCAAATCTTTAATGGCTACTTTTTCCACCCTGGGCCGCCACGAAATGATCCGCATCAGCGCTTCCCTGTCCACCTTCCCAACATCTTTCAGCATTTCCTTCGCCTTTTTCAGCGTGGTTGCCTCGACCCCCTTGATCATTCCGTAGAAGGCCGATTCGGCGGTATTGGGGATGTACGAAAATACCGTGTTGTCCAGGTCATGGTCAATGGCCTCGAGGATGCCGGGAACCAGCAGCTCGCCGAGCTTCTTCCGTTCCCGGTAGATCTCGCTGTCACTTCCCCTGGAGAAATAGATGCGTTCGAAGGAGCATGATCGCTTCTGCTGCGGCTCACGGACCTGCTCAAGCAGGACCTCCCCCTTCTTTTTGATGATCAGTGCATGTCCCGGAGGGAGTTCCTTCACCTGCCCGAACGAGACATTCAGGGCAGTCTGTATGGCGGGCCGCTCGGAGGTGACCACTGCGACCTCCTCGTCATGGTAATAATAGGCCGGCCGGATTCCCCAGGGATCCCGCATGGCAAACAGGTCACCGTGCCCCATCATTCCCGCAACCGCATATCCGCCGTCCCACCGTTTGCTGGCTTCCCCCAGTACCTTCCTCACATTCAGATGGGCCGCGATCATCTCCGTAATGTCCCGGTTGGAGTACCCCTGGCTCTTAAACTGGTCGAACAGCCGCTGGTTCTCGGTATCCAGGAAATGGCCCACTTTTTCCAGCATGGTTACCGTGTCGGAATACTCCTTGGGATACTGCCCCAGATCCACCAGTATCCGGAACAGCTCATCCACATTGGTCAGGTTAAAATTCCCGGCGATGACCAGATTCCTCGTCCGCCAGTTGTTCTCCCGCATGACCGGGTGCAGGTTGTCGGAGGAATCGTTGCCGTAGGTCCCGTAACGCAGGTGGCCCAGGTAGGCTTCGGCCGCAAAGGGCATGTGCATCCTGGCCCAGTGGGGATCATCCACGGCCTCGCCGAATTTGCGCACTGCTTTATCGTGGTCCTTGTGGATCTTCGCAAAGATGTCATTGATGGCCGCGGATCCCGCCATCCGTTTCCTGCTGAAGTATTTTCTCCCCGGGGGCACATCCAGTTTCAAACTGACGATCCCCGCACCATCCTGTCCCCTGTTGCGCTGTTTCTCCATGAGCAAATACAGCTTTTCCAGTCCGTACTGCCAGGACCCGTAAGTGAGCTGGTAATGTTCAAGGGGTTTGAGAAGTCTTATCAGTACGATCCCGCATTTGTGCCTGATCTGGTCGGTCATGGATGGAAGGATCTTCTATTCGGTGTGTTTGATCCTGATGTCATCCGGCACCAGGATGGGATTCGGGAAATTGTTCTTTACGCGGTCATACAGTTTCAGTGCTTCGCTTTTGGTCCTGCAGTCCCCCACATAAACCTTGAAATAAGGCTCGTCGTAATGGTAATAGGCGTCCACATCGGGATAGAGTGAAAGAAACCTGGCCCGCACCCGCTGCTGCTCCTCCTTTGCGCCCACGCCGCTGTCGGAAAAGATCCTGATGCGGTATCCAGGCACCCCGTTGACCTGCCTGTTCCGTGCCAGGTGCTTGTAATAATTCACCACCAGCAGACTGTCCACCGTGATCCGGACCCCTTCCTGCCGCTGATCCATCAGCCTGGTCAGGGGGTCCTCCCCGCTACCCGTCCTGGAAGTCCGCTGCCCGCTAAGACTGAGGACAGGGATCAGCAAAAATGCGATGCACAGTGTGGTCAATCTCATCCCTGGAAATTGTGGGACAAAAATAATCAAGATTTTGATTACATTCACAAAATGGAGCAGAAAAGGAATTCCAGGATGAGGCGCCGCGAGGTGGCCGCCGGCATGGTGATCAATCTCACCTCGTTCGTCTACATGGCCTCTGTTTTGTTCGACTTCAGCTTTGTCAGCTCCTACGCTTCCGTCCAGGAGGATCTTCTCTACCTGTCCGAACACATCGACAATCAGAAGATCAGCTCGATCGCCTGGCTGTCCACTTCCTTTGCAACAATGGTGTGCATCCCCTTCTACCTGCTTGTATTCCACAAAAGGCTGCATACCCTCCAGTACCTGAACGGGCTCCTGATTCTGGGGGCATCCCTGGGTTTCCTTCTGATGGGGAACGCCGGACTGGAACTTCACCGGCTGATGGCAGAGATTCCCGCGGAAGATTTCCGGGAGACCGGCGAGGAACTCAGGCTCCGGTTGCTGGAACAGTTCAGGCAGGAGCAGCTCTTCAGGAGGATCGGGAGCAGTTTCGTGGGCCTTTTCGCCATCGGACTGGCGCTGAGCAGGATCAGGCTGAAAAGGTTCCCCATGTTTTCGGCGGTGTTGTTTCTGATTTCCGGACCGCTGCTCATTTTCTACAACTGGTACGATCCGGACCACCTGGTGCGGACAGCGGCCATGGCCGGCATCATGATCGGCATGGTGGTTTTCGGGGTAAGGCTGGTCAACAGGGGACTCTCCGGTCCGGTCGCCCGCAGAGGCGGGACGCCTGCTCCCGGTCAGCCCATGGCTTCGGACAGCTCCTCGGATACCTCCAGGTTGTGAGAGACTGCCTGTACATCATCATCATCCTCGAACTCTTCGATCACCCGCATGATCTTCATGGCATTCTCCAGGCCCAGCTCGACCGTATCGGCAGGGATCCGCTGCAGCTCCGCGCTGTCCGGCTCCAGTCCCATCTCCTGCAGCTTCCGCTGCACCTGGTGGAAGTCTTCCATGGAGGTGGTGATGATAAAGGTGTCATCCTCCAGATCCACCTCCTCCACCCCGGCATCAATCATCTCCAGCTGGAACTCATCCGGATCCATATCGCCACTCGACAGGCTGATGATCCCCTTGCGATCGAATAAAAAGCTCAGTGAACCGTGGGTCCCCAGGCTGCCTCCCCCCTTGTTGAAGATGGAGCGGACATTGCTGACTGTCCGGTTCTTGTTGTCGGTCAGGCAATCAACGACCACACCGATCCCGTGGGGCAACATTCCCTCGAAGGTGATCTCCTGGAATGAGGAACTGTCCCTGTCGGCTCTGGAAATGGCCCTCTGGATGGTGTCCTTTGGCATGTTCATGCCCTTTGCATTCTGGATGGCCGACCGGAGCCTGGGATTTGCATCCGGATCGGCCCCCCCTTCTCCTGCCGCCACGGTGATCTCCTTGATCAGTTTCGTAAACAACTTCCCGCGCCTGGCATCATTGGCGCCCTTCTTTCTTTTAATGGTGGACCATTTGCTGTGACCTGACATCGTCGTGCTTGTTTTCGGCAAAATTAGAAAATTGCCGCCGATTTGGAAAGGGCTTACCTGCGGATCACCTGCACGCCCCCGAACACCACATCCACCTTGATGTCCAGGTTGCTTGTGTCGGGCGACCAGGAATCGGACTGATAGACCGCCGAACCGAATACCGCCGTGTTGCCGTCCGGCAGTTCAGCTCCCGCAAAAACAGCGTCGGCTTTGATACGCACCGGCATGTCCCTGGAAATGATGATCTGTGATCCCCCGAAAACGGTGCTGATCTTCGTGCGGAAAGATCCCCCGCTCAGATCCACGTCGGTGAAATCATAAACCCCTTTGCCGAAAAGGACCGTGTATTCCTTACCCGATTCGGGCCGTTCATAGGTCTTTTCATTGAAAATCGTCTCCTCCGGTTCAAAATTGTGGGACGGCCACATGAATTTTCCGAACAGCAACCGGATCCCCAGGAGAACCAGGAATACACCCAGCACCACCTTGAATACGGGGAAATCCAGGTTGAAAACTACCTTGATCACGAGTGCAATGCCCATCAACAGCAAAAATGCACCCCAGAATAATCCTGCTCCCATTTTCATCAGTTTAGAATTTACAGCAATATTAAGCCCTGATCACATTCAAGTAAACAGCAAATCGGCGAACGGGGTGAAATTGTCGGTAAATGCCTTTTTTCTACCTTTGTTCCCGTGTCTGAAAAAAGCTTCTACATAGAAACCTACGGATGCCAGATGAATGTGGCGGACAGCGAGGTGGTGGCGGCAGTGCTCCGCCGCTGTAATTTCCGGCATACGGACAAACCAGGGGAGGCGGACCTGATACTGGTGAATACCTGCTCGGTACGGGAACACGCCGAACAACGGGTCCGGGCCCGGCTCCGGGAACTGGGACAATTCAAACAGATGCACGGATCGGTAAAGGTGGGGGTTATCGGCTGCATGGCCGAGCGGCTGAAGGAAAAGTTGCTGGAAGAGGAACCGGTGGTCGACCTGGTGGTCGGTCCGGACGCCTACAGGGAGCTGCCGGCCCTGCTGGACGAGGTGGATGGCGGAGGAAAGGGGATCAACACCTTGCTGTCGACCGAAGAGACCTATGCGGACATCGCTCCGGTGAGGCTGGACAAGAACCGCGTGACCGCTTTCGTCTCCATCATGCGCGGATGCAACAACCACTGCGCTTACTGCGTGGTCCCCTCCACCAGGGGCCGGGAGCGCAGCAGGGATCCGGAAAGCGTGACCGGCGAGGTGAAAGCCCTGATCGGACAGGGTTACCGGGAGGTGATCCTCCTGGGACAGAACGTGAATTCCTACCGCTGGAACAAAAACGGGGACAGGGTTTCCTTCGAAGCACTGCTGGAGCAGGTGGCCCGGATTGATCCGCTCCTGCGGGTCAGGTTCACCACCTCCCATCCGAAGGACCTGTCGGAAGATCTCCTGAAACAGATGGCCATGTACCCCAATATCTGCAGGGCGATCCACCTCCCGGTGCAATCCGGCAGCACCCGGGTGCTGCGAAGGATGAAGCGCAGGTATACCCGGGAGGACTACATGGGCCGGGTGGAGACCATCCGGAAACACCTCCCCGATGCTTCCCTCTCCACCGATATCATTGCGGGATTCAGCGGGGAAACCGAAGAGGATCACCGGCAGACCCTCAGCCTGATGGAATGGGCGGGATTCGATTTCTCCTTCATGTTCAAATACAGCCAGCGTCCGGATACTTTCGCGGCCAACCGTTACAAAGATGACGTGCCTGCGGAGACAAAAACCCGCCGTCTGAACGAGATCATCAGCCTGCAGACCAGGCTTTCCAGGGAAAGCAAGGAGAAAGAGGTGGGACAGATCAGGGAGGTGCTGGTGGAGGGCACCTCGAAAAAATCGGAAATGCACCTTTTCGGGCGCACCTCACAGAACATGGTGGTCGTCTTTCAGGGAAGGGATTACCGTCCGGGCGATTATCTGAAGGTACGGATCACCGGATGTACCTCGGCCACCCTTTTCGGGGAGCATCTTCCCTGAGCACCCGGATTATCCTTCGTCCCCTTCCGGGATCCGGGAATCTTCGGGCAGATCCAGTTTCAGGAACAGTTCTTCGAGCTGCCCAGGAGAAACGGCCGAAGGGGAATCAATCATCACATCCCTGCCTGCATTGTTCTTGGGGAAAGCGATCACATCGCGGATGGATTCGATCCCCGCAAACAGGGCCACCCACCTGTCAAATCCGAAGGCGATCCCCCCGTGCGGGGGCGCCCCGTAACGGAACGCCTCCATCAGGAAACCGAACTGGCGCCTGGCCTCCTCATCGGTCAATCCGAGGTTCCTGAACATCAGCTTCTGCAACTCTTCGTCGTGGATCCTGATGGAACCGCCCCCGATCTCCACCCCGTTGATCACCAGGTCATAGGCTTTGGCCCTCACTTTCCCGGGATCGGTCCGGAACAGGGGGATGTCTTCTTCGTGGGGACTGGTGAAGGGATGGTGCATCGCATGATACCGCTTTGTCTCCCCGTCCCACTCCAGCAGCGGGAAATCCACCACCCAGAGGGGTTTGAACTGCCCTGGGTCACGCAGTCCCAGTCTTTTGCCCATCTCCAGCCTGAGCTCTCCCAGTGCCTTCAGAGTCAGTTCACGGTCGCCCGCCAGCACCAGGATCAGATCCCCGGGCTTTGCCTCAAACAGGGAGACCCACTGCCCGAGGGCCTTTTCGTCATAAAATTTGTCCACCGAAGACTTCAGGCTCCCGTCCGCTCCGTACTTCAGGTACACCATCCCTTTCATCCCGATCTGGGGACGCTGTACGAAGGCGGTGAGCTCATCCAGCTGCCTGCGGCTGTATTCGCCGCATCCGGTCACGCAGATCCCGCCGGTGTACTCCACCGAATCGAACACCCGGAACCCCTTCCCTTTCACCAGCTCATTCATCGGACTGATCCGGATTCCGAAACGAAGGTCCGGTTTATCCGTGCCGTATTTCTCCATGGCCTCCGCATAGGACAGTCTTGGAAATCCCCGTTCCACCTCCACCCCCTTGATGGTCCTGAACAGGTGACGGGTGAGTCCCTCGAAAGTCTCCAGCAGATCATCCCGTTCCACAAACGACATCTCACAGTCGATCTGGGTGAATTCCGGCTGCCGGTCCGCCCTCAGATCCTCATCCCTGAAGCATTTCACGATCTGGAAATACCTGTCGAACCCGGCCACCATCAGGAGCTGCTTGAAGGTCTGTGGCGACTGCGGCAGGGCGTAGAACTGCCCGGGATTCATCCGGGAAGGGACGATGAAGTCCCTGGCTCCCTCGGGCGTGGATTTGATCAGCACCGGGGTTTCCACCTCGATGAATCCTTCCCCGCTCATGTAATTCCTGATCTCCATTGCCATCCGGTGCCGGAGCTCCAGGTTTTTCCGCACCACCTGCCTCCTGAGGTCCAGGTACCTGTACTTCATCCGCAAATCATCCCCCCCGTCGGTACGGGTCTCAATGGTGAAGGGGGGTACCCGCGACGGGTTGAGGACCTCCAGGGATTCCACCATGATCTCGATGTCACCCGTGGGCATCTGGGGATTCTTGTTGCTCCGCTCGGATACCCTGCCGGCGGCCCGTATGACAAATTCGCGTCCCAGTTTTCTGGCACGCCGGCAGAGACCTGCGTCGGTCTCCATATTGAATACAAGCTGCGTGATCCCGTACCGGTCACGCAGGTCCACGAAGGTCATCCCTCCCAGGTCCCTCGATTTCTGAACCCATCCTGAAAGTACCACCTCCCTGCCCGCATGCTGCATGGTCAGTTCCCCGCAAGTGTGTGTCCTGTACATTTTGCACTGTTTTTTATGAGAAGCCCGGGCGATTTGTAATTTTGTACCGGATTCCCGGATCCGGAGTGAAACAACAGGTGCAAATTTAAAAACTTTTATGAAGCGCGGGGAAGGCAGTCTCTTCACGGATGAGTATTTCATGAAGGAAGCCCTCAAGGAGGCGCAGAAAGCGTTTGACACCGGCGAGGTCCCCGTGGGGGCGGTGGTGGTATGCAGGGACCGGATCGTTGCCAGGGCCCACAACATGACCCAGCAGCTCAGGGATGTCACCGCCCACGCGGAGATGATCGCCATCACATCGGCCTCCAACTACCTGGATGCGAAATACCTGACCGATTGCACCCTCTATGTGACCCTGGAACCGTGCCTGATGTGCGCGGCCGCCCTGAAATGGGCCCAGGTGGGCCGGATCGTCTACGGTGCCTCCGATCCGCGGGAGGGGTTTACCCGCCTGGAGGCTTCCGTGCTGCATCCCGGAACCGAAGTGATCCCGGGGATCCTGGAACAGCCTTCCGCGGATCTGATGCGGAAATTCTTCCTGAACCGCAGGGACCTGAAAAATTAAAGATCAGCCCTCCTCCGCCCTGAAACCAGCCTGCCGCATGTGATCCCAGAAAGCAGGGTATGACTTGGTCACCTCCATGGGATTGCGGAGGGTCATTCCCGGAAAGCGGACTGCCAGCGGGGCAAAGGACATGGCCATGCGGTGGTCATGATAGGTGCCGATCACCGGAGAGGCTTCGGGCTCGCAGCGGTCGCCCTCCCAGGCAATCCATGTCCCCTCCGCTCCGGCCTTCAGGACAAAACCCAGCCTGGAAAGCTCCTTCTGCAGGGCAGCGATCCGGTCGGTCTCCTTGATCCGCAGCGTGCGGGTCCCCGTGAACCTGAACCGTACGCCCAGTGCACACAGGGTGCAGGCACATGTCTGCACCAGGTCGGGACAGCCCGTGAAGTCATGCTCGAAATGTTCCGGAAGTTTTGTCTCTTCTGAGACCAGTGTGATGCCTTCCTCCCCCGGACAGGTCTTCACCCCAAATGGTTCGAACAACTGCATGACAACCGAGTCGCCCTGAAGGCTGTCTGTGGTCAGGCCGGGAAGGGTGATGTCGGAGCCCGGGAGCAGGGCTGCGACCATGTACCAGTATGATGCCGCGCTCCAGTCGGATTCCACCCGCATGGGCTCCACCCTGTAGGGCTGCTCCGGGATCCGGATCAGGTCGCCCGTAAAATCGGCCCCTATGCCGCACCGGTTCATCAGGCGGAGGGTCATCCGGAGATAGGTGTCCGACACCACCTCTCCCCGAAGCCTGATCCGGAGCCCCCCCTCCAGCACCGGTCCGATCATCATCAGGGCGCTGATGAACTGGCTGCTGACGTCTCCCCGCACCGTCACCTCCCCCCCTCTGGTCAGCTTCCGGGTGATCCGCACGGGAGGAAATCCTTCCTTTCCGGGGTATTCGATCCCCGCCCCCAGGCTCCTGAGTGCATCCACGAGCGGTCCCACGGGTCGCTGCCTGAGCCTGTCGGAACCGGTAAGGACCACAGGATGACCCCTGACTGCAAAGCAGGCGGTCAGGAAGCGCATTGCCGTTCCCGCATGGCCCACGTCCCTTGTGGGCGCGGAATCATTCAATGCCTTGAGCATCAGCCTGGTATCATCGCTCTGTGAAAGATTCTCCAGCAGCGCGTCCGATCCTGCCAGGGAACGGATGACCAGCATCCGGTTGGAAATGCTTTTCGAGGAAATAATATATATTGTATCTTGTACAACTGCTTCCGGCGGGAAGATGATATAATTCATAATTCAAAGATAAGAAATCAGCTATATTCGTCCCTGACTTACCGGTATTGTGACCCATAAAAACACGGACATGATAAATTTTGAAGATACCAAAACCGCCTTCAGCATCAAATCTGACAGGGACCTGCGGCGTGCCAACATGCTTTTTAAGCTGATCTCCTATCCCACCCTGGTAAAGATCGGCAATCCTGTGATCAGGATGCTTTCTGTAATCAGATTTCCCGTTGGATGGATCGTCAAACCCACCGCTTTCAGGCAGTTTGTCGGAGGGGAGACCCTGGAAGCCTGTCAGCCGACGGTGGAGCGGCTCAAAACCGGGAATGTATGCTCCCTGCTGGATTATTCCGTGGAGGGTGGGGAATCTGACAAAGCCATCGAAGCCGCACTGCAGGAAACACTCCGGGCGATCGCCCACGGGGGAAGCAATCCCGATATTCCCTTTGCCGTGTTCAAGCCCACGGCTTTCGGCAGCAGCAGGGCCCTTGAGGTGCTCAGCGGAGCTTCGGTGCCGGACAAGGAGATCATTCAGGAAGGGGAAAAATTCCGGGCCCGGATCGACCGGCTTTGCAAGGCGGCCTTTGATCATGACATTCCCATCCTGATCGATGCCGAGGATTCATTTTATCAGAATTTCATTGATACGGTGGCCATGGAGATGATGCAGAAGTATAATTACAAGCGCGCCATTGTCTTCAATACATACCAGATGTACCGGCACGACCGGATCGGTGTGCTAGAGGCGGATATCAGGGCCGCACGGGAGGGTCATTTCCACCTGGGGGCGAAATTTGTGCGGGGTGCCTACATGGAAAAGGAAAGGGAGCGGGCAAGGAAACTGCGGTATCCCGACCCCATCCAGCCCGACAAAGAGAGCACGGACAGGGATTACAACCTGGCACTGAAGATCTCAATGGACAACCTGGATGTGGTTTCCATTTTCAACGGGACCCATAACGAATACAGCAGCCTTTACCTGACCGAGCTGATGGCCAAAAAGAAAGTGAAGGCGTCTGACAAACGGGTCTGGTTCTCCCAGCTGCTGGGGATGAGCGACCATATCAGCTTCAACCTGGCGGCAGCCGGATTTAACGTGGTCAAATATGTTCCCTACGGTCCGGTCCGGTACGTCCTGCCCTACCTGATGCGCAGGGTGGAGGAGAACACCTCCGTGAAAGGACAGACCGGAAGGGAGCTGTCACTGATCAAAAAAGAGAGGGCCAGAAGGCGCAATGAAACTTGATAACCAGAGAAATACCTACCGGATCTGGATCAGCCGGCTGGTGATGGCCATCGTATTTACACTGGCGATCATCGTGATCCTCTTCCTCCCGTGGTCCGAGGGCCGGGATGCGGGGATCGGCAAATACCATGTGATCATTGCCATCGCACTGGTGTACATCCTCATCAACCTGGTCAATTATCTGAAACAACCCTATTTCGTATCCTACAACGACCAGGGCGAAATGATCATTCTGCGGTATTACCAGATGAGCCTGTTCACCAGCAGGAAACATTCCATCGAAATACCCAAGAAACAGTTCATCCGGTTCGAACTTCAGGATTTTCTCTTCGGCACCCAGCAGAAGATCATCCTTTATCAGCAGTACCGCAACAGGGTGGCCAAATATCCGCCCATCAGCCTGTCTGCCGTGGATAAGGAGGACCGTCAGAAGATCATCCAGTCGCTGTCGGCATACTCCGCCAGAGGATCCGGCTGATCAACATTTTTCCGGCCCGGGGTATCGATCTGAGGGGCCCGGAACACATAAACCATGAAAAAGATGCCCCCTTCCGAGCTGCAGCTCCGGATCGCCCTGACCATGATCCCGGACATCGGTCCCGTTACCGCGAAAAACCTGATCAAAAACTTTGGATCGGCCGAAGCTGTTTTTTCCAGGCGCCCTGAAAATCTGATGCAGATCCGCGGGATCGGTCCCCGGCTTACCGCGGCCATCACATCCTCCAGGTTGCTGGAAGCGGCAGAGAAAGAGGAGGCATTCCTGGCCAGGCACCGGATCAGGGCTTATTACTATCAGGACCCGGACTATCCACGAGGCCTGAAAGAATGCCCTGACAGTCCCATCCTGCTCTATTCAAGGGGAACGGACTGCCTGAACGGGAATCGGATCCTGAGCGTGGTGGGCACCCGCAGGGCAACCATCTGCGGCAGGGAAACCTGCCGGGATCTGGTCGGGGGACTGGCGGCCATGTACGAAGACCTGGTGATCGTCAGCGGTCTTGCCTACGGTATTGACGTTACGGCACACCGCGCGGCCCTGGAGAACGGATTGCCGACGGTGGCGGTACTTGGTCACGGACTGGATACGATCTATCCGCGCACCCACAGGGATACGGCAAAGAAAATCTGCTCCCAGGGGGCGCTGGTGACGGATTTTCCGTCCGGGACCGGACCGGAGCGGAACAACTTTCTCCGGAGGAACCGGATCATCGCGGGATTGTCCGACGCCACCCTGGTGATCGAGTCGGGGGAGACGGGCGGTGCACTGATCACCGCCGGACTGGCACATTCCTATGAAAGGACCGTGATGGCCGTGCCGGGCAGGATCAGTGATCAGCGCTCCATGGGATGCAACAACCTCATCAGGGACCAGGTGGCGGTGATGGTAACCTCCCCGTCGGACATCGCATCCTGTCTGAACTGGGATCTGGACACCCTCCCGCAGACCCCTTCCCTCTTTTCCGAATACAACCTGAATCCAGCCGAGAAAGGAATCCTTCAGGTAATCGGGCAGGCGCCTGAGATCACCCCCGGGGACATCAGCCAGCGAACCGGTACGCCCATCCATACCGTTCTTTCCATGCTGGTGGAAATGGAACTGAAAGGGTGGGTGACGATCCAGCCCGGAAACCGCTACAGGATCAGAAAAGCACCCCCCTGGGATACCGGCAATCAAAATAATCTGTTTAAAAACACTGTTTAAGGACATATAATAAATCATTATCTTTACTTCCGATTGAACCATCATTTACGAAAGCATGGATCCCAACGTTGAAAAATTCATGGCCAGGGTGAAGGCCAGAAATCCATTCGAACCGGAATTCCACCAGGCCGTCCAGGAAGTGGCCGAGTCTCTGGTCCCGTTCATCCGTGAACATCCCAAATATGATCATGCCAGGATCCTGGAAAGAATCACCGAACCCGAGAGGGTGGTCCTGTTCAGGGTACCCTGGATCAATGACAAAGGGGATGTGGAGATCAACCGGGGCTACCGGATCGAGATGAACTCCGCCATCGGTCCCTACAAGGGCGGATTGCGTTTTCACCCCACCGTCAATCTGAGTATCCTCAAGTTCCTGGCATTTGAACAGGTATTCAAGAACAGCCTGACCACCCTCCCCATGGGAGGGGGAAAGGGAGGATCCGATTTCGATCCCAAAGGCAAATCCGACAACGAGGTGATGCGCTTCTGCCAGAGTTTTATGACTGAACTCTGCAGGCACATCGGTCCGAATACGGACATTCCGGCCGGGGATATCGGGGTAGGCGGCCGTGAGATCGGTTACCTGTTCGGTCAGTACAAGCGGATCCGGAATGAATTCTCCGGGGTGCTGACCGGGAAAGGACTGGAATGGGGAGGAAGCCTGATCAGGCCCGAGGCCACCGGTTACGGGGCGGTCTATTTTGCCGAGGAGATGCTGAATACCAGGGGCGACTCGCTGAAGGGGAAAGTGGCCGCTGTTTCGGGATCGGGCAACGTGGCCCAGTTCACCGTGCAAAAACTGACCCAGCTTGGCGGCAAGGCAGTCACCCTCTCCGATTCCAACGGGACCATTTACGATCCCGACGGTATCGATGAAGAAAAACTTGCCTGGGTCATGGAGCTGAAGAATATCAAGCGAGGGCGGATCAAAGAATACGCCGGCAAATTCGGCTGCCAGTATCTGGAAGGGAAACGGCCCTGGCACGTGAAGTGCGATGTGGCCTTCCCGTCCGCCACCGAGAACGAGATCAGCAAGGACGATGCGGAGACACTCCTGGAGAACGGCTGCCTTGTGGTCAGCGAGGGCGCCAACATGCCCTCCACCCCCGATGCCGTGGAAGTGTATATCCGTGCCAAAATCCTCTACGGTCCGGGCAAGGCGGCCAATGCGGGCGGAGTCGCGGTTTCGGGGCTGGAAATGACCCAGAACAACATGCGCCTGCCCTGGACCAGGGAAGAGGTGGACAACCGGCTGCAGACCATTATGAAGAACATCCACCGCACCTGTGTCAAATACGGAACCGGCCAGGATGGCTTTGTGAACTATGTGAACGGCGCCAATATCGGAGGGTTTGTCAAGGTGGCCGATGCCATGCTGGCTCAGGGAGTGGTATGAAGCCGGGGCCGGCCTATACGGATTCCCATGCGCACCTGTACCTGGAAGCCTTCGCTCCGGACCGTGACCTGGTGGTCGGCAGGGCACTGGATGCCGGAGTAACAAAGATCCTGCTTCCGAATATCAACAGCACGACCATTGACCCCATGTTCGCACTGGCCGGCCGTTACCCCGGGCACTGCTTTCCCATGATGGGATTGCATCCCACCGCAGTGAAGGAGGATTACCGGGAAGAAATCAGAAAAATCGAAGCTCACATCCGCCGCCTGGAGGTCATAGCGGTGGGGGAGATCGGCATTGATCTGTATTGGGACAGGACCTATCACAGGGAGCAGAAGGAGGTGTTCCGGATACAGGCAGGGTGGGCAAAAGCGCTGAAACTGCCTGTGGTGATCCATTCGAGGGATTCATTCGGAGAGATTTTCAGCCTGCTGGATGAGATGGGCACGGGGGAGATGAAGGGGGTATTCCACAGTTTCACGGGGAATCCTGAGGAACTTGAACGGGCACTTTCGTACGGGTTCATGATCGGGATCAACGGGATCGTCACCTTCAGGAATTCCGGGCTTGCCGGCCTGATCCCGCATATTCCGAGGGACAGGCTGCTCATCGAGACAGATGCCCCCTACCTGGCGCCCGTACCGTACAGGGGGAAAAGAAATGAGAGCAGTTTTCTGCCTGCAGTGGCGGCAAAAGTGGGAGAAATTCTTAACTTGACCGCGGAAGAGGTTTCAGAGATCACCACGGTGAATGCTGCAAACCTGTTTCAACCGAACATGCATGACGGATCGTAAAAATCCATCCATTCTGATCATCTATACAGGCGGCACCATCGGGATGCTGAAAGATCCCGAAACCGGTGAGATGCGGCTGTTCGATTTTGACAACATCATTTCCCTGATCCCCGAGATCAAAGAGTTCGGTTTTCATTTCCAGTCGGTCAGCTTTGACCCCCCCATCGACTCTTCGGACATAGACCTGCCCACATGGGTGCGCATTGCAACCACCATCGAGGAGCATTACGAATCCTTTGACGGATTCGTTGTCCTTCACGGTACCGATACAATGGCCTACTCGGCTTCCGCCCTGAGCTTCATGCTCGATCATCTTTCCAAGCCGGTGATCTTCACCGGAGCCCAGCTTCCCATCGGCACGCTGAGGACCGATGGGAAGGAAAACCTCATCACGGCCATCGAAATCGCAGCCGCAAAGGAAAACGGGATGCCGCTGGTCCCCGAAGTGTGCATCTATTTTGAAAGCAAGCTGTCCAGGGGCAACCGCACCACAAAGGTGAATGCGGAGCACTTCAATGCATTTCAGTCCCCCAACTATCCATCCCTGGCCAGGGCGGGGGTCCACCTGGTTTACAACCGTGAATTCATCAGATATCCCGCAGGGGACGCACCCCTGCAGGTCCACAAAAAATTTGACAACCATGTGGCCGTCCTGAAGCTGTTCCCGGGGATGAATCCGCTTTATATGGATGCCGTTTTCCGGGCCGAAGGCCTCAGGGCGGTGATTATCGAAACCTACGGGGCAGGCAATGCTCCCACGGGGGACTGGTTCCTGAACAGGATCAGGGACGCCGCCAGTCGCGGCATCCTCATCCTCGACGTCACCCAGTGCAGCATGGGGAGCGTGGAGCTGGGCAGGTACGAGACCAGCAAACACCTCCTGCAGGCAGGTGTCATCAGCGGGTACGACATCACCACCGAGGCAGCAACGACGAAACTGATGACCCTTCTGGCAAGGGATATTTCGCCGGATGAGGTGAAAAATCTTCTAAATACATCCCTCAGGGGAGAAATCACCCTGCTATGACTGTGATTATTAATTTTTTTTTGTATTTTTCGCCGCAAATTTCGCCGAACTATTGAATACAGAGGCGCTGCGGGATAGGTTCTTACAAAAGACTGGAGACAAGCGGTTTCAGGAAGTGGAGTGAAGCAGCTGTGATAACCGGAGAGGTGCAGGAGTGGCTGAACTGGCACGCCTGGAAAGCGTGTGTACCCCTAAAGGGTACCGAGGGTTCGAATCCCTCCCTCTCCGCAAGGGACCAGAGGGTTCGAACCGGGCCGGACGAAGTTTCACCCGTTTTTTTAGTTATTTGATTAATATTCACTTAAATTTAAAAAGTATAACAAACAAACAACACCATGAAAAAATTATTTGCGTTGATAGCCGTATCCGGGATGCTTTTTATGGGAGCATCAATCTTTGCGCAGGATGAAGCCGCTGAATCTCCTGCAACTGAAGATACCACCCAGGTTGCTGCCGCACCGGCTTTGGAGACAGCAGCTACCCAGGCGGCAGATGATGCCGAAAAAGGTGGTCTTTCTGTTTTGCATACACAGCTGAAAACGAAATTCATCGAGGGGGGTGCCGGTTTTATGGGGGCGGTTTTGCTGACCCTGATCTTTGGTCTTGCCCTGGCATTTGAAAGGGTGATCTACCTGAACCTGGCCTCCACCAACACCGATAAACTTCTGGGTGCTGTGGAAGAAGCGCTTAACAACGGCGGTGTGGAAGCGGCCAAGGAGGTGTGCCGGAACACGAGGGGACCCGTGGCAAGCATCTTTTACCAGGGGCTTGACCGGGTGGACGAAGGGATCGATGTGGTTGAAAAATCAGTCGTCTCCTACGGCAGTGTCCAGATGGGGCTCCTGGAGAAAAACCTCTCCTGGATCTCACTGTTCATCGCCATCGCCCCGATGCTCGGATTCATGGGTACGGTGATCGGGATGATCGATGCATTCGATAAGATCCAGCAGGAAGGTGACGTGTCCCCGACAGTGGTTGCAGGTGGTATCAAGATCGCCCTGATCACCACCGTGACCGGTCTGATGGTGGCCATCATCCTCCAGATCTTCTACAACTACCTGGTGTCACAGATCGATAACATCGTAAACAAGATGGAAGACGCTTCCATCTCGCTTGTTGACATGCTGGTAAAACACAACCTTAAAAAATAAGTGACCATGTTATTCTCAAAGTTCACCAGAATTGCCCTATATGTGGTTGCAGGGATCTCACTGCTGGTCATTCTTTTCTTCTACGTGTCGCCCAGGACACTCGATTATGATGACCTGGAAATGCGCGTGGAGGAGATCCTGAATCCGGCGGATCTGGATATGGAGATGCCTGTCCAGGCACCGGCAACCGCTGATGATACCACAGGAACCGCAGCGGATACCACTTCGGCCGGGGAAATAGCCGCCGCACAGGGGCCGGAAGACCAGGGGGGTGCCTTTGCCACCGAAGCTGTGCTCGACGCATCCGGCGCAGACCTTCGCGAGCATCTCTCAACCTGGGAATACATGGTTTGGTTCCGGACCGATATTGCGCTCATATGGGCCTATATCCTGCTTATTCTGACAGCCATTGCAGCCATTATATTCCCTCTGATCTCTGTCTTCGCAAATCCGAAGGGACTGATAAGGCTGGTTGCCGTTCTTGCAGCAGTAGCCGTCATTGTGGTGGTCGCATACCTGCTGTCATCCGATAAACCCATCAATATCATCGGGTATACCGGAACCGCCAACAGGGACCCGGGCACACTCCGGATGGTCGATACCACACTGTTTGTGACCTATGCACTGTTCGGGCTGGCATTGCTGTCCATCCTCTATTCAGTGATTGCGAGAGCATTTAAATGATAACCCTTTAGAAAAATACCATGGCAAGAGAAGTACCGGAAATTAACGGAGGATCACTGGCTGACATTGCATTCCTGTTGCTGATCTTCTTCCTGGTTGCCACCACCATGGACATCGATACCGGGATCACCCGGCTCCTTCCTCCCGAACCCGAAGAGGACCAGAAGACGGAGGTCAGGGTGAACAAGCGAAATGTCCTGGTTGTGCTGATCAACCGGAGCGACCGGTTGATGGTGGGAGGGGAAGAGATGGACCCTTCGATGCTGAGGGCCAAGACGCTGGAGTTTTTTACAAACCCCAACAACAGCCCCAATCTTCCTGAAATGGAAGACACCGAGGTCCAGTTTCCTCCAGGAAGCTCTCCCCTGCTGCCACCCGATGGTGTGTGGAGGGGGAAGGTATCCAAGGGTGTGATCTCGCTGCAGAACGACCGGTCCACCACCTATGGCAGATACCTGCAGATCCAGAACGAACTTGTTGCTGCCGTGAACGAGCTCAGGAATAATTTCTGTGAACTCTATTTCGACAAGACGTTTGATGAGCTCAATACGGCTGATCCTGTTGAAGACGAGATCAACGGAGCAATCCGCGAGATCTACAAGATGAATATATCCGAGTCGGAACCCAAAAACATAGAAGGACTCAACTAATGGCAAAGTTCAAGAGAAAGAGAGGCAAAGGACAGCAGCGGATCAACACCGCCTCGCTCCCCGACATTGTGTTTATGCTGTTATTCTTTTTCATGGTGTCCACCACAATGCGGGAAACGGAGGTGATGGTCAGGGTGTCTGTACCGGAAGCCACAGAGGTCAAAAAGCTGGAGAAAAAATCTCTGGTAAGCTACATCTACATCGGCCGCCCGGTGAGCCATGTGGCCAGGATGTACGGAACCGAGCCGCTGATCCAGCTGAACGATAAACTGATCAACGAGGAGGGGATCCCCTATGAATCGGTTCAGGATTTCGTTTTGTTCGAAAGGGAGAAACTTCCCGAAGTGGATAAGAACAGGATGACCATGTCCCTGAGGATCGATCAGAATATCCCCATGGGAAAGGTGGATGATGTGAAACAGGCGCTCAGAAGAGCCAAAGCATTGATCATCAACTATTCTGCAAGAAAGGAGTACAGGGAACAGGGAAGAACAAGATAAGCCGGGGCGAAGCCCACTCCCATACACGGAGGGTATCTCAGCAGGGATACCCTCCTTTTTTTTCTGGGGGATGCTTTATTCGTAAAGCGCCGCGTAGAGCTGGTTGACCATGTCCTGGAAGGTGACCGGGTTTTCAAACACCGACCGCCGGCCCACAAACCGTTCGATGTGGTAAAAGAGCCGGTTCCTGTCAAGGCCTGTGAAGTCTTCCACCCTGCTGTCAAAATAAAGTTCACTGATGTTCCGGTCGTACAGTTTCTTCACCGAATTGCCGATCCCGAAAAGCAGGTAATATTTTGAAACGGGTTTTGCGGGATTCTCATAATCGCAGAAGATCTTGTTCACGTAGTTGCCATTGTCGTAGATCACCACTTCCCTGACAAAACCCTCGTAGGTGTAAAAGATCCACTCACCGTGCCGCTGGCGGGTTTTCTTGAAGCCCTGGTACTTGATGGTGCCGTCGTGGTAGAACTCCATTTCGGGACAGTACAACTTTCCGCTGGGCGCTTTTACTTTTCCGTTGACGAGGTTCCGGTTCTCGATCCCGAAATAGGTCAGGAAAGGCATTTGCCGCATGACCTCTTCGGGATGCGTTTTTTCTTCAGGCCTGGCATAGTTTTTCCCCGCAAATACCTCTTCCGCCGATTCGACAAGGATCTCCTGCTCATAGATCCCGTCATCAAATGCTTTCCGGTCACGCAGCCTGACGATCAGCACCCCCATGTCCTCATGAATCCCCGGGCCGGGATTTGACAATTCCATGGAGGTAAGGATCAGCTCTTTCTCATTCCGGTAAACGCAGGCATTGATTTTATCATGATACAGGATCCGTATATTCTTCAGATTTTTGAACCATTTCTGACCCCTGGTCTGGTGGCGGTCCCTCCCGTACAGCAAGGTGGTCCTCACATTTCGCTGGTCTGCCTGCTGAAGCCTGAGCAGAACACTCTCATGGAGCTTCAATGAAGGGGTCAGGAGCACGATCTCGTTCACTGCTTCCGTAAGAATCCGATCAACCTGATAGGCGGTCCCGACTGAGGAAAGAAATTCAGCAGCCATATGATCCTGTCAACTGGGGTGCACTAATTCGAAATGAAATTATGGAAAAAAGAAGCTCAATTCCAGTGGAAATATCAACAAAGCATCCCCCTGGCATGATGTTCATTGAAGACATAAAAGCATCGGCGGAACCCGCAGACTCCCCCATCACCTGATAGTGCCGTCCCGTCAAAATTCTTAACGGCAGGCTTTTTGTGACCCCAGGAGGACTCGAACCCCCACCATGGGAACCGGAATCCCACGTTCTATCCTGTTAAACTATGAGGCCCTTCAGACGTGCAAATTGAGCATTTTTTTATCTTAATTCTTAAAAATCGCCCTCCGGTCAGTCCCCCGGGCTTACATAAGTGCAAAAAAACCCCTACTTTCGCACATTGTACCAGTTTTAACCGCATGGATTACAATTTTGCAGAGATCGAGAAACGCTGGCAGGAGTACTGGGAAAAGCACAGGACATTCCGCACGGTGGATGATTTTTCCAAACCCAAATTTTACGTGCTGGACATGTTTCCCTATCCTTCCGGATCGGGGCTGCATGTGGGCCACCCGGAAGGGTATACCGCCACTGATATCGTGGCCAGGTACAAGCGGATGAAGGGTTTCAACGTACTGCACCCCATGGGCTGGGATGCATTCGGCCTTCCCACCGAGCAGTATGCCATCGAAACGGGAACCCATCCGGCACAGGTCACCCGCAGCAACTGTGATAATTTCCGGAGACAGATCAAGGCCCTGGGCCTGGGGTATGACTGGGACAGGGAGATAAATACCTCCGAACCGGAATATTACAGGTGGACCCAGTGGATCTTCATCAGGCTCTACAATACATGGTTCGACCACGACATGCAGAAAGGACGTCCCATCGGCGATCTGCAGATTCCCGATGGGGTGAAGTCGCAGGGAGAAGAAGCGGTGCGGCAGTACCGGGACGATCACAGGCTGGCCTATTACGATGATGCGCTGGTATGGTGGTGCCCTTCGTGCCGGATCGTGTGTGCCAACGAGGAAGTGCTCAATGACGGCACCCACGAAAAGTGCGGGAACCTGGTGGAAAGGAAGAACCTGAAGCAATGGATGCTCAGGATCCCCCATTATGCGGAGCGGTTGCTCAAAGGGCTGGGGGAGGTGGACTGGCCGGAAGGAGTAAAGGAGATGCAGCGGAACTGGATCGGCCGTTCGGAAGGAGCCGACGTGGATTTCCGGATTGAACAACTGGACAAGGTACTCCGGGTGTTCACCACCCGTCCGGATACCCTCTTCGGGGCCACATACATGGTGGTTGCCCCGGAACATCCCCTGCTCGGGGAACTGGTCACGGACGCCAGGCAGAAGGAGGTGGAAGAATATGTGGCACGTGCCAGCCTCAAATCAGATCTGGACCGGACCGACCTGGCAAGGGAGAAAACCGGGGTGTTCACCGGGAGCCATGCCATCAACCCTGTGAACAACAAACGGATCCCCATCTGGGTGGCCGATTATGTACTGATGGGTTACGGGACGGGGGCCATCATGGCCGTACCCGGACACGATACGCGGGATTTTGAGTTTGCATCGGCTTTTTCGCTGCCTGTCGTCTGTATCATGGACCCGGAGGGCACCGACGAGACTGCAAGGAAGGAGGTCCTGGCAGGCAGGGCATGCTGGACCGGTGACGGGACCTATGTGAACTCCTCGAGCCCTGACAGCGGTCTGGACATCAACGGCCTATCCAAAAAAGAGGGGATCTCCAGAACCATCCGATGGCTGGAAGCGCACGGACTGGGAACAGCAGCGGTGAATTATAAGATCAGGGACTGGCTCTTCAGCCGCCAGCGGTACTGGGGAGAACCTTTCCCGGTGATCCACTGGGAGGATGGAGAGATCAGTGTCCTGGATGAGTCGGAACTGCCCCTCACACTTCCGGATCTGGAAAAATTCGAACCGGGCGCCCACGGCGAATCCCCGCTGGCCGCTGCCGAAGAATGGGTTGAAGTGGCGGACAGAGGCGGCAGGAAGGGCCGCCGGGAAACCAATACCATGCCCCAGTGGGCCGGTTCCTGCTGGTATTACCTGCGGTTCATCGACCCCGGGAATGGCCGGCTTCCCTTTGCCCCTGAAAAGGAACGGTACTGGATGCCGGTGGACCTGTATATCGGAGGAGCAGAACACACGGTCCTCCACCTGCTTTACAGCCGGTTCTGGCACAAAGTGCTGTACGACCTGGGATACGTATCCACCGACGAGCCTTATCAAAAACTGTTTAACCAGGGAATGATCCTGGCATTTGCATATGAGACCGCCTCCGGGGCCAAAGTTGCCTCCGACCTGGTGATCGAAAAGGAAGGGAGCTTTACCCACAGAGAGACGGGGGAGTCCCTGGCACAGATCGTGGCCAAAATGTCCAAATCCCTTAAGAACGTGGTGAACCCGGACGAAGTGGTGGCCTCTTTCGGGGCCGATTCCCTGCGTCTGTACGAAATGTTCCTGGGACCGCTCGATGCGGTGAAGCCGTGGACGGAGAAGGGTGTAAGGGGCGTCTATAATTTCCTGAGCCGGGTCTGCAGGTTTTTCACGGAACCGGATCATTACCACCACGGTGAAGAAGATCCCGGGATCCTGAAATCACTGCACAGGACCATCAGGAAGGTGGAAGATGATATCGAGGCGCTTCACTTCAACACCGCCATTTCCCAGATGATGATCTTCTCCAACCTCTGTATCAAGCAGGGAAAGGTGAGCCCGGACACGGCCGGGAAATTCATGCAGGTACTCGCACCCTTCGCCCCCCACCTGGCCGAAGAGGTCTGGAGTTTTCTCAAGAACGAGTCTTCCATTGCCCAGACCGCCTGGCCCCGGTATGACGAAGCACTGTTGCGTGAGGATGTATTCCAGTACCCGGTGATGATCAACGGGAAACTCCGGTTCCGGATCGAACTTCCCCTTGAACTTTCCCGGCAGGAAGTGGAAAAAAGCGTGCTTGCGCACGAAACGGCCAGGAAATGGACGGGAGGAAAGCTGCCGAGGAAGATCGTTTATGTCCCCGGCAAGATCATTAATGTTGTGGTGTAAGATGCAATTGTGATGAAGAACTGGAAAGATCTGGCGGTGATGCTGGTCGTCACGGGAGCGGCCGCCCTGGCGGCATTCTTTCTGCAATCGGGACAGCTCCCGGCGCAGGGGGCCCGGCAGGCTGATGCTGCACCGGAAGCTGAACGGATGGTGCCTCCTCCCGGGGCAACGCTGTACGGGATCCCTGTCCCCTCCTATACCATTGAAAAAGGAACGGTCAGATGGGGCGAATCACTGGCTACCCTTCTCCATCCCCGCGGGGTTTCCCTGCAAACGATCCACCAGATCTCACTGCTTCCGGATTCCGTCCTGGACGAAAAAAAGATCCGGCCCGGTCAGACATATACGCTGTTCAACGGCAGTGACGGGATTCCCGCCTATTTTGTCTATGAGAAGGATCCTGTCAACTACGTGGTGATCCGGCTTGTACCCGCTCCCCCGGAGGCCAGGAACGGAAAAAAGCCGGTGGAACTGCGGCAGCAGCAGATCACGGGAACCATCTCCACCTCCCTGTGGGAATCGATGTATGAGGTCAGCGCCAATCCCATGCTTGCAGTGGAGCTGAGTGAGATTTTTGCCTGGTCCGTCGATTTCTTCGGATTGCAACAGGGCGACAGGTTCAGGGTCCTGTACGAAGAATCCTTCGTGGATTCCCTCTCCACCGGGATCACAAAGATCCTGGGGGCATGGTTTTACCACAGCGGCACCGAGTTCTGGGCCATCCCCTTTGTCCAGGACGGGGTCAGGAGCTTTTTCGACGAAGAAGGGAACAGCCTCAGGAAAGCGTTTCTCAAAGCCCCGCTGCGATTTTCCAGGATCAGCTCGGGATTTTCCCATTCCCGCTATCATCCCGTCCTCAAGATCCGGCGGCCCCACCACGGGGTGGACTATGTGGCACCGGCCGGAACCCCCGTGCTGGCCATTGGCGACGGGGTGGTGACCCATGCCGGCTACCAGCGGGGCGGAGGAGGCAACTATATCAAGATCAAGCATAACAGCGTCTACTCTACCACCTACATGCACCTGAAGGGTTTTGCGAAGGGTATCAGGCAGGGTAGCTATGTCAGGCAGGGTGACGTGATCGGGTATGTGGGCAGCACCGGACTTTCCACCGGTCCGCACCTGGATTTCAGGTTTTACAGGAACGGAAGTCCCGTGAATCCGCTGAAAGTGGAAGCCCCTCCCGTGGAGCCTGTGGCCGAAGCCAACAGGGCCTCTTTCTCAATCGTCCGCAGCATCACCATGGATGCCCTGGCCTCCCTCCAGTAATCGCTCGACTACTTCGGGATAGTGCTCATACTCAAGGGAATGGATCTTTTCAGCCAGGGTCTCCGGAGTATCGTCCGGTTCCACCGGACATGTTGCCTGGAAGATAATGTCCCCCTCGTCATACCGGGCATTCAGGTAATGAATGGTAATCCCCGATTCTTCGTCCCCGCTGTCAATGACCGCCTCGTGGACACGTCTTCCGTACATTCCTTTCCCTCCGTGCCGGGGCAGCAGGGCCGGATGGATGTTCACGATCCGGTGTTTATAGGCATCCAGGACCGGTGCCGGGATCAGCCACAGGAAACCGGCAAGCACGATAAAGTCTATCTTTTTCTGATTCAGAACGGCAAGTACCTCCCCTGTCTCGTACAGTTGCTCCCTGCGAAAGACGAACGTTTCAATGTGATGCGACTGTGCCCGGCTGATCACGTATGCATCCGGTTTGTTTGTCAGTACAAGGGTGACCCTTCCCAGGGGACTCGTTCGAAAATACCGGATCAGGTTCTCAGCGTTGGTCCCCGATCCGGATGCGAATACGGCAATTCGTTTCATAGACTTGATTTTTTACCGGTCCGGAACAAGAAAAATCTGGATGGAATTTTGTATTTTTCATCCGAAATTAACGGCAAGCGAAAGTTTTTTTTTGAAAATAGTCGAATTTTTACATTTCTTTGCACCGTTAAAAATAACCATTATTATTCATTTAAATCTTTAGCCATGTCGGACATTGCAGCAAGAGTTAAAGCAATCATTGTGGATAAACTGGGTGTTGATGAAAGCGAGGTGACTCCGGAAGCCAGCTTTACAAACGACCTGGGAGCTGATTCGCTCGATACCGTTGAACTGATCATGGAATTTGAGAAAGAGTTCAACATGGGTATTCCCGATGATCAGGCTGAGAGCATTTCTACCGTTGGTGAAGCGATCAAGTATATTGAAGACAACGTGCAATAGGCATTAGTCTTACGTTCAAACACATACTGGAATGAGACGTGTCGTCGTAACGGGCATGGGGGCATTTACTCCCGTGGGAAAGAACCTTGAGGAATACTGGAACGCGCTGATCAACGGAACAAGCGGTGCCGGCCTCATCACCCGTTTCGACACGGAAAAGTACAAGACAAAGTTTGCCTGTGAGGTCAAGAACTATGATCCACAGGATTATTTTGACAGAAAAGAGTCCAGGAAGCTGGACCTGTATGCCCAGTTTGCCATGATTGCCGCCGGTGAAGCTTACCGGCACGCAAATCTTGGGGAAGCTGATCTCGACAAAGACCGTGCAGGCATTATCTGGGCCTCCGGGATCGGGGGGATCACTACATTCAGAAATGAGATAGAGGGCTACCTGGCGGGTGACGGCACCCCCAGGTTCAGCCCTTTTTTCATCCCCAGGATGATCTCTGACATTGCCGCGGGACTCCTCTCCATGAAATATGGATTTCGCGGTCCCAATTATGCCACCGTTTCCGCCTGTGCTTCCTCCACCAATGCCATCATCGATGCCTTCAACCTGATCCGCCTGGATATGGCGGACCTGTTCATTACGGGGGGCTCCGAGGCGGCCATCAATGATGCAGGCGTGGGGGGGTTCAATGCCATGCAGGCGATATCCACCAACAACGAGCAGTACCAGAAGGCATCCCGTCCGTTTGACGCCAACCGCGACGGATTCGTCATGGGCGAAGGCGGAGGGGCCATCATCATTGAGGAATACGAGCATGCCAAACGGCGGGGAGCCACCATCTACGGAGAGTTGATCGGTGTGGGGCTCTCGGCCGATGCGTATCACCTGACAGCCCCTCATCCCGAGGGTGACGGGGCCAAGCTGGTGATGCGGAACGCCCTCAAAAGTGCAGGCCTCCCTCCCACCGGGGTGGATTATATCAATGTGCACGGAACAGCCACTCCCCTGGGAGACATTTCCGAGATCAAAGCGATCCTTGACGTGTTCGGTGAGCATGCGTTCAAACTGAATATCAGCTCCACAAAATCAATGACCGGACATCTTCTGGGTGCAGCCGGCGCCATTGAATCCATTGCAGTGATCATGGCCATCAGGGACGGGATCGTTCCTCCCACCATCAATCTAGATACACTGGATCCCCGCATCGATTCCCGGCTGAACCTGACGCCCAACACGGCACAGCGGCGGGATGTGAACGTGGGATTGAGCAACACATTCGGTTTCGGAGGACACAATACCTCCGTGATCTTCCGTAAGTTTAACGGCTGACCGATTGAAGGACCGTGATTTTTACATTCATCTGATCCGCATCCTGGGGTTCCTGCCCAGGAGAATCTCATTGTACCGGGCTGCCTTTTTCCCGGGATCTGCCGCCCCCCCACCCCATCATAAAAACGACAGGATCAACTATGAGCGCCTGGAGTACCTGGGTGACGCGGTGCTGGATGCCATCGTGGCCGATTTCCTCTTCAAAGAATTCCCCGGGCGGGATGAGGGGTTCATGACCAAACTGCGGGCCAGGATCGTCAAACGGAAGAACCTGGATGCACTGGCCGAGAAGCTGGATATCCCCCGCATGATCAGCCATGTCCGTCCCGCCGGAAACAGGGCAAAACACCTGTACGGGAATATGCTCGAAGCGCTGATGGGGGCCATCTACCTGGACATGGGTTACCCCGCAGCCAGAAGATTCTTCATCAGGAAGATCGTGCGAAAACACATCAATCTTCCACAGCTGGTGGAAAAAGAATCCGACCATAAAAGCAGGATGATTGAGTGGGCGCAGAAAAACCACCTGGAAGTGGTGTTCGAAAGCCGTGAGGAGCAGCGGTCCGACGCCGGGGTCCCCACCTTCATCTCTTCCGTGATGGTGAACGGTGCACAGCAGGGGACCGGCAGGGGAGCGTCCAAGAAGGAGGCGGAGCAGCTGGCGGCAAAGATTGCCCTGGTAACGGTTGATTCCGGCGTGCACTGACTGCCGAAAGTTTTGTTATTTTTGAAGAAACCGACCCTAATCAGGTGCCCGTAAGAAAACATATCCTTTCCATGGCGATCAGGGAGGATTTCTGCCTGCTCGGCATGGTATCGGACGATCCCGACTACAAGATATGCTGGACCATCAACCAGGCCCTGAATACGGATTTCCAGAAACAGGATGATCTGAAACTTTTCCACAAAAGGCTGGACGTGGAACAGTCCTTTTCCCTGTTTGCATACCATGATGAGGAAGCGGTATGCACCTACCGGATCATCAGGAACCGTTCGGACCAGGGGCTGTTCCTGGATGAACTCAGGAACCTGGATTACCTGATCCACATCCAGGGGGAGATCAATCCCGATCGCATCGGCGCTTTCCTCAGGCAGGTGGGATCCCTCCCCGGGGTCCGGATGTGTGTTCCGGTGGATTTAAAGAAACTGAAGAACCAGGAACGGCTCTGGATCTGGTGATGTTCTCAGAACAACCATTTTAAAAGTGGAAAGAGCATGGAATAGACCGGGAACTCCTGGTAATTCTGGTAGCCTTCCCTGTACAACGCATCCAGCCCCTTTTTCTGTGGAATCAGCGGGCGGAACAATCTGGAGTAGAAAGGGAAGAGTCCCATCACCAGGTCAAAGACCATGTCAAGCAGAAGGAAGAGTCCAGCCACTACGATATAGATGTTTTCCGTCACGCTGATATTGAATCCGGGTCCCGGTACACTTACCAGTGCCAGTGCGATCACCCAGATCAGCAATTTGATCAGGAGACTTGGAGTGAACAGGTAGCTGACTTTCGATCTTACGCCGGCAAAGGCGAGGGTACCCAAGGAACAGATCCCCCCTGCGGCAGTTCCCGCCAGAAAACGCCAGATGAGGCTGTCCACCGGAAAAAACAGAAGAAATCCGACAATGCCGGTGACCTTTATCAGGGATGAGAGGCGGTGGAAATACTGGGCTCTTGTGCTCCTGGGCAGCCGGACCACCTTCAGCTTGTTCTTGTAAGCGGCATCATGGTCCAGCGCCCCGTAGGAACGGATCCTGATGTCCATGGTCTTCAACAGTTCAATCCGGTACGGCCTGCCGGTGGCTTTTTCACCGGCCGCATAGGAACACGCTTCCCCGGAGGTATGTCCGGCTTCCATTTTGAAAAAACCGGCCACATCCTTCCACCCAACATTTAACTTCCCAAGCCTGAACCATGTTTTTCGCTGCTGGTAGATGTAGACCAGCAGAAATCCCCCGATCAGGATGAAGAAAAAGGTAGCTGCCAGGCTCTCCGGGTCCGAAACAACAGCGAGCACAACCGGTAGGGTGACCGCGGCAACCGCGAAGAGCAGTGCAAAAACACGCAATCCGTACCGAAGCAGCAGGATGGGATCGTGCCATTCGGGCCGGTTAAAATAATTGTCTTCTTCTTCCTTTTTTTTCTGTCTCGCCCGGGCCTGGCGGTACCTCCGCTCCCGGTCGCGGCGCATGACTTCCCGTGCGACCCGATCCTCATACGATTCGGCCTCCCGGACCGCCTCACCCCGGTGGGCCATCAGGTATTCATAGGCAGACTTGATCTCCTGGAATTTCTCCCCGGCACCCGGTGATTTGTTACGGTCGGGGTGATATCTCAGGGCCAGCTTCCGGTAAGCGCTTTTGATCTCTTTCACGGAAGCTCCTGGCGGCACCCCCAGAATTTTATAATCATCCCTGGCAGACAAGGTCATCCGTTTGATGCAAGTTATCCAATCCCTGAACAGGAATCAAAAAAAAACTGTCTGCCGGGAGGACAGACAGTTTTTCACATTAACCCTAAAACTAAACCAAATCGCCTGCTACTGCGTATTTTTTTACCTGTAATCGTCTAACACAACAAAACTACGCCGGAATATGGTTACATAATTTTAAAGGATGTTAAAGATTGTTAAATCGCTCATCCGGAACCAGTAAGGAGAATTATCTTTGAGCCATGAGCCGCACCCTGCTTTGGATCGTTACCGTGTTTCTCAGCCTGGCCATGCTGGCCCTGGTCACGGTCCAGGCATACTGGATACGGAACTCCGTTGCCTCCCAGCAGAACCAGCTGGAGCTCGTGGTGAACCAGGTGCTTTCAGAGATTTCCAGTGAGCTGGAGTATAACGAGACGCTGCTGCACATCCTGGAGGAGGTCCGGCCTCCGATGATCAGGCACCAGAGCAGGGCTACCTGGAATTTCCAGCTGGATAGCAGGAGCATGACCGGAGGAAGCACCCGCGAAGGGATCCAGCTTGATGAGGAGATCACTTTCTACAATTCTCCCCTTCGTCCCCTGAGGAACGCCATGGTGGAGCTGGTGGATGATTCTGTCCTGGTGATCCTTGCCGAGGATGAGTCGCAGAATGATACCATCCTCATTTCAGCCATGGATCCGGGACAGGTCAGGGAAGAACTGAACCGGAAGCTCGAAGAGCAGCAGCTGCTCGTGGACAAGATCATCAGGGAGATGCTGACCGATGAAGTGAATGTGGAAGAGCGGATCTCCAAATCGCAGATCGAAACCCTGCTGAGGATGAAGCTTTCGGAGAAAGGAGTTGATATGCCTTTCGAATATGCGGTGTTCAGGGAGGGGACCCCTCCCATTTACCAGTCCGGTCAGTTCACCGAGTTTTCAGGTTGCCAGTATTACCGTGCAAGGCTCTTCCCCCGAAGCATCTTCGGCAAGCCCACCCTGATCAGCCTCTATTTTCCGGATGAAAGGCAGAACCTGATCAGGTCCACAGGGCTCATGGCGGGAACCTCCCTGCTGATCACCCTGATCACCCTGGTGCTTTTCTCCCTGGCCCTGTACATCATCTTCAAGCAGAAAAAACTTTCTGAGATGAAGAACGATTTTGTGAACAACATGACCCATGAGCTGAAAACCCCCATCTCCACCATCAGCCTGGCTTCCCAGATGCTGAGTGACCGGAGCATTCCGGATGAACAGAAGAACCTGTCCCACATTTCCCGCATCATTCAGTCGGAAAGCAGGCAGCTGGGTACCCAGGTGGAAAGGGTGTTGCAGATGGCTATTTTTGACCACGGACAGCTGAAGCTCAAGGACCAGGAAATTGACATGCATGAGATCATTGAAACGGTGGCCCAGAATTTCCTCCTTCAGGTTGAGCGCAGGGAAGGGAAGCTGGAATTCCTTCCGGAGGCTGAAGACTCCGTTGTCACGGGCGATTCGGTACACATCACCAATGTCATCTCCAATTTGCTGGAAAATGCGATGAAATATACCGGACGCACCCCGGAGATACGGATCTCCACAAGGAACGAAGCGCATTTTTTCGTGGTTTCGGTCTCGGATAACGGGATCGGGATCCGGAAGGAGGACCAGAAGAGGATCTTCGATAAGTTTTACCGGGTACCCACCGGGAATGTGCACAATGTAAAGGGATTCGGACTTGGATTGAGTTATGTGAAACTGATCGTGGAGGCACATCACGGCACCATCCGGTTAAAAAGTGAACCCGGCAAGGGTTCTGTGTTCGATATTCATTTACCTTTGAAAGCATATACCGGATGATGGGGGAGGTTAAATACAGGATCCTTCTTGCCGAAGATGACGAAAACCTGGGGTCGCTGCTCCAGGAATACCTGCAGGCAAAAAATTATGAAACCGACTGGGTGGTTAACGGTGAAAGGGCTTTCAGACATTTTGAGCAATTCCATTACGACCTCTGCCTGCTGGATGTGATGATGCCGGTGAAGGACGGATTCACACTCGCCTCCGAGATCCGTCTCCTCAACAGTGAGATCCCCATTATATTCCTCACCGCCAAATCAATGAAAGAAGATGTACTGGAAGGATTCTCACTGGGAGCAGATGATTACATTACCAAGCCCTTCAGCATGGAGGAACTGCTCTTCCGGATCGAGGCGATCTTAAGGAGGACCAAGGGGATCAGGGGGGGTGACAAGCATACGTGGAAAATTGGCCGGTTCACCTTCGACGCCAAAAAACAGATGCTCACGGGAAACGGCGCCGGGCAGAAACTGACCACCAAGGAATCCGAGCTGCTCAGGCTCCTTTGCAACAACATCAACCAGGTATTGGAGAGGAATTTTGCCCTGAAAGCCATCTGGATCGATGACAACTATTTCAACGCCCGGAGCATGGATGTTTACATCACCAAGCTGCGCAAATACCTGAAGCCGGATCCCAATGTACAGATCATCAATGTGCATGGGAAAGGGTACAAGCTGGTGGTGGATGAAGAGCAGACCGGTTAATCCAGTTTGAGCACGGCCAGGAAAGCCGACTGGGGTACTTCGATGTTTCCCACCTGGCGCATCCGCTTTTTTCCTTTTTTCTGTTTTTCCAGCAGTTTTCTTTTCCGGGTGATGTCGCCCCCGTAACATTTTGCGGTCACATCCTTCCGCACCGCCTTCACCGTTTCCCTGGCGATCACCTTGGATCCGATGGCCGCCTGGATGGCCACCTCATATTGCTGCCTGGGAATAAGCTCTTTAAGCTTCACACAGATCCTGCGACCGAAGTCGTAGGCATTGTCACGGTGGATCAGCGTGGAGAGGGCATCCACCATCTCGCCGTTGAGCAAAATATCCAGCTTGACAAGGTCGGCCTTCAAATAACCGTGTGGATGATAATCAAAGGAGGCATATCCCTTGGAGATGCTTTTCAGTTTGTCATAGAAGTCGAAGACGATCTCCGCCAGCGGCATTTCAAAGGTAAGCTCCACCCGGTTGCTGGTCAGGTATACCTGGTTTTTCAGTATTCCTCTTTTGTCCAGGCACAGCTTCATGATCGGTCCAACGAATTCGGCCTTGGAAATCACCTGGGCCCGGATGTAGGGCTCCTCGATGTGATCGATGGTGGTCACCGCCGGCAGTCCCGACGGATTATGCACCTCGATGACCTCATTTTTGGTTGTATGCACCCTGAAAGAGACATTGGGGACCGTGGTGATCACATCCATGTCAAATTCCCTGTCAAGCCTTTCCTGCACGATTTCCATATGAAGCAGTCCCAGGAAACCGCAACGGAACCCGAATCCCAGTGCAGCGGAGGACTCGGGGACAAATGTCAGGGATGCATCATTGAGCTGCAGCTTTTCAATGGATGCCCTCAGGTCCTCATAATCGTCCGCATCCACCGGGTAAATTCCGGCAAACACCATCGGCTTCACATCCTCAAAGCCCGAGATGGCCTTCTGGCAGGGACGGTCGGTGTGTGTGATCGTATCACCCACTTTTACTTCGCGGGAACTTTTGATCCCCGAGATAATGTATCCCACATCGCCTGCCCGCATTTCATCCCGTGGCTCGGTGCCCAGCTTCAGCACCCCGATCTCATCCGCATCGTACTCCCTGCCCGTGGCCACGAATTTCACATGTTCCCCGGTTCTGATCGTCCCGTTGAAGATCCTGAAATAGGCAAAGATCCCCCGGAAAGGATTGAACACCGAGTCGAAGATCAGGGCCTGCAGGGGAGCATCTGGATCTCCGCCGGGAGCGGGAATGTGCTCGATGATGGCCTTCAGGATCTCATCCACCCCCAGGCCTGTCTTCCCGCTGGCCTCAATGATCTCATCCCTCCGGCAGCCCATCAGATCCACGATCTGGTCCTTTACGTCCTCCGGCATGGCGCTGTCCATATCCATCTTGTTCAGGACCGGGATGATCTCCAGGTTATGGTCGATCGCCTGGTACAGGTTCGAAATGGTCTGTGCCTGGATCCCCTGGGTGGCATCCACCACCAGCAGGGCCCCCTCGCATGCGGCGATGGATCTGCTCACCTCGTATGAAAAATCCACGTGACCGGGTGTGTCGATCAGGTTCAGCCGGTAAAGGATCCCCTCATGTTCATGCCTCATCTGGATGGCGTGACTTTTAATGGTGATCCCGCGCTCCCGCTCCAGCTCCATGCTGTCCAGTACCTGGTCCTTGAAGTCACGCTCATCCAGGGTGCCCGTCCTGATGAGCAGCCGGTCGGCCAGAGTGCTTTTCCCATGATCGATGTGTGCAATGATGCAGAAGTTGCGGATGTTTTCCATACAGAATCGTCCGGTAAAACCGAGCACAAACGTACATATAGTTTTTTGTGAAAACAATATCCGGGTTTCATAAAAAGCGACCCGGATGATCCCTCAGTATATAAGAGAAGGGTATCTCCGTAGAGACACCCTCCCCTGCATGTATTTGGATCCGAACGATTTACATCATTCCCATTCCGCCACCGCCGCCGGCCGGCATCGGTGGCTCCGGCTCTGGAATTTCCACCAGTGTGCACTCGGTGGTCAGGAACAATCCTGCAATGGATGCGGCATTCTCCAGCGCGATACGGGCCACCTTGGTGGGATCGATCACACCGGCTTCCATCAGGTTCTCGTACTTGTTGGTCTGGGCATTGTACCCGAAGTCATCTTTCCCGTCCTTGATGGTTTTGACAACCACTGAGCCTTCCAGCCCGGCATTCTCAACGATCTGCCGAAGGGGTTCTTCCAGTGCCCTCCTCACGATGGCAATACCCGTGTTCTCATCCTCGTTGACCCCTTTGAACTTGTCAAGGGCTTTCATGGCACGAACGTACGCCACGCCGCCTCCGGGGATGATCCCCTCTTCGACGGCCGCCCGGGTGGCGCTGAGGGCATCCTCGAACAGGTCTTTCTTGGATTTCATTTCCATTTCAGAGGCTGCACCCACATAGATGACCGCCACACCACCTGCCAGTTTGGCAAGTCTTTCCTGAAGTTTTTCACGGTCATAGTCGGACGTGGTGTTCTCGATCTGCTTTTTGATCTGTCCGACCCGCGCATCGATCATTTTTTTGTCACCGGCACCGTTCACGATGGTGGTGTTCTCCTTGTCAATGGTGATTTTTTCGGCATGTCCCAGCATATCCAGCTTGGTGCCTTCCAGTTTCAGTCCTTTCTCTTCGGAAATCACCGTCCCCCCTGTCAGAATGGCGATGTCCTCCAGCATTTCCTTCCTCCTGTCACCAAATCCGGGAGCTTTCACGGCTGCGATCTTCAGTGAGCCGCGCAGCTTGTTCACCACCAGGGTGGCCAGCGCTTCCCCGTCCACATCTTCGGCGATGATCAGCAACGGACGACCGTTCTGGGCTGTGGTCTCCAGGATGGGAAGCAAATCCTTCATGGTGGAGATCTTCTTGTCATGGATCAGTACATAGGGATTATCCAGCACCGCCTCCATCTTTTCCGTATCTGTCACGAAATAGGGGGAGATGTATCCGCGGTCAAACTGCATCCCTTCCACCACATCCACATAGGTATCGGATGATTTTGACTCCTCAACGGTGATCACACCTTCTTTCTTCACTTTGTTCATGGCCTCTGCGATCAGTGCACCGATGGATGCCTCATTGTTGGCAGAAATGGAGGCCACCTGTTCGATCTTCCGGTTGTCATCTCCCACCTCTTTTGACTGTGCCTGCAGACTTTTCACCACCTCGGTCACCGCTTTGTCGATGCCCCTTTTCAGATCCATGGGATTGGCACCCGATGTCACATTCTTTAGTCCCACCTGCACGATGGACTGCGCCAGCACCGTCGCCGTGGTTGTTCCGTCCCCGGCATCATCGGCAGTCTTGGACGCAACCTCCTTCACCATCTGGGCACCCACATTCTCAAAATGATCTTCCAGTTCCACTTCCTTTGCCACGGTCACACCATCCTTGGTGGCAAGGGGTGCTCCGAATTTCTTCTCTATGATTACATTCCGGCCTTTCGGTCCGAGTGTTACTTTCACGGCATTCGCCAGCTGATCAATCCCGCTTTTCAGCTGATCCCTGGCTTCAATACCAAATTTGATCTCTTTTGCCATTGTCTATTGGTTTTTGATTGGTTACTTACTTTGTAATAAAGAGTACGTCACTCTGCGAGATGAGAAGGTAATCCTCCTCGTTGATGGTTAATTCCTGGCCGGCATATTTGCCATACAGGACATGATCCCCCACCTTCACTTCCATGGGCTCGTCCTTTTTGTCACTGCCCACCATCACCACCTTGCCGTGCTGTGGTTTTTCCTTTGCCGTATCCGGAATGATGATACCGCTTGCGGTTTTCTCCTCGGCCTCCGAAGGCTTAACGAGGACTTTGCCCGCAAGGATCTTGCCTTTAAGTTCTGCCATTTTTTTAGTTTTAGAAGTTCGACATTATCAGAATCGCTTTCACATTTACATAATTTGTGCCAAAGGGAACGAAAGCTGATTCCCCGGGGGAATGTGGACATTTTTGCATCCGGACAAAAAAAAAGTGTCAGCACCATGACAGACTGACACTTTTGACAAGCAGTCAATTTCCTGCTATTCCCCACCATCTTCGGGTTCCTCCCCGAAGGATTCTGGAAGATCAATGGTCTGGGCCGGCTGGTCCATGATCGTTTCGTCGAACTGTCCCTGGAGACGTGACTGTTCATCCTGCCCGCTCTTGGGAATGGTGATCCCCGCCACCAGGCTCAGGATGATCAGGGCAGCGCCGAGGGTCCACGTGGCCTTTTCAAGAAAATCTGCCGTTTTACGCACGCCCATGTACTGGTTGGAAGAAGAAAAATTGGAAGCCAGTCCGCCGCCTTTCGAATTCTGCACCAGCACGATCAGGATGGTGAAAATGCAGGTGACCACAATCAGAACGGTAAATAATACGTACATCTCCTTGCCTCTTTTATATTATGGTTGATTGAAATTCTTAATCTTCTCAATTTGAGCTGCAAAATAAGCACTTTTTTCCGGATATTTCAAACTTAATTTCTCGTAGGCATAGATTGCTTTTGCGTACAATCCCTGCTTTACATAGATCTTTGCCAGGGTGTCGGTGATGAAACCGTCGTGCTCCCTGATGGAGGCCAGTGATACATCTCCTTTCAGTTCGGTTTCCCTGTCCGCCCGGATGGGACCGGGATCTTCCCGGATGAAATTGCTGATCAGGTTTTCTTTCCCCGGTTCCTGTTCCTCCTCCACCCTGTCAATGGCCGGGATCTCAACCGGATGTTCTGCCTCCGGCTCCTCCAGGTCATCCTCATCTTTCAGGAATGCCTTCACAATGGTCTCCGAGGAAAGTTCCTCGATAGACTCTGCTTCCTCCTCATCCAATTCGAGCAGATCGGGATCCGGTTCGGTGCCCGCATAGGGCGCGTGCTGCTCGATGATCACATCGGCTCCGGGATGAGGTTCGTCCGAGAACTGGATCCTTTCCGGCTCATCCTGCGTCTCATCCCCGGACGCCGGAGGCGGGGAGACCGCGGTAACAAAGTCATACAGCCGCTTCCGGTCACTGGAATAGACCGCCGCCCGTTTCAGTTCTTTTCCTTTCTCCAGGCCCATGGCTTCCCGGATGCGGACCTGCAGCATGTGGGCCAGGTTGAACACGGGGTAATGCCTGCAGAGTTCCTCCACTCCTTCCAGGTCGGCCGGTGAATAGTGCCCGGCCGATAACAGATGCATGAAATCCGAACTATTCATATTCAACCCGATTACCAGTTAACGAATGCCCTGTTGAAGATGTCCTCCACAAGATCTTCCAATATCAGTTCGATCAATTCATTTTCCACATCGGACAGGTTCTGGGAAGCATCGTAATCCTCATACCGTGAAAAACTGCTGTCATAATCCAGTTCCGGTTCCACGCTGTTGCTGTAACGGACCCGGACGGTGATGGTCAGCCGGTTGCGCGCAGCGGTCTCCTGTCCCGTGATGGCAGTGGGCCTGGTCTCATAATTGGTGATCTCTCCCGAAAATTGGACGTCCCCACCGCTCTCTGCCAGGTCCAGTCCGGTGTTGGATTCTATTTTGTCAATCAGTGCATCGGTGAAAAGCTGGCTCAGCTGTGCCTGTACAATGGGAGCGCGGTTGGGAAAGTATTCCACGGTGTAGGTCTCCACCTCGGTAGAAATATTCACCCCGCTGAATGAGTAGGTGACCTTGCACTGCTGAAGTCCCGCCACCGCAGCCAGCATGACAAGGAGCCGGACAAATCCCCTGCCGCCCGTC
This sequence comes from Bacteroidales bacterium, assembly GCA_040768485.1. Taxonomy (GTDB): domain Bacteria; phylum Bacteroidota; class Bacteroidia; order Bacteroidales. The sequence continues at coordinate 36,492 of JAXGMU010000014.1, forward strand.
AGCATTTCCTTCATGTTACTCAATGTTATATTCCTTTATTTTCCTGTAGAGGGTGCGTTCAGAGATCCCCAGATCCTGGGCCGCATACTTCCTTTTTCCGTTATGTTTTTCAAGCGCTTTCTGGATCAGCTCGATTTCCTTGTCTTCGAGCGACAGCGACTCTTCAACGATTTCCTCCGTGTCCAGGATGTCCTCATCGTCATCCTTCCGATCGGGCTGCTTTTCGGGCCGGACCAGCTTCTCGGGCCGTTCGGGCACATTGTCCACCGTTGCATACAGTTTCCTGATGATCCCTTCATGCTCGGGTTCAAGGGCATCGCTCACCTCGGTCTTTTCCATCATCTGAAGCACCAGTTTCTTCAGATCGTTCATGTCATTCTTCATATCGAACAGCACCTTGTACAGGATCTCCCGCTCGGAATTGAAAGCTTCCTCGCTCACCATGCCGCGGCCGATCACCGCAGGCAACCGGGAACGCTGATAATCCGGCAGATATCTCGCGAGCACCGCCCCCGGGATCTCCCGCTCCTGCTCAATGATGGAGAGCTGTTCCGTTACATTTTTCAGCTGCCTGACATTCCCCGGCCATTCGTAGTTCAGGAGCATCTGCCGGGCATCCTCATGGAGCCGGATGGACGGCATGCGGTATTTTTCAGAAAAGTCAGAGGCAAACTTCCGGAACAGCAGGAGGATGTCGTTCCCCCTCTCCCTCAGGGAAGGGACATGAACGGGAACGGTGTTCAGACGGTAGTAAAGATCCTCCCTGAATTTCCCTTTTCTGACCGCCTGGCCGATATCAATATTGGTGGCGGCCACCACCCTCACATCGGTTTTCAGCACCCTGGAGGATCCCACCCTGATGAATTCGCCGGTTTCAAGCACCCGCAAAAGGCGCACCTGGGTGGAAGGGGGCAGTTCCGCCACCTCATCCAGGAAGATCGTTCCGCCGTTCACCACTTCGAAATAGCCCTTCCTGGTATCGTGGGCTCCCGTAAAGGCGCCCTTTTCATGCCCGAAGAGCTCGGAATCAATGGTGCCGTCCGGGATCGCGCCGCAGTTCACGGCGATATAAGGACCGTGCTTCCTGCCGCTCAAATGATGGATGATCTGAGGAAAAACCTCCTTTCCGGTCCCGCTCTCCCCTGTGATCAGAACGCTCAGGTCCGTAGGCGCCACCTGCCGGGCAATGTCGATGGACCTTTCAAGCCCGCTGTAGGTACCAATGATCCCGAACCGCTGTTTTATCTGCTGAATCTCCATCGCTATATCTGACAAAATATCCTGAAAGTATGACAAAATTACAATTTTGATCGGATCCGGAAAGATATCTCCCAAAGATTCCTATTTTTGAATTGAATATGAACTAATTTTCAATTGTTTATGCCACACTTCCTGGGGATCATCCCTTCCCGGTACGCCTCTTCCCGGTTCCCGGGAAAACCGCTGGCCATGATTGCGGGCAAACCAATGATCCAGTGGGTTTACGAACGTGCCTCCGCTCACTTCGACCACCTGCTGGTCGCCACGGATGACCGTCGGATCATGGAGGCTGTCGGCCACTTCGGGGGCACGGTACTGATGACCTCCCGCACCCACCGGAGCGGCACCGAGAGATGTGCCGAAGCACTCCGGTTGTACCAGGAACGGGAAAAACTGACATTTTCCCACGTGGTCAATATCCAGGGGGATGAGCCCCTGATCATGAAAGAACAGCTGCAGGAGCTGACCGGTTGCATGGATTCGCCGGAGGCGGAGATCGCCACCCTGATCCGCCCCTTGCAGGAGGAGGATGCAGCCGATCCCAACACCGTGAAGGTGGTGGTGGACCTTCAGTTCAGGGCGCTATACTTCTCAAGGGCGGTCATCCCTTTCCGCAGGGGGGAAGTCCCCTTTTCCGGACCGGGCAGCCGGCCATCCTACGGGCATGTGGGCATCTACGCGTACCGGTGTGACGTACTGCAAAAAATTGCCGCTCTTCCACCCTCGCCCCTGGAGATGATGGAATCGCTGGAACAGCTCCGCTGGCTGGAACACGGGATCAGTATCCGGACCAGGATCACCGGTTATCCCTCCAGGGGAGTGGATACGCCCGAAGACCTGGAAAAGATCCGGAAAATGTTCTGAAGTCTATTCATGGTGCAGGATGCTGGCCGGACTGGACCGGGCTGCACGGTATGCCAGGTAGGCCACGGTGACCAGGGCGATCATGATGGCCGCAAGGGCAGCCGAAAGGTAGATCCATGGTCTGAATCCGATGTGATAGGGAAAGTTCTGCAGCCAGTTCTGCATGAAAAAATATGCAATGATCCAGGCCAGCAGCACCGAGATCCCCATCAGCATGACGATTTCCCTGGCCACCACCAGGATCACATCCCTGATCCCGGCTCCCATGGCCTTTCTGATCCCGATCTCCCGTGTTCTGCGCTGTGTGTTGTAGATGGTCAGTCCGAACAGGCCCAGGCATGCGACAAACGTGGCGAGAACGGCAAACATCAGGGAGAGCCGGCCCGTTCTCCGCTCTTCCTTGTAATAGTTCTCAAGCTCGGTGTCAAGGAAAAAGTACTGGAACGGCGCATCACCCGACATCTCCATCCATTTCCTCTCGATCCTGTTCAGGGTACTCTGCACCCCCGGTCCGGCCACTCCCAGCCGCACAGTGATGTAGCCGGGCCAGGCGGTCCCCTCTGACTTAAACCGCAACATGTACGGTCCGACGGGTTCACGGAGGGAACTGTGATGGAAATCCTCCACCACCCCGATGATCCTGAGCTGGTTGGTGTCACCTTCAAGGGTGGGCTCCAGGAACACCGTTTCGAGGGGATTTTCAATCATGTATTCCCTTACCGCAGCCCGGTTCACCAGAATGGCAGAGCTGTCCGAGGGAATCCGGGGATCGAAGAACCTGCCCCCGCCGGCCGCAAGCAGGAAATTATAGGTTTTCATGAAAGCATGGTCCACATAATTGGTACCGAAGAGATAATTTTTCGATGCCTCACGGCCCTTGATCTGGTAAGTTTCCGTACTGTTGTTGAATCCCAGGTAGGTGGTTGAATTCGAGGCACTCACCACACCGGGTATCTTTTCCACCTCCCTGCAGAAGGTCTGGATCCTGTTTTCCAGGGGGTAAATCCGCTTCATGACGATCAGCTGTTCCTTGTCATAGCCCAGTTCTTTCTGGAGCAGGAAGCGCAGCTGGAAAGAAACCACCAGGGTGGCCACAATGATTGCCACCGAGATGGTGAACTGAGCGATGACAAGAATGTTCCTGAAAGTGCTTGCCCGGTGGCCTGAAGCATACTCGCCCCTGATCCCCTCCACAGGCCTGTACCTGGCCAGGAAAAGGGCAGGATAGATCCCGCTGAACAGCCCCAGGAGCAGGGTCAGTATAAAAACCAACGGCAGCAGGTACCCGTATTCTCCCGGATCCATTTCCAGCTGCAGATCCATGACCCGGTTGAACCAGGGCAGGCTGATCTCCACGATGATCAGTGCGACAATAAGTGCGATCATGCTGAGGATCACCGATTCGGTCAGGAACTGCCGTACGAGCAGGCTGCGGTCCGATCCCATCACCTTCCTCAGTCCGATCTCCCTTGCCCGCATGGCCGACCGAGCGGTGGAAAGGTTCATGAAATTGATGGAGGCGATGAGCAGGATCAGAAAGGCCACCAGCGAGAAAATGTAGATATATATCCTGTCGTTCACAGGCCTGAAACAGATCTCCAGTCCCACTTCAATGTCCTGCTGAAGATGTATATTTTTCAGGGGTTGCAGGTACACCCCGTACCGGTTGCCTCCTTCGACCCATTCTTCAGGTCCCACACCCAGGACGGTTTCCAGCTCCTCACGGATATGCGAAAGCATTACTTCCGCCATTTTTGCCTCCACTTCCCGCCGATCTGCTTTGGGCGACAGCAGCACGTAGCTGTAGATGGAGTTCTGGAACCATGTCTCGCGCTGGGAGTCCTCCAGGGTCACCATCGATGCGATGAAGTCTGCAAAAAAATGGGAATTATCCGGCAGCGGCTCGATCACCCCTGTTACCATGTACAGATTGCTGTCCCTGTTCACGCTGAGGGGCATCCCCAGGGGATCGGCATTGCCGAAATACTGCCTGGCCTTATCCCTTGTAATCACGACCGATCTCGGGGCCGTCAGCGCCGTTGAAGGATCCCCTCTGACGAACCTGATACTGAAAATATCGAAGATCGTCGAATCGGCGAACATGAAATGATCCTCGATGAACTTCCGGTCATCATTCCAGATCAGTTGCTGGTTGAATACGTCGAACCGGACGAATTCCTCAATCTCGGGGATCTCTCTGGCAAAGGCAGGTGCCATCACAGGGGAGGTCCACGCACCCCTGAAAGTCTGTTCACCGATCTTCCCGTCAATGTAAAGCCTGTAGATCCGCCCGCTGTGTTCGTGAAAACGGTCGTAGCTCAATTCCTTCACGATAAACAGGATGATCAGAATGGAGCTGGCCAGTCCGATGGCCAGTCCGGATATGTTGATCAGGGTGAATACCTTGTTCTTGCCGATGTTCCTGATCGCTACCGTGAAGAAATTTTTCCACATCGTCTTTTCCCTGGATAAGAAAAAAACAGTTTTTATGCCACAATGTTTATGTCACTGAAAATAAAATGATTGTTGCGAGGTAACAAAATGCAGCGGCCGGAAAATCGTCCGGTTCCGGACCAGGGCCGTACGGTTTGGTACATGGCAGGGTCAGAGCCTGAAATGGATCCTGAATGTGTACAGGGAACAATCATCAGAAAGCTCCTCGAACCGGTAATCGATCTTGCTGCCCGCGATCTTGGCAATCTCCATCAGCCCCAGTCCGGCTCCTCCCTCCGAGGAGAACTCCCCATTGGTAATGGTAGACCTGTAAAGGTTTCTCAGGCCCTCCCGGGATTGGCTGTTTACGTGATCGATCCTTTTCCGCAAGGGTTCCACCCTGTTGTTTTTCACCGGATTCCTGGTGATCAGTTCAATGATGGTGCTGTTCCGGTTGATGTAGCAGCAGGGACAGAACGGGGAACTCCTTTCTTTGTCGCACCGGACCTGCTCGCCGTATTTTGCCACATTCTCAAGGGCCTCTATCATGATGGATATCATCTTCTTATACGACCTGAACGAGATCCTGTGATCCTGGGATGCAATTTTAAATTCCGACAGCAACCGGTCGATCGTGCTGAATGTGAACGGTCCACAGTAAGAAAGGATGGTCGTATCCAACATCGGTGATCGGCTTAGATATCCAGTTATCCAATTTAAGAAAATCCGTTCAATGATTCACCGTTATGGTTCATATATCCGGTATCTTCCTTTAAATCAACTCCGTAACTGGCTTCCACCGCCAGTCTGTCACATCGCTCATTCTCCGGTACCGCATCATGTCCCTTCACCCATACAAATGAAACCGGATGAAGCCGGTACAACTCGAGAAACCGCTGCCAGAGATCCGCATTTTTCTTTTTCCTGAAACGGCTGGTTTCCCACCGGAACACCCAGCCTCTGTTCACCGCTTCGGAAACATACCTGGAATCGGTGAAGATCCTCACTTTCAAATCTTTTCTCTTCAACGACTCCAGGGCCCTGATCACCGCCAGCAATTCCATGCGGTTGTTGGTGGTCATCCTGTATCCCTCCGCAATCTCTTTCCGGTGCTTTCCGTAGATCATGACCACCCCCAGTCCTCCCGGTCCGGGGTTTCCCCTGGCAGCCCCGTCGGTATAGATGACTATCTCATCCCCGGGCATGGTTGCATCACCATATAAGCGTCATCTCATCGACCAGGTGCCTGGCCCCTGCAAATCGATCGATCAGGAATAGTACATACCTGATATCCACGCTGATGCATTTCTGGAGCTCCTCTTCGAAAGCCACATCTCCGCTCATCGCTTCCCAGTTGCCGTCAAAGGCAATGCCGATGAGTTCCCCGCTGGCATTGATCACGGGACTTCCGGAATTCCCGCCGGTGATGTCATTGTTGCTGATGAAACAGACATGCATGGTGCCGCCGGAGCCGTAGGGTCCGTAATCCTTCTCTCCGTATAGCTCCCTGAGTCTTGCAGGGACCTTGAATTCGTAACTATCCGGATCTTCCTTTTCCATCACTCCCTCCAGGGTGGTGTAGTGCAGGTAACGCACCCCGTCTCGGGGCTCGTAGTCCCCCACCGTTCCGTAATTCAGGCGGAGCGTCGAATTGGCATCGGAATAAAAATTCTTCTCCGGATGCATTTCTATGAGTCCCCTGAGGTACAACCTGCTTCCCCTGTCGTAGGACGCTTCAAACTCGGCAGCCCCGCCCCGGATCTCAAAATACTTGTCCGCCGCCCTGGCCGCCTGAAAAGCAGGATCCTTTCGCAAAACCTTCAGGGAGGGATCTTCCAGGAAGGCCATGAATTTTTCCCGGTCCGGGACGAAAGACCTTTTGAAATATTTTTCCACGTATTTTTCCGCATCCCCGTTGTACTTTGTCTTCACCTCCAGGATATTCTGCGGGAGGAACCGTTCGTCCAGATCCTCCAGCAAAAGGCGCACCATGGCTGTCATTACCTTTTTGTCGGTGGAAGGATTGTAGTCCTTGTAAAATATTTCGGAGATCTCCTTCAATCCGCTGACCACCTCCCGGATGACTTCCGGATCGGGATCCGGGTGTGACATGGCCTGCTCCAGCTGTCCCAGGTTCCTGGCAAACAGAACCGATTCCATGCCTCCCCTGAAGATGGTCTCCTCGATATACTGCATGGCATTGGTATACTGCCTCCTGCCTTCAACCGCCGCCTGGATGCTCCCGAGTGCATCTCCGTAGATCTCCTCCCTCTCCGGCCGCTGCTTCACCCACTCGCGGAAAGCCTCTTCCTGCTCCTGTTTCTTGGCCACCACACCCAGATTCTCCAGTCCCCTGCTCTGCCCGATGGAATACTTCCAGTAATTGGATGACCTGGAATACTTGGAAGCATACTGAAGCCTGACCTTTTCATCCGCCCGCATATCCTCCATCATCAGGTCCTGCTTGACTCCTCTGATCCTGATCCGGTTCGGGTGGATAACTTCCAGCAGTTCCCGCACCTCCCAGGAGGTCATGTACCTGTCGGTGCTTCCGGGGTACCCCAGGACCATGGTAAAATCACCCTTGTCATATCCTTTCAGGCTAACAGGGAAAAAATGCTTTGATTTCAGCGGGATGTTGTCCGGACTGTAATCGGCCGGTTTTCCGTCCGGACCCGTGTAGACCCTGAACATGGAAAAGTCGCCTGTATGACGGGGCCACATCCAGTTATCGGTGTCCCCTCCGAATTTCCCGATGGACTCCGGCGGGGCGCCCACCAGCCGTACATCCCGGTAAGTTTCCGTGATGAAAAGGAAATAGCGGTTCTCGTTGAACATGCTCCGGATCCTGGCCTCGTAATGGTTCCCTTCCATGGCTTCGGCGGTAATCTCCGCTGCTGCGGACCGTATTTTCGAGTACCGGTCCACCTGCGACATCTCTTCCGAAATCCCCTCCATTACCCGGTCGGTCACCTCCTCCATCCTCACCAGGAAAGTGATGGTCTTGCCTTCGTTGGGCAGTTCCTCTTCCCTGGTTAACGCCCAGAAGCCGTTTTTCAGGTAATCGTTTTCCACCGTGCTGTGGAACTGGATCTCGTCATACCCGCAATGGTGGTTTGTCAGCAGCAATCCGTCCGGGGAAACCAGTTCCGCCGTGCAAGAGCCGCCATCGAGGGCTCCCACTGCATCTTTCAGGCTGGACTGGTTCACGCTGTAGATCTGCTCTGCCGTGAGCTGAAGCCCCATTTCGGTCATTTCGTCCATATTCACCTCCCTGATCAGGCTCAGCAGCCACATCCCCTCATCGGCGTGCAACTGGAGGTGGAAAAACGACACAACGACCAGCAAACATATCTTGATTTTTTTCATCGGACAGGTATTAATTTATATTTGAGAAATATTCTGTTCTCTGCAAATATTGCAATTTTCTTTTTTAAACTGTTGCCGATCGCTCCTGTTTTACAGTGGTCCTTCCCTGAAGGGTGGCATCTCCAGGCGGAGCTGGGTGTCGTACAGCCTGAAGGATTTCCTGTGGTGGATGGTGGGCCCGTGTAGCAGCACCGCCTCCCTGTGCGACCGGGTGGCGTAGCCCTTGTTCACATTCCAGCCATAAAATGGGAAGGATGGATGAAGTGATTCCATGTAAGCATCCCTGCCGGTCTTGGCCAGAACGGACGCCGCCGCAATGGACTGATACCGTCCGTCGCCCCCGACCACACAGGTAAATGGGATATTCCGGTGCCCGGGAAACCGGTTCCCGTCCACCAGCAGGTGTTCCGGGAGGCATCCGAGCCTGTCGACCGCCCGCTGCATGGCCAGCATGGAGGCATTCAGGATATTGATCCTGTCGATCTCCTCCTCACTTGCCACACCCACCCCGAATGCGACGGCTTCATCCTCGATGATCTTTTTCAGCAGCATGCGGACCTTCACCGTCAGTTTCTTGGAGTCATTCAGCAGGGGGTGCGTGAAATGTTCCGGGAGGATCACCGCCGCTGCAAAGACCGGACCGGCGATGCATCCCCTGCCGGCTTCGTCGCATCCCGCTTCGAGAATCCCCCGGGTATGGTACGGTTCAAGCATTTTGACCCAGTACCTGGCTGAGGGTGTTCCACAACATGGAGGCGGTATGATCCCAGCTGAACAACTTTCTTCGCTCCCTGCCCTTCTCGACGAGTTCCTGCCGGAGTCCCTCCTCCCTGACGATCCTGATCATGGCATCGCGGATGCTTCCCGGGCTCCCTGGCTCTGCATAAATGGCAGCATCTGCTGCAATTTCAGGGAGACTGGTTGCCCTGGAGGCAATCACCGGAATGTCGCAGTGCATGGCTTCCAGGACCGGGATCCCGAATCCCTCGAAAAAGGGTACGAAAGTCATGGCCAGCGCTGCTCCCACCACATCGTTCAGCTGTCCCGGCTCCAGCCGGCCCGTGAATAGCACATCTTCCCTGTTCTTCATGCGTTCCAGCTGTTCTTCCATCATCCTGGTGAGAAAGAATTTCTCTCCCACGATGACCAGCTTGTATTGCTCCCTGTATTCATCCATGAACAGCTGGAAAGCCTTCAGCAGGTTGGTAATGTTCTTGCGCGGGTGAAGGCTTCCCACAAACACGAAATAGGGAGCCCCGGCGGTCAGGCGGTCCCTCACCACAGCCACCTGCTCCTCCGTGAGGGGATGGTAATGCTCGCTGGCACCATTGTATGCCAGGTCCACTTTCTCTTCCGCGATCCCGTAATGGTTGATGATGTCCCTCCTGGAATATTCCGAAACAGTCACGATCCTGGTCGCTTCCCTGGCATACCTGGGGAAAAAATAACGGTAAAACTTCCTTGTGAGCCATGGAAGATCGCCAGGCCTGTGCTCGAAGTTGATATCATGGATCACCGCCACCGAGGGCACCTCCGACCCGAGGGGCAGAAATCCGTCGGGGCTCAGGAACAAATCCGGTTTCAGTTTCCTGAACAGGCAAGGGATCCGGCACTGGAACCAGAGATACCAGAGGACCGGATGACGGGTGACCGGTCTCAGTACGACCGGGGTGATGTTTTCGTGGAAGATCACTTCGCTGCTGTAGGTGCGATCGAAGATAAAGATGAACTGTATCTCCGGGTGATCCCCGGTGATCCGTTTCAGGGTTTCAAATGTAAACCAGCCAATCCCATCCAGCTTTCCCGGCATCAACAGACGGGTATTCACCGCGATGGTCTTCTTTTTGCGCTCCTGTTCCGACACCGCTTGGAATAATCTTGGGCGAACTTATTACATTTGTACTGAATTAAAAAATTATTCCATTCCGGATTCATTTTGAAAAAGCGTTTTGTCACGAACCTTGCCCTGCTGGTATTTCTTAACCTTCTGATCAAGCCTTTCTGGTTTTTCGGAATTGAAGTGGGGGTCCAGAACAGGGTGGGTGAAGAGATGTACGGGTTCTATTTCTCGCTTTTCAATTTTTCCTTCATCCTGAACATTCTGCTGGACCTGGGCATCAATAACTTCAACAACAGGGCCATTTCCAGGGATCACAGCCTGCTCAGGGAACATCTCTCGGCCATCATACCGCTGAAATTCTTCCTGGCGTTTATGTACGCCGGGATCGTGTTTGTGACGGGCAGGATGATCGGTTATTCCGCCGCCCAGTTCAACATGCTATGGATCCTGGTGCTGAACCAGTTCATCGCATCCTTCATCCTGTACATGCGGACCAATATCAGCGGGCTTCAGTATTACCGAACCGACAGCCTGCTGTCGGTCATGGACCGCGGCCTGATGATCCTGTTTACCGGATTGCTGCTGTGGGGAAACCTGACCGACCAGCCTTTCCGGATCGAGTGGTTCGTGTATGCGCAGACACTCTCGTACGGGCTCACCTTCCTGACAACCGCCGCCATCGTGCGGTACAGGTCCGGATCCTTCCTGCCCCGGCCCAGCTGGCCCTCCTCTTTGAAGATGTTGCGGATGAGTTATCCTTTTGCCCTGCTGATTTTGCTGATGTCCCTTTTCAACAGGGTGGATTCGGTCATGCTGGAACGCCTTCTGGAAAACGGGAAAGAGGAAGCGGGGATCTATGCGCAGTCATTCCGGATCTATGACGCGGCATCCCAGTTCTCCTATCTTTTTGCGGTGCTCCTGCTGCCCATGTTCTCCAGGATGCTCCGCCTGAAGGAGAACGTGAATGAACTGATCAGGATTGCCCTGCCACTGCTCCTGGTCAGCGGGACCACCCTGGCCATTGCTGCGAATTTTTACAGCAGGGAGATCATTGACCTCCTGTACACATCCCATGCACCCTACAGCTCCAGGATCTTCGGGATCCTGATGATCGGTTTTGTATTTGTGTCAGCCAGTTATATCTACGGAACCCTGCTCACGGCCAACAACAACCTCAGGTATTTAAATATTCTCGCCACCGTCACCGTAGTCATGAATGTCTCCCTCAACCTCCTGCTGATTCCCAGGTACCAGGCCTATGGCGCAGCCATCGCCAGCCTTTCCTCCCAGGCATTTTATGCGGTATCGCAGCTCCTCCTCTCGGTGCGGCTGATCCGCATCCCCTCCAACAGCGACATCCTGCTCAGGCTGGCAGCCTTCGCGGGAGTGAATCTCCTCGCCGGGTGGCTGAGCCTGATGATCCCCGGCTGGGTTGCCGGAATAGTTGTACTCCTGGCGTCGTGCATCATCACTTCCCTGGTCCTGGGTTTGATCCGTCCCGCCGAACTGTGGAGGACTTTCACGGTTGCTGAAGCCTGATCCGGACAGGCTGAAATTCACATTTACATACGGTTTTTACATACATACTGATTTTTATATATTTGTATAATAAGCTTTTATATATTACTTTGTGGACTATTCTACTCTGCTATATTTTATGATCTTCAAGAGATGTTAGGAATTTGTTAATTGTTCACACCGGCCTGATGCCGCATCCTTCAGCACAATCCCTATTTTAGTGACAACGAACCAAATGAAGCGCGTGTGGACCAGAAAAAGAATGTCCGGCTGAGAAGGATCAACCGTACCTCCCTGTTATTCAACAGCCGGGAACAGGAAGCCATCAATCTCTATTGCAGGAAATACAGCGTCAACAACAAATCCAAATTCATGCGGGAGGCCATCCTGACGGAGGTATTGAAACGTTTTGATGAAGATTATCCTACGCTGTTCGAATTCGAAAAGCCCAATCTCTTTTTTAACCGCAAGCCCTGAATATCCGCTGAATTCATCACGCCATGGAAAGCCGGAAAAAACTCTTTGAGGATCCTGTCATCCTGCAGGCTCTTTTTGAGCATTCTTCCGCTGCCCAGCTGGTCATTGATGACGGAACCCTCATCCGGATGGTCAACAGGGAGACGGAAAGAATCACGGGATTCGGGAAAGAGGAACTCGAAGGGCAATACAGGTGGCGCGACCTGCTGGAGCCCGGGGACAGGGAATCCTGCATGGAGTTTCTTGACCGGCTCAGGAGCGGAGGAGCCGGTACTTCGGAAAAAGTCGAGTGCGTGTTCCTTCACAGGGACGGGAGCCCGAGGACCGCATTGTTGTCAGGCTGTGCGGCCGGGGAGACCGGTTACGTGATCCTTTCCCTGGTGGATATCACCGGGCAGAAACAATACGCCGAGCTGCTCCTCAGTGCCAGGAACAAAGCCGAGGCCTCCGAGAAACTGAAAACCGCTTTCCTTGGGAACCTGTCCCACGAGATCAGGACACCCATGAACGCCATTGTGGGTTTTGCCTCCCTGCTGCGCAACCGGGAACTCACTGAAGAGAACCGGGAGCTGTACCTGGACCAGATCATCAATGGCAGTTCCGATCTGCTGCAGCTGATCGATAAGACCATCATCCTTTCCAGGATTGACCTGGGCCAGGTGAAGATCAATCCCAGGCAGTTTTACGTAAACAAGCGCCTTGAGGAGTTTGCCGAAAAATACAGGAAGGTGCTGGATGAAGCCGGCCGTCAACAGATCGAATTAATCCTGGAAACCGGCCGGAAAGAAGACGAATTCGCCATCCAGGCAGATCCGCTGCGGGTGACCGAGGTGCTGAACAACCTGCTTGAGAACGCAGTCAAGTTTTGCACCCAGGGCAAAATCACCTTCGGTTATTCATACGTGGAAAAACAACAGCATGGCGACCAGGACCGGCTGCTGTTCTACGTGAAGGATACCGGTCCGGGCATCTCAGGGGATAAAACCAGGATCATATTTGACAGGTTTGTGAAGCTGGTGGATAAAAATGAATCCCTTCTCCGGGGAGCGGGACTGGGCCTTGCCATCTGCCATGACCTTGTGAAACTGATGGGGGGGGACATCTGGGTGGAAACCAGCGAAGGCAGGGGTTCAGCGTTCTTCTTCACCCTCCCGGTATTAACCGCCCGCTCCAGGCAGGAAACCGTCCGGGATGCCGGGCCAGGTAAACAATACGATGACTGGTCAGGCTACCAAGTCCTGGTGGCCGAAGACGTGGAATCGAACTATCTCTATATCAAGGAGCTTTTATCTCCGACGAAGATAAAGGTCCTGCGGGCGAGGGACGGACTGGAGGCAGTGGAGATCTTTGAAAAACATCCGGAGATCGACATGGTCCTGATGGATATCCTGATGCCGGGTCTGGACGGTTATGAAGCGACCACGAAGATCCGCCTGGTCCGGAAGGAGATCCCGGTGATCGCCCAGACCGCATTTACCTTTGAAGGGGAGATCATCAACGGGCTCTACGCGGGCTGTTTTACGGATTACATCATGAAACCCTTCACCAGGGACATGCTGCTGGCCCACATCAAGAAGCACCTCCCCGGGCCTAAATAACCTCCATGGAATAGATGATGGCCTCCAGCTGCCTGATCTTGATCCTTTTTTTCTGGTTGGGGTAATAGATGTAGCCATCCACGGTAACGATCCGGTTCCTGCTGGCATCATAGACGGAATGACTGATGAAGGGTCCGCCCATGTAACCGTTTTCCAGTTCCCATAATCCCCTGATCTCCACCACATCCTTCTCGTCGTTCTTCAGTTCGTAGGCAATGGGTTCAAACAGCCTGGCAACCGTCATGTAGGAATCCTCCCTGGGTCCTTCCACATACTTTTTGGTAAACTCATTCCGCTTCTGGATCAGTTTTGCGGTGGACAGATCTTCCGGACCGGAGGCCGGGTAATCGTATATCTGGATGACCTGGGACATGTCGGGCGTTTCGATGGACACGGAAGTATAGTCTTCCCTGCTGAAATCCAGGTTGTACCCCCTGGGAACGGCAAGCCGGATCTGGTGATGGTCGGCGATCTCCTTCTGCAGGCCTGCATCTTTGGAATCCTTGTAACTGTTCATCAGCCTGTTCCGGTCATATACCACCAGGTAGCTCTGGATCCTTTCTCCGTTCTCCTCCAGCAGCTGCCAGAGCTCGGTGGAGCTGGGCGACGTGATCTGTACGAGGATCTGTGGTTTCGCCCACACATTCTCCCTGAACCGGACCGACGGTTCCAGCTCCGAGCTGACGGTCACCAGCACGATGGAACGATGATACTGGTACACATTGTCAAAGGAGGCCGCGGTGATGTGGATCACGTCGAACAGCGGCTCCGACTGGGGCAGGCCCGGGTACTCCTCCATCAGGATATCCTTCATCAGCTCCCCCGAGGAGTTCTCCCAGTTGAAATTATCCATGACCACGAGCACTTCACCGGCCCCTCCCGTAATATTGGGCAGGATCCTTCCCGCCACTCCTCCCTGCTGCTTCGCACTGTCACAGGAAATCAGTCCGGCCAGCAGCACAATGAGGACAAAAAAACCTGCCCGGCATGGCGGACAGGTTCCCCTGTTATACCGGAATCTAATCATTTTTCAGTTTTTTTCGGACCCGGGGCTCCTCCTCTTCCTCCTCCTCATCGTCCGAATCATCACTCGTGGCTTTTTTGAATTCCTTCATTCCCTGACCCACGCCCCGCATGAGTTCAGGGATCTTCCTGCCTCCGAACAGCAGCAATACCAGCAGGACGATCACCACGATCTGCCAGACACCTATGGCTAAAATGATATACGCTTCCATGGTCTAAGATTAAAAATTGAACTACATATTACAAAAATAGGCAAATAATTCATCTATCTGTTAAATAATCCGATGATATCGTTCAAATTGGCGTACAGCAGCAGACTCAGCAAAATGACCATCCCGACGATCTGGGCATATTCCAGGAATTTATCCCCCGGTTTTCGCCCGGAAATGATCTCATACAGCAGGAACATCACATGTCCCCCGTCCAGCGCGGGAATGGGCAGAAGGTTCATGATGGCCAGGATGATGGAGAGGAATGCGGTCATGTTCCAGAAATTCTGCCAGTTCCACTGGGAGGGAAAGAAGCTGCCGATCTTGATAAAGCCACCCAGCTGCTCATAGGCCCTGGTCTCCGGTTTGAAAAGCATTTTCAGCTGCTTCAGATAGCTCCCAGTGATATCCATCCCCCGTCTGATCCCTGCAGGAATGCTCTGCAGGAAGGAGTATTTCACAACCACCGGTTCGAAAAAATGGGTGTAGCTCATGTTGTAGATCCCGAATTTTCCCTCCTCGCCGGTGGTCACGTCCAGCGAGAGGGTATCGGTATCTCTCACCACGGTGAATTCAAATGTGGTATTGGGCGCTCCTCCTGTTTTTTCCAGGAACTGGTCATAGAACCGGACCGGTTCGGAATTGATGGCGATGATCCGGTCCCCCGCCTTCAGTCCCGCCTCCTCGGCGCCGCTTCCGTCCACGAGCTCTCCCACCACAAACGGGATCCTCGGGTAAATGGGGTATTCCGCTTTCAACAATTCTGCAATGGCCCCGTCCGGGACACGGATATCCATCACCCTGCCCTCACGCTCGATCCGTATGGTGCCGGTTTCATTGACCACGATATCGTGGTGGATGGATTCCCATTTCTCCACCTCCTCCCCGTCCAGCGCCAGGATCTTGTCCCCGTTCCTCAATCCCATTTCCATCATGGTGCTGTCCACCATGTACCCGTATTCCAGCCTCTCGGCAGGCACATAACTTTCTCCCCAGGTGTAAAACACCAGGATGTAAATGACCAGGGCCAGCACAAAGTTCATGAACACACCTCCCAGCATGATCATCAGCCGCTGCCATGCCTTTTTTGAACGGAATTCCCATGGCTGGGGAGGTTTCTTCATCTGCTCCCTGTCCATGGATTCATCGATCATCCCGCTGATCTTCACATACCCTCCCAGGGGAAGCCAGCCGATCCCGTAAACCGTGTCACCGATCTTTTTCCTGAACAGCGAAAACCATGGATCAAAGAAAAGGTAGAATTTTTCCACCCTTGTTTTGAAGAGCCTTGCCAGGATAAAATGTCCCATCTCGTGCAGGACGATCAAAATCGACAGGCTCAGCAGAAACTGCAATATCTTTATCACTACTTCCATTCCGGTCCTAAATTTGTTCCGCGGCAACCTGCCTGGCCAGCAGGTCCGTTTCAATATAATCCTCCAGTGACGGGGTTCTGATAAACAATGCCCTTTCCAGGGTTCTTTCGATGACGGCCGGGATCTCCGTAAACCTGATCCTGCTCTCAAGAAAAGCATTGACCGCCACCTCGTTGGCCGCATTCAGAATGCATGGCCAGTTCCCTCCCTTCCTCAGCACCTCGTAAGAAAGTGCAAGGTTACGAAAAATTTTTGTATCCGGAGGTTCAAAAGTCAGCCCGGGGAAATCCCGGAAGCTGAAACGGCTGTATGCCGACCTGAGCCTTTCGGGAAAAGAAAGGGCATACTGGATGGGGAGCCGCATATCGGGCAGTCCCATCTGGGCCTTGATGGAGCCGTCGGTGAACTGTACCATGGAATGGATAATGGACTGGGGGTGGACCACCACCTCGATCTGTCCGGGTGTCACGCCGAACAGCCACCTGGCCTCGATGACCTCCAGTCCCTTGTTCATCAGGGTGGCTGAATCGATGGTGATTTTCTTCCCCATGCACCAGTTGGGGTGCTGAAGGGCCTGTTCCGGGGTCACATTTTCCAGGGCTTTCATGGTCATCCCCCTGAAGGGACCTCCGGAGGCGGTGAGGATCAGTTTTTCAATTTCGTTGCCGGTTTCGCCGGCCAGGGACTGGAAAATGGCCGAATGTTCCGAATCCACCGGAATGATCTGCACGGATTTTTCCCGGGCCTCCCTCATGATTAGTTCTCCGGCCACCACCAGGGTTTCCTTGTTCGCCAGTGCCACGCGCTTGCCTGCACTGACCGCCGCCAGGGTGGGCTGCAATCCGCTGAATCCGACCAGCGCGGTAAGCACCATGTCCACCTCATCCAGCCGGGCCACCTGCACCATTGCATCCTCTCCTGCCATCACCCTCACCGGATGATGCCTGAGTGCATTCCTCACCCTGGTGAAGTGCTTTTCGTTCCGGATGACCACGGTCCCGGGCCGGTACCTGAGGCTCTGTTCAACCAGCAGGTCCGCATTCTCGTTGGCCGTAAGCACTTCCACCCGGTAACGCTCCGGGTAACCGGACACCACCTCCAGGGCCTGGGTCCCGATGGATCCGGTGGAGCCAAGTATGGCAATTCGCTTCTTCATGCGATCAAAACACGATGTAATCGGCCGGATTCAGCGGCACACGGTCGTGCCACAGCTCAAAGTGCAGGTGCGGACCGGTGGTGAGCTCCCCTGAATTGCCTACGATGGCGATGGCATCTCCGGCAGATACCTTCTGACCCACCGATTTGAAAAGTCCCGCATTGTGTTTATATACCGAAATGAGTTCAAAGTCGTGCTGGATCTGGATCACATACCCTGTCTCCAGCGTCCAGGTGGACATGGTGACCGTCCCGTCCAACGTGGCCTTTACCACCTCGTTCGGGGGGGCTACCAGATCGATGCCAAAATGCCCTTCCATGGGATTGAATGCGTTGGTGATGATCCCGTTTGCAGGGGTGAAGAAATTAATGTCCTCCAGGCGCTCTTCCAGCTGATCCTCCCCCACGACGCCCTGCCTGAGATGCTCCTGGGCGGTAACCTGCTGTCTCAGCATGGTTTCACCCGCAGACCTGGGGAAGGCGACTTCTTCCCGGTGGCTCACTTCCGTGGTGTCATTCAGGTAACTCAGCGGGGCCTCGCCGGTAATGATCCGTTTCAGGTTATCGAAATACTGGTCCCTGACAGCCTGCTCATATTCCAGGGAATCGATCTTCATGGCGTTCTCACGGATATTCTGACGCATGGCGGCATCGGGATACCCGGGGATGAATTCACGGATGGAGGTATAGGCAATGAGCACGTATACGATGGCCACGATCAGCAGCACGATCACGCCTGTCACCGCGATCAGATTGAGCCTTGTCAGCCGCATGTGGCCCACTTCCTCGTAGGTCTCCTCATTGAGCAGGACCATCCTGAATTTATGGGTCAGCTTGCGAAAGATCCGCCGGTGTACTTTCTCCTTTTGCTGGGTCATGGGATCAACATGCCTTCAGGGCACAAAGATATAAAAGAATGGCGTGTCCGGTGATTTTTAATGAAAATCGAACATGGGCAGGATTTCCCTCCTGATGTAATTCTGGCCCATCTCCTTTTTCAGGAAGCCTTCCCTGACCATGGCCTCTTCCTCGGTATCGAACAGCTCCATATGGATCAGCGTCCACGGCCTGTATTCAAACAGCGGATTATTCGATTTCATCACATTCATGGTGATCATGTAATCGGTAAGGCTGGTGGTATAACCAACGAATAACCTGTCGTGCGAGTGGGAGTAAAGAACAAAAACCTTGTAACTCATAAGTGCTGGTCAGGAGATGTTAATACCTATTCTAACGTTAAATTAATAAAATGGTTGCTATTGATAATGAACAATTTCATGGTTTATTAACAAATTGACCAAAGTCCGGGTTTCTTACTGCAACAGATTAAAACCTGATCCGTATCCGCTGCCAGGAGCGGATATAGGCCACCAGGTCCTGCCGTTCTGCACCGGACAGGGCCGGGCGGGATCCATCCCCGTATCCCCATGAAGGCATGTCCGTCCCCTCCCTCCCGAGGGTAATGGTGGCCATCAGGTACCCGTTTGAAGCCGCGCTGAGCAGCTCCTGGTTGTTGAGCGCCGGGGCTTCCGGACCTCCCCCTGCTTCCCCGTGGCACACCGCACAGTATTCCCTGAAGACCCGGGCCCCGGCATCCCGGTCCCCCGGATTGGTCCCCGGATAGATGTATGTAAATGGCTCCCCGGCTGTCTTTCGCATGTAACCGACGATACCGGCAATGTCATCCGTATCCAGCCGTTCCTGGTTGTACACATCGGTCGACCATCCGAACATGGCCGTGTGCGGCCTTCCCTGGGAGATGGTCTCATACAGGAACCTGTCGTCTGCCGCCTGGAGGAAATCTTCATTGATAATGGCCGGCCCGGTTTCTCCCTCCCCGTGCTCCCCGTGGCAACGGGAACAGAGGAAATGGTATTTCAGGGCCCCTTCGTCCGTGTCGGCCGCCTGAAATACCATGGCTTCCCCGCTCCGGGGAACTCCGTGCCAGGAGCGCATCAGGGTAAGCAGCCCGGTCAGTTCCTGGTTTTCCAGGTGCGGCCACCCCGGCATGGCCGTATTCTCCCTTCCATGGATCAGGGTCTGCAAGATGAACCTGTTTCCGGCCCTTTCCAGAAAACCTTCCTGGTTCAGGGCCACCGCCACACCGCCCCTTCCTTCCTCACCGTGACAGGCCGAACAACGGCGCAGGAAAAGTTCCTCTCCCGACGATCCATCCTCTGCGGAAGATCCTCCCCTGCCTGACGACCCCTCATATAGTGCCAGCAGTTCATCCACGGCAGAGCGTTCCTCCTGTTTCAGATGCATGGTGATCGCATCCAGCTCGGGGTCGGTGATCCCCGAAATGGCCTCCTCCCAGCTGCCCATCTGCCGGGTGCTTCTTCCCTTCTGAAGGGTAAACCTGATATAGGCTACTGATGCCACCCGCCTGAAATCCCGGTTCCCCACGGCAGGAATCCCCGTTTTGTATTCGCGGTAAGATTTTCCCGTTCCCTGCTTTCCGTGACAGGCAGAACAGAGGGTGATATAGCCGGTCCCGCCCCCCATGGGATCCCTGATCCCCTTGAACTCGTTGAGGGCAGCCGGGGTGAAGTAATCAAAGGGGATCCCGGGCCTGGCCAGGCCCATCACGAAGGTCGCAAGTGCATCCAGTTCATCCTCCGGGAGATTGATCCTGAGCATCCGGGAGCCGGGAGACACCATTTCCGGATCCCTGAAATGGGCCTTCAGCCAGTTGGAAACAGTCTGCTCTCCTTCCACATTCTGAAAACTGTAATCATGCTTGGTTTTCTCACCCTGCTTGGTCAGATCCGGACCCAGGCCACCTCCCGCACCCCTGGCCCTGTGACACCCCAGGCATCCTTCAGCGGAAAAGAGCTGTTTCCCTTTCAGGAACACTTCCATGCCTTTGGTCCGCCCGTTCCCAGACGGGTCGTCCCCGCTGAATATGGACAGATGGCAGTAGCCGCAGGAAGACTGGATGAAGGGCTGCTCCAGCATGGGGTGCGGCCAGTGGGTTTCGGGAAGCTGTCCGAAAGCATCTTTCTTATTCAGCGCCCTCCCCTGTCCCCCGTGACAGATGGTACATCCGTACTGCCCGGTCGGATGATCGGCCAGGTAGGTTCCCGGATGCATGGCATGCGGCTGGACTGCTCCCGCCATCCGGGGGTTTTCCATGCCCTGGTGACAGGTCACGCAGCGGTCGACCCTGTCAAAGTGCGCCAGTTCCAGCTGGTAGATCCCTTTTTCCATTGCCGGAAGATCCCCACCAGCCATGCTGTCAGTAACTCCCGCCACCAGTCGCCCGTACTCCCGCTGATGCCTTTTCCAGACCCTGCCCGTCCCTTCCATGATCCACGCTCCCAGCAGCAACAGCAACAGCAGGGCGGATCCTGCCAGGACCAGCCACTGTGCACGCGCGATATATGTCTGTTCATCCATTCTTTCCAGTTATTGGACGGGCCACCGGGCGGGCGACCAGTAAAATTCCCAGTCCGGTCCCCTGAACCAGATGCCCACTGCCGTGAAAATGAGCAGGGCCACAAAGGTGCAGGTGAACAGGGTCAGCGCCGCCATCCGCGTTGAGGATGTTTTCCTCCTGACCATCTCTGCAGCCAGAATGAACAGGGCAGCCGAGAGGGTGGCCGGGTTGAGCAGCATGACAAATCCCTGTGAGATCCCCGGGAACCAGTCACGCAGCCAGCCGTACCTGATCATCACAAAAAGCTGGGAGAGTACCAGGAGCAGGGTGCCCCCCGCGGCGATCCCGGCAGCCTTCCACCCCTGTTTCCCCGAAAACCAGCGCCCCACGTACCGGTCCTCCCGGTCCACATAGGGAACGGAAAACAGGAATGCCAGGTAAAGCACCGGTATGATCAGTCCCCCGCTGAAAGCCGAATAGGACACCAGTTCCTGGATCCCCAGGAAATACCAGGGCGATTTGGCCGGGTTCTCCGGGTAGGAAGGATTGGCCTGCTCCAGAAGCGGTGCATCGGCCAGCAGGGCGATGCAAAAGATCACCGCCACGGTACCCACCAGCAGGGCCAGTTCGGTCCACATGAGCACGGGCCAGGCGTACCATTTCAGGTCCCCCGTCCCGCCTTCCGCATATCCCGCAGGCCTGCTCAGTCCACCGTCCTTCCGGATCCTCCAGAAATGCACACCCATGAGGACCAGGATGGAAACAGGCAGGAAGATCACGTGCAGGGCGAAGAATCGTGACAGGGCGGGCTGTCCGACCGTTTCCCCCCCGATCAGCAGTCTCTTCATGAATCCCCCGGGGTCAAACGCGGCGGTCACTCCCAGCAGGTCCGTCAGCTCCCGCGCGGAAGCGGCGATGTTCGACCCGATGGTCACCGCCCAGTATGCCAGCTGGTCCCACGGAAGCAGGTAACCGCTGAAATTGCTCAGGAGGGTGATGATGAGCAGGACCACCCCGATCACCCAGTTCAGGGACCTGTTACCCAGGTAGGAGCCCGTGTAGAAAACCCTGACCAGGTGCAGGAAGACCACGATGACCATTCCCTGCCCCGCCCACCGGTGCATGTTGCGGATGATCCGGCCGCCGGGAACCACGTACACGATGTCCTTCACAGACTGGTAGGCCTGTTCCACGGAAGGGTTGTAGTAAACCATCAGGACCACCCCCGTGAGGATCAGGATCAGAAAGAGGAACCCGAGGATGATCCCCAGTCCGAAGGTATATGCCGGCTTCATGGAGTGCACGTGCACCCTGGGAGCATGGATGTGGAGGAAGAAATTCCGGTTGATCATCCGCGTGCGCGCTCCCCCCCCGGGCTCTGCCCGCGATCCCGTGCTTCTGCCACTCCTTTGCGGTTTATCCATCACGTATCTCAGGAAATCAGGTATCTGTGATCCGAACCCACGCTTCTGCCCGGATCCACGATGATCCGGCCGTCGGCTGATCTGTTCACCTCGTACCAGGAGAGGTCCGCCGGCGCCGGTCCCGACAGCACCTCTCCACGGTCGTTGTAACAGGATCCGTGACACGGACATGTGAAACCTTCCGTGCTCCGTTCCAAAATGCAGCCCAGGTGGGTGCAAACGGCCGATACGGCCCTGATCCCTTCATGATCCCTGTACACATACAGGTCGTGGTCTTTCAGAAAGGTATAGGTGTCCACCGGGAACCGGCGGGGATCGCCCAGCGCGATCCTTCTCTTCCCGCCCGCCCTGCGGGGGAAGAACTGCCTCAGGTAACTGACGGCTGCAACGGCACCGGTCACCATCACAAGCGTGCCGGCTGCCTTCCGTATAAAACTCCTTCGTTTCATGGATCTGCCCTAAATTTATATACTTTTGAAATTAGTTCATTTCTCCAAATCCGGCAAAAAATGAGGATTGTCCCGAAGGTTCTGATTGCCATGGCCCTGGCTGCCGGGATCACAGCTACCCTGTTGCACTGCGACCGTCCTGAACCGGATGCGGGATCAAATGAAGCGCCTTCCGGAACAGAAGAACGTGCAGGTTACCGCGGCAGGGAAAGCTGCCGGGAGTGCCACGAAAAGGAGTACAACCTGTTCCTGGGATCGGACCATGACATGGCCATGGATACGGCCACCGCGGAGACCGTCCTGGGAAACTTCAACGATGTCACCTTCACCCACCTGGGAGTGACTTCCAGGTTCTATACGTCCGGCGGAAAATATTACGTGTATACCGAAGGACCGGATGGCGAAATGGATGATTTCGAGATCTCCTATGTATTTGCCATCAGGCCCCTCCAGCAGTACCTGGTGGCATTCCCCGGGGGAAGGTACCAGTGCCTGCCCATCTGCTGGGACACCCGTCCGGTGGAGGAGGGCGGACAGCGCTGGTTCCATATCTACCAAAAGGAGCGGATCCCTCCGGACGATCTGCTTTACTGGACGCGGATCACCCAGAACTGGAACTACATGTGCGCCGAATGCCACTCCACCAATGTGAGAAAAAACTACTCTCACAGGAGAAAAAGCTACCAGACCACCTGGTCGGAGATCGATGTCTCCTGCGAGGCCTGCCACGGTCCGGGCTCCCGGCACATCGAATGGGCCGAACTGGTGGATCAGGGCAGCAGTCCGGATATATACCCGGATATGGGCCTGGTGATCCGGCTGAAGGACACCGACAATGCCACCTGGGTGTTCGATCCGGATTCGGTCACCGCCCGCCGGTCCGTCCCCCGCCCTTCCGACGAATTGGTCCAGATGTGTTCCCGGTGCCATTCCCGGAGGGCTGTGATCACGGAAGATTATTACCACGGAGGCTCCCTGCTGAACACCCACTGGCCCTCCCTGCTGGAAGATGAGCTTTATTTTGCCGACGGACAGATCCTGGAGGAGGTGTATGTGTACGGGTCTTTTCTCCAGAGCAAAATGTACATGGCCGGGGTGGTGTGCAAGGACTGCCATGAACCCCACAGCGGGCAGGTTTACGTACAGGGGAACGCACTCTGCTACCGCTGCCACATGGCCTCGGAATACGGGGGAAGGGAGCACCATTTCCACGATCCGGCGGATGAAGGTGCCAGCTGTTTCGAATGCCACATGCACGAACGCACCTACATGGTGGTGGACCCGCGTCGCGATCACAGCATCCGGATCCCCAGGCCGGACCTGTCCGACAGGCTGGGAACCCCCAATGCGTGCAACCAGTGCCATGATGACAAGTCCACCGGCTGGGCCACAGCATATTTACGGGAATGGTACGGACAGGATCTGCTGGACCAGGAACACTACGGAGAAATCATCCGGGCCGGACGCCGGCGTTATCCTGAAGCGAGGGAAGGTCTGATCAGGCTTGCGGGAGACCGGGAACAGCCTCCCATGGTCCGGGCCACAGCCGTATCGCTTCTGGGGAACTACCCTGAAACATCCGTCACGGAGCTGCTCCGCCAGATCAGCACCGACAGCGATCCGCTATTGCGTTATGCCGTACTGACCGTGGCACAGTACAGGGAAACGCAGCTCATCAGGGACATCGCCGTTCCCCGGCTCAGGGACTCCGTCCTGCTGGTCAGGCTGATGGCCGCCAACGCCCTGACGGCAGTCCCCCGCCAGATGATCCCGGCCGGCTCCCGCGAAAGGCTGAGCACTGTCCTGGAAGAGTACAACGCCTCCCTGATGATCAATGCAGACCATCCCTCTGCCCACCTCAATTTCGGGAACCTTTACCTGAATGCGGGACAGCTGGAAAAGGCCGAAGCCTCCTACCGAGAAGCCATAGAAATCGAACCGGCCCTGGTGGCTCCCTATATCAACCTTGCGGACCTCTACAGGAGGATGGACCGGGATGGCGATGGGGAAACGGTCCTGCGAAACGCCCTGGAACAATATCCCCATCTCGCCCCCGTTCAGTACGCCCTGGGTTTGCTGAAGGTGAGACAGGGGGAGAACGACGAGGCGCTCACGCATCTGGAACAAGCTGCCCGGCTGGATCCGGCCGATCCGCAGTACAGCTATGTCTACGCCATCGGTCTCAACTCAACCGGGAAACCCGCCGAAGCCCTGAAGGTGCTGGAAGAATCCCTTCAGGACCACCCGTACGACCGCAACATCCTGTACAGCCTGGCCACCATTTCCATGGAGCAGGGAATGGGCGACCGGGCCCTTGAATATGCCCGGAAACTGGCGGAATACTATCCCGAAGATCCCGATTACATGCAGCTCCTGAACATCCTCTCCGATTAAATCCCGGCAGGGATTTTGAGAATCGTCCGATAACTGTTATATTTGCACCCGAAACATTGCGGGGTGGAGCAGTTGGTAGCTCGTTGGGCTCATAACCCAAAGGTCGCAGGTTCAAGTCCTGCCCCCGCTACTAAAGAAAGCCTGGATCGAAGATCCGGGCTTTTTGTTTTCAGGAGCGTCAAAAGCTTGCTTTTGTAAGCGAATGGAAATAAAAAGAACGTTGTGAGTGAAGCGAACACAGGCTTTCCTTTGTAAAGCACCCCAAAACGGACTCGCGAATCCGCCGCAGCCGAAGGCGAAGGCGGAGAGCAACACTGCCCCCGCTGCTAAAAACTGAGTGAGAGTGATCACTTCACTCTGTTTTTTTCTTAAATTTTTACGTACATGGCTATTTTTGATCTATTCAGGGACGAAAGTGAGATGGGTGTTATGATCATTAAGGCAGATCACGGATATTGTTGTTTTCCATAGAAATCAGCATCTTTAGGCATACTATTTTCAGCGGATGATCGAAACCAGCTTAAAAAGTCTCCTGTTTGGGACAATTCTTTTTATGTACTCTTGCTCTGGTATCCATGTAAGTGAGAACCCTATTGCTATTCTTACAGATCGGACCCTTAGCATGGGGAAAGCAGATTACCTGGAGCAAATTTCTGCACCAATGCCCGAAGACTCACTGCCAAATATTCTTATCATCCTGGTAGATGATCTCGGCAAATATGATATCTCCACATACAACCCAGATGGCGTTCCTGCTCCGGCAATTGACCAGTTAGCCTCACAGGGGATAAGATTCACAAGGGCATATGCTACCAGCTCGGTTTGTAGCCCCTCAAGGGCAAGTATGTTGACAGGCAGATATCAGCAAAGATTTGGTTACGAGAGGCAGCCTATGAACAGGTATGCAAGAAACAAACTGGAATACTGGTTTGTAGATCACTTTATTGACACCTATCCGATGCAGTTGAATGGTATTATGTCCAGTCCTCCGAAAAAGGAGATTGAAATGCAAGGTATCCCCGAAAGTGAGATCCTGCTTCCGGAACTGCTGAAAAAAAGGGGCTATCATACAGCAATCTTTGGGAAGTGGCACCTGGGTCAGCATAAACAATTTCTTCCGACCAACAGGGGATTTGATGAGCAATACGGTTTCTATGAAGCTTTTACTTTGTTTGCACCGGAGGATGATCCTGATATTATCAATTATCGTCACGACTATTATGCAAACCGGCATATCTGGAGCCAGGGACGGAAAGGCAGTTGTGCGATCCGGGAGAATGAACAGGTGATTGAGGAAGACGATTACCTCACCTTTGCTATCGCCGACAAGGTATGTACTTTCCTTGATCAGAAAGGAAATGATCCATTCTTCCTGTATGTTCCTTTCAATGCACCGCATACACCCTTCCAGGTGCCGCGTGAATACTATGACAGGTTCAGTCATATCAACGATAATAACAAGAGGGTGTATTATGGGATGATTTCAGCGCTCGACGATGCCATTGCGCAGATTACGGCTAAACTCGAAGAACTTAATTTAACCCGTAGTACGCTTATCATATTTGCCAGCGATAACGGAGGTGCCACCTATACAGGAGCTACAGATAATGGCATTTTAAAGGGAGGAAAATTTACACAATTCGAAGGAGGAATCAATATACCCATGATCGTATCCGGAAAGGGATTTTTACCCGGAGGAAAAGACTTTGAATACCCGGTATCACTTATGGACATATTTACAACCGCTGCATTTGCTGCCGGCTGTAAATTACCGGCCGACAGACCGTATGATGGAATTGATTTGATTCCTTACCTGACAAATCCAGACAAGGTATTTCAGGCCCGAGATTTTATATGGAGAACCGATTACAACCATGCCCTGATATTCGAGAACTGGAAATTTATCTGGAACAAAAGGGATCAACTGGAATACCTTTTTAAACTTGACGATGATCCCGGGGAGCGAATTGATTTATCTGAAGAATACCCTGAAAAGGTACAGGCATATAAAGACAAAATTCTTGATTGGTCCAGAGATATGAAGGAACCACTCTGGCCGGGAGTAATGGATTTTATATTTGATAATGAAGGAAAGTTAACCCTTTGGGCAATATAGTGATTTATGAACCCAGTCGTTTAAAATTGTATATGATCAGCTTTGGAAAACAGCTCATCCGCTTCGATGTAACAAATAAAAATACTTACTCGAAAATGTTTACAGGATGAATATTTTATGAAACAAAAAAACGAAGTTTAAATCCATTAGAAAAACGCAGTCAAGATTTCGGTGTTATTTTTAATACGACTTCCTCTAGTCCAATAATTATTGAAATGTCTTTAATTAAATCAAGGCTAGATATTTTAAACCTGTTGTCTACTACCAGAATCCGGCGAAGAATTTCACCGGGTTCTGGTAGTAAAACATCCCCTCCATGAACTAGCGATCCGCCTTAGCCACAGGCGAAGGCGGAAAGCAACACTGCCCCTGCTACTGCCAAAAAGTCTAAGATGATTGCTTTTAGATACGTATCGGGACTATTTACATATGTTCATTTTAATGGTCTGACTGGTTAAACCCACATTGATCTTTGCAAAATATATTCCGGGAGATAATTTTAACCTGTCCACATCAATTATCACATTGTGCTCACCTGTCTCCTGGAATTCATTGACCAGGGTTGCAACTTTTGCACCAAGCATATTGTACATTGTCAATTCAACGTGTTCCGCCTCCTTCAGAGAATATGATAACGTCGTCGTCCCGACGAAAGGATTCGGGAAGTTCTGTTTCATGCGTACACCGGGCAGGGATTTGCTTTCATCAATGCCAATTGGCTCCATGGAATGCAGAATGGGCGCCCTGAGGGTATCTGTATCTTCTTTCGAGTCGAACCTGACTTCATCTCCCGTATTGGGTTCCTCCACAAGAAGAATAAAAGTCAGCATGTGATTCTTATTTACATCATTGATAAATTCATCCATTTCCGTTGTAGGTTCGGAGTATATCCATCCTACGGTATCGGCGGGGACTGTCAGCTTTGTAAGGTAACTGGTCTTTGATTCGACCAGGGAATATTCAGCCAGGGGGGCTGCACTTAATCCCGGGGCAGTGTTATACGTCAGCATCGTCTCATCCCAGTTATCCAGGGCATCATCTGTCAGCCCGTAAACAGAAATTTCACGGAATTCATCGCCCATTTTCTGAGCATGATTCACATACAAACCAATGTATGCCTGATCTGCCGGATTAAATCGTGGATTATCGGTAATGTCGAATCTCAAAAAAGTTATTCTCATACGGACCTCATGATTCCGGACAACAAGATATTCCACTGAGCCCATATCATCCGGTCCGATTTTTTCGTCGTTGCATACATATGCATCAGCTCCGTCTAAATAACTGGTTGATAATGTGTCCGGAACATCTTGTGAAAAAGCATTCATACCTAAGAATACAGCAGCAACGATACTTAAAATGTGTCGTAGATGTTTTTTCATCATATTCAGGTTTTGGTTGAGGATACAGTAAAAATACAGAAAAAATTCCAAAGACTACATTGAGCCATACCCTGTTGCTTATTTCCGGGCGATTCGACCATCAATCACGCCTGACCGGTTTTCTGAAGCAGAAAAAACCTCCTCACCGGATTCGCGGGCCCGTATGTGGCGAATGAGCGACAATGCCTCCGCCGATCAAGTAAACCCGAACGGTTCATTTTTTTCTGGTTCCATGATGCTGCAGGTTGTCATGATTTCAGAGGGCCTTTTTGCACTGCGGTCAAAAAAAAAACAAAAATCCTGATTGACCATGTACGGATATTGCCTGTTTATTCTAAATTTAATCTACCCATTGTCTGAAATGATACCTGGTATTCCAACATTTTAATTATGAACACTAAACCAACCCCCGATGAAAAAATCGCTTGTTAAATTACTCGCCATCGCCGTTGTACTGGCATTATCGGCATCGTGCGAGGAAACCCTGGTGCCTTTTGAGGAACCCGATGATCTGTCGCTAAAATCCGCCGGCGCTGACAGGATTACCTACATTGTCATGCTGGATGATGCCGAGTTAAAGGCTGAACTCTCGAAAATGAAAGGGTACGAAAAGAAACAGGAATTGATGAAATCGGCTACGGCTAAAATCCTGAAGCGTGCAGGAGTGTTTGACGGTGAAATAGGATACGTGTACGGGACTGCCTTACAGGGTTTTTCAGTAAGAATTCCTCCGGGACAACTCAAAAAACTGGAAGATGATCCATCCGTTGTGCTTATTGAAGAAAACCAGGTGGCTACATTGATCCAACCGGATGTGATAATCAAGAAAAAGCCGACACCAACTCCTCCGTCAGAATCCACTCCGTGGGGTGTTGCCCGTGTGAATGGCGGAGTTGACGGTACCGGAAAGACAGCCTGGATCATTGATACGGGTATTGATCTTGACCATCCGGATCTGAATGTTGATGGAGGCAGAGGAGTAACCTTTGTCGTTCGTACCACCTCGCCCGATGATGACAACGGACACGGAACCCATTGTGCCGGTATCATCGGTGCAATTGATAATGGAATCGGAGTGATCGGTGTCGCTGCCAACGCAACGGTTGTTCCGGTAAAAGTGCTGAACAGGAGAGGAAGCGGTACGTACGATGCGATTATCGCAGGGATTGACTATGTGGCTGCCGTAGCAGGTCCGGGCGATGTGGCCAACATGAGCCTGGGCGGCGGGTATTCGTTAGCACTGAATTCTGCCGTTGAAACGGCAGCTGCCACCGGGATTAAATTCACACTGGCTGCAGGAAATGAAAGCACTGATGCTGCGACAAAATCTCCGGCCAGCGCTGTCGGAACCAATATATACACGATATCGGCAATGGGAGTGGGAGATGTGTGGTCGAGCTATTCGAACTATGGGAATCCTCCCGTTGATTATTGCGAGCCGGGCACCTACATTTATTCTACATACAAGGGCGGTGGATATGCAAACCTGAGCGGAACTTCCATGGCGGCACCCCATGCCGCCGGGATACTGCTTCTGGGGGACATAACCACTAATGGATATGTAAGTGGTGATCCTGACGGAAATCCGGACCCGATAGGCGTTCATTAACAGCATGAACGTCGTTTGATTTCGGATCTGAAACAGTACTTGCTTTTGAAATCCCATTCAGAAACAGGAAATTGGTGTTTTGTCTTATTACATGAAGGTTGACGGGTTCTGGTTTCCTGGGGCATCCGCTTGACATTCTTAAATATAAAGATTACCTTTCATAGGATTTAAATATTTGAAAAATAAGCAGTTCTTCATATGAATGAAAGACAATGAAAAATCCTTTGCTAATCATTTTAGTGGTTTTGGCTATTTCCTTTTTGACAACCTGCAACCGTACAAAAAGCACTGATTGGGCACAATTCAGGGGAAATAATGCTTCCGGAATTGCGCCACATGACTCAAAGCCTCCAGTCGTTTTCGGAGAAGATGAAAACCTGCTCTGGAAAATTGATCTGCCTGTGGGAAGCTCTTCGCCGGTCCTCTGGGAAAATCACCTTTATCTGACTGCTTATGTGGAGGAAAACAAAGAGTTACAGACTCTTTGTATTGAGCGGACTACAGGACAGGTTCTCTGGAGCAAATCCATTTTTCCGGAGAAGTTCGAGAAACCACATGCAGTTGCCGATCCTGCACCTGCAACCATCGCAGCCGATACGACTGGCATTTATGTATATTTTGCATCATATGGCATCATGCATTTAGATCATGAGGGCAATCTCAGATGGGATTATCCCATACCGGTTCCTGAAAATGTTCTGTACGGAAATCCGAGTTCTCCGGTAATTATGGACAATAAGATTATCCTCAAACTGGATTATGGTCCTGCTGTTGAACGCTGTTTGCTGGCACTGGATAAAATGAATGGTGAAGTGATCTGGAAATCTTTCATTCAGGATAATTCACCGCTCGTCAATTATGGTTATCCGGGATATTCCACCCCGGTTCGTATGCAAAACCAGGTAATTGTACATCGCTGCGGGGGCATTGCCGCTTATTCACTCCAGGATGGTTCACCGATCTGGTGGCTTCAGATCATGACGAACGGAATTGGAACACCCATCATTCATGATGGTGTCATTTATATAAGCGCGTGGATGGAATTGTCTGAAGCAGAAAGGAGGGGGAAATATTTTACTTATGACAAATTTGATGAGCTGGTAAAAGATTTTGACCTGAATGGCGATAAACTGATTGGGTTGGAAGAGATCCCTGAAGACCTGATGCTGTTTAGCCGTCCGGGAGCAGAAGACATAGAATCTACCTCTGTTTCTGTCAGGAGGATGTTCAGAGGAATTGATAAAGACAAGAATGGACTTGCTGATGAATCCGAGTGGACAAATTCTTATAAAACCTGGAGCAGCGTTGCAGAGGATTTTGGACTGATGGCTATTCCATCTGATCTGAAAGGCGAGTTAACCCTTCATAATGTCCTATGGATGCAGATGGAAAAGACGCCCGAGGTACCGAGTCCGCTTGCATACGCAGGTTGTATTTTTATGGTGAAAGACGGGGGATGGGTAACCTGCATGGATGCGAAATCGGGTGAGGTATATTACCAGGAAAAAGCAGGCGCCCCCGGACCCTGTATTGCATCGCCTGTTCTCGCGAATGGCAAAATATATTTATCCGCTTACAATGGCACAATTACAGTCAT
>JAXGMU010000015.1:0-10447 GCA_040768485.1 Bacteroidales bacterium
GTCAGGATTTCAGAAAACAAACTTCAGGGAAAAATAATGGCAACACCTGCTATTGCCGGGAGAAACCTGTATGTGCGTACTTCGGAGCATCTGTATGCATTTGAAGAATAATCAAGGGTGGTTTTACTTCATTGGTCAATTCAGCAACCTGCATTCCCAGCAAATTGTATATGCTGATGCATATTTTCTGCCGGCTTTGCAACGAGAAGGGAACTGTTGTATGCAGATAAAACGGATTGGGATAATTTTGGTAAAGGGAAATATCTCCCGGCACTCTGATATACTGCCGGTTTTCCTCGATTCCTGTCTTCTCAGAAGAGGCCGGGTATACTTCCACTGAAGAAAGGATCACCGGCATGGTTGGATTCTGTGGATTCGGATAGGATCCGCCAATGGCATAGATGCTGCCATCGACCATTCCAAGAAAGAACATCTGACGTGTCTCCTGCATGGGCGTTTTTGTTATCCATGTATCCGAAGCAGGATCATATATTTCATTAATGGTATACATTACCGGATAATTATATCCGCCGATTGCATAGATCTTTCCATCTACGGCACAGGCAGCCATAGCTACCCGGGCAGTTGGCATGCTGGTCTTCGCTGTCCAGGTGTTTGTCACAGGATCATAAACTTCAACTATGTTATAACTGGAGGTTAGAAAAGCTTTTGTTCCACCGATTGCATAGATGTTTCCATCTACAGCACAGGCAGACAGCATACCCCGGGCAGTGGGCATGGGATCTTTCTCATCCCAGGTATCTGTCAATGGATAATACGCCATAATTGTTGAAATAGGCGGCGAATTATAGCTGTGCATCCCACCGATCATATAAATGGTATCGTTAACTACGGCAACTCCGGCAAATGCATTTTCATAGGGCATAGCCGCTTTCTGAGTCCAGGTATCTGTTTGCGGATCATATACATACACATTATTTTTTGCAGTGGCATAAGGATCGGGGCTAATTCCCCCGAACACATAAATCTTCCCGTCATAGGTACAGGTTGCATTTGCACAGCGCCCTTCAGGCATTCCTGCCATGGTGGTCCAGATATCAAGGGCAGGATCATACATTTCATTTGCCTGCGTGACAGAGTTATGGGTAGGGAACCCTCCAACCATATAGATTTTCCCATCTGCCACTGCACCTGATGTAAAGCCCCGGCCAGTGGGCATGGGGGCTTTGTAGGTCCATACACAGGTATCGTCATTGTATCCTTCTGGTAAATAGATCTGGACCTGGCGCTCCGTTTCCAATGAATTGCTGTAAAATGTTATGTTTGTTGCGGTAGCCTGTCCCAAGCTCATGAGGCTTATATTCCACAGAAAAAACATCAGCCACATCTTTTCCGGAAATTCCTGGATGGCTGCAAGTTTTTTCATTCTTTACAGGACAGTTAAGACTTTGTTTATGCTTTTTCCATGATGATTTCAGTTGCAATTTTGAGTGCATGATGAATTACTGCTTTACAATGATTCAGGCCTCCATCTCTGGCCACCATGTTGTAATCTTCCGGTTTTTGAATCGTATATTTCTTATTGGTTACATGCGCAATAATGTCTCTGCACCGGGTTGAACCATATTCATTTTCAAATTTTGAGCAAAAAGCTACACAGGGTATATGGGATAATTTATTGCCGGGGATGTCTTCCTCATAGATGAGCGATATACCGCAGAGACATGCAGATACTGCACCGCAGGTCTCACCTCTGAATGCAATACCCGGAAAAGAAGCCAACGCTTTCAATGTATCCCCAGCCTTCAAATTGAATGTCTCATTTAAGGCTAAAAAAGTGGTCTGAGAACAGGTCCCATAAATTGGGAAATATGTATTGACCAGATCCTCCTGCTTTTTCAGAATCTCCTCAATGGATTGTGGCTGTTCTGCAACTAATGGACTGGCATATCCATAAGCTGCAGTTCCAAATGCAAATGCAGATGCAGAACAGATAAATTTACGTCTTGATGTTTTTCTTGTTTTCATACGCTTCTTGATAACTTTTTCAGTCATCCCATTTTAAAGAGGAGGATATACGCATAACCAAGAGCAAATAACAGGTAGAGTCCGATAACTGCCCAGCCTATTTTCATGGTCCCGGAAATTGTACCAAACACCGATACAATTGTACCGATCACATAGCATATTAAAAAGGCCGTCACGATGGACCGCTGAGCCTTTGAATCCGTAACATTTCTGCTGAACCAGGCGATCAATCCAATGACGAGGGAACCCAATCCTGCATATTGCGCCATCAGTTGGGCAGCGGGACCAGATTCCACGCCGTATAGTGACAAAACAAATGATGGTAACAGAATGGCACAAATTCCGCTGCATCCCAAAACAATAGCATTTGCTATGAATAGACTCTTGAGCTTCAAAAGATCAGATAAAAAGATTCAACCATATGAAAGATAGAAAATTATTAAGTCTGATCCTAAAAAACACTCTATCTGTCTATCAATTACTTTTGCGATATCTTGTATTAATTTCCGGATTAAATTGATATCGTTTGATTTCCTTATCTTTAAATATTACGATTGCCTGAAAAAAAAAGAAAGAAATGAAAACCGGACTTCTCCCATTTATTCTGGTATTGACATTCATGAGTATCATGCAATGTGCACCGCCGAAAGGTAATAATGATGTCATTCCGGCACCGCTGAAACCGCGAATCATCGTATTGACCGATGTGTCGACCTGGGAAACCGATGACAGCGAATCACTGGTAAGGCTCCTTGTGCATGCCGACCTGTTCGAAATCGAGGGATTGATATATACCACGGGGTGGAGCCTGGAAGAAACCCGCGATGACTTTTTCGCCCTGATACACGATGCCATCGATGCATACGAGAAAGACCTGCCCAATTTGATGAAAAGATCCGGCCAGGAGGATTTCCTGGAAGATGAATCTCAACAGCATATCGGATACTGGCCAAGCCCCGGTTATTTGCGGGACCGGACCGTGTTCGGCAGCAAAAAAAGGGGGATCAGCCACATCGGTGAAGGCAACGGATCACCGGGAAGTCAGCTGATCATCCAACAGGCTGATGAAAATGACGCACGGCAGGTATGGATCACTGTCTGGGGCGGCGGGAACACACTGGCCCAGGCCATCTGGCAGGTGCAACAGGTGCGCAGTGAAGAGGAGTTGAAAGCATTTCTGCAAAAGATCCCTGCTTATACAATTACCGACCAGGACAGATCGTACGAGGGAGGCACACCCTATGAGATCAGTTCTCACCAGTGGATGCGCAGGGAATTCGAAAAAGAGCTGATGTTTCTCTGGGATGAATGTGCCTGGAAATATCAGAACGGCAAAGGGAGGGAGAACTGGGAGCAGTATGCCGCCCACATCCAGGGGCATGGCAACCTGGGCAGCGTATACCCGAAGTACAAATACGGCGTGGAAGGAGATACTCCTTCGTTCCTTCACCTTCTGCCCAACGGACTCAATGATCCGTCAGTTCCGGGGCAGGTCGGCTGGGGAGGGTATTTTGAATGGGACACGGGCCCTGATGGTGTTACGAGAGCCTATACGAATCATCAGGGAAGGGCCCACGAAATCTGCTCGAAATATGAAGACTATTTTTATCCGGCCATCTTCAACAATTTTGCCGCCCGGATGGATTGGGCAGCAGAAGGAAGTGGAAATCGCAATCCCGTTGTGATCGTTAATGGTGATCAATCCAACGATATCCTGTACATGGCACCAGGGCCGGGGAAGACAGTTACACTCGATGCCTCGGAATCATTTGATCCCGATGGCGATCAACTATCCTATAAGTGGTGGATATTAACGGAAGCAGGTACGTATTCCGGGGAAGTGGTCATCAGGGATCCCGGCACGGGCAGCGCCCGAATCAATATTCCTTCCGATGCAGCTGGAAAGACCATTCACCTGATCTGTGAAGTGACCGATAGCGGAATTCACCACCTCACAGGCTATCGAAGGATCATTTTCCGACCGATGTAATATTGAGAAAGTGGCTTACAGCTCCAAAAAAAACAGGTCCGTGAATCCGATCGCCCCTCTGTGTAGAAAGAAGGTATATAACACACACGAAGAGGCCGAAGATATGATCAGGTATATCCAGGAAAACCGCATCGTCAGGGAATTGCATGCCTATCAATGCCCGATATGCGGAATGTGGCATTTAAGCAGCAAACCGAAGCCCTGAGTGTTAACCTTCTATCAGGGCAAATCCTTCAGGCAACGGACCGAGAACATGTCGGTTTTATCCCTGGATTTGCGTTCGATCTGGCCCGAATAATCAAACAGCCTCCTGTACCATGCCTTCTGGGGATCCATTTCGGTGGATGTCCAGAAGTATCCCATGGAGCCCACATTTGAAAAGATGTTGCCGGAGCAATAACCGCCGGGAAGGGCAGCAAAACCAACTGAATTCGTGGCGCCTTTATTGGGTCTGTCCCAGTAGGTCCTGCCCGTTGCTTTCAGCTGGCCGCCTTCGTTGTTTCCCCGGTAGCCTTCTTCAATGCTCTGGCTTTTGCTCATTCCCAGGTGCATTTCAAGCGCCATCCATTCCTGGTCCGTCGGCAGGTGCCAGCCGTCGGGACATGCATTTTTCGCAGTTTCCCAGTTATAAAGCCTGCCCAGCTGCCGGGCCTGATTTCCATAGCCGAGGCTGCCTCCCGGTGTCTGGTGATTCAGGTTCTCCGCCATCCAGACCTGGTCTCCGATCCTGACCCAGCTGTATTCCTCCTGATCCCGGATGTCAATGAAGTTACCGGAGGCTGCGTTCGAAAAGTCATCCTCCAAAACAATTTGTGGATCCGGTTGCCTGGTAACTTGAGCGGTGTTTTCCACAGGTTTACCCGCGTTGTCGCTCATATTGAAATAGAAATTTCCCACCAGGGAAGTGGACTCCCAGGGGGTCTGCATATAATTTGATTTCTGGCTGACCGATTTCCTCACCAGCTGGAACATTTCAAGGATTGAGATATCCGGGATCAGCAGGTTCTCCAGGATGGCCTCGGTATACAGGCCGTTCATTCCCGTTCCGTCTGAAGCCACACTGCCGGGTGCAGTCGCATAGGCAATAAGTGTTCCCGTCGGTGCATTCATGAAGGCCAGACCCTTCCCGGCTCCGGACCGGTTCCAGCTTCTTTCAAAAGGATTGTTGCGGCATGCATCCAGGATGACAATATTTACATCCGAACGTGAAGCATCCATATGGGCCAGGACCCTGTCCGCCCTGACACAATCATACTCCACCTGCATCTCATTCTGTAACATGGCATCCACGGGGATGAGGTAGTTGTCGCCACCAGCCTGGATCCCATGGCCCGCAAAGAAGAAGAGGCCCACCTGGTAGCCCCTCAGTTTCATCCCGAATGCATCAATCGCCTGTTTCATCTCCCCCTGATCCAGGTTATAATGATCCATCACCTCAAATCCGACTTCCGATAAAGCACGCTTCATGGCCATCGCATCATTCACGGGATTCCTCAGGACCCCGCCATGTTCATAGGCACTGTTCCCAATGACAAGGGCAAGTCTTTTCTCCTGGGAAAAACCTGAGATGGCAATGAATGCCAGGCAGAAACATAACAACCTCTTCATCGTACACCTTTGGAGTTTTTGCTCCCTTAAGATAATAACTTTTCTTTTCTACGTAATCTGCCACTCAGGGTTTAGAAGGCAACATGAAAAATCGTCTCCAAATCACCCAAAGATTAATGTGGCGGATGATATGATGAAATTTTCTATATTTAGAGACCAATCTGAGAAACACCAATCTGAAACAACCCAACATGTCCGAATC
This sequence comes from Bacteroidales bacterium, assembly GCA_040768485.1. Lineage (GTDB taxonomy): Bacteria > Bacteroidota > Bacteroidia > Bacteroidales. Next base: position 5,790 of record JAXGMU010000015.1, read on the forward strand.
AAACGTCAAGCTCTCTTTAAGAGAAAAGATCGGTTACAGCCTGGGGGACCTGAGCGCCAACCTGATCTTCCAGACCCTGATGACCTTCCTGGCCTTCTTTTATACAGATGTGTACAGGATCCCGCCGGCCGCCGCCTCGGCCATCATCTTTACGGGCGGAATGATCGGAGCCTTTTTCAATCCTGTCATGGGTGCCATCGCTGACCGGACCAATACCCGGTGGGGAAAGTTCCGGCCATGGATCCTCTGGACAGCTGTCCCCTTCGGGGTGATGGCCATCCTGGCCTTCAGTACACCCGACTTCGGGGAAAAGGGCAAGATCGCCTATGCCATGATCACCTATATCATCCTGGTCCTGGCATACTCGGCCAACAACCTGCCCTACGCGGCCCTCAGCGGAGTGCTCACCGGCAACATTGCCGAGCGAAACAGCATTTCGTCTTACCGTTTTGTGGCGGTGATGGTCGCACAGTTCATCGTGCAGGTGCTCCTGCTTCCGCTGGTGCTTTACCTGGGCGACGGGGACCGGGTCAGGGGATTCGAGATCGTTATGGCCCTGTTTGCCGGCGTGGGTGTCCTCTTCTTCATCATTACCTTCCTGTCCACCCGTGAGCGGGTGATTCCCAAGCCTGAGCAGAAATCCACCTTGAAGGAGGACCTGGGCGATCTGATCCGGAACAGGCCCTGGGTCGCCATGCTGATCCTGACCGTCTTCGTATTCATCACCCTTTCACTCAAAGGAGGGGCCTACGTATACTATTTCGAGAATTATGTGAGCGAGTCCCGCCTGGCTGCTTTCCTGGATAAGCTGCCGGCATTCCTGCGGCTTTCGGAGCATCCGGCAACAGCCGGATTCAGCCTCTTCAACGCAGGGGGCATAGTGTTCATGATCGTGGGGATCGCTTTCTCCAAGGGACTGGCAGACCGCTTCGGAAAACGGGATGTTTTCGGGACCGGGCTCTTCCTCTCTGCGCTCTGCCTGCTGGCATTTGCATTCTATTCTCCAGAGTCGGTGTACCTGATCTTCATCACGCAGGTGCTCCACGGCTTCTTTTACGGACTGACCATCCCCCTGCTCTGGGCCATGATCGCCGACGTGGCCGATTATTCCGAGCTGATGAACAACCGCCGGGCGACGGGCATCATCTTTTCTGCCATGATCTTCGGGCTCAAGGCCGGTTTGAGCATCGGGGGTGCACTGGTGGCCGGCATCCTGGGAGCCTATGGATATGATGAAAGCCTTGTTGTTCAGTCCCCTGAAGTAATCCGGGGGATCAAGATGCTCATGAGCGTATATCCCACCCTCACGTTCATGGTAAGCGTCGGATGCCTGTTCTTCTATGCCATTGATAAAAAGATGGAAGTAAAAATCGAAAACGAACTGGTTGAGAGAAGAAAAAAATAAAAAATGACTTCTGACATGAAAAAAACAATGCTATTGTTCCTGGCGCTTGCGACACTTTCCTGCACCAGCCAGGAACCTGCTGAAAAGGGCCTCAAGGATGCCCTGGAAGGAAAATTTTACATGGGTGCTGCCATGGGAGGGGCCCAGATCCTCGGAAAAGATACCGCCACACTGGAACTCATCCATCAACATTTCAATTCGGTGGTGGCGGAAAACTGCATGAAAAGTGGTCCAATCCACCCGGAGGAAGGGAAATACAACTTCGAGCTTGCGGACCAGTTCATCGATTTTGCGCAGCAGCACGGGATGTACACCGTGGGGCACTGCCTGGTGTGGCATTCCCAGGCCCCCCGGTGGTTCTTTACCGATTCAGCAGGGAACCAGGTCAGCCGTGAGCTTTTAATCGAACGGATGAAGGACCACATCAGCACCGTAGCAGGCCGGTACAAAGGAAAGGTCCATGTGTGGGATGTGGTGAACGAAGCGTTCGAGGATGACGGTTCCTGGAGAAAGACAAAGTTTTACGAGATCATCGGGGAAGATTATATCGAACTGGCGTTCCGCTTCGCCAATGAGGCAGACCCGGATGCGGAACTGATCTACAACGACTACTCCATGTTCCATTCAGGTAGAAGGGATGCCGTGGTGAACCTGGTGAACAGCCTTAAAGAAAAAGGGGTCCGGATCGACGGAGTAGGCATGCAGGCCCATTATGGAATGGATTATCCCGATCTGGTGGATTTTGAAGAGAGCATCGTGGCTTTTGGCAATGCAGGGGTGGAAGTGCACATTACCGAAATGGACATCTCCGTGCTGCCCAGTCCCTGGAGCAATGCGGGCGCGGAGATATCCGACCGGGCGGAATACATGGAGAAAATGAATCCCTACCCCGGGGGGCTTCCCGACTCGGTGGATGCTGCCATGAACCAAAGGTGGATGGATTTCTTTGAGATCTTCCTGAAACATGAGGACATCATCAAGCGTGTGACCACCTGGGGCGTGTCGGACAATCATTCCTGGAAGAACAACTGGCCCATTCGGGGAAGGACCGATTATCCCCTGCTCTTCGACAGGGAATTCCAGCCAAAACCCGTCGTTGCAGAAATCATCAAAGCAGCTCAGGAATGAAAAAAGCAGGGGACCTGTTCCACCGGTTCGGATTAAAGTTTTTTTCAATATTCTGACACAGAATACGGAACGCTGCCGTTTTCATCACTAATTTAGCCTGATATTCCCGGGTGGTGTGATGAACGATTACTACCTGATAAAGGACAAATGCAGGGAGGGACTTACCAGGTACCTCGAAAATGCCTGCTCCAGAATTCCAAAAACTGACAGCGGCCAGATCCTGGATCTCGGATGCGGGACAGGTGTGCCCACGCTCTGGCTGGCGGATCGTTTTACCGGGATGATCACCGGGATCGACACTGACAGAAAAGCTCTGGAGTTTTTACAACACAAGATCGAACTTAAACACCTGCAGAACAGGGTAAAAGTACACCACATTTCCTTCTTTGATTTTACATTTGAGCCTGTTTTTTTTGAACTTATTCTCGCGGAAGGATTCCTCAATGCGGTAGGTTTCGAACCCGGATTTAAAAGAGCAGTCGGGATTTTGAAGAAGGGAGGATATTTCATGATTCATGATGAGTACAGGGATCACGAGAATAAATCAGGATTCATTCAGCAGAACAATTGCCAGATCATGGATACGCTGTACCTGGATGAGTCTGTATGGTGGAACGACTACTACAGGCATCTGGAATCCGAGATTAACGATCCGAAGAATGCCGGGATCCGGGAGCTGTTTAAAAGTGATATACAGGAGATCGAATCCTATCGGGCCGATCCTTCTCTCTTCAGATCCATATATTATATCCTGAAAAAGTTATAGCAACCCATCTCACCGGCAAAATATGATGTGTATGCAAGCGGCAGGAAAATATGTGATGAAAAAAATGTCCCCGTTCAGGCTCATGTCCATATACGCCTATGAAACCCTGGGGCAGGGCCATAATATGTACGCTCAGATTGAAGTCGACGTAACGAATACCCGGCAACATTTAAGATCACAGAGAAAGGCCGGGAGGAATGTCTCATTTTTCGGATTCCTGCTGAGCGCGATTGCCAGGACCATTGACGAGAACAGGGAGTTTAACCAAGTAAGATGTGGGAAAAGAGTCTATTATTTTAATGAAGTAGACATTGACACTGCGATTGAACTGAAACATGACGGAGTTCTGATACCCCGTAAATTCATTATCAGGGATGCGGCCAATAAAACCGGTGAAGCGATCACACAGGAAATTGAAAATGCAAAAAAAAGCTGGAAAGAAACCGGATTTGCGGGAGAAGATGACAGAGTGGCCATTCGCTGGATTCGGCTCACCTCGATCATGCCGAAATGGTTCATAAAATATAATATCCGCAGGTTATCGAACCGGCCACATAAAATAAAACACCGTTTCGGCACCACTTATGTGGCTTCGGTAGGCGGATTTGCTGATATTTCAGGTTTTATTATCCCTTTTTTTTGAAGGCCGGAACAGACCGGTGGCATTTGCGATCGGGGGTATTACCAGGAAACCGGGTGTCATCAACTCCGAGATAGAAATCCGGGAATATTTAAGTCTGACGGTCTCACTGAATCATGACCTGGTTGACGGTGCTCCTGCAGCCAGATTTGTCAACAGGTTAAAGCAGAACATGGAAGGTTTCGAGCTAAAATGAGATAAATATTTTATGCAGACTATCATTTCGAATCATGATGCCGGTTATGCGCTTGAAATTGTCAGGAAGATCTGTAAGGAGGCTGGGCCTGGTCTGCCGGGCAGTTCCCAGGAAAGGGAACGGGCTTCGATTATCCAAAAAGAATTGGAATACCACCTGGGGAGTGAAAATGTGACTGCAGAAGAATTCAAATTTGCTCCATGGGCGTTTATCAGTTCGTATCCCATCAGTGCTTCATTGATGCTCCTGTCGGCTTTCCTGAATATTTTAGCAGGTCACATCACTGGTATCATGGCGTTTCAGAGCACCTTGACCGCCCTTTTGTTTTCTCTGGGCGCTCCTTTGCTCTTTATTCTGGAGTTTGTTCTCGGAAATGAATTCATTGATCCATTGTTCCGAAAGAAACGATCAGTAAATGTGATCGGCACACTTCGGAAGCCGGGGACGAAGAAGGTGAGGCGACTGCTTATTTTCAGCGGTCATCATGACAGCGCTCCGGAAAATACCTGGCTCCGCATTCTGG
>JAXGMU010000015.1:10457-62423 GCA_040768485.1 Bacteroidales bacterium
TTTTTTATTCTTTCCGGCACTTTTTTTATCGGCCTGATCACAACCCTGGTAATGAATATCATCCAATTTGCCGGACTGATCAGCGGGAATCCCGGTATTTCCCAGTTTGGTACAATCGGCCCGGGATTGATGATCTATCCTGTGGTCCCCTCTTTTATTTTTGCATTTTTCTTTTACAGAGGCAGAAGAAACGGGGGAGTCGTGCCGGGTGCTGCCGATAATTTATCTGCAAGCGCTCTTACAGTGGCATTGTGCAGGTATTTGGTCAATCATCCTTCATGCATCCCTGATGAAACCGAAATACGGTTCATTTCCTTTGGTGGCGAGGAAGCAGGATGCCGGGGTTCGAAACGTTATGTGAGGCGTCACCTTAAAGAATTAGAACTTCTGGACGCCCGGCAATTCAATATTGAAACTGTTGCGTATCCCCTGATTACCATCCTCACTTCAGACATAAACGGTACGGTTAAAAATTCCCCTGAACTGATAAAAAGCCTGGTTGAAGCGGCAGAGCGTTCCGATATCCCCTACAAAGTGAAACCTGCCTATATGGGTGTTTCGAATGACTCCGGTCCTTTCAGCCAGGCCGGGCTCAAAGCGGCAACTTTGCTTTCTTTTAAAATGCCTCAGCAGTTCGTTGCCTTCTACCATCAGAAATGGGATGTGCCTGAGAATCTATCTCTTGAGCCATTATGCAATGTACTGAGGCTCTCTCTTGAATGGTTACGCTCCGATGATGATCGCAGGAAAGAATCAGACAGGGAGAATCAACAGGATTCCACTCGCGTATCACAGATATGAATCTCAGGGAAACATATCCACCATCAGAACCTTGTTCCTGTGAGATCTGCAGGAATTATTGCCGGCGTCCCGGCTGGTGGACAGTGGAAGAAGCAGAAAAGGCGCTTCTTGCTGGACTGGCCGGTCGCATGATGCTGGAGATTTCACCGGAACATGACTTCGGTGTCCTATCGCCGGCTTTCAAAGGCAATGAATCGAACTATGCGCTGCAGGTGCTTTCGGAAAATGGTTGTACATTTTATGACAATGGATTATGTGAATTATTCGCAACAGGCCTGCAGCCGCTGGAATGCCGTTTCTGTCATCACAGCAGAACCGGACTGGGGGAAAAATGCCATCTGGATATCGAAAAGGACTGGAAAACAGAAAGGGGGCAAAGACTGATTGTCAGGTGGGGAAATTTAACCGGTTTCTGGCAGCGACAGGGTTTTGCACTGAATGAAAAATAGGACGTCCTCATGGAAAAAGATTACTACTTCAGAAAAATACCCCGTTCGCGAATTGCGACCTTCGATACGTTTGCGGCCGGATTGCTCAAACATCATGTCAGTGCCCTGCTTCAATTTGATGTCACTGAAAGCAGAAAAGAATTGCGGGATTTACGTAGAAAAGGCGTCAGGATTTCTTTTAACGCCTGGCTTGTGAAAGTCATCAGCAGTGTGTTGGAGAATCATCCGGAGGCCTCTGCCTTTCTTTATAATAAAAACAAACTCATTGTTTTCAATGATATTAATATTTCTGTCCTGATTGAAAAAAATATAAACGGGCAGAAGGTCCCGATCCCCTACCTCATCAAAAAAACCAACCACAAGAGTGCGCAGGAGATCAGCGCAGAATTGGACGATGCCAAAAACCGGAACATCACACCCGCCGATATTACGCTGCACAGAAGGGCCTCATTGTATGAGCGGATATATTATCACATGCCCGGATTTATCAGGAGAAGCTTCTGGAAAATCCTGCTCAGAAATCCCCGGATCGCCTTTAACAAGATGGGCAATGCGGTAATCACTTCCGTCGGAACTACCGGTATACTGGATGGCTGGTTTATCCACAGGTCCGTTCATCCGATTTCTTTCGGCATTGGGTCGATACTCAAAAAACCCACGGTCGTTGAAAATGAAATAAAGGTAAGAGAGATCCTTCACGTCACCGTCCTGATCGACCACGATGTGATAGACGGGGGCCCGATGGTCAGGCTGTTGAATGCGCTGACCAGGTCCCTCGAATCAGGAGATTTTTTAGAACCCCCAAATCCACAGAATACACATATTCACCTGTAATGAAAACAAAGACAAAGCTTGAAGACCTTGGATATAACGCGAACCTTGAACAATACCGGAAAGAGCAGCATCTTGACGGCTTCGAAGTGGGAAGAGTGGCGGTGGAACACAGAGAGCGGTACATTGTCCTGACAGAGAAGGGTGAATATGAAGCTGAGATTACCGGAAACATGCGCTTTACAGCCCGAAGCCGCGAGGATTTTCCCGCAGTGGGTGACTGGGTTGCGCTGAACACCTATGACGACGGTCCTGCGATCATCCATCATATCTTGCCGCGGTATTCGATCATCAGAAGACAGGCGGTGGGGCAGTATGGTGAGGCCCAGGTGATCGCCGCAAATATTGATATCGCGCTCATACTCCAGGCTGTTGACAGGGACTTCAATATGAACCGGCTTGAAAGGTACCTGACCATCTGCCACGGATCGAAAGTGACACCGGTCATCGTGCTCACCAAGATCGACCTGGCGGATGAACAGCGGCTTTCAGAATTGAAGGGACAGATAAGCCGCCGCATGAAAGATATCCCTGTGATAGCGATCAGTAACCTTACAGGTAAAGGATATGAACTGGTGAAGGATCGAATTGAAAAAGGAATGACCTATTGTTTGCTGGGCTCTTCTGGAGTCGGAAAATCAACCCTGTTGAACAATCTGGCAGGAAGCACCATTATGAAAGCAGACGCGATCAGTGAAGCAACAAAAAAAGGACGGCACGTGACCAGCCACAGGGAACTTATACTGCTCGAATCCGGGGGGATCATCATCGATAATCCCGGAATGAGAGAAGTTGGAATCGTTGATACAGACGGCGGACTGGAAACCGCATTTGAGCGGATCATCCATCTTTCCGGGGAATGCAGGTTTAAAAACTGTACCCATACAGGAGAAGCGGGCTGTGCAGTGCTTGCAGCCGTCAAAAAGGGCGAAATAGAAGGAAGTGCCTTCGAAAATTACATGAAAATGGAGCGGGAGAAAGCGTATTTTGAGTCCACGGTGGCAGAGAGGCGGAAAAAGGAAAAGATTTTCGGGAAGATGCTAAAGGATTACCAGAAAAAAGACATTAAAAAAAGAAATCACTGAGCAATAAGTTTTTTCATTCTCAGAATCATTCATTAAATTTTGATCATTAACCAGAAATGGTCGAATTTTACAGAATGAATCACCGGGTTGCCATCAGAATTCAGAAATCCATTCTGCACAAAGCAGAGAAGAAACTGCTTGTCAGGATTGCCGAAGGACTGCCGGAACGGATTAAATCGGATCATTTAACTGCCATCGGACTTGCAGGAGCGATCATCTCTGCAACAGGGTATGTGCTTGCCAACCGGGACATCGCATTCCTGTGGGTATCGTCCTTCGGCCTGCTCATCAACTGGTTCGGGGACAGCCTCGACGGGACCCTGGCCCGGGTGAGAAATAAACAGCGACCCATCTACGGATTTTTTGTGGACCACTGCATTGACGGAATTACGATCACTGTGATGTGCATTGCGGCCGGCCTGTCACCCCTCATCTCACTGTATGCCGCCTTGCTTGTGCTTGCGGGATACCTGCTGCTGTCCATTTTCACTTACATCAATACCTACCTCAGGGGTGAATTCAAACTTACATTCGGCATGTTCGGTCCCACAGAGTTCAGGATCATCGTCATTCTGATCAACACATTATTTATTTATGTCCCCGTGAAAAATCAGGTATTCGCAATCATGGGCAGAACCTTTAAAACTTTTGATATCATAGGCGTAGGTATTGCCCTGATCCTGTTCATCATTTACGTTGCCGGATTCCTTGCAGACAGAAAAAAATACGACAGGATTGACCCGCTTCCTTCTTTCCGGGACAGCAACAGCAAAAAGCAAGGGCAATAGTCACCTCAATCAGACAATGTAATGGGAGTAGTCACCACAGAGGATTTTGAGCGTCTGTCCGCTGTTTTCAGGGGAGAAAAAGGACGTCGCCGCGCCGAACTTTTCATGCGGATGATCGCCCTGGACAGGATCAACAGGCTGTATGACAATTCCAGTGCCCATACCGGATCAGCATTTGCCGCAGGTCTGCTGAACGACCTTGGGGTCAATTATTACATTGGAAATGCTGAAAGGCTGAACTTTTTACCGGAAGGAGCATTCATCACCGTGAGCAACCATCCCTACGGCGGACTGGACGGGGTTATTCTCGTGGATCTCTTCGATAGAATCCGGGATGACTATAAATTGATGGTCAACCAGATTCTTTCGCTTGTCAGGGCAATGAAAGAGAATTTTATCGCGGTGACGCCCTCGGACAACAGGAAGAAGGGTATCACAGCCACAAGTATCGGCGGCATCCGGGAGACAATCGCCCGGTTGAAGGAGGGACATCCCGTTGGATTTTTCCCTGCCGGAGCTGTTTCGGATCTCAAATTAAAATCTCTGACCATCAGGGACCGGCCATGGCAGCAGGGAATTCTTCACCTGATCCATTCCGCAAAAGTACCCATCCTTCCGGTTCGTTTTTTCGACAGGAATTCCCTGTTCTTTTATTCACTGGGACTGATCAACTGGCGAATCCGTATGCTCAGGCTTCCTTCGGAGGTTTTTAACAAATACAGGAAGGCACATCGGATCGGGATCGGAAAGATCATCTCCGTCCGGGAGCAGGAAAAATTTCCGGACAGCCGGTCCCTGGGCGCTTTCCTGAGGAAAACCATTTATAAAATGCCGCTGCCCGCGTCATTCATTCCGAGAAACAGGATCCATTTCAAAGAGAAACAACCTGGTAATATAATTGTGAAATTGCCATGACACGGATCAATGTCTATAAAGTCCCGGCCGTCTTTTCGAAATTCTTTATTGTTTTCGGGATCATCTTCTCCATCATCGGGATCATTCTTCTCATCAGGGCATGGATGGACGGTTTTGACACTCAATTTCCTTCGGGTGACTGGAATTCCGTGATTTTCATCATCCAGGGGATCCTTTTCATCATGATGGGAGCGGGCTATCTGGCCGTGAGAAAGTATTACATTGAATGGGATGACAGAGAAATCAGGTTCCTGCTTCCGGATACAAAAAAACCGGAATCGATCCTGCTTGATGACATCACCTCGGTGACGATTAAATTGTTTGAAATCGTGCTGCAGCTCAAAGACGGGAGCCGTTCACTGGATCTGAACAGCCTCCAGTTTGAGGACCTTAAAAAGATCAAATCAAAGTTCGAAGAAATCAAAAATCTGAAATGATGTTTTATTCCAAATCCGGCATACAGGTTTTCCCTGCGAGGAAAATTATTTCCGGCGCTGTGCTCCTGTGCCTGGTGATTACCGGATGCCGGTGCGATCCGGTTGATTCCTCCAGAAAGGACACTGCGGCCGGCTCGTCAGGAACCGGCAGTTATGCAAACGACCGGGCACTGATCGAGGACCTGCAGGCCCGTTACATGTTTGCACTGGATTTCGGCGATCTGGAGGGTTACGTGGCCACTTTCACGGAGGACGGAATCCTGGACATCGGTATGGGTGAGTGGCGCAGCCGGGATACCATCTACCGCGTGCTGTCCGCCATCAACGATTCAGAACAAGACACGGGCAATCCCGGTGAGCCGGAGCTCCATCCTGCGACAGGCCGCCATCACATCTCCAATATCGTGATCAGGATCGATGGCGATACGGCCTACGGAAGGGCCTACTGGTTTCATATGTCCAACGACAATCCGCAGCGATCCGCAACACTCGACTCTTACGGGCACTATGAGGATGTGATGGCGAAGGTGAACGGCAGCTGGCTGTTCGCCAGGCGAAAGATCTTTAACGAACAGGTCCCCGATTGGGCCGCACCTGCAGAGAATCCCTGCTGGTAGCCGGCCCCACCTGATTATTTATCTAAAAAAACCAGATACCATGAAAACAAAATTATTTGTTCTGTTTCTTATCCTGTCTGCTCCGGGGTTTTCCCAGAGCGGTGAGAAGAACTTTATTGACCAGAATTATATTCAGGTAATGGGAAAGGCCGAGATGGAGGTCGTCCCGGATCTGATCGACCTGAAGATCATTATTGATGAAAATGACGTCCGTGGCAAAACAACCATCAGCGAACTGGAGAAACTGATGCTGGAGAAACTGACCAGGATCGGGATAGATTTAAAAAAGGATCTGGCCGTCAGGGATCTGGCAAGTAATTTTAAATCCCACCTGATTCTGAAAAATGAGATCATCCTGTCCAAGGAGTACATCCTGACGGTCCATGACGGTAAAACAGCAGCCACGGTATTCCTGGAACTGGAGAAAATCGGCGTCTCAAACATCAGCGTGGAAAAGCTTGACCATAGCCAAATGGAAACATTCCGGCAGGAGGTGAAGATCAACGCGGTGAAAGCGGCAAAGCAAAAGGCTGAATACATGACCCTGGCGATCGGACAGTCCGCCGGCAGGGCGTTGTATATCGAGGAGCTGGAGATCCCGGTGTATTACCCCCGTACTTCCAACATCATGCTTCGGGGGGCAGCAAAAGATGAATCAATCGCAGAGGTGCCGGACATTGAATTTGACAAGATCAAACTGGAATATTCGGTTCTGGTTAGATTTGAGCTAAAATAGACCAGCTGCGTTTAATAATTTAATATGATAACTTCTATGCCATGAAAAACAGAACAGGAATTGCCATGATGATCCTGCTGGTGCTGATGATCTCAAATATGTCATACGCACAGGATGCTGCAGCTGAAAAATCCCCGATCAAACCTGCCCTGCTGGTCATTGATATTCAGAATGCCTTTTTAACCATGGTCCCCGAAAGGGAAAAGGAAGTGGCCCTTTACAATATCAATATCTACATTGAACTTTTCCGGAGCCACGGTTTCCCGGTCATCCGGGTCTATCACCACGGCGAAGAATACGGGGTTGTTCCCGGTACGGAATATTTCGAATTCCCGGCCTCTGTCTCCATTCAGCCGGATGATCCCAGGATTATCAAAACGTATGCCGATGCTTTTAATAAGACAGAGCTGGACAGGGTGTTGAAAGAGACCGGAAGCAATACATTGTTCCTGTCCGGTCTGAGTGCTGTGGGATGTGTGCTTGCCACATGGATCGGTGCACAGAATCATGATTACGATGCCTTTATATTAAAGGATGCGATCATGAGCCATAACGAGGAATTCACCAATAATGTGGAGGTCATGTTCGATGCCGTGGGCTATGACATGGTAAAACTGATCCTTGACAATTCCGGGAACTGACGCATGCATATCTATCTTGATTACAATGCGACCACTCCGGTTGACAGGGAGGTGGCCCGGGCCATGCAGCCCTATCTGGATGAATATTTCGGGAATCCGTCCAGTGCCCACAGCTATGGTGCAGAGGCGAAAAAAGCCATAGAAATTGCCAGAAAACAGGTGGCAAAGGCCATCAATTGTATGCCGGGTGAAGTCACCTTTACCAGCGGAGGATCGGAATCAAACAACCATGCCATTAAAGGATTCGCCTTTGCCAATGCACACCGGGGAAGGCACATCATCACCTCCTCCATTGAACATCCCTCGGTTGCTGAGGTTTGCAAATACCTGGAAAACAAAGGATTTCGCATTACCTATCTTCCTGTGGACGAATATGGCCTGATTGATCCCGAAACGCTGGAAGCGGCCATCTCCCCTGATACGGTCCTGATCTCCGTGATGCATGCAAACAACGAGATCGGTACCGTTCAGCCCATCCGTGAGATCGCGGAAATCGCCCGGAAACACCACATCGCATTCCATACCGATGCCGCTCAGTCAGTGGGTAAAATTCCGGTGGATGTGAAGCAGCTGGGGGTGGATCTGCTGTCTGTGGCCGGACACAAACTGTACGGACCCAAAGGAACAGGCGCGCTCTATATCAGGGATGGCATCGTACTTGAAAAGCTGATCCACGGTGCTGACCATGAGCAGAACAGACGTGCGGGGACAGAAAACGTGCTGGAGATCGTCGGACTGGGGAAGGCCTGCGAGGTTGCCTCCCGTGACCTGGAGAAGAACCGGGGGCACATGCAACGGATGAGGGATTTGCTGCATGACCATCTGAAGGAAAAACTGGCGGGTATCAGGCTGAACGGGCATCCCGACAGGCGCCTTCCCAACACGCTGAGCGTCAGTTTTCAGGGACTTGAAGCCAATATCATCCTGAATGAACTGGAAATGAAAGGCATTGCTGCCTCTGCAGGAGCGGCGTGCCACACCGACTCGATCGACGTTTCACCGGTACTCACCGCCATCAGACTGGATACCGTTTATGCCATGGGGACCATCCGGTTCTCCGTGGGCAGGTACACCACCGAGGATGAAATTAACCGGGCATCGGACGTGATCGTTGAAACAGTCCACCGCCTTAGGCCTTCCGAAAATCAACAGGCAGTCAGATCCGGCATGCCGGCAGACAGTATCAGACTGACAGGCTATACGCAGGGACTCGGATGTGCATGTAAACTGCGTCCACAGGAACTGGAGAAGATCCTGAAAGAGTTCCCCGTCCCTTCCGATCCCCGCATCCTGGTCGATCTCCGGAATTCGGACGACGCGGCGGTTTACCGCATCAATGATACAACGGCCCTTGTACAGACCGTGGATTTTTTCACCCCCATTGTGGACGATCCGTATGATTTCGGGGCCATCGCCGCGGCCAATGCACTGAGTGATATTTATGCCATGGGGGCCAGGCCGTTGTTTGCATTGAATATCGTGGGATTCCCCTCGAACAGGCTGCCCATGGAGGTGCTGAAGGAGATCCTTCGCGGAGCCAATGACGTTGCCGGGGAAGCGGGGATCAGCATCATCGGCGGCCATACCATCGATGACCCGGAACCGAAATTCGGCCTGGTGGTCTCCGGCCTGGTCCACCCCGGGAAGATCTGGACCAACGCGGGAGCTGGGGAGCATGACGCGGTCATCCTCACCAAACCGGTCGGGACGGGGATCCTGACCACCGCGCTCAAACGCGGACTGCTTGACGAAGACAGCCGGTCCGCTCTGGTCCGGTCCATGTCCGAACTGAACGGGAAAGCCGCACAGATAATGGCGGATCATACCGTCCGTGCCTGCACCGATGTAACCGGCTTCGGGCTGATCGGTCACCTGAGCGAAATCTCTGTGGCCAGCGGGGTGGACATGGAACTGTTCGCCGGAGAAGTGCCGCTGCTGAATGAAACAGAAAATTTTGCGGCGGCCGGTATTATTCCGGGAGGCTCGCTCAATAACCTGGAACACTATTCGAAGCATGTGACATGGGATGAGAACATATCCCGGACCACCCGCATCATCCTGTGTGATGCACAGACTTCCGGAGGATTGCTGTTCACCATCCCCCGGGAAGAAAAAGACCAGGTGATCCTGGCGATGAAAGATGCCGGGATAGACTCCGCCGCCCACATCGGGAACTGCACCGGCCGGGGCAGCGGGAAGATCACTGTTATAAAGCATTAACCATCACGTTGTTTCTTCGTACCTTTCATTCGCAATTACAATCAACATCGACAACGACCTGTATATGAAATCTGACGGGATCGCTTTCAACCCCAATGAGCTGGTCCGGTTTTTAAAGAAACCTGCCCGGGAATTTACCCGGGAGGACATTGTCCGTTTCTGCGAGGAGAAACAGGTGGAGATGATCAACTTCCGTTACGCGGCGGAAGACGGCCGGCTGAAAACCCTGAACTTTGTGATCACATCCGGGCAGTACCTGGAGACCATCCTCACCCGCGGGGAACGGGTGGACGGCAGCAGCCTGTTCTCATACATCGAATCGGGGAACAGCGACCTGTATGTGGTTCCCCGTTACCGGACAGCCTTTCTGGACCCTTTTGCCCCGGTACCCACCCTTGACCTGCTCTGCTCATTTTACAACCAGGAGGGCAATCCCCTGGAAAGCGATCCCGGTTTTATCCTGCGAAAGGCCAGTGAGGCATTTACCCGGGAAACCGGGTGTAACTTCCTGGCGATGGGCGAGCTGGAATACTATGTATCTGGTCCTGTTGAGGAACTCTACCTGAACAGGGACCAGAAGGGGTACCATGCCAGTGAGCCTTTTGCCAAGTTCGAATATATCAGGAACGAGGCACTGCGGCTGCTTGCAAAGACGGGCTGCGCCATCAAATACGGACATTCCGAAGTGGGGTGTTTCACCAGGGATGACATGTATTTCGAGCAGCACGAGATCGAGTTCCTGCCGGTACCTGTGGAACATGCGGCAGAACAACTCCTGCTGGCCAAATGGATCCTCCAGAAGCTCGGCCACCAGCACGGGGTACGGGTCAGCTTTGCCCCGAAGATCCATGACGGAAAGGCCGGAAGCGGGATGCATTTCCATGTGATGGTTGAGAAGGACGGGCAAAACCTGACCGCATCCAACGGCCAGCTCAGCGACCTGTCCCGGAAGATGATCGCCGGGATCCTAGAGGCTACCGATGCCCTGACCGCTTTCGGGAACACCGTTCCCACATCGTACCTCCGTCTGGTACCCCGGCAGGAGGCGCCCACCAGGATCTGCTGGGGAAAAAACAACCGGCTGGTTGTGGTCCGTGTCCCCCTTGGCTGGTCGGGAACAGGCCAGATGACCCGGGATGCAAATCCCCTGGAAGAAAGCGTGCTCCCCGGTCTTTTTTCGGGACAAACCTTCGAATACAGGGTGGCCGATGGTTCGGCGGACATCTGCCTGGTCATGGCAGGACTCGTGGCAGCTTCCCTGAAAGGAGTGACGATGCCTGATGCTCTGGAAGTCGCCTCCCGGCTGTATGTGGATGCAGACATTTTCAAACCGGAGCAACAGGAAAAACTTGCCTCACTCAGGCAGCTTCCCCTCTCCTGCTGGGAGTCAGCCGAAGCGCTTGATCAGAAACGGAGTATTTTTGAGAACCACAACATATTCCCGAAAGGATTGATCGACAGCCAGGTGAAAAGACTGCAATCCCATGATGACCATCAACTGAGCGAGCGGTTATCCGGGAAATCGGATGAAATAAAAAAGTTGGTGGACAAGTATATGTCCGACTTATAAACATAAGATCTCCGATCATGAAACGCATCCCGTTTTTAATGCTCCTGTCCGCTGTCTTTCTCCTGTTCAGCGGCTGCGAGAAAGATGATCCCGGACTGCCCGGGGGCGAGGAATCCGTGGTATACGACGTCACCTATACCGATCAGACGGTATATATTGATGACCAGGATGTACAGTCCCTCATCCGGATCGACACAGCCAATTATATCTATTACTTTGAAAGTTCCAATTCGAAGATCGCTTCTCTGGAGGTGGATGACATCCTGCTGATCTACGGGGTAGCTTTGCGCCGGGTAACCGGGATCACCGTCAATGGCGATGAGACGCGGGTGGAAACGGGCTATGCCACCCTGAATGAAGCCATCCGGGACGGAGAAATATCCTGGAACAAGGAGATCAGTTTTACCGACGGGGTGATCCCGGATGTGCAAATGCAGGGGCAGCCCATCGAACTGAAATCGGTCACCGCCGACGGATTTGAGTTTGAGTTCCCTTACGGGGATTTCACCTACCGGATCAAATTCTCCTTTACAGATAAGAAGGCAGAAGTGGAATTCGAGATCACCAAGGATCTGGCGGGACCGGTGACCGCTAAATTCCTGACCAGAGGCTCCATCGAGAATTTTTACTCCAGCACGGAAATGAAGTTCGAGAACAGCAAACTCACCCGGTTCGGACAGAAGAATCCGGGAATGCAGGGGGAACTGGTGCTCAATCTCACCGTGGCAGGTTCGGGCAGGGACGGGATCACCCTCGACTTTCCGGTGGTGCTTCTGAAATTTCCGATGATGGTCGGCCCGATCCCGGTGACCATCAATGTAAAGGTGTTGTTCGTGTTCAACTGCGCCGTGCCCGTGGACGGATCCTCCCAGGTGGAAACCAGGTTTACCTATAATTCGACCACCGGCATCAGGTACGACGGAACAAAGGTCACGGCTGATGCCTCCATGGGCGATCAGAGCATGGAAAAAAACAAAGCACAGACCGGGGCATCATCGGCCATCTCGGCCAGTTTCGGACTTGCCTTTCCCCGGCTCGAGATCGGGATTTTCAAGGAGATCATCGTTCCATGGATCCATACTGCGTTTCTGATCGGCGGGGATTACACCTTTTATCCGGCCTGCCAGCAGGCCAAGTCCCAGTTCATCGGGGCATGCGGACTGAACCTGTCGTTCCTGGGTTTCAGCTACAATGCAAATACGGTCCTCTGGCAGGAAGAGAAAGTGCTGCTGCAATCGGGCGACTGTCCGGAATGATCATTCGCGGAATGACCGGTTATCAGACCAGCCTTGTTATTTTTTTGTTGCCGGCATCCCAGCTGGTACGGCACTTTTCCCTGTAGGATATATCCGACATGGCGATGACCACCGCCTCCTGGAAGGCCATTTCAATGTTCGCAGAGGGTTCCCCGCCGTTGCGGATACAGTCCACCCATTCCCTGAGGTGCAGGTGGGTCACATCCCATTCCCTGCCTTCAATGCGGGTGGTGGTGAGTCCCCTCGAAGCATAATACTGTGCTGTCGGGGAGGAAACGGCATCAATGGACTCCTCCAGGCTGGACCCCTTCAGGATCTCCAGCATGGGTCTTGAAGGATCAACCTGTTCACTTTCCAGCAGACCGGCATATCTTTCCGAATTACCATCCGGTGTCATGGTCAGGTGCTCTCCTACGGTCATGGACGCATCCCTTCCATAGATGGTGCGCGGACGGGCTTTCGAAGAGGTAAGGTTGGCACTGTAGGTGAGCGATATCCCTCTATCCGGATACTCATACGTGGTATGCAGCATGTCGGGGATCTGACCGAAATCTGTATAAAAATACTGTCCTCCCGTAGCGGATACAATTTCCGGGATACCTAGCTGAAGAAGCTGGTTCACCGCATCGAATTCATGGGAGAACAATTGTCCGTACAACCCGGTATCGTAATCAAAATATCTTGCCCAGCTGTAAAACCTTTTTATGCTGAAAGGCACCCTGGGTGCGGTCCCCAACCACTGTTCCCAGTCGATGGAGGAAGGGTCGCCTGGCCTGGGATTCCCGTTTTCATCGAGGTGCCTGATCCAGGCCCCGTAGGGGGTATTCCGGTTGGTTGTTGTTTCCACATGGGAAATATTTCCAAGCAATTCGCGCCTGATGATCTCTTTTGCCTGCTGGAACACGGCATTCTGGGGGATCTGGTGACCCATCTGATACACAGTTCCGCTGTTTTTTACAGCTTCATACAAAGGCATGATCTCCTCCTCTCTGAGAACAGGCGCTTTTTCGCAATACACATGCTTTCCAGCGTTGACAGCCTCGATGGTCATCCGTGCATGATGATGATCGGGGGTCGCTATGATGACCGCATCGATCTGCGGATCTTCAAGCATCTCCTGGTAGTTCCTGAAACGTTTCACAGGATGCTTTCCTGCGATCTCCCCTCCGGTGAAAATATCATGTCCGGCTACGGCCATCCCTTTTTCCGCGTGCAGGTCGAAAACATCACAGATGCCGGTTATGGCCACATTGAGATTCCCGTGACTGACCTGGGCATCCAGGGAGCCGTTCTTCAGTGAAGCGTCGAACTTCTGTTTTTCCATAAAGCCCAGCGCCTGAGCCAGCTGCATGCCTCTCACGCCAAATCCCGCTATCCCGATACGGATCATATCCCCCTTGCTCTCTGTGACCGTTTTCACACTGTCAGGCAGATCCTCCAGCCCCAGTTCCCGGACGATTTGCTTCCGGATATTATGCCTGTTGTCATATTTCAGCTTTCTCAAAACCTCTGCTCCCAGCAAGCCCAGCACCGGGATCCCTGCCAGGGCTTTCAGCATCTTTCTTCTTTCCATACCTGATTTCTGTTTCCTTTCCTTGATGGCCAATAATAATTATTATTTTCTGTACGGCCGCAAAGAAAACATCAATTCCCTGAAGAAAAATGGGGGACAACCAATCTACCGAAGAACCGGGCTGGCTCCAGGATCTCCTCATACGTGGGGGGAGGATTGTACAACAGGATCTTCACTCCTTTCTTGAATCCAGTGGTATCCAGGAATGATTCCAGGAATGATGCAGCGTATTTATACTGGAATTGATATTTATTCTCCCTGGCGGTCAGCTCTTCTATATTTGCCGGACGATCAGGCTTTCTGGGGGGGATGATCTCTCCCATCTTTCCTGCCATGTACTCACAGATCCCCTCTTCGATGAAAACGGACCCGAAGGTCTCGTGGGTCCTGATAATCCAGATATATGTCTGGTAGGCCCTGTGTACCCTCACACTGTCGAAGACCTGCATTTCCAGGCTGATCTGATGGATATATGCATGGGTGAGTTCATGCATCACAGTAGCTTTCACAAATTTGTTGCTTTCCTCGGTAAAGGTCTTTCTCAATCTTGAAAGGTCATCCAGTTCATACGCCTGAAATTCTTCCGCGGTATTGATGAATACCTCGTGGGGATAATACCTTCCCAGCTCCAGGGAGTCTACGATATCGTACTGGGTCAGATCCTCTGCATAAATCCATACGTTGTAAAGGGTATCCCGGATAAATCTTTCGAATTCCTCCACCAGGGAATCCCGGTTGTCTTCAATGTACTGCGAAATTCCCCTGCTGGTGGGTTTTCCGTTCTTCACGGGATACTCCTGGGAGTACCCGGACAGGGCAGGAATTGTGAAGAGCAGTATGACTACCAGGTGCTTCAACGATCAGACCCTCCGACAAAATATAACATTTCAGGATGGCATTTGTTCCGTTCTGCCAATCCACCTGTAATGATGCCGGAATAGATTGCTCTAAATGTATGATGCACCCGGAGCCAATTCCCCTATCCCGGTCCTCAAATTCTGCCGAGATTGATTTTTCTACCGTCTTCCCCCTTCAGTACCATCCGGTCTCCCTTGATGCTTACTTCCCACTCCTGGATGTCCATTTCCCAGACCCCCACAATGTGTGTATCATCCGTAAAGATGAGGTCTGAATTGAGTTCGTTCCTGAATCCTTCTGACTGGACAACGGAAGAGACCTTGCCCTCCGGAGTGAATGTGAGTGTACAGGTCCCGCCGTTTGAAATCCAGGTACCGATGATGTCGTTCCCGGGATCGGCGGATGTGTTTTGCCCGCATGCCGTGAGCAACAATCCCAGAAGCACAACGGAAAAGAATCCCGGAATCGATGGGAACCAAGAATTGTCTTCATTGGACCAACTTCGAAATTATCGAAACCAAATGATAGAAGTAAACTTTGTATCCAATTCTGCATCAGTGGATCAGATTATCTGTTTCAGGTAAGCGTATTTCCGCTAACTTATTACATCTGGCCGGATGAACAGGACTCCTCTGCGGTTATTCCATCCCTGCATTTTTCAGAGTGGATTAGATATTAAATATCCCATTATTAACTTTTTTTGTTGATTTCGGGATAATAAATATCTGTTTTAGATATATCAGCCTGTCCTGTAACATAGGCATCTTCAACAGAACACACAGATCTTCAACAGAACACACAGATCTTCAGAAGAAATTTCGAGGAATGTCCGATTGTCCCGGTGGGGCGAAAAGGGAGCATGCGGGGAGGAGACAGAGGGTGGGAGGAGGCAGAGGGTGGGAGGAGGCAGAGGATGGGAGGAGGCAGAGGATGGGGATTTTACCTGGTCCTGCGGTCCCTGCCGATCAAAAAGTACAGGATCGATCCCAGGATCGGAAGGAACAGGATGACCAGCACCCAGATCAGTTTTTCACCTGACGGAAAATCGTTCATCAGGACGCTGACCAGTGCAAGCACCGGCAGCAGCACGATGAACAGGGCAATGAACACAATGAGCAGTAATGATCCGGCCATCTTATCTGCAATTACTTCGTTTCACAATGATGCGCTTTTATCCGGTCCCCGGAGCGCTTTACCTGTCTGATCAGGAAATAAAACTATGAAATATGATCCTGATACACAAATTGATTGTCAGAAGCAGTATGATACGGATCCCGATTTTTATAACTTAGTGCCTGCATGTAACAAATCACCACCCATGAAACCATTCATAATGATCATTCCTGTATTCCTGCTGTTTTTCAGCTGCAATCCTTCCCAAACTCCGTCAACGGACCCGGCAACAGATCACATCCGGATCAACCAGCTGGGTTTCTATCCCGATGCCGTCAAAGAATTTGTGGTGACCGGCACCGACGCTTCCACTTTCAGGATCCTGGATGAAAAAGGGAAGAGCCGGTACAGGGGAAAGCTTGTGGACCAGGGAACCTGGGATGCCTCGGGAGAACAGGTGCTGACGGGCGACTTCACCGGATTCAGGACTCCGGGTACTTATTCTGTCCGCATCGGCAAAGAGATGGTCTCCCCTACTTTCGAGATCCGGGATGATGTCCATCGTGCCGCCCTGGATGCCTCCATAAAGAGTTACTATTTTCAGCGCGCCTCCATGGCGGTGGAAGAACAATACGGGGGTGTCTATGCCAGGGCTGCGGGGCATCCCGACCTGGGTTGTCCCTACCATCCTTCAACCGGTAAACAGCGGGGAACGCTGGATTCTCCCGGGGGATGGTATGATGCCGGCGATTACGGCAAATATGTGGTTAACGCTGCCATTTCGGCGGGACAGATGCTGCACCTGCTGGAGCTTTACCCGGATGCGGTGGCAGACGGACAGCTGAACATTCCCGAAAGCGGGAACGGGAGGGGCGACCTGCTGGATGAGATCCGCTATGAGCTAAACTGGCTCCTGACCATGCAGGACGGCGACGGAGGGGTATTCCACAAGCTGACCGCCCGGAACTTCAGCGGTTTTATTATGCCCGAAGCATACGACCTGGAAAGGCTGGTCATTGGAAAAGGGACCGCCGCAACACTGAACTTTGCCGCTGTGATGGCCCAGGCCAGCCGGATTGTCAAAGAGAAGGACCCCGCATGGGCGGATGACATGCTGGCCCGGGCGGAGAAGGCGTGGGACTGGGCGGTTGAAAACGACAAGGTTCCCTTCCGGAATCCTCCCGATGTGCGTACCGGGATGTATGGGGACAACCTGTTCAGTGATGATTTTTACTGGGCTGCCGCCGAACTGTACCTGACCACAGGGAACACCAGGTATTTCAGGTACCTGCTCGAAAATGAGGAACCCTACGTGCACAAGCTCACCAACAGCTGGAAATTCTTTATCCGGAACATGGGGTTCCATTCCCTGCTTGCCAACCGGAAAATGCTGGAGTCCAGTTTCCGGGGCGAGCTTACCCGCAAGCACATGAAGCTCGCCGGCGAGATCCTTGCCCGCATGGACAGCATTCCCTACCATGTGGGAATCGATTATTTCGAGTGGGGCTCCAACAGCGATTTCCTGAACCAGGCCATGATCCTCTGTATTGCACACCACCTGTCGGGTGAACGAAAGTACCTGGACGGGGCCGTCCGGGACCTGGACTATATCCTTGGGAAGAACGCCACCGGGTACTGCTTCCTTACCGGTTTCGGAGCCAAACAGGTGATGAATCCGCATCACCGTCCCAGCGGGGCGGACGGGATCGATGCACCGGTTCCCGGATTTATCGTGGGCGGTCCGAACAAAGACAAACAGGACCGGGCCGAAGTGGAATACGGGAGTGATTTTCCGGCCAAATCCTTCGAGGATGTGGAGGCCAGTTATGCCTCCAACGAGGTTTGCCTCAACTGGAACGCCCCGGCGGTATTCGTGATGGGCTACCTGGAGCAGGTGTATTGAGCCCTTTTCAGTATGTGTATGCCCTGAAG
This sequence comes from Bacteroidales bacterium, assembly GCA_040768485.1. Taxonomy (GTDB): domain Bacteria; phylum Bacteroidota; class Bacteroidia; order Bacteroidales. The sequence continues at coordinate 28,280 of JAXGMU010000015.1, forward strand.
GAGTGCGGTTTCAGGGTGATTGTGAAGACCCTGGCATCCTCACCCAGTTTCCGGTTCCTGAACATGGGGGCTTCCCGGAGCGTACCCGGGATCGCCTCCCCGGTGGCCGCATCGGTGATCTTTTCACAGGAAGGATCCACAAGGATGCGGATGGTCACCTCCTCATCCAGGAAGGACTCGACCACAAACGAGCGGTTGTCGTATACGAAAAGACTGACCTCCGCCGGTCCCTCCATCAGTACATCCAGCGATCCGGCGATGTGCTGCCTGAGCCTGTCCAGGACGGCAGGCGGCAGGTTGTAAAGATCTATGAAATTATCCGGAACCGTCAGCACGTAAAACTGTCCCCCGGAATACCCGGCCCGGTGCAGAACGGGCCACCCGTTGGTATCATCCAGCGCCGAGATCACCTCCCATGAATCGTTGGTCAGGTAATGGATCTGCGGAATGATCATTTCCTTTTCGATGGTGACTGCCGGACCCCATCCAGCCGAGAACTCCCTCACGCTTGCTTTGCGGTCCGTTACCCGCAGCTCCGCTATGTCCTCAATGCCCCTGCCCTGCATCGCCCTGTAGAAACCGGAGGTGACCGTCACATTATTTCCCTCCCGGAGCTGTTTTTGGATCTTTCCCACGATCTGCGGATCGAAACTTGCCGTTTCGGTCAGAAGTACCATCTTTTCCCCTTCAGGGAACTGAGGGACGATCTCGATGGGGATCCCGGTCATGCCCAGGTAAATCTGCAGGAAATCCTCACCCACGGAATGGTACGGCCGGTAACTTTTAATCCCAAGAGGCTCACCCAGCGATCCCAATACGCTGTCAGCCACCTCCAGGGAGTATCCGGCGGCTCCGGCATAGGTAACAGGTGCTGGCGAAGAACCTTCCTTTCCCGTTCTGGAGGCCTTCATCCGGTCGAAATCAAAACTGGTACCGGTCCCCTGCCATGCCGCCCGGGTATTCTCCCGGACGGGATACTGCATCTGCCTGATGTCAAACAGGGTGATCTCCGGTGCTTTTGCAAACAGGGTCAGCCACAGCTGCTCGGCGTACCGGTCCAGCGGATCCGACCCGCCGGTGTCCACCCAGCCGCCCCGGTTCTGACCGGGTTTCAGGTGCTCGAAATACCTGAAAATGGCATACCCGTGGTATTGCTGCAGGTGCTGGTTCCCCGACCGGTTCCGTGTCTCTGTGCCCGTGTACAGCCCGTCAAACATTGCCGGTTGTGCTTCCAGGTTGAATCCCAGTCCCTGGAAATGCTCGTACCAGTTGGGGTATTTGATCACCACTTCCACATCCAGATTCACCTCCCCGGCCGGTGCCAGTACCAGCTCCCGGGCCGCTTCCTGCATCAGATCCAGCCGGTAACCGGTCCAGCTCCGCTCCCCTTTCGCCGCGATGCACAAATCGCATTTGCAGCTGGTAAAGAAGAAATCATCCAGGATGAACTCATCGAAAAAACGGGCGGTGTAAACGGCAATATCCTTTACTTTCTGCCGGTGTTCGGGATTGGTATAACAAAAAGTCTCAAAGTAATTCCCCTCGTTGATCGTATAGGTGATCCCCCCGGCCACCCTGATCCCTTTGCGGGTGAAAAAATCAATGGCCGCCTCCAGGGTCTCCTCCTCCACCATCAGCAGGTCCCGGTGGGTTTCCAGGTAGACCTTGTCCACATGTACCTGCCTGGTAATATCGTCCCAGACTGTTTCCAGCCACTGCCGGTCGTTCATCTTTTCCACTTCATAGGCGCGGCAGTAAACCGCCACCTTGAAATTCCGGTATCCCTGTGCGAATGATCCCGCACCCTGAACCATTATCAGGATAAACACAGAAAGCAGCACCGCAAACCTCCCGTTCCCGGCACCTGTAATCTTTTGATGATGCATATGAATTGCCTTAAATGGATTGTAGTTACTATTGCCCTGCGCTGAAAGGATCGCTGCCGTCCCATCTGCCCCCGCCGGCTAGGATGGTGTACAGCGCGTCGTAATGCATGGTCTCAAAAATGGTGAATTCGGTGAAGGAGATAATTCCGCGGTCGTCTGAGAATTTTCGTTCCCTGGGAAGTTCCCTCATGCCGGGGACCACCCCGGCGCGGCTCCTCCACCCGGTAACCCCCGGCCCGAATACGGTGATCCCCGGTTTGGGGCCCCAGCCCTTGGCGATCGTATAGGCACTTTCACGGTCGTGGATGTTGTGCACCCTGTGGGAACCCAGTCCGGTAACATAACTGATCCCCAAAGGATTCAGCCCGAGCTTGTAATCCATCAGCACCGAGGCGGCATCGAAGTATCGCTGCTCGCCTGTCAGCTTCCACCAAAGCAGCGGGGCACAGGCATACTGGGGCTGCCTCACGTTGTGCCCCCATCCCCCCCGGTCGGGATCGTTTCCCACCGGGTAGGCATGTTTTCCCAGTTCCTCCATGTTTGCCTCGGCGGCAGCTTGTATGGCTTTCCGGAAAAACGCAACAATCTCCGGATCGGTCACCACGTCCTCCGCCAGCACATAGGAAAGGATATAAGCCGGATTGTCAAAGTCGGCATCATTCAGCGAATAGCCCGGAGTGGCATACAGGTGTTCCTTCAATGAATCCGCCAGGCTGTACAATTCCCGTATCTTCCGGTGATCCGCCTCCTCACCCAGCAACAGGTACCGCTGAATGTGGTAATAGAGCCTTTCGGGACCTGCCATCGCATCCCCGCTGCATTCCATCGCTTTTTCGGCCCGTCTGACCAGTGCAGCAGACTCTTCGGGCTTGTATGGCCTGAGGATCCGTGCCAGGTGCATGAACAGTCCCGCCCCCGTGCAGGTGGCGCGGTTGTCCGTCAGCACGGTTCCGTATTTCTTGTCATCCTGGTCCATGGGTGCGGCAAACGGATCCGGATATCCCCTTGTCTCCGTGCCGAAATGAATGCTTCCGTCCTCATTCTGCAGGTACTCCCATGCCAGGGTCCCCCACTCCGCCTCGTCGATGATGTCCGGGATCCCGTTCTCGTAGTTCAGGATCCGGTAGTCCCCTGTGAAATCACCCGGGATGCGGTACTGCCCGTCTGTAAAATATTCCGGGAATGCCTCGTATATCATCAGGTTGATCAGCGGGTTGGCCATGTGGTAAGCACGCCGGTCGGCATCCCCTGCATCATGATACCCGCCATAGCACCTGAAGGTCCTTTCCGTTCCCGTCACATCGATATTGGCTTCCCCGATGGGACCATCCACATCGTAAATCAGCGTATGGCAGGGATTTTTCCTGATATCCGGCTCGTGGACCGGACAGCCGCACCGCTGCAGGTACTGCGCGCGGAAGATGGTATGCGCCAGCATTTTTGAAAAATCACCACCCACCCCGAACGGGTGCGAACATCCGAATCCCTTCACCGCGATCCGGTAAGGTCCGCCTTCGGGAACGGAGGACAGTCCGATGCGGTACACAAAATCCCCCGAGGAAGTATCTTCCCCTTTTTCTTCCAGCCTGCCGGATGCGACCACCTCTCCGCTTTTCGCATGAAACACCTCATAGGCCGGCAGCTCACCCTCAATCTTCACGGCTCCGCCCGTTCCGAGCCAGATGGCAAAATTTGCATACCGCACCTGCGATAATGCACTGTATCCCACCTGGTTCGTTTTGATAGATTCGCAGAAGGTGGTCCGTTCCCGGAATGTGAACTCCTTTGTTCCGTAAGGGGTTTCAACCCTGTATGTGGTGTCCTCCTCCAGCGGCAGGGTTTCCAGATAGACGTGGTGGTCGCAGGCATCGGCCTGCATGGCATACCGATGGATGCCCAGGGGCGGCTGTCCGTTGATCTTCCATCGGGACAGGTCAGCGGTATCCACCTCGCTCAAATCCACCGTGTCGCTGGTGAAGAAGGCGACGATCACCCGGTCGGAAGCCGTTCGGACCTCTTTGAATGTCAGTGCTCCGTGGGTGGAGGAGATGCAGAAAAGCAGGCCGGACAGTCCAAGCAGGATCATTTTTTTAATCATGGCAGCTCTTTTAAGGATTCCGAATATGTCATCAATAGCAATCGCAATGCTGCATTTCATAGCCACGCTCCGGGGGACTATAGCCATCTCTTCCTCCTGAAATAGATCAGCAGACCAATGGCAACGACCACCACAACGACCCAGAACGCCAGGTAACCATACCTGAATTCCAGTTCGGGCATGAACCTGAAGTTCATTCCGTAGATCCCGGCGATGAATGTGAGCGGGATAAAAATGGAAGCAAAGATGGTCAGAACTTTCATCACCGAGTTGATTCGGTTGTTCACATTCGTACTGTAAATATTCAGGTGGTCCGAGATCATCCCGCTGTAAAGTTCAATGGCATCGGTGGCCTGGGTGACCAGGTCATTCAGGTCCCTGAGGTAACTCCGGTGCTTCTCCCGGAAGAAGGAGCGGTCGGATTTCATGATCTGGAACATGATCTCCTTCACCGGTCTGACCGACTTTCGGAGAAAGGAGAGCTCGGTCTTCAGCCTGTAGATCTCTTCCACCACTTTTTTATCCTGATCGCCGAACAGCTTTCCTTCCAGTTCCTCGATCTGCCTCCCGATGGACTCGATCACGATCATGTAATTATCCACGATGGTGTCCAGCAGTACATAGGCAAGGTAATCATTGTCGTTCAGCCTGATCCTCCGCTTTTTCTGCCTGATCCTTTCCCTGACCGGACTGAATACGTCTCCGGGTTGTTCCTGCAGGGTGAGTACATAATGCGAACCCAGTACCAGCGTGAATTGCTCCGAGGTGATGTTTTTTGCTCCTTCATCATACCTTAACATTTTTAATATCAAGGCATTATATGTATCTCCGTCCACATACCCGGGACGCTGGTCGGTGTTCATGAAATCTTCCATAAACAGCGGGTGAAGCCCGAATATCTCGCCCATCCGCTCCATCAGCTGCAGATCATGGAGCCCGTATAGATTGATCCATGAAACTTTTTCCGATTCCATGCAGGGGATGGCTTCATCGATGGACTTCAGTTCCTTTTCGACCAGCTCTTCGGCGTCATATTCGATCAGTTTGATCACCGGATGGTCCATTTTCTGTTCTCCGATCAGGATCAGTGAGCCGGGGACCTGCCCTTTCGAGGCGGTCCGGTCTTTCATGAATCTCGCCATGGTTACTGCGATGTTGTTTTTTCCACTTTCTCTTTCTTCGTCCCCCCTCCGGGCAAAATGATCCCGATGATCACTCCCACGGCAAAACAGACGAATATCAGCAGGGCCAGGGGGATATTGATTCCCCAGAAGAGGCATTTCACATGGATGAGTTCCGTGTTCTGCAGGGCGAAGATGATCAGAAGGACCGCGAGCAGGAGAATGATGATGGTTTTTGCTTTCATGGGATCCATCTATTTATCCCAAAGATAGGATTCCCCGGCTTCAATCACAATGGATCCTGTTGAGAATACAACCTGAAGGGTTTTGAATTGACCCGGATGTCGTTTATTTTTATCCTGCAATCAATACCACCTGCAGATGGGACAAAAACCGGTTCCGGGATATTACGGGTTCAGGATCTATTTTCTGTCCACCATCCTTTATTTCTTCCTGGTCATTCCCTTTCTGATGTTCCTGGCCTTCCAGCGTGTTCCGGCCATCGCAGAGAAAGCGAACCTGGCAGGAGGAGACGAGCGGGAGGGATCAGGACTCCGCCTGACGGCGCCCGATTCCGGGATGTTTTACAGCCAGGAAGCGATAGACAGCATGATCCGGGAGCCGGTCCCCGATGAGGCGCTGGTACAGGAAGCACAGGAAGATTCTGTAGATCATGAATCCGGATCCGGATTCAGTCCGCATGTGACCGTGGGAAACGAAGAGCACCAGGAAACCACCATCAGGTTCTTTGAGGAGAAGGGCCCTTTTGAAATCTACTTCCGCCTGCTGTTCTACCTGCTCATCATCAGCTTTCTTGCAGGTCTTTTTTTTAACCTGCCTTTCAAGCGGTATCTGAGGCTGAAACGAAGGGAGCGGAAAATTCCCGGAAAATTGCGGGCATATTGCAGGAAGTATCTGTTCTCCACACCGGTGGTAAACAGCGTGATCATCACCCTGCCCAATCTGGTGATCATTATTTTTTCGCTGGTTTACATCATTATCGGGCAGCGGTTCCCGGGCGACCTGGAAAGGGACCTGTTCATCCAGTTCTTCTACATTACCCTGGTTGCCACCCTTCTGGAATTCCTGTTCGTCTATTTCTGGCAGAGGCACAGGATCCACATCAAGTACATCGAACATTTTTTCACGGAAACAGAACTGAGGGAAAAGGTATTCCGGCGGAAAAGGGGAATGATCCGAAACCGGCTGATGATGGCCAGCGGGATGACCACCTTTTTGCCGCTCCTGGTGGTGCTGGTCTACCTCATCCTGAGCCTCACCTCCATCAAAGATCTGGACATGGATGTCTTTACCAGGGAACAGGCGAAGATCCTCATCGGTCCGCTGGGCATGTTCATGAACCAGGACCAGGAGACCCTGGCTGCCGATAAATTTTCCATGCTTTTCTATGTGAATGCGGTGGACTCCATCATCATGATCGTGGGGATCGCCACGGGGATCATGGCTTCGCTGATCTACCTGCTCCTGTTCATCAAATGGACCAACCAGGACATCACCGGTCCCGTGAAGGAACTCCTGTCAAACATCAGGAATAGCCGGGAAGGCGAGCCGGGGCAGTATGCCATCGTCCGCACGAACGATGAGATCGGGGAACTCGCGGAAGGATATAACCAGATGACCCGGAAGATGAAGGATTACCTGGAGGACATCTCCAGGATGAACCGGGAACTTGAACAGAAAGTGAAGGAGCGGACAAGGGAGGTGGTTATGCAGAAGGAGGAGATCGAGGCTCAGAAGGAGGAGATCGAAGCACAGCTGGATCTGGCCACCATGCAGCGGGACACCATTTCACGGCAGAAGGACCTGATCCTGGACAGTATCCAGTACGCGGAAAGGATCCAGTCGGCCCTGCTCCCCCCTACCACCTACATGTCGGATATCCTGAAGGATCATTTCATCCTGTTCAGGCCAAGGGATATTGTGAGCGGCGATTACTACTGGACCACGCTCAGGGGGGACAGGCTCATGATCGCTGTGGCCGACTGCACCGGACACGGTGTACCCGGTGCTTTCCTGAGCATGCTCGGGATCACCTATATGAATGAGATCGTGAACAGGAACGAAACCATCCGGGCGAACCAGATCCTGGACGAGCTGAGAGACTTTGTGATCAGCTCTCTGCACCAGACCGGCTCCAGGGGTGAGGCACGCGACGGGATTGAGATCGCGCTGTGCATCATCCACACCGGGACCCGCATGATGGAGTATGCCGGCGCCAACCGGCCGGTGTATCTGGTCAGGGAGAGGGCCGCAAAAGAGGCCGGCTCTTTCGGCCAGGATCACAGCCTGATCCAGATCAGGGGCGACCGGATGCCCATCGGGATCTACGAGCAGGAGGTGGTCCCCTTCACCAGCCAGGAGATCCGGCTGCAGGAGAACGATTCCCTGTACCTGTTCTCCGACGGGTACGTGGACCAGCTGGGGGGACCGGACAGGAAAACCTTCCGGTCGAAAAGATTCAGGGAGTTGCTCCTGGAGATCCGTGAGCATCCCATGGAATTACAGAAAAAACTCCTGGCCGAAAGACTGGAGCAATGGCAGGGGGATGTGGAACAGATCGACGATATCCTCGTAATGGGGATCAGGATTTGACGGGGTCAGGGTATGGTCACATACTCAAAGGGAAGCTTTGACATCCTGGACATCTCCTTCCCCACCTCCAGCATGTCCTCGTCATCCTCCTCGTAGTGCCACTTCACACCCACCTGTTGGCCTTCGGTATTCAGCCTGCTGAGTGTTTTGAAGATATCCAGGATGAATTTTGCGGATGTGGAGTTGAAATATTCGAAATTAAAATGGAACTCCAGGGGAATTCCCCCGTTGCCGGAGTCCCCGGCGGACAGTTCACCTGCGTAACTTTCGAGCCATTCCAGCACGGGCATATAAAAACTCTTCACATTTTCCGGCCGTGACTCCCCGGAAAACTCAAAGATCCCCTGTTCCGGGTCAAGGATCACGCGGGGTGAATTCAGCGTTGGCTCAATGATTAGCTTATCCATTCCTTATTCGTTAATGATGATCTGTATTTCAAAAAATGAGTGGTCGCTGTCAACCGGTGTGAAACTGTACCTGATTTTATGTTCCGTCTTCAGCGCGATGGTGACCAGTCCCAGTCCGGCCCCCTTGTCGTCCTCCCCCGGTTCCCGGTTAATGATATCCTCGTAAAGGGTTTTCAGATTTTCCCTGTCCAGCTGACGAACGCGGTCAAGCTTGAACCTGAATTCCTCCAGATCGTCATTCTGGATCAGGTTCCCGGCGGTGATCAGGTACCGGTCATCCTGTTTTTTCACGGAAATGAGAGACGGCCTGTTCTTATTTCTATCTCCCGTCCCGCTTCCGGCCGCATATTTGTAGATGTTGTCGATCGATTCCACAAAAGCACCGTAAACCTTTTTCCTGGTGGGTTTGTTCATTGCCAGGAACTCGGGAGCAGACCGGAGCTTGTCCAGCAATCTTTCAATGATCCTGTAGGAGATGGGGCCCTTGAATTCGATGATGGTTCCGGTGTCTGTCATGGGTGTAGATGCCCTTTCTGCGCTGGTGTGTTCTTCTGTGACAAAGTAACTAAAAAAACTTGAATCCGGCTGTAACATGTTTTATTTGAATATATTCGTATCATAACTGGTGCATTATGAGTGAGGCGATATTAAGGGCTTTGATGCAATTGTTTGCATTAATCGTTGACATTGAAGAAGTTCAACAGGTTTCGGAGAGCGAAAGAGCCATTGTCAGATCGTTTCTCGGAAGGTTGTTGAACCAGGAACTGGTGGATAAGTACATGAAAGTTTTTGACGAATACCTGAACCTGTACCACCGGGAAGAGATCGCCAAAGACAGCATCAGGGACAGAAAACGCACCTCGCTGACCGCCGTCAGGATCCTGGGGATCTGTGAAAAGATCAACGAGGAACTGGAGCAGGATCAGAAGGTCTATGTGGTCATTCAGCTGATCGAATACATTGCCTACGGGATCGAGATACGGGAAAAGGAGCTGGATTTTCTGCAAACGGTAGCTTCCGCATTCAACCTGCCCGAGGAGGAATACCAGAATCTCCTTGGTTTTGTCGCCTACTCACTGGCGGACATTCCGGAGCAGGACCGTGTGCTGCTGATCAGCAATGAGGAGAAACCCGCTGACATGGCTGTGAACCATCTCCTCAACAGGAAGCTTTCGGGGCAAATCGCCTTTCTCCACATTGGCAGCACCAACACATTCATCCTCCGTTATCACGGGCTGGAAGACCTTTACCTGAACGGACAAAGGCTTCATTCGGGACTGACCTACACTTTCGAACACGGCTCGGCCGTCAGGGGACAGCACATCGAGCCGATCTACTACACCGATGTGGCCGGCACCTTTTCGGCCTCCTTCACAGCATCCCGATTGTCCTTCATTGCGAGAAACGTGGTTTTCCGGTTCAAAAACAGCGACAACGGCGTCCATGAATTCAACATGCAGGAGGAGTCGGGAAAAATGGTGGGGATCATGGGAGGTAGCGGTGTGGGCAAGTCCACCCTGCTCAATGTGCTGAACGGCAACCTGAAGCCCCAGCAGGGAAACATCCTGATCAACGGGTATGACCTGTACGACGAACATGAACGTGAGACGCTGAGCGGGGTAATCGGTTTTATTCCCCAGGATGACCTCCTGATCGAGGAGCTGACCGTATCCCAGAATCTGTATTACAACGCAAAACTCTGCCTGAACGACTATGATGAGGAGAAGATCCGGAAGATCGTTGACAGGGTGATGATTGATCTGAACATTTACGATATCAGGGATCTGAAGGTGGGGAAACCCCTGAGCAAGGTCATCAGCGGCGGTCAGCGCAAAAGGGTGAACATCGGACTGGAGCTGATCCGGGAACCCTCGGTGCTGTTTGTGGACGAACCTACATCCGGTCTCTCGTCGCTGGATTCGGAGATGGTGATGAACCTGCTCAGGGAACAGGCATCTAAAGGGAAACTGGTGATCGTGAATATCCACCAGCCCTCATCCAACCTGTACAAGATGTTCGACAGGATCATCTTCCTGGACAGGGGCGGTTACCAGATCTTCTACGGAAATCCCCTGGAAGCGGTGATCTATTTCAAATCGGCCAGCAACCATGCCAATGCGAACGAGGATCAGTGTCCCAGGTGCGGGAATGTGGATCCTGACCAGGTACTGCAGATCATTGAGGCCAGGATCGTGAACGAGCACGGGAAGCTATCCCGCAGCAGGAAAGTCAGTCCCCGGGAATGGTTCGACCTGTTCAGGAAGAAACTCAGGAAGATCCCGGCAGAACACCCCCCGAAGCAGGCACTTCCCGAAAACTATTTCAGCATACCCGGCCTGTTGAAACAGATGAGGGTGTTTTTCACCCGGGACCTGCTGTCAAAACTGACCAACAGGCAGTATGTGCTGATCAGCCTCCTGGAAGCACCCCTTCTGGCATTGATTCTGGGATATTTCACGAAATATTTCGGGGGACTGCCCGGTAATCCGGGGGCATATGTGTTCCGGCTGAATGAAAACCTGCCCGCTTACCTGCTGATGAGCGTGATCGTTTTTCTGTTCCTGGGCCTGACCATCAGTTCGGAGGAGATCATCAGGGACCGGAAGCTCCTGCAGCGGGAATCGTTCCTGAACCTGAGCCGTTTCAGTTACCTGAATTCCAAGATCCTGATCATGTTCCTGATCTCTGCCGTGCAGTCGATCCTCTATGTCCTTGCGGGCAACCTGATCGTGGAGATCAGGGGCATGACATTCAGCTACTGGCTGATCCTTTTCACCACCGCCTGTTTTGCCAACCTGCTGGGGCTGAACATTTCCTCAGGATTCAACTCGGTGATCACGGTCTATATCCTCATCCCGTTCCTGCTGATCCCCCAGATCCTTTTCAGCGGTGTGCTGGTAAGGTTCGACAAACTCCACAAAAGCCTCACAAATTATGAATATGTACCCGTCATCGGCGACCTCATGACCTCCCGCTGGGCATTTGAGGCCCTTGCGGTGGATCAGTTCAAGAACAACAGGTACCGGAGACATTTTTTCGAAATTGACCAGGAAATAGGCAATCTGCGTTATCTGGAAGCTTTCCTGATCCCCACCCTGGAGACCAAGCTGGATGAATCCCTCTTCTACGTAAAAGAGGGGAGGAACCGGGAAGAGGTCATCCGGAACATGCACCTGCTGCGGGACCAGATGGAGGAACTGGGCGCACGATTCCCGGGTTATCTTCCTGTTGATCAAGTCCCTCCAGACATGAAATCACTCGATGAGGAATCTGTGGAAGAAACCAGAGCGGCCCTGGAGAAGCTGACAAACCACCTGAGGGAACAGATCGGTCAGTGGAACCGGGAAAGGAACCGGATGCAGGAGGCGCTGATCAGAGAGATGGGGGGAAGGGAGTCATTCGCCGATTTCAGGAACGCACATGACAACGAGAAACTTTCGGAAATGCTCCTGAACAGGAATGAGCTGGAGAAGATCATCGAAACGGATCAGCGGCTCATACGAAAATTTGAGCCGGTTTATATGATCCCCTCCTCGGCCAGGGGCAGGGCACATTTATATGCACCCTGTAAAAGGATCGGCAACACCTGCATGGATACCATCTGGTTTAACCTGGTTTTTATCTGGTTCACTTCCCTGATCCTCTACCTGACCCTCTATTTTGACGTGCTCAGAAAGGTGATCACAGCCATCGAAGGGATTAGCTGGAAGAAATCCGCTTAGGCTCATCGCGCAAGCATGTGCCTTTGCCTGAAGGCCCGGGAGCCCACCAGGAAATATACCCCGGTAAGAATGACCAGTGCTGCAATTTCAGGAACCGTTTCACCTGCGGTTGCACCTTTGACCAGTACCTTGTTCAGTGCGTCCACCGCCCAGGTGGGCGAGAGGATGTCATTCAACATCACGGGATGAGCGCCGATGGTGAAAAGTTTTCCACCGTTGATCGGGAAGGCCGCTCCGGTAAAGAACATGAGCAAAAACAGCGGAAATGTTCCGATGATGGCCACATCTTTGATGGAGCGGCACATGGCCGCCACGATCAGGCTGAAGCTGATCATGGACAGGGCGGTCAGGAAAGAGATGAGCAGGATGTACCAGAGTGTGCCTGGGATCATTTCGTATCCCAGGGCCACAGCGGTCAGGATTGCCAGCGAAAGTGAGATCAGCGCGAGGATCACCTGCAACAGGGAGGTGCCGGCAAGGAATTCCACGGAGGTGAGCCGGGAGATCTTCAACCGTTCCATGGTCCTGTGCTCAGGCTCTCTCACCAGAGCCGACGACGCAGAGAAGATGATCATGATGATGGAAAGGATCAACATTCCGGGGACATACAGCTCGAACATGGAACGGTGGCCGGAATGGCCCAGCATGGTCTCTTTCCAAGTGACGGGCAGACGGATGCCGGCAGCATCACGGATGAACCGGTTGGCCAGCTCCTCTGTCCAGACCGCCCCCAGGATATAATCCGCCTGCGTCACATCGCCCACCATTTCTATGACCGCCCCTGCCGAATCCGGCATATGAGTCGCGAAAAGGCTGCGGGTGAGGTTCTCCGGGAAGATTAGCGCCACATCCGCGCGACCGGACCTCAGGAGGTCCAGGGCTGCCTGCCTGTCGTTGCTTCTGCTGTACCGCAACATGGACAATCCTTCCTGTGCAGCAGCAGATCCGGCATAATGGATTAAGGAATCTCCGATATTCACCTGCTCTTCCCCGAAACGGATGCCATGGTCACGGTTGACCACAACTATGTCGTACCTGGGTTTTTCGGACTCCACCATCAGGTAATAGAGGAAGATGAACAGGGGGGCCATCAGAATGACCAGGATCAGGATCCAGAAGTCCCTGATCTGCTCCCTCACCGCCTTCAGAAATACAAAATACCATCTCATTGCCTGAGGCTTTTTCCCGTGAGGTGGATGAACACATCCTCCAGGGAATTTTCACGCATCCGCATCTCATTTACGGTGACCCCGTGTTTTTCAAGGATCCGGTAGATGTCATGAATTTTCGGGATCAGGTCCATGGCCCTGACGTGCAGGGTGAAATCTTCCCGGATCACCGTAAATCCTTTCTGACCCAGGGTGGCTTCAACTTCCTCCAGGTCCGACAACTCTCCTGCTACCACTTCCAGTTCCAGGTTGTCCCCTTCACCGATGGAATTCTTCAGGTTCCCGGGAGTGTCCGTCATCAAAAGTCTTCCCGAATCGATAATGGCCACCCGGTCGGCGATCCTTTCCGCCTCGTCCATGTTGTGGGTTGTGAATATCACCGTTTTGTCCATGGCCATCTCCCTGATGAATTCCCGTACCAGGATCCTGCTCTGCGGATCCAGACCAGCCTCCGGTTCATCGAAGACAAGGATCTCCGGATCATGCATCAGGGTCAGGATCACATTCATCCTTCGTTTCATCCCGCCCGACAATGTGGAGGCCAGTTTATTCCGTTTCGCTTCCAGTCCCATTCTGGACAGAAGCATATCCGCCCTTTTCCTGGCCGTTTCTCCCGGTACATTGTATATCCGGGCACTGAATACAAGCTGTTCGAAACAGGTGAGTTTCTCCCAGAGGATGTTTTCCTGGGGACAGATCCCCACCCGTGCCCTGCTCATCGTCCCTCTGTCGGTGTCGATCCTGTTGCCATGGATCCGGACTTCCCCCGAAGAAGGTTTGAGCAGCCCGCACATCATCCTGATGGAGGTGGTCTTGCCGGCGCCGTTGGGCCCCAAAAATCCGAGGATCTCTCCGCGCCGGACCTCCAGGGAGAGGTGATCCACTGCGAGCAGATCCCCAAAGTAACGCACAAGTTCCTTCACCTGAAGGACCGCCTCCTTATTTCCCGCAACCGTTTGCATCCCATTGGATCTTCAGAAAGATTTACCGCGCACCAATTGACTTGCACTCAATGATTCCGTAGTTTTGCAGAGATACGTTCTTTGTCTTCCAAACCAAATCATCCAAGACCATGAAGCTTCACACAAGTGCTTTTGCGCTGACAACCGGAATTACCGCGGGGCTGATCACGCTCCTGATTACTTTCCTCTTCCTGATCCTTGGTTATGAAGGAACCACCCTGGTGAAGGTCCATAAATTGTTCTTCGGATTCCAGGTGACCTGGTGGGGTGCATTCCTCGGCATGCTCTGGGCTTTTGTTTACGGATTCATCGGGGGACTGTTCTTTGCCTGGCTGTATAACAGCCTGCAGAAATCCCCGCCGGCATAACCACCGGTCGTTCAGTCCTCCAGCAACTCCGGTTCAATGTGCTGTTTGTATCCGGAGGTGCCGATGAAGGAAACGAAGGCGATCTTCCATTCCCCGTCTATTTTTTCCAGGAACCGCACCTGGATGCTTTTGATTTCCGTCGTATCGTCCTCGTAGGCGGAAGTCCATGTCTGATCGCATACCACGAATGCCGAGGTGGGATGGATCCTCATTCTGTAATTGGACTTATCCACGTGAATATGCATATCCGGACCCAGGTCATCTTCCGTGGCATCACCTGCCAGGTGCCTGGCGTGGTCCTCCCACCCCTGGATGAATACGTAATCGTCCGCTCCCGCGGTCAGCCTCATGTTCAGCGAATCATGGACGTGTGTTGAAAAAACCGTTTCCATATCCCTGTCCACATAAGACTGGGTTTCCAGATTGATCACATCGATGATGGCCTGCCGTTCCTTCTCGTAATCGATCTGATCCTGACAGCCCGCAAACATCAAAACGACAGTGCAGGCCGTCCATATATACATCCTTTTCATAAGCATGCTGTTTGGTGAATAGATCCTGTCGGTTTCATGCAAAATACAACAATGCCTCGTGAAAGTCAATTGAATCTTCAGGCGGGAGGTATGTTTTATTGAAGCTGCAGATGATTCAGACAGTTTTTGACTATTTTTGAGGCACAATAGAAGCATCATGAAGATCACCAGAACAAAGGCTGCAGAAAAAAAGGACGTTGTGCTCCTGGGCAGGAAAGCACAGGATTTCAACAGCCGGATCACCGACCGTAAGGAACGGGATTACATTCATTCAAGGATTGCGCTTGAAAAGAAATCCGTGGTCCTGAACCGGCTGGACCACCTGGTGATCATCGGGATCCTTGGCCGGGAGGAAAAACCGCTGTTCCATCGCCTGGAAAGTGCGAGGATCGCAGGGCACGAACTGCACGAGGTGATTCACCACCACGACATCAACACCCTTGTGGTGGTGAACTGCGGGGTGGATCCGGAAGAGTGTCTGGCTTTTGCGGAAGGGATGGCGCTGACCGGCTACCAGTTTTTAAAGTACCGGACCGGGGATCACCGCAAACAATCCCTGCCGGAAGAGATACAGATCCTGGATGAAGGCTTGGATAAGGAGGCCGTCGGGAAGCTCGATTATCTGATCCGGGGAGTCTATTATGCCAGGGATCTGGTGAATGAGCCCCTTTCTTATCTGACGGCCGTGCGCCTTGCAGACGAAATCGAAAAGATGGCTGCCGAGGCTGGTTTCTCTGTGGAGGTTTTCAACAAGAAGAAAATAGAATCCCTCAAGATGGGGGGGATCCTTGCCGTGAACAAAGGGAGCGTGGATCCGCCCACCTTCTCCATCCTCACATGGAAGCCGGAACATGCAGTGAACGACAGGCCATTGATCCTGGTGGGCAAAGGGGTGGTCTTTGATACCGGGGGACTGAGCCTGAAGCCCACCTACGATTCGATGGATTACATGAAATGTGATATGGCCGGAGCGGCAGCGGTGGCTGGAGCCTTTTATGCGGTGGCCAGGAACCGGCTGCCGGTCTGGGTGATCGGCCTGATCCCCGCCACGGATAACCGGCCGGACGGGAATGCTTATGTGCCGGGTGATGTGGTCACCATGTATGACGGGACCACTGTGGAGGTGCTCAATACGGATGCGGAAGGGAGGATGCTCCTGGCCGATGCACTCAGCTATGCCAAACGCTACGATCCGGAACTGGTGATCGAGCTTTCCACGCTGACCGGTGCGGCACATGCAGCCATTGACAAATACGGAATGGTGGGCATGGGCAATGCCAGCCGGGAAATCATGGAACTGCTGAAAGAAAGCGGGGAATACACCTCGGAAAGAATTGCGGAATTCCCCTTCTGGGATGACTACAGGGAGCAGCTTGAATCGACCGTTGCCGATCTGAAGAACATCGGTGGCAAATATGCAGGGGCCATCACCGCCGGGAAGTTCCTTGAGCATTTTACGGATTACCCTTACATCCACCTGGATATTGCCGGGCCCTCATTTAACAAGACATCTTACAATTACAGGGGAAAAGGAGGAAGCGGCGTGGGTGTGAGGGTCCTCTACCATTACCTGTTGAAACGTTCACTTTAATGTTCCAGAGATGGCTGACAGAATAAAAATAGGGATCTCCCACGGGGATGTGAACGGGATCAGTTATGAGGTGATCATTAAAACCCTCATGGACAACCGGATGAATGAGATCTGCATCCCCGTGATCTTCGGGTCTCCCAAGGTGGTGGCTTACCACCGCAAGGCACTGAATATTGAAAGCTTCGCTCCCACAAGCGTTCTTTCCCCCGATGAGGCCAAGGGCAATAGGATTTATGTGATCAACTGTGTGGATGAGCAGATCCGTGTGGAACTGGGCAAATCCACCAGGAGTGCCGGGATCTCCTCTTTCGCTGCCCTCAAGGCAGCCACGGATGCACTGGCGGAGGGAAAGATTGATGCCCTGGTGACCGGACCGGTCAGTAAACAGAACATGCAGCTGGCTGGATTCAACCACAACGGTCATACCGAATACCTGAAAGACAGGTTCGGATCAGGAGAGGTGATGATGCTGATGGTGAGTGATCTGCTGAAAGTCGGACTGGTGGCGGGGCATGTCCCCGTATCACAGCTGAGCGCATTCATCACCACGGAACTGATCGTTGAAAAGCTGAAGATCCTCTCCCGTTCCCTGCTGATGGATTTCGGGATCAGGAACCCGACGATCGCGGTCCTCGGTCTCAATCCCCATGCCGGCGAGGATGGTTTGCTGGGGAAGGAGGAGCAGGAAGTGATCATTCCTGCCATCGAACAGGCAAAAAAGCAGAACGTCTCTGCCTTTGGTCCCTTTCCTGCCGACGGATTCTTCGGGGCGGGTCGGTTCAGCCGGTATGACGCTGTACTCGCCATGTACCATGACCAGGGCCTCGGTCCTTTCAAGGCACTTACCATGGATGCCGGGGTAAACTTTACCGCCGGCCTTCCGGTGGTCAGGACAAGTCCCGCCCACGGAACAGCCTATGAGCTGGCGGGAAAGGATGAAGCCTCTCCCTCCTCCTTCCGCAATGCCATGTACCTTGCCGTGGATGTGGTGCGAAACCGAAAGCTCTACAAGGAGATTACCAGGGATCCCCTTCCTGCAGGGAAACCCGAGGCGGATGGCAGGGATGAATCACCCGAAGACCTGGAGGACCCGGCGGGCCGGGAAGATTGAGATCCCCCGGTCGCCTTCAGTAGAACAGGAGCTCTTCCTGCTGATGATACACAAACTGGAAGAGCTGGTCATCCACCGGAAAACAGAACATGCAGTAACGGGCATCATGGTCACGCGGGAAAAAAACATATCCGCTGGCCACCTTGCCATGTGGCAGGGTAAGGCTCCGGAAGATCTCCTTCCGGACAATCTCCTTTTCCTCGCTGATCACGCTCATGTGATGACCGATCCGATGGTCCGCCGCCACATAATAACCGGCTTTGTCCAGCGCACCCAGGATTGCATCGGCGATGTAGCCGGGATCCTCGGTGGCAAAGAAGGCGGTGGTATTGACGATCATCCCCACCCCCGCATCCACAAAACCCAGCACTGCATTGAATTCCTTCTCCCCGGACCACTCCTCCAGGGTTTCCTCGTACTGTTGCAGGATCCGTTCAGGGTGAACGGCCATGCGCGGGGGCAGCTTTGAGGAATCGGCCAGGGCGCTGTCCAGGATCACATAGTAAAAATCGGAAGGCTGAAGGTTCAGCGGATGACCGGTCTGGTTCACCACCACGAAGTCAAATACCAGGTAATCCTGGTGGATCCCGTCAAATCCCAGTTCGGTGATGACGCTGTCGTTGCTGAGGCTGATATATTCCCGGCCCATCTCGTAGTGCCCTTCCGGGGCCTCCGGGGTAAGCCGGGTAACCACCCTGGGTGCTGCGCAGGAGCCCAGCAACAGGATGGCGAGCTGGAAGTACAGAAGTTTTTTCATCAGGGTTGTTTGTGTTTGAAACAACACAAAAACCCTGCCGAAACGGCCTCCTACCCGATCAACTTACCGTATTCCCCTGCCGGGAGCAGGTCTTCCAGCTGGGACGGATCGGAGATGCGGATCCTGATCATCCAGCCCTTGCCGTAAGGATCGGAGTTTACCAGTTCAGGGGATTCGTCCAGGTCACCGTTCACCTCAATCACCTCGCCGTCCACCGGCATGTAGAGGTCGGACACGGTTTTCACAGCCTCAATCGTCCCGAAGGTGTCTCCCGTGGACAGGGACTCCCCTTCGGTTTCAATCTCGATGAAAACCACATCACCCAGTTCGCCCTGGGCAAAATCGGTAATTCCCACCACGGCGGTGTCGCCTTTCACGCGGATCCATTCATGCTCCTTTGTGTACTTCAGATCATCTGGGATGGTCATGATAACAAGGTTATTTTACTCACTTTGTGAGTGTTAATTGAGTTAATTGAGTTAGTTGAGTTAGTTGAGTTAGGTTTGTTAGCTGGGTTAGTTGAGTTAGATGAGTCAGGAAACCTAACTCCCCTAACTCCATTAACTCCCCTAACTCCTTTTTCAAATGTACTATTTTTTGAATGATATGCAGAAATGCTTTAGATCATTTATTCCCCCGGTATCCTACAGCGTAAACGTCAGACTGAACCCCACGTTGTAGTTGGCATTGGGATAGCTGTTGGAGATGTAGGGGGTGGTCAGGCGCTGGTCGTAGAACAGGCGTACGGTGAACTTGTCGCTCAGCATGTAATCAGCCGAGGCTTCCAGGCTGAGGATGCGCTGACCTGCGGTGATCTCGCTGCCCGACAGATCTTCCAGCTTCCTGATCACGGTGCGGTTGTTGCGCATGGAAAAATCCACCCGCACATTCAAATCACTGTTGAATTCCCGCTGGTTGATGACAAGGGGGACCTGGTTGAAGCGGTAACCCGCCCCCACAATGATCTCTGAACTGTTCACCTCGTTCACCTGGGTGTTGGCCATATTCAGTGCAATGGTCCGTGACCGCCTGTACTCGACCCGCGTGGTGAGGCTGTTTTTCCAGTCCATGTTCAGGTCAAAGAGCGGGGAAAAGTTCTCATTGATGCTCACCGTGTTGATGGTCTGCGGCACCATGAAATTTCCCTGCAGGTCGGTGACGATGGGAACCCCGTTGACAGAATCGTATACGAAAAAAGGATTGTTGATGAACGAGCCCACACTGTAGGTGGACCTGTAGGAGTGGTTCATCACGATGGAATTCACATATTTCCGCAGTGCTTCGATCTTTCCCAGGCCGTCGAACCGGACCTGCCAGTTGGGAAGGACCTCCAGGATGGATTTGAAAGCCGACAGGCCAACATTGTTGGGATCGCGGCCTCCGTAAGCAGCCAGGAAGGCGGGGATGAGCACCTGCTGGGAGGTGGGTCCGTAACCCAGCTTGTAGCCTCCCGAATCGGGGAGCACCGTACCTGTATTGCGCTCGTATTCCGCGCCCAGCCGCTGTGAGATGATCTTCCGGTAATCGTCCTTCAGCTTGAGGAAGATCTTGGAAGATTCCACCTCGTCGTCGATCGCTTCGAAGGCCGTGCGGAAGGAGAGATAGGACATGCTGAAATTGCCGCTGTAGGTCCTTCCCCTTGCGGTATCCGCAGGCAGGTTGCCCGAAGCATCCGCGGTGTAGTATTCGGCAAGGTTGGATGAGAACATCCTGTTGGCCGTCACGTCGATCTTCAATCCGTTAAACGGCTCGATGTTGGCCCTGGCGGTATAGCGTTCCGTATTGTTCAGGGTGAAAGGATCATTCAAACGCGGGTCGGTTGTCAGCAGTCCCCTGTGAAAAGCCCGTTCGGCCATTTCCTCGTCCTGCCAGCCGGCCATGAACTCCCAGCCGGGGACCAGCCGTCCCCCGTACTGCTGCATCCCGAAATAATCGGTCCCCGGCAGATATCCCGGAAGGAAGGTCCCTCCGCTTTTTGAATAGGTGATGTTCACCGTCCGGATCCCCATGATCATTCTCACGGTGGACTCCATGATGAAAATGAGCGGACTTTCCCCTTTCTCGATGGTACCGGTCACCACCACCCTGGCATTCCTGACCGACTGGTCCGAAAAGATCCTGATCCGGGTGTCGCTCAGGATCTCCGTGCTCACCTCCACCGGCTGATTGTTCTCGTCAAACACCTCCACCTTGACGTTCCTGGTCCGCAGGTTATGGGCGATGTACCTGCCCCGCTCGTCGCTCAGGTAAAGGTTTTCCCGGGTGTACTCACGGGTTACCGTTCGGGTCTCGGATTCCTGCTGCCGGGCCTGGCCGCTCCGGTACTTGTCGTTGATCTCCTTCAGGAAGTTGATCTTGTTATAGAGGTTCACGAAGTTCAGCTGGCCGTTCAGCTGGATGGTATTGGAATTCTTGATGTCGTTCCCCAGGTTGATGGGACCGAATTCGGGATCGTCCGGGATGATCGGTCCCACGTCCCAGCCGTATGTACCCCCGTAACGGGCATTGGCGCTTACCCAGTCCAGCACCGGGATCTTATTGATCGGGATCGTATAGGAAGCGTCGAACTGGTGCACGTAGCTGGTGGTGCGGCCCATGGAAAAAATGCTCTGCCAGAGGGAATCCCTGTAGGCTTCGTAGGTGTCCAGCTCCCGGTTCCATCTGCCTTCCGGCTCATCGATCCGGGCAATGTTGGTGGAGGAGAAGTCGAAGCGCAGGTTGCGCGTGAGGTCGAATTTCAGATCAAAGTACCGGTTCCAGAGAAAGTCCTTCCTGAAAGTGGGCTCCACGATGAAATCCGGGTTGTTGATGTTCCGCACCTGTTTTTCCAGGTAATACCGGTCCATGTCGGTCCTGAATGAAATGCGGGAGGGGGTGTAATTGATGTTGAAATCCTTGATGATCCGCAGCCATTCCGAACTCATCCATTTCACCGACTTGAAGGGCTGGACGTTCCGGGGCCGGGTATTGAAGTTGTAACTGATGTTCCCCCTCACCTTCCGGGTATTGTAATATTCCAGGTTCGGATTGCGGCTGTTCATCTCATTGAGGGAGAAACTGGCGGACCAGTTGGCAAGGCTGTAGAACCTTTTCTGGGTCCCCGCCCGGTTCATCCGCACGTTGGTCACCGCAAAGGATTTCCGTTCCACCATGTCCCTGGAGTTGCGGATGATGGAATCCCTTTCCGTTTCCGTCTGCGCCTCCTCGATCGCTTCCTTCAGGGGAATGTCCGGATCCAGCGGATTGTACTCCGGATTGACGATGGCCTTCGAGTAACTGGCAAAGACCGGGATGCTGACCCCCAGATCGTCCCTGAAGAATTTCCCCATCTGCAGGTTGGAGGAGATGTCATACTGGATCACCTGCTCCCTGGACCGTTCGTTCACTTTCTGTTCGATGCTTCCGAAGCCGGGCTGACTGGTATTCCCGGCAAAGGTGACATTTCCGAAATCGGCCAGCTTCAGGGTGGCCCGTCCGGTGGCTGCCCATCCCCCCTTCTCATTGAAGTCGGTCAGCCGCAGTTCGTTCAGCCAGATCTCCCCCGATTTGGGCAATCCGTCGTCATCGCCGAAGGGATTGTTGCCGGCCTTGGGATTCCGCACCCCGATCATGATCGTCCGGATGCTGCTCATGTTGGGGTTCCCGGAAACAGAGACCCGGTTCTCCTGATCATCCTGAACGGAATAGACCGAGTTGATGGTCACCTGGCTTTCCGGATCGCTCATGGCCCGGTTCCTGGCCTGCTTGACCTCCTTGAACAGGTCCAGGTCGATCTCAAACTTGTTTTCTTCGGGCCAGACGATCTGCCGGTCGCTTTCGCTGTCATTGTCATACCTGCCAGGAGGGGTGAGTTTAAGGGGGACCTCGTACTCGTAGTAGTTGTTCTGGTAATCGGTCCCCAGCCTGATGAACGCCACCAGTTCACGGTCATTGAGCACCTGTCCGGGGATCGCCTCGGCATGTGCCTCCATCCGGATCTTCTTGTACTGGCGGATATCCAGCTCCGTGTTCTTGTAGGCCGCCCTGGCATCGCCGTCCGCCAGCTCGCTCACTTTCAAAACAATGGATTGTTCGTTCAGCTGCCGGAGCTGGGGCTGGGTGGGATCGATCTGCCGGGTGAAGCCGGGGGGGAGCACATAATTGACGGGGGTTTTCCCGCTGTTCTCCTCGATGTTCACCGCCGCGATGGCCAGTCCCCCTTCGGGAGGCTCCTCCCCGGTCCAGTCCTCACCCCCCTGGGCAAAGGGGAACGCATAACGCCTCCACTCGCCGCGGACCAGCTCCAGCCGGGCAAAACGCAGGATGGTGGTATCCTCGAAACCGGTGAGGAACATCCGCATGAACCGGATGGTCTTGAAATCGGAGATATCTCCCACGGTCTCCTCATAATCATAGATTGGGATCCTGAACTGGTACCAGGTCACGTCCGCCCGTTCGTCATTGCGATACTTTGCGCGGTGCACCACCTTGTCCACGATGTTGTTCCTGCCCACCTCCATCTCATCCCTGTTCAGCCGCACACGGTAAACAAAATAGGCTTCTGTCTCGCTCAGGGTGTTGTCCCTGTTGATGTCCTCGATATCCGGGAGGGAGGTCCCCCAGGTAGTATAGGACTCTGTCTCATCCATGCTGCTGGGCGAGTTCCCTTCATGGTTGTTGTAATTCTTGTACCGGCTCAGGATATCCAGCTCCCTGTCGTCGTAATCCGTTCCCCTGTAATAGTGGTAATCGTCCGAGGAGGGATCATCGAATATGGCGTTCCTTGCCTGCTCGGAAAGGTACCCGGCACGGTACATGCTGTCCACCTTGTTCAGGTAGTCATCCGGGTGCCTGGAGAAAAACTGCTGTTCCAGCTCCGACGAAAGCCCGTCCAGTCCCACGTCCTGGTACCTGCGTGCTTCATCACCCGCATTGAATCCCTGGACGAGCGACTGCACCAGGGGCACCCGTCCCCATACGGTGGTGTCCACCTTGGTCACCTCTTCGGAATCGGGCAGCCCGTTCTCGAACATTTTCCTGGAGTCCTTCAGCACATCCTCGGACACATTACCCAGGTTGAAGTAAAGCTCGCCCCCGTTGTGATCGGGCATTTCCACGAACGGGTCCATGAGCCAGAACTCGATGAACTCCACGTTGGCCTGTTCAAAGTCGCTCGAATAGATCTCCCGCATGATCCCGCCCCAGCGCTGCCTGGGATCCAGCAATTTCCCGTCCGGCGCGATCCGCTCGTAATCATAGTTGTAAGGCCCTCTCTCGCTGGGATAATAGGCCATGTTCAGCACGGAGATGTTGGTGGGGATCCCGCTGGGATTTTCCTTGTTGGGAAAGATATCCTGCTCGTACACCTCGTACACGTAGGCACTGGACGCGAGGTCGGGGTTGGCTTTGATGTGCCTGGGGGTGCGCGACTCGTCCCTCACAAAAAGCGGGTCGATCTGGTACCAGGCCAGCTTGGCCCTTCCGTACCCGTAACGGCGGTTGTTGTTTAACTGGGCTTCCGGGAAGAAACCCCGCGGGGTGCTGGCCAGTTTCCATGAGGAGAACTGCTTCAGGTCGATGGAGGTCTCGCTCCCTTCGAAGTCGTCAATATAGGCATTCCCCTCCTTTTCGATGGCCCTGGAGTGGCCCGGCACAAGCTGGGCGAATTCTCCCACCACCGTCAGGGAAGAGGGGGCCTTGGTCTCCAGAAAGGGAAGTTTATCCACAATGTTGGTGATCAGCTGGGATTCGGTGCTGTAGCTTCCGTTCAGTCCCCAGATGGTATTGGAAATGGGCTCGTCACCGATGTTCACCTTCTGGGTGAGGGGCCGCTCGGTCAGGTGCATGGCGGTCGCTCCCAGGTTGAAATTGTCCGAGATGGTATAATCCAGGTGGGTCCCCACCAGGGTTTTGGTCTGGAAATTGAAGAGCGACTGGTTCTCCAGCGAGATCCGGATCGGGGTGCCCGATTCCAGGATCCCCTGGTTGATGATGGTCACCCTTCCGAGCATATAATCCACCGTGTAATCCTGTCCCTCCACCAGCTCCCGTCCCCCGGCCGTGACCTTGACCGACCCCTGCGGCACATTCATGGCATTGAGCATGATCTCCGAACTGCTGGATGAGGAATACTCCCCGGCGATCAGGAATTTGTTCTTTTCCGCCACCTGCTGCGCCTTGGTCTTGGTGGAATCATACAACTCCTGGTAGACATATTTCTGGACGGCCAGATCCGCGTTCTCCCCCCGGAGGCTGTCACGGAGGATCTGCTCCAGGTCCGATCCGAATGGTTCCAGCAGCGGGAAAAAAACCCGGCCGTTGGAAGGATTCACGGTGACCCCGCTCATGAAGTCAAAGATCCCGTCAGGGTAGGGATCTCGCTGGGAGTTCATGTTATCCAGGTTGAGCAGTCTGATCAGAATGGTTTTATTCAGGTCCCCCTCGGGGATATAATTGATCGCATTCCCCGTCTTGTCGTCCCTGTACAGCACATCCAGGGTGAATTCATCCTGGCTGATCTGGTAAGCGCCCAGGGCGTAGACGTTCTTCATCATCAGATCCCAGGTATAACTGTTGGGGGTGTAATTACTGGGTTTCAGAAGCTTCAGCACGAGTGACTGGGGGGCACTGATCCCGCTGGATGCGGAAAGCTCCCCCACCTTGTAGGTCTGTCCCCTGTACGTGTATTCATAGGCCACCGCCAGGATCTCATCGGTGTTCAGGGACGTATTCAGGGAGATGTACCCCAGCTTGTCGTTGAAGGTATATTCCCTGGGGGAGAGCATCCGGGCATTTTCGATCTTTTCGAAGTCCACCCCCAGCACCAGTCCCGCATCCTCCAGCTCGCTGGTGGCGTTCTTGATGTCCCTGATGGCAGCATGGGTGTCGGTCAGCAGCGAATAGGCATTGTTGACACCGTTCCGGGGATGGTCGCCTGTCTGTCCCGATACGGGACTGATCACATCCGATCTCGGGTTCGCCTCGGCCAGGTCGGTCACCGCCACAATGTTCCTCGAATCTTCGAAGTTGATGGTCTTGTTGGTCACCCAGACCTCGATGCGGGTGATGGAGACATCGGAGGTGATCACCGGCAGCCGGGAAAGCGCCCTGTTGTAATTATCCCTGAAGTAGTCGCTCAGGAAAAAGTGCCTGTTGGCGTCGTAATCATCCACGGTGACCGAGTATTCCTGGAGCTGCGCCCCGCCCTGGACGTTGATCACGGACGACTCGCCGCGTTGCTGGGAAAAGACGCTGGTAACCCTGAGCTTACCGAACTGCAGTTCCGTCTTCAATCCGAACAGGCTCATGCTCCCGTTGATCAGCGAGCCGGGCAGTGGCAGATTCACATTCCCCGCTTCGATCTTTTTGATGATCTCGTCCTCCTTGCCCGAATATTCGAGCTTGGTCTGGTTCTCAAAGTCAAATGTGGCCTCGGTGTTGTAGCTGATGTCCATGGCCATTTTATCGCCGATGGAACCGGCCACGTTCATGATGATCTTTTCATCGAATGTGAAAGAGGGGACGCTTCTGAGGCGTTCGCTGATGCTGGGATTGTCCTGTTTGGAGAGGTTGAACCCGAAGATCAGCTCCGCGCTTCCCGAGGGGACGATGTTGATTGTATTGGATCCGAACAGCCGGTCGAAGGCCTCCCCCCCCACCTGCAGCGGAGGGATGAAGGATAGCTGCGACTCCAGGGACTCCCCGCTCGATTTCAGCCTCCAGTAAGTCCGGACCGCCTGTCTGAAGTCATATTCCTGGTACTCCTCCCTGTCCATCACGGTGGGATGCCTGTAGCTCCAGTTCCCGATGGTTTCGGAAAAAATGTATTTCCCCGTGACCGGGTCATAGATGACCGTCGTGTTCAGATTTGACGGGTTATCCAGGTACAGGGGTGAGTTCAGGTTGGAGGTGGAGAACGGGTAGCCGGCCCGGTCAGGAAGGGGATAATTCAGGGTGGTGTCCTGTGCAATTGATCCGGTGACCCACAGAAATCCGAATATAACGAGAA
The DNA here is from genome assembly GCA_040768485.1 of Bacteroidales bacterium. Taxonomy (GTDB): domain Bacteria; phylum Bacteroidota; class Bacteroidia; order Bacteroidales. The sequence goes on from JAXGMU010000015.1 coordinate 54,605, forward strand.
GTATATGGTGATACCGCCGGTTCAACAGATAGCAAAGTGGTCTGATTCTACATAAACTTCAGGGCAGCCTTCACGATCTCTTCCGCGGAAAGATCCGGCTGGTCCGCCAATATACGGGTCAGGATTTTCTCCACCGCTTTCTTCGGAAAACCCAGTGCCACTAATGCTGATAACGCTTCTTCACGGTTTGTATTGTCCTGCGAAAAGAATAATTCGTCTATTCCCGCACCCTTGCCGATCTTATCCTTCAAATCCACAATGATCCGCTGGGCGGACTTTGCTCCGATCCCCTTGATCCCCTGAAGCACCGCCACATTTCCTTTCAGGATGGCCTGGGATATCTCTTCCGGCGAAAGGGAGGAGAGAATGAGCCTGGCCGTGTTGGCCCCCACACCCGAAACGGAAATGAGCATCCGGAAGATCTCGCGCTCTTCCCGGCCGCTGAAACCAAACAGCAGCCGGGCATCCTCCCTGACAATCAGGTGGAGATAGATCCTGCCGCGGTCCAGTTTGCTGATCTGGGTGTAGGTATGGACTGATATATGGATGTAGTAGGCCAGCGATCCGGCCAGGACGACCAGGTGGGCGGGTGATTTCTCCACATACTCCCCCTCGATGAATTCATACATACCACTCTGTTTTGGTATGCTAAGATAGTAAAATAGGGAGACGGATCAGAGTTTCTTTTTCAACTCGGTTTCCTCGAAGGCCTCCACCATATCGCCCACCTTGATGTCGTTGAAATTCTCGATATTGAGACCGCACTCCAGGCCCGCCGCCACTTCCCTGGCGTCATCCTTGAAGCGCTTCAGGGAGCCCAGTTCACCGCTGTAGATCACGATCCCGTCCCTGATCAGCCTCACCTTGGAGGTCCGCCTGATCTTTCCTTCGCGCACGATGCAGCCGGCGATGGTCCCCACCTTCGTGATCTTAAATGTTTCAAGCACCTCCAGGGTGCCGATGATCTCCTCCCTGATCTCGGGCGACAGCATCCCTTCCATGGCTGCTTTCACCTCTTCGATGGCGTCGTAAATAACCGAATAGAGGCGGATGTCGATCTGTTCCTTCTCGGCCAGCCTCCTGGCACTCAGCGAAGGACGCACCTGGAACCCGATCACAATGGCATTGGAGGCCGCTGCAAGCAGGATGTCCGATTCGGAGATCTGTCCCACCGCCTTGTGCTTGATATTCACCTGGATCTCTTCCGTACCCAGCTTGATCAGTGAATCGGAAAGCGCCTCGATGGATCCGTCCACATCTCCCTTGACGATCACGTTCAGCTCCTGGAAATTCCCGATGGCGATGCGCCGGCCGATCTCATCCAGGGTGATGTGTTTCGTGGTCCTGAGTTCCTGCTCACGCTGCAGCTGTTCCCGCTTGTTGGCGATCTCCTTCGCTTCTTTGTCACTTTCCATCACATGGAAGCTCTCACCTGCCTGGGGAGCGCCGTTCAGCCCGAGAATGAGCGCGGGGGTGGAAGGCCCGGCTTCGGTGATCTTTTTTCCCCGCTCATTGAACATGGCCTTCACATGTCCGTAATGGTGTCCTGCGAGGACCACGTCCCCCACCCTGAGGGTGCCCGATTCAACCAGGATCGTGGCCACATTGCCGCGCCCGCGGTCGAGGCTCGATTCCACCACTGTGCCCCTTGCCCTTTTGTTGGGATTTGCTTTCAGATCCAGCATTTCGGCTTCAAGCAGCACTTTCTCCAGCAATTCCTCGATGTTGATGTTGTTCTTGGCTGAGATCTCCTGGGACTGGTATTTTCCGCCCCAGTCCTCCACCATGTAATTCATGTTGGCCAGCGCCTCCTTGATCTTCTCAGGATTGGCGGTGGGTTTGTCAATCTTGTTGATGGCAAATACGATGGGAACACCGGCCGCTGCCGCATGATTGATGGCTTCAATGGTCTGGGGCATCACACCGTCATCAGCAGCCACCACGATGATGGCCACATCGGTGATCTGCGCTCCGCGGGCTCGCATGGCGGTAAACGCTTCATGCCCCGGGGTGTCCAGAAATGTGATCTTCCGTCCGTCTTCCAGCTCCACGGAATACGCACCGATGTGCTGGGTGATCCCGCCGGCCTCACCGGCAACCACGTTGGCATGGCGGACCACGTCCAGAAGTTTGGTTTTTCCGTGGTCCACATGGCCCATCACGGTCACAATAGGTGGCCGGGGCTCAAGGGTTCCGGGATCCTCCTCATCGTCACCGATCGACTCCACCAGGTCAGCGCTGACAAATTCCACCTTGAAGCCGAATTCATCGGCCACCACCGACATGGTCTCCGCATCCAGGCGCTGGTTGATGGAGACGAACAGGCCAAGGTTCATGCAGGTCTGGATCACCTCATTGGCAGGGACATTCATCATATTCGCCAGCTCATTCACCGATACGAACTCGGTGACCTTCAATACATTTTTCTGTTGTTCGCGCTGCTCGCTTTCCTCCTGCAGTCTCTGCTGGACCGCATCGCGCTTCTCACGCCTGTATTTGGAAGCCCTGGATTTGGCACTTTTACTGGTCAGTTTGGCAAGGGTGTCCTTGATCTGCTTCTGCACATCCTCTTCATTCACTTCGGGCCTGGTGATCCGCTTTCTCTTCCTTCCCTTGTCCTTTCTGCCGGCCGACTTGTCCTGATCCTCCACGTCCACATGCTCGATCTCTTTTCTGATCCGCTTTCTCTTCTTTTTGTGCCCGCGCAGGTCGGAATCTTCACTCGAGGCAATAGGTTTCTTCTTGGTCTCCTTCTTCGATGGCAGATCGATCTTGCCCACCACGGTGGGACCGCTCAGTTTCTCCACGCGCGTCGGGATCAGGTCTTCGTCGTCTTTTTTCTTCGCTGCCGGGACTTTTTCCTCTGCCTTCTCCCCGGTCTTTCCCTCCGGTTCCTTTTTCTCCGGTTCCTTTTTTCCTGCCTCTTTTTCAGGTTTCACGGCAGGTTTTTCTTCTTTTGCTTCTACCTTCTTCTCTTTTTCCTTTTCGGCCTTGCTTTTGGGACGGGTACGCTGGTTCATGGATTCCAGATCGATCCTGCCGAGGACCTTCGGCCCGGCCTCTTCGGCTTCTTCCTGCTCCGCGGCCGCTTCCCTCTCAGCCTCCTCCCGGGCAGGCTCCTGCCTGGCTTCCTCATCGGCAACTTCTTCCTCAGCCTCTTCAGGCTCCTCCTCATCAGGCAATGCAGTAACTTTTTCCTCCTGGACCCCGGCGGTGGTATCGGTAATTAACAGCTCTTCGGACTCTTCGGTTTCCTGCAGGCTGTCCATATCCTCCAGGGATATGGTCTCCTTCCGCTCCCGCAAATTCCTCAGGGTCAGCTTCTCCGACTCTTTTTTCACGTTCAGGTCCGTGCTGTATTCCTCAATCAGAAGATCATAGAGTTCAGGATCCACCTTGGTGTTCGGGTTGGAGTTGATCTCATAGCCTTTCTTGCCCAGAAAATCCACGATGGTATTGATCCCCACGTTGAATTCCCTGGCAATTTTGCTAAGTCTTGTTGCCTTCTTCTCTACCATATGCGTTTATTCAAATTCCGCTTTAAGCACACTGATCAGTTCACGGATGGTCTCTTCCTCCAGATCAGTTCTCTTCACAAGATCTTCCACACTCAGGTTCAGGACAGATTTTGCCGTATCGCATCCGATGGCCTTCAGTTCATCCAGGATCCATCCTTCGATTTCATCGGCAAATTCTTCCAGGTTCACATCCTCATCGTCCTCATCTGATTCCCTGTACACATCAATTTCATATCCCGTGAGCTGACTTGCAAGCTTGATGTTCAGTCCGCCTTTTCCGATGGCCAGGGAGACCTCCTTCGGCTGAAGGTAAACCTCCGCCCGCTTCTCCTCCTCGTTCAGCTTGATGGAGGTGATCTTGGCCGGGCTCAGCGCCCTGGTGATGAACAGCTGGCTGTTGGTGGTAAAATTGATCACATCGATGTTCTCGTTCTTCAGCTCCCGGACGATCCCGTGGATACGGGAACCTTTCATCCCCACGCAGGCTCCCACCGGATCGATCCGCTCATCATAAGACTCCACGGCAACCTTTGCCCTTTCGCCGGGAACCCGCACGATCTTCTTGATGGTGATCAGGCCGTCGAAGATCTCCGGGACTTCCAGCTCGAAGAGTCGCTCCAGGAACACGGGTGAAGTCCTTGAGAGGATGATCAGCGGATTGGCATTCCGCATATCCACCTTCACCACCACCGCCCTGATGGTATCACCCTTGCGGAAATAATCCGAAGGGATCTGCTCGGTCTTGGGAAGGATTAGCTCATTGCCTTCGTCGTCAAGGATGAGGATCTCCCTTTTCCATACCTGGTAAACCTCTCCCGTGACCACATCCCCGATCCGGTCTTTGTATTTGTTGTAAAGATGATTCTTTTCCAGCTCCATGATACGTGCCGAGAGGTTCTGCCTGAGGGAAAGGATGGCCCTTCTCCCGAAATCTGCCAGCTTCACTTCATCGGTCACTTCCTCTCCCACCTCATAATCCTCGTCAATCTTTTTTGCCTCAGAGATCCCGATCTGAAGGTTGGGGTCCTCCACTTCACCATCCTCCACCACCTCGCGGTTCCGCCAGATCTCGAAATCTCCCTTGTCAATGTTGATGATGATGTCAAAATTCTCATCAGACCCGTATCTCTTCAGAAGCATTCCCCTGAATACATCTTCCAGCACACTCATCATGGTCACCCTGTCGATGTTCTTCAGTTCCTTGAATTCAGAAAATGTCTCTGTCAGGTTTATATTTTCCATTTCACTGCAGTTGAATCATTTAAATGATATGGTTGCTTTTGTTGTTTTGATCTGTTCAAATTCAAGTTCTGTTTCCTTTCCGTCATCTACCAGCCGGAGCACCTCTTTGTCGAAAGAGCGGAGGGTTCCCTTGAATTTTCTTCCGTCGATCATGACCACTTCCACCTCCCGACCGATGTTGTTTTCGTACTGCTGTCGCACCCTGAAGGGGGTCCCCACCCCGGGTGAGGACACCTCCAGTGCGTAATCCCCGGCATCGGTGCCCATCTGTTCATTCAAAAACCGGCTGATCTCCGCACACTCATCCACTGAGATCCCTCCGGGTCGGTCCACGATCACCCGGATGGAATTGCCCGGTTTAACGGATACTTCCACCAGGAACACCTCCGTGTCCCGGATCCGTTCCTCCAGCATCGCGCTGACCCCGCTGGCTGTCATCATTTTCATCTGCCTGTCCGATAGAATTTTACATGGTAATAAAATAGGGGACAAACGCCCCCTAAGAATAACACCCTCCTAACGACGTCGCAAAAGTACAAATATCTATTGAATTCGCAAAAAGCGCCGGGTTTTTTCACCTGATACAAACAGGATTATGCAATAAAAAACTAATTTTGTGGCCATAAAGGCGCGTTATGGGGAATTCTTCCTCCACCCACAAGCTGAAGATCATCAACGACCCGGTTTACGGTTTTATCAAGATCCCTTTCGAAATCGTCTTCGAGCTGATTGAACACCCGCTCTTTCAGCGGCTGAGAAGGATCCGGCAACTGGGCCTGACCCACTTCGTTTACCCGGGAGCCAACCACACCCGTTTCCAGCACGCCATCGGGGCCATGCACCTCATGGGAATGGCCATCGGTGAGATCAGAGCCAAAGGCCACGAAATCACCCCACAGGAAGCAGAGGCGGTTACCATTGCCATCCTGCTCCACGATATCGGCCACGGACCGTTCTCCCATTCCCTCGAACACAGCCTGATCAGGGAACACTCCCATGAGCAGATCAGCCTGATGTACATGGAACAGCTCAATGAAACATTCGGCGGAAAGCTGAACCTGGCCATGGAGATCTTTCAGAACCGGTATCATAAAAGATTCCTGCACCAGCTGGTGTCCAGCCAGCTTGACATGGACCGGCTGGATTATCTGAAGCGGGACAGCTTCTTTACGGGTGTGACCGAGGGAGTGATCGGTTCGGACCGGATCATCAAAATGCTCAACGTGCATGACGACCAGCTGGTGGTGGATGAGAAGGGGATCTATTCCATTGAAAAATTCCTGATCGCACGCAGGCTGATGTACTGGCAGGTCTACCTTCACCATACGGTGGTCAGCTCGGAGCAGGTGCTCCTGATGCTGCTGAAAAGGGCCCAGGTGCTTACCTCGGCAGGGATCACACTTTTCGCCACACCGGCCCTGTCCTATTTCCTGGGCGGGCGTCCGGGCAGGGATGCCCGCAAAGACCGGAAGCTTTTTCTGGAAATGTTCGCCGCCCTGGACGACAACGATGTGCTTTCGGCCGCCAAAGTATGGGCCGGGCACAGCGACAGGGTCCTTTCCATTCTGGCCAGGGGACTTGTCCACCGGGAGCTGTTCTCTGTTGAGCTGAACAATGACCCTTTCGGAGAAGACCGGGTAGCGGGATTGCGGCGTGAAGTTTCCCGAAGGCTTTCCCTGACAAAAGAGGAGGCGGAATTTTTGGTGGTCTCGGACAGCGTGAGCAACTATGCATATTCTGACATGGACGACCGGATCACCATCCTGGACAAGCGGGGAGGGACAAGGGATATTGCAGATGCATCCGACATGCTGAACATCTCCGTGCTCTCCAAAACAGTGAGAAAATATTTCCTCTGCTATCCCAGGTTTATGAAAGAATTGTCTTAGTTTTGAACCCTTTTAAAATCAACGCACATGGATTTCACAGCAGCGGCCATCGCCGAGTTCCTCAGGGGGACGGTGGAAGGAGATCCAGGGGCCCGCGTCAGCGATGTTTCAAGGATTGAAGAGGGCAGGGAAGGTACGCTCTCTTTTCTGGCCAACCCGAAATACGAAAAATTCATCTACGATACCCCATCCACCATCGTGATCGTGAACCGGGGGTTCAAACCTTCAAAGGCGGTGGCTCCCACCCTGATTAGGGTGGAGGACGCATACGAATCCTTCGCGGCCCTGCTCCGGCTCCATGAATCACAAAAACCCAGAAAGATGGGCATCAGCCGGCTGGCCGGCGTGGATCCCTCCGCCATTCTGGGAAAGGATCTGTACGTGGGGGATTTCGCGGTGATCTCCGAAAAGGCTGAGATCGGGGACGGCGCCCAGCTCTATCCCCAGGTGTATATCGGCTCGGGGGTGAAGATCGGAGAGGGGACCATCCTTTATCCCGGTGTGAAAATATACGAAGGGTGCGAGATCGGGGCCCACTGCGTAATCCATGCGGGAGCCGTCATCGGTGCAGACGGATTCGGATTCGCTCCGGGTCAGGAGAACAACTTCAGCAAAATCCCGCAGCTGGGAAAAGTGATCCTCGAAGATCATGTGGAGGTGGGAGCCAATACCACCATTGACCGGGCCACCATGGGGGCCACCATTCTCCGGAAGGGGGTCAAACTGGATAACCTGATCATGATCGCGCACAATGTGGAAGTGGGGGAAAACACGGTCATGGCAGCCCAGACAGGGATTTCGGGTTCCACAAAAATAGGTCGCAACTGCATGTTCGGGGGACAGGTGGGGCTGATCGGCCATATCAGCATCGCCGACCGGGTCAGGATCGCAGCCCAGAGCGGGATCACCAAGGACGTGAAGGAAGAAGGCGCGGTTTTGCAGGGCTCTCCGGCATTTGAGTTCGGCACCTACCAGCGCTGTTATGTACTCTTTAAGAGATTACCCGAACTGCGGAACCAGATCATTGAAATGGAAAGGAAAATCACTTCATCAGGAGAATGAACCACCAGTTGATTCATTGATGAATTCAACCCCTGCACGCAACCTTCCCGGGCGCATCATATGTCTTATTTTCGTATATTGTGTCGGTTTTTTCGAAAACCAGAAGTA
>JAXGMU010000016.1:0-44320 GCA_040768485.1 Bacteroidales bacterium
TGAACATACAGGAAGAATGTTTTGAACATTTTGAACAAAAATATTTTGCTATAAAGCTGAATATCAAATGCTAACAAACAACAATTTAAAATAAAATTGTCACTTTTTTATTTAAAAATGTTATAGGCTGTATATCAGCTTGTTAATAATATATGTTGTATTTCTGGTGGAGCTACAATCATAAAAGCCTTTGCCCAACGGGTAGGGGCTTTTTTGATTTCAGGACCCGGGCTTGCCCGGGGGACTGAAAGAGAAAAAGAACCGGTACTCGTGAAGCGAGAAAGGCTTTTATATTTGGGTTGCGGATTTCTCAGGTCCGTGAGCCCGCACCCTGCGGGCGAGCAATCCTGGCGGAGTTACAAAAATATATTGATGAACAATTAGTGTGGAGGGGATTTGTCTCACGAAATATGTGCATAAACGCTATTACATGTACCTTTTTTCGTATTTTTGGTACATATCTGAAAAACATGGGACAAAATGCACCACATGATAAACTCAATAAACTTCCACCTCCAAGGGAGAAAGTGGAAACCATCAAGATTCTGCGGCAAACGAATAATTCAACAGCGGCATTGGCTGAATTAAAAGGGATTGCGAGGACAATTCCCAACCAGGCAATGTTGATAAATGCAATCGTATTACAAGAAGCAAAAGACAGTTCAGAAATTGAAAATATCATCACAAGCCAGGATGAGCTTTATAAAGCTTTAACAGTTAATAAAACCCGTATCTCCCCTGAGGTAAAAGAAGTAGTAAATTATCGCAAAGCAATATTACAGGGATTTAACCTTGCCACGAAGCAAGGGTTTTTAAGAATTAAGGATATTATAAGAATACAGCAAGAGTTAGTTGATAACACAGCCGGAGTCAGGAGTACACCCGGAACGGTTTTAAGAAATGATACAACAGGAGAAATTATTTATACACCCCCACAGGATAAAGCCGAAATCCTTGATTTGCTTACCAACTTTATTGACCACTTCAATGGAGAGGATGAATTATCACCATTGATTAACCTGGCAATACTGCATTATCAGTTTGAGAGCATCCACCCTTTTTACGATGGCAATGGAAGAACGGGCCGGATTCTCAATATCCTTTACTTAATACTAAACGATTTGATTGAGGTGCCAATCCTTTACCTAAGTTCCTATATCATTGCAAATAAACAAGAGTATTATCGATTATTAAACCAAACAAACCGGACCGGGACATGGGAAGAATGGATTATGTTTATGCTAAAAGCTGTTGAGCTTACATCAAAAGACACGATTTCCCGGATTACCAATATTAAAAACCAACTTGACGCAACAATAATCAAGGTTCATGAAAAAGCACCAAAGATTTACAGAAAAGAGCTTGTTGAATTGTTGTTTGAGCAGCCCTATTCAAAAATCGATTATGTTGTAAATAAAATGAAAGTTGAAAGAAAAGCAGCATCCCGGTATTTAAAAGAGTTAGAAGTTATTGGAATAGTTGAATCACAGAAAGTTGGCAGAGAAACTTTATACATTAACAAAGAATTGATTGAGATACTGAAACAATGATTCATTTTTAACCTCGATGTATTTGCCATCCAGCGAATACTGAAAACCTGATGTAATTCTGGATTTATCATTTCCAAAACCAATCTCCGAACCTATCCATTCTCCAATAAGAAACCCAATCCAATCATAGATATTTGTTTACCCGTCGGATCGTCCGACAAAAAAGCAGGGGCCGAGAATTATTAGTGTAAATTGTTTCATTTCAAAATGAATTATCTGATGGGTGCAATGATGGATTTGTAAAAAGATTCATTCCTGACATTCTCCTTTTTCAATTGATTTCCTGACTTCTTCAAGTCTTTTTCTAGCCTGTTTCAACTGATTGATTTTAGCATTTACTTCCGTAATTTTCGCTGAAAAGAACTCCAATTGTTCTTCTTTCGTAGATTTTCCTCCGTACCAATTATCCAACAACGTTTTTATTTCCGACAGGGTAAAGCCGACTTCCTGTGCTTCTTTGATAACGGTTATTTTCTCAATATGGCTTTCATCATATTTCTTGTATTTATTTGTCTTTATGTTCTTATCACTTGTGGCTTCTATGAGGCCTTTGTTCTCATAAAACCTGATGGTATGAATCGACACACCTGTCTTCTTCGATAATTCACTAATTAACATATAAAATAATTTTGAAAAATATTATAGTATAGAGTATGGTCTATACTTTGTAGTTACAAATCTATGATATATTTTTGTACCCACAACAAAGAATAAATCATTTAATGAAAATAATTATCACAGGTACTACAGGAATGGTGGGTGAAGGCGTTTTGCTTGAATGCTTAACCCGGCCGGAAGTGACAGAAATTTTGAGTGTGAGCCGCAAACCGACAGGATTAACGCACCAAAAACTAAATGAATACATCGTACCCGATTTTCTATTGTTGAATGAAAATGACGAAAGGTTAAAAGGGTATGATGCCTGTTTTTTCTGTGCCGGGGTCAGCAGTGTGGGGATGAAGGCAGAGGAATACAGACGTATCACCTACGACACCACATTGCACTTTGCGAAAGCGTTAAATCCAAATCCGGGAATAACCTTTGTGTATGTGAGCGGCGGAGGAACAGACAGCAGGGAAAAAAGCCGGATGAGGTGGGCAAGGGTAAAAGGGAAGACCGAAAATGATCTGATGAAACTGCCCTTCAAGCAGGCGTTCGGATATCGAATCGGCTTTCTGATTGCCGCATCAGGGCAGAAGAGGGTATTGAAATACTACAAATATATTTCCTGGCTTTCACCACTGATCAAACTGGTATTGCCCAATATCATATCCACAATGAACCAGGTTGCACTCTCCATGATCTATGCTGCCCGGAACGGCTATGAAAGAAATGTGATTCATGTGAAAGACATAAAAATCATGGCAAAAAGAGCTTTGGAACAAAACAGTGAAATCTGATCATGCACAAAATGGAAAAGAAAATAATGGCTTTGTCACCAACCTGATATTTAAAATTGCTCTTCGATTCATGGATAAAGTCGAAAAGGGAGCCAGAACAAGTATCTATTTAGCGACCTCTCATCAAGTTGAAAATGTCACAGGGGAGTTTTTTAACCAGAAGGGGGAAATAGAAAAACCGGACGACAGATATCATTCGCCTGAAAACGAAAAAATAGTATGGGATTATTGTAAAAAAGTTACCGGGGAATACTTATGAAAAACAATCCTGGTTTATAAGGGATTATTTGTTGTATATTGCACTGGCAGAGCCAAAGATATCGCAGACATTGAAGCGCTGGGGGAATAAAAATAATAGCAGAATATTCTTAATCGAATTCACTTGTGCAATTCTGATCCTGACAATCATCGTTGCATGTGGCCCTTCAAAAGAGGATCTGGATTTGGTTGACTATACCCCTCTGGTCAGAGATGACTGGCCTGTATCCACACCGCAGGAGCAGGGGCTGGATTCCAGGTCTGTGGCGGAAATGTATCTCAATGCTGCTGAACTGGAGACCCTTTACAGCCTGCTCGTTATCAGGAACGGCTATTTGGTAGCTGAAGATTATTTTAACGAAGGCTCAGTCGATCAGAAAGATCGGATTCAGTCCGTAACGAAGAGCTTTACTTCGGCTCTGGTCGGAATTGCTCTTGAGCAAGGCTGTCTGTCCAGCGTTGACCAGAAGATGCTTGATTTCTTTCCGGAAATAGCCGACAGGATAACCGATCCAAGGAAACATCAGATAACGATCCGAGATTTGTTAGAAATGCGCTCCGGCTACCCCAGGGAGGAAGACGACCAGGCCCTGTGGGATGGCCTTTTATCGGGTTACTATCCGCCTCTAATAGAAGATTTTCCCCTCGTCAGTGATCCGGGAACCAGGTTTCATTACAGCAATCTCTCATCAAACTGGCTGGGGATCATTGTTGACAGGTCTTGCGGGAAGAATCTGAAGGCTTATGCTGAGGAATATCTGTTTTCGCCGCTTGATGTGGAGCCGGGCGAATGGGGGCAGGACGCAGAAGGCCACAATAACGGGTGTGGTGATCTTCACCTTGCTGCACGAGATGCAGCCAAGTTCGGGCTGGCATATCTGAACGATGGTATATTTGAGGGGAAACAGGTCATTCCAGCAGACTGGGTGGAGGTTTCGCTTCAAACCTATTCGGTGAATGAAGCCTTTGTAAAGAGGGTAGGCGATTTTCGTGATATCGGATATGGATATCAATGGTGGTCCGCCAACGCAGGCGATTATCGTGTCAACTTAGCCTGGGGACATGGTGGACAGTTAATCGTGCTTGTGGATGAGCTGGATATGGTAATCGTCACAACCTCCTACCCGTTTTGGTTGGAACATAATGACCAGTCCTGGAAACATGAAAAGGCGATTATGACCATGGTGAGTAAGTTTATCACCTCTATACCTAAGGAGTAGGAAGTGTTTCATTTTTCGGGATGGAACTCCAATATGATACTATCTGATCAGGACCATCCTCCTGGTCTGAACAAAATCATCCACTTTTAGAGACAGAAAATAGATTCCACCGCTTAACCGGGATCCGTCGAATGTTTCCCAATGCGACCCCGGAGGATACATTTTTCCTGCCAGGTCAGCTATCTCTTCGCCAAGGATATTGAAGACTTTCAGGTTTACATATGATTGCCCGGGGATTGCAAACCTGACCAGGGTGAGATCTCTGAACGGGTTCGGAAAATTTTGATATAATATGCAATCTCTGGAAGCTGTTTCTGGATGATCGGCGATACCCGTCGGAGTTTCATACGCTCCGATGCCAAAGGGACCGAGATCCGTAATACCTCCTCTTGAGAGGGTATAGGGGATATTGCTGAACTGGAAGGCATATTCACCTGATCCTGCTTCTGTGGTATCTGTCAGAAGATAGATCCTGGCCTTGTTCTCCCGGTCTTCTTTAAAACCGGATCCTTCCTGCGCAGTCGACCAGCCGAATTGAATGGTATAATTCCCACCTCCCGGGGTATCTTCGCCAATGATCCATTTGATCCGCAAGCAATCTCCATCCGATTGTGCCAGGGTGTCCTGGACTACCCCGACACCCAATGCATCAACAGCACCGAAATTTTCAATCCAGACAGGGGCGTACGTGTTTGTCCCGACAGGGAAGAACGCCTGCGACCCGCCGACGGATGGATTCTTCAGCGCTCCTCCTTCTGTCGTGATCACATATGCATTATAGGCAGCATCAGAAACCGTGTCTGTTGTCAGGGTATTTGCACCCAGATCCAATTTTCTCTGAAGATCAAGAAAGTGGATGGTACGTGAATCGTGAAGTTTAACGGACCTCGGATTCGCAATGACCAGGTTAGCAGGCCCGTTGATCAGGGGAAATTCATCCCCGGTGGTGGTTTGCATCGAACTGCCTGAATATTTCAGTGATGCGCCCGGCCCATACGAAAGCATATTTGCACCCGAGGATAATGATCCATCTACAACATCCAGCGTTCCATGAACGGTTACATTTTTGCTGAGCGTGACTCCGCTGCTGTTATTGATGGTCAGCTCACGGACGTTGTCGGGTAATAAATTTCCCGTGAACTGTGCCGAAGCACCATTAAAGACATAGCTTGAGCCCGCATCGAGTACCCTGTTTCCCGTGCTCGCCACCGAACCGTCAATCCCGTCCGCATGCGCACACATCAGTGTGGCCCCGGTTTTCAGTTGAAAACTGCTCTCGCCCTGCAAAACGCTCGTTCCCATATCAAGTGTCACCGCACTGTCAACCTCCACCGGGAATCCACCACCGGCAAATGTGACCCCGGAGAGCGAAAGCATTTGTGTGCTTCCTGCATTGCAAAAGATAAATTTAGCTCCTTCCGTATTTGAATTCCCTGTAATCGCATTTTCCAGGAACACATTTCCGTTGATATTCCAGGTGGTTGTCCCGTTGCCTCCCTGTGAACCCCGGCTGATTGAAAAGTCACCTCCTGTAATATTGATGTTCCCGAGATGGTTGATCACAACTGTCGTATTGGCTTCGTCTGTAGCAGTTGCGGCAAACGCTCCGCCGGACTGGATGATATCCCCGTAAATATTCACCAGCGCGTCTGTCCCGTCCTCCGGGTCACACATATGCCATTGGGCGGAACCGGTGCTTTGAACAAGTATATTTCCGCCAATGGTAATATCGTTCCAATTCATGCTCAAATTGGCGGTCTGACCGGGACAATTCCACAAGAGGTGATAGAAATCCTGGTTGCAGTTGGAAGGAGCGCTTGTTTTCAGGCTGTCAAGGATGCATATCGAACTGGGCTTCCATATGGCAGGCGGAATAATTCCCCCGTCCTGTTTGTGTTCGTATTGTCCGCTTCCGGAAAAACTGATGGTTGCCATTGTATCGCAAACCACAGCTCCATAGTTCCTCAAAGTACCCAGAACAACCAGGTCTGAACCGATGTAATTGTTCACCTGAAATGTGATGCCTTTCCCTATTTCAAGGATCCCGCCGTCAGCTACGGTCACCTGGTCTGCAGTGTCATTTTCCGTCACTTCGACGGTATGTCCTTCAAGGACGGTGATGGGGCCATCCGAGACTGAAGGAGCGCCCGGGGCAGGGTATGTCCAGTTCGTACCATCATAAACGGTCCATGTATCCGGATCATTCCAGTTCCCTGATTGGTGGGTGTGAAATTCACCGGCATTCCGGTAATATTCTGTTCCGCTGTCAAAAGCTTCCACGCTGAAAAAGTATTCCACCCCATGATTCAAGCTGTGAATGGCCATACTGTCGGCATCATATACCATGTAATTATTGTACAGTTTGTCAGGGGCGATCCCGTACTTGATGATATACCCGTCTGCATTCTCCACGGGTGTCCAGCGGATAACCGCATCTCTGCCATCTTCGGAGTCCCTTTCAACAGTGAAATCGGCTACTGTTGTGTATACGGCACTGTCACTGTTCCCAAAGATCCTGAGATCACGAATGGCAAAATTCCCTCCGCCCGGGGTAAACACATTCGTGAGTTTTATATACCGGGTCAACACAGGCTGATCCAGTTCCACATAATCATGCGGAACATCTTTCATATTCTGGCTCTTATCAACCAGCAGCTCCCAGTGCAAACCATCAGATGATTTTTCAAGGATGTACTGTTCATACAGCAGGTTAATCCTTCCGCGTACGATGTCGGGATCCGTATTGTGCTCGGCGAAATTGACCTGTATGGCTTCCACATTGCATTCTGTTCCCAGGTCTATGATCATCCATTCGTTCGGACCGCCGCTCTGGGCGCACCAGTAGGTACGTGCATCTTCGTCAACGGCATTCGCAATGCCATGATCTTCCAGGGAAGAGGATGCCATGATGAATTTCTTGTGGGATAACAGCATCATACCGGCATCATTGCCATTGACAGGATTTTCCATCACACCCGGGAAATATTGTGGATAATCGCCCCAGGCTGTATTGCAGTGGATATGGCCATCTTCATCAAATGCAACAGGTGCAAGACCCAGCCGTCGCTCAAACATGTGCTGCACTGAAATAGTCATTGTTCCGATATGCCAGTAATGACCATCCTTGTCCTTGAAGGTACTGCCGTGGCCCGCCCCTGAAATAAATCCGGTGGGTTTAAAAGCAAAAGGGCTGTAGGTTGCATATTCATAGGGCCCCAGCGGTGAATCGGCCACATAAATCCCATCTGCATACGTTTTAAACTCGGTCCCGGGGCCCGCATAATGCAGGTAGTATTTCCCATTTTCCTTGATCATCCAGGAGCCTTCGATCCAGGGTTCTTCATCCAGCAGGTTATCATCACCGCGCCTTTCCCAGCCATGAATGGAGGCCTGGGCGTAAACAACATCCACTTTGGAGCCAATTTCCTGGAAAGTGACAGGATCAAGTTCGACGACACTTATAGGTGCATTATTCGATAAGCCATAACACATATACAATCTTCCATCGTCATCCAGAAAAAATGCCGGATCACCGTAGGATGCGATTCTCGGACCCTTTTGCCATATGCCGGATTTCGGATCACCGGTTTTATATACCTGGCTGGTGGCTGAGGGGACGTAAAACAATGAGTCCCTCATGGCAACCACTCCGGGTGCATATGTTTCAATATCAATTCCTTCTGGGATGATCAGGGTCCACTCACGAAGATCCGGCGAGGTCCAGTAACCTCCCGAACGGGAAGCAAACAGGTAATAATCATCCTGAAATAAAACAATGACAGCATCAGCCGCTTCCCGGGCGTCGACGGCATCTCCCATGAATCTGTAATTCAGATTCAGCGGATTGCAGAAAGTCTGCTGACCCTGAAGGGGCAGGGCCAGAAAGGATGAAGTCTGCACAAAGATCAGTGCAACAAACAATTGATTTTTAATGAGCCTTTTCATGGTAGTTTTTTCTAAACATATTTTTTGCCTGAATAAATATTACGCAATAACCGGAAAGGAAGAATTTGTGAAACCGCTACAACAAACTTATTGAAACTTTTTGTCATGATGATGATTCATCGGCATCTGCCATTAGACATGATGTGGAATTATAAGCATCAAAGCCTTTGCACTTCAAGGATCTCCGGCGGTAAACGAAAGAAAAATTAAAAGGATGAGGTTGCACCGGTAAAGATATGTGCATAGTTTTGTGTGATCATTTGTGCAAATATGAAAGAAATAGACAATATTCAGCTGGAATTCTTAAAGAGTGGTGATTACAGCGCGCTGAAAGAGGCCATGGTGGAATCTTATTCAGGAATGCCTCAGGCATTCTGGAAAGAAAAACACATTCAGAAATTGGTGCAGATCTTTCCAGAAGGGCAGGTTGCCATTAAAGTAAACCAGGAATTTGCAGGATGTGCACTCTCCATCATCGTTGATGAAGCGGAATTTGAAAGCATGCATACCTACAAAGAAATCACAGGAGATTATACATTCAGCACGCATACTCCAGACGGGGACATCCTGTACGGGATAGATATTTTCATCAGGCCAAAATTCCGTGGTCTCAGGCTCGGAAGAAGATTGTACGATTACAGAAAAGAACTCTGCGAACGATTGAATTTAAAAGGAATCGTATTTGGCGGCCGGATTCCCAACTACCATAAATACTCCGCCGACATGACTCCGAAGGAATATATCACACAGGTACGAAACAGAGAGATTCATGATCCGGTCCTGGATTTCCAGATGTCAAATGATTTTCACCCCACCAGGATATTGCAGGGATATCTGGAGGGAGATAAAGAATCGAAGGAATATGCCGTACTGCTCGAGTGGAACAATGTATATTATGAAAAACCCTCCAAAAAAGCCAGGGTAAAAAAAACAGTTGTAAGGCTGGGATTGATTCAATGGCAGATGCGCCTGTACAAGAATTTTGATGAAGTGATGCAACAGGCAGAATATTTCATTGATGCGGTTTCGGGTTACAGGTCAGATTTTGCTTTGTTTCCGGAATTTTTCAATGCGCCGCTGATGGCAGAAAACAATCATCTCTCGGAGCCTGAAGCCATCCGTGAGCTGGCGAGGCACACTTCAAATACAGTCGCCAGGTTTTCCGAACTGGCTATTTCATACAATATCAACATCATCACAGGAAGCATGCCCGAGGTGATCGACAATCAACTTTATAACGCAGGCTACTTGTGTAAGAGGGATGGTGGCATCGAACGGTTCGAGAAACTCCATGTCACCCCTGATGAAGTGAAAGTCTGGGGGCTCCAGGGAGGAAGAGAGTTGAGGACATTTGACACCGACTGTGGCAAAATCGGGATTTTGATTTGCTATGATATCGAATTTCCTGAAGTGAGCAGGATCCTTGCTGATCAGGGAATGGACATTCTGTTTGTTCCTTTCCTGACAGATACACAGAATGGATATTCCAGGGTCCGTCACTGTGCGCAGGCAAGGGCAATTGAAAATGAGTGTTATGTGGCCATTGCCGGCAGCGTAGGAAATTTGCCCAAAGTCCATAATATGGATATCCAGTACGCCCAGTCCATGGTTTTTACCCCGTGTGATTTCTCATTTCCCACCAACGTTATCAAGGCAGAAGCGACTCCAAATACAGAAATGATCCTCATCGCAGATGTGGATATTGACCTGTTGAGGGAACTTAATCAGTTCGGAAGTGTACGAAATCTGAAAGACAGGAGATCTGATATTTACAAAGTACGTACATGCTCTGATTGATTTTATGTACATTTATCATCTACCAAATTATAATGTGCAATACCATGAAAACTGGACCAATTCAAATTCTGATCTGCATCTGTATCGCCGGACTGATGAGCGGCTGTTCGATCTCAAGCCACTCCATGAAATACCCCAACTATCACATCGAGTTTTATAAAGCTGACTTCGAATATTCCGGTCAGGTGACGGCCGAAGCCACAGCCGTCCGGATCCTGGGGATTGACTGGCAAAGATTGTTTCACTGGGAATCCGGTGAATTAAGTTACGATCGCGGTGGTGATGATGCGCAGGGGATCGCCCTGTCGGGCAATGTTGTATCCGATCCGGTGATCGGTGCCTTTTCCACGGTGGTTCCCGTGCTTGGAGATATCGGAAAAGGAAAAGTAAGTTCCTATGCGCTTTACAACCTGATGCGGGATCATCCCGGATATGATGTGGTCATCTATCCCCAGTACGAAACCACGAGGTTCGTCTTCCCTGTTTTTTACTCCAAAACGACGGTGAAGGTCACCGCGAGGCTTGGTAAAATTAAGTGACGGATATTTTCGGATCCATTGAAAATAACTCTGGCGGCATGATCCGAGATTTCCTGAAAGACAGGTTCCTCATTGCAAAAGTCAGGAACCGGTTCACGCCGTCCGTGCAGATTTCCCAGCGCCAGCTGTTTCACCAGTACCGGAAGATGGCGGTTGACGGAAATCTGCCCCCGCTGAACGAAACCGGTTTCCGGGTCTTCTCGCAGTTTGAAGAGGACGGAAAACTGCTCTTTATTTTTTCCGTCCTGGGCATGACACATAAAACCTTCGTGGAAATCGGATCGGATGACGGCGTGAACAGCAACTCGGCCAACCTCTATTTCAATTTCGGCTGGCACGGATTGTTCATCGACGGGAACAAACGGAGTGTCCTTCGCGGAATCAGGTTTTACAGCAAATATCCGCACCCCTGGTTTTACAAACCCACATTCCACTGTTCGAAGGTAACGCGGGAAAACGTGAACAGCATCATCGAAGGAGCCGGGTATACAGGAGAGGTCGGATTGTTGTCCATTGACATTGACGGGAACGACTACTGGATATGGGATGCCATTACCGTGATCGAACCGCAGGTGGTGATCATCGAAACCCACAACGAATTCGGCATGCGCAACATCGTCGTCCCCTATGATGCCGATTACTCCTTCCCCGGAAAACATCCGGTATATCACGGAGCCTCACCGGTGGCCATGACCCGGCTTGCCCACAAAAAAGGATACCGGCTTGTGGGGGCCAATGAACTTGGTTTCAATTTCATATTTGTCAGAAATGGAATGGCCGGGGATGAATTACCTGAAGTAAGTGTTGAATCAGTCCTGACCCATCCGTCAGTGAAGCAGGGTTACAAAAGGTTTGAACCCATCAAAGACTGGGAGTATCTGGAAGGGTGACCGGCACAATAGTTCCGGGAACCTGCCGTTACACTGATGGATTGACATGCTGCCGAAACGTATCACATTCCGGTGCTATGCCGAGCTGAATGACTTTTTGCCCGATCAGCAAAGGCAGAAACCGTTTGTCCGTTCCCTGATGACCCCGGTCACCCTGGGAGAGGCCATCGAATCATTGAGCATTCCGTTATCGGAGGTCGACCTGGTCCTGGTGAACGGCGAACCTTCCGCCCGGAGCCACCGCCTGTACGACAATGATTATGTTTCCATATATCCAACATTCGAGACGCTGGATATCAGCAGCCTGAAAAATGAGAACACCCCGGCCCTACGGGAAACCCGTTTCATTCTCGATGCCCACCTGGGCAAGCTCGCGAAATACCTGCGGTTGCTCGGCTTCGACACGGTATACCGCAACGATCTTGATGACAATGAGATCATTGAGATTGCCTCCGGCGAGGGCCGCATCATCCTGACGCGGGACAAACTGCTTCTGAAATCAGAACGGATCACGCATGCGTATTATGTGCGGGCGACCGACAAACATGAACAGCTCAGGGAGGTGGTACTGAAATTTGATCTGTACAGCCAGTTCAAGTCATTTACCCGTTGCATGACCTGCAATACCGAACTGGTGCCGAAAAAGAAGCAGGAGATCGCGCAATACGCTCCGGAGGAGATCCTGCACATCTACGATGCGTTTTTCTTTTGTCCCGCCTGCAGGAAGGTCTTCTGGAAAGGCTCTCATTTTCGCAGGATGGACGCCTACATCAGGAACCTCACTGTTGAACATTAACCCTTATATTACATTAGCTATGAATAAATTCATATTTGTCATTTTAATCTCTGGATTCATACTCCTCCCGTTGACTGCGCAACCCGTTCAGCCGGAGAAATTCAGGGAGATCTATCTTTCCATGGATCCCATCGGGACAAAAACATACGGGATCCAGTACAAAACGAACCTGAACGACCACACCATTCTGAGATTTGCTTTTTCAAGCTTTGATGCAGGATTCACTACCACCCGTCCGGCCCAGACATTTCAATACCCTTCGTCCACATTTGACATCGGGACAGGCATGGAAGCCGGACTTGAAAAACGCGTTTCCTTCACCGAAAAAGTGTCCGCATTTTACGGGATCGATTTTGTTTTCGGTTTCGAGTGGATTCACAACAAGAGTGATAACCCATCTCTTCCGATCGACGCAAGGAACACCAACGATTTTTCTTTCTCTCCGGGGATCGGGTTCAAATCCGGGATCCTGCTGGAACTCAGGAACGGGATTTTTGTGGCAGCTGAAATCTCGCCCATGCTGTTTTACAGGTATACCTCCGATGAACAGATCGTAGGCACCCACACTGCAGTCTCCCGGGTGCATGACCTGGGTTTCCGGGCAAACGTGGATGCGCTGAAAATATCCCTCGCATACCGGTGGTAGCCATTGAATACACGAGCGGGACTGGATGCATCCGTGATTTCACAGAACCAGGTACATGGTCTGTGCGACCAGAAAACAGAGGATGACAGCAATCCCCAGCGGGATCAGATTTGAAAGGAGTGTCCATTTCCGGCTGCCGGTCTCTTTCCAGATGGTCAGGGTAGTGGTTCCGCAGGGATAATGAAGCACCGAGAACAGCATGATGCAGACCGCCGTCACGATGGTCCATCCATTCTCCTGGAGCAGCTGGCCCATCCGGACCGCATCATCCATTTCAACCATCTGCCCGGTGGCCAGGTATCCCATCAGGATGGTGGGGATCACGATCTCATTGGCCGGGATCGCAATGATGTATGCCAGCAGGATCATCCCATCCAGCCCGAGCAGCGCACCAAAACCGTCCAGGGAACCGGCTGCCCACTGCATGAGGGATTGGCCTCCGACCTCCACGTTTCCCAGGATCCAGATGAACCCCCCGGCCGGTGCTGCCATCATCACGGCCCTTCCGAGCACGAAGATGGTCCGGTCGATGAGGGACCTGTATAGGATCCTGACGATCTGCGGTTTCCTGTAAGGGGGGAGCTCCAGGATGAATGAAGAGGGCTCCTTTTTCAGCAGGGTCGTGCTGAGCAGCTTGTTCACCAGGAAGGTGACCCCGATCCCCACCAGGGTGACACCCACCACGGCGGATACCGAAACAACGGTAGCCAGGGCGGGTGACACCAGCGAACCCACGAATATTGATGCTACCAGGATCAGCAGCGGCCACCGACCGTTACAGGGAACGAAATTGTTCGTCACAATGGCGATCATCCGTTCCTTGGGCGAGTCGATGATGCGGGTGGCAATGATCCCGGCCGCGTTACAGCCGAATCCCATGCCCATGGTGAGCGCCTGCTTTCCGTGCGCTCCCGACCAGCGGAACAGCCGGTCCAGGTTGAAGGCGACCCTGGGGAGGTAGCCCAGATCCTCCAGGATCGTGAACAGCGGAAAGAAGATGGCCATGGGAGGGAGCATGACCGATACCACCCAGGCCAGTCCCTTGTACACCCCGTGGACAAGGAAGCCCGTGATCCACCAGGGGACCTGCCACCGGTCGAACAATCCCGCCCAGGCATCCTCGATCCAGAACAATCCCCTGGCAAGCAGCTCGGAAGGATAGTTGGCACCCGAAATGGTGATATAGAAGATCAGAAAAAGGAGCAGGAGCATGATAGGGATGCCCCAGATGGGGGAGGTGACGATCCGGTCAATTTTCTCCTCGGTGGTCTTTTTTTGCCTGTCTCCGTGGATCACTGCCTTTCCAGCGATCTCCGATGCCTGCCTGTGGATCTGAACCGAGAGTTCGTCGTGGAGCGAAGAACCCATCTTGTCCCTGGCAAGTTGTGCTCTCAGCACCAGTTTCCGGAGCGATTTCAGGTCATCAGATTCCTGATGCCTGCTCCTGTCCGCATTGGTAATATTGGATTCCAGTGTTTGGATCACCGATGGGTCGCCCTCCATCAGCCGAAGCACGATCCAGTCAATGGCCGGTTGCGAGGGGAAAAGATTTTTCAGTTCACTACCCAGGATATCCATCTCTTTTTTAAGTACTTCGGGATATTCCACGACAACAGATCCGGGAGGATTCGGATCGGTTACCATCCGGACCATGGACCGCTTCAGCCGGTCGATGCCCTGTTTTTTGGATGCAGAAATATCCACCACGGGAATGCCCAGGTGTGACTCAAGGATGCTTGTCCTCACATCAATTCCCTTCCGTTTTGCTTCGTCGCTCAGATTGCAGACAAGGATCACTTTCGGGGTAATCTGCAGAATCTGTATTGCAAGATGGAGATTCCGTTCGATGGCAGTGGAATCGACCATCACCAGCACCAGGTCGGGATTATTAAAAATCAGGTAATTCCTGGCGATCTCCTCATCTTTGGACCGGGTAAGCAATGAATAGGTTCCGGGGAGATCCAGCAAATTGAACCTGATCCCGTCGATCCGGAAGGATCCTTCCGCCCGGGTCACCGTCTTGCCGGGCCAGTTCCCGGTATGCTGCCGGAGTCCGGTGAACAGGTTGAAAAGCGTACTTTTCCCCGTGTTGGGATTCCCTGCCAGGGCGACCGAAAACGTCTTATCTGTCATTTTTCAGCAGGATTTTTCTGGCCTCGTCGTTCCGGAGCGCGATGGTGGTATCCCTTACGCGATAGGAAGCGGGATCGCCCGACGGGGCGATCATTGTCTTTTCGATCTTCGTACCACCGGTAAAGCCCAGATCAAGCAATCTTGAACGAAGTAATCCGCTGGCGTTCACCTCATCCACCACTCCCTTCTCGTTGATCTTCAGATCTTCCAGGGTCCTTGCCCCGACCACCTCGATATTGGATGCAATAAAATGACTGATCACCGTCTTTTGCTGGCCAAGCTCCACAACCAGCGACTGGTCATCCTTCAGCCTGTGGTGGAGAAAAATGTTCTTTCCCAGGTAAAATCCGAAATCTGAAAAATATTCCATCAGATCCCTGGACCTGTCCTTTACCCTGACAATGCTGTACATTTCCCCTACCTGGCATTCTGAAAGGAGTTTTGAACCCGGGATGTCCGGGAAGATCCCCTCCTTGTCGGGAATGGGATCACCGTGGGGATCAAAGCGGGGATTCCCGAGATAGGCGTCAAGGTTATCGATCAGCTTTTCAGAACTGCAATGTTCCAGGTTTTCCGCTTCATCATGCACCTGGTCCCAGGACATCTTGAGCACCTTATGCAGGAACATTTCCCAGAGCCTGTGCCTGCGAACCACCTGGACGGCCAGCTCCCTTCCCTGCCCGGTGAGTACCACGGGCTTATAGGGAATATATTCAACCAGACCCTCCTCGGCCAGCTTCCGGGTCATTTCCGTGATGGAGGCTGCACTGACAGATAACCTGGAAGCAATGGCAGATGTAGTGGCATTCTGATTATCGAATTCGATGTGCATCAGCGCTTTCAGGTAATTCTCGGTAGAAACCATTGTCATGGCATGAATATTTTTTAGGATACCCTAAAAATATAAATAAGAAACCTATTTAACAAAAACCAGAAATGTTGAAAATTTTTTCCGGGAATGATAATTTACCGTTGCCCGGCAGGGGAATTGTTCAAAGAAAATAAGATTGGTTATATTTGAAACCAGGGCCATTGTCTGTTGCACGAATATAAAATGACACCCATGTGGAACCAGATCATCTGTTTGTTATTTCCGGCATATTTTTGCACTACATTTCTGTTCAGCACTGCCTGCGGCACAACCGCACAGGAGCCGGATGATTGCAACTGGCCCAGTTTTCACGGACCTCAGCGGACCAACAAATCGGAAGAAACAGGATTGCTCGAAGCATGGCCTGACGGAGGCCCTCCGCTGCTGTGGGAAACTTCTGGCCTCGGGGAGGGGTACAGCAGCGTCTCCTTCGCCAGGGGGTATCTTTATACCGCCGGAATGGTGGAAAAGCAGACACACGTATTTGCATTCGATATGAACGGCCAGCTGGTCTGGAAGAAGCCAAACGGGGCGTCCTGGGAAACACAAATGAGTCATGCGAGGGCCTACACAGGATCGAGAAGCACCCCCACCTGTGACCGGGACAGGGTTTATCACCTGAGTGAACTCGGCCGGCTGGCAGCTTTCGAATATCATACAGGGAGTGAGATCTGGAGCATGGAGCTCCGCGAACGATTTGACGCAGGGATCCCTGAATACGGTTACTCAGAGTCGGTCCTCATCGAAGGGGACCGTTTGTACTGCTGTCCTGCAGGGGAAAAAGCGTACATCATCTGCCTGGACAAGCACACGGGGAACGTGATCTGGTCCAACAACGAGATCCCGGGGAACGTGGGATTCAATTCCCTGGTGACGTTCGATCACGGGGGTTATCACCAGATCGCCGGTTTAAGCTCGAACTGCATCTACGGTGTGGATGCCGAGACAGGACAACTGCTCTGGAAAGTGGATTACAGGAACAGCAGGGACAACAATGTGACGGATCCCATTTACCACGACGGACACCTCTTTGCTTCCAGCGGTTACGGGAGGGGCAGCATTCTCTTAAAGCTCAATGTTGACGGGAAAACGATCATCCCGGAGACACTCTGGCACACCGAACTGATGGACAATCACCACGGTGGCGTGGTTCTCCATGAGGGCTACTTTTACGGAGCAGGGCACAACAACAGGGGATGGTTCTGCCTGGACTTCCATACCGGCGAGCAATTATGGAAGGTCCAGGGCAAAGGGTCCCTCACATTTGCGGAAGACCGGCTATACTGCCTGGAAGAGCGCGGGATCATGACCCTGGTGAAGGCCACACCGGAAGGATATGAGACCTCCGGTACCTTTGAGGTACCCGGCGGGGGGAAAGGAATGTACTGGGCCCACCCGGTAGTGTGCGACGGAAAGCTGTTCATCCGTCATACAGACAAATTGTTCGCGTATGACATCAGCGCAAGGTGATCATGGAAAACATGCTTCCAGGGATGCTGATTGTACTGGCCTGCCTGGCCGGTTATCTGTTCGCTTTCAGACTCTTCGGCAGGAACAGGATCCGCTCCGCACTGATCCTCCTGATGGTCTGCGGCCTGTTGCTCAGGGTATATACTGCTTCTGATCCATTCCTCCACAAGTGGGATGAAAGATACCACGCACTGGTGGCAAAAAATCTGATGCAACATCCCCTGAAACCCACCCTTTATGATACGCCGCTTCTGGAATACGACTACATGAACTGGGGCGGAAGCCATGTCTGGCTGCACAAACAGCCCCTTCCTCTCTGGACCATGGCTGCGAGCATGTCATTGTTCGGCACCAGCGAGTTCGCATTGCGCCTTCCCTCCATCCTGCTGACAACCCTTGGGATCTGGATCACATTCGCCATCGGCAGGATCCTTTTCAACCGGAGGACCGGTTTCATTGCGGCCTTTCTCTATTCCATTCACGGGCTTATCATAGAACTTGCGGCGGGAAGGGTCGCCACGGATCACGTGGATATATTTTTTCTATTTTTCATCCAGCTGGCGATCCTGTTCGCTGTTCTTTACGCCGGGAACAAGAATATATGGATAAACATCCTCTGCGGGATCAGCATGGGTCTGGCCGTCCTCTCCAAATGGCTCCCGGCACTGATCGTGGTCCCGGTCTGGCTGCTGATGGTCGTCGATTCACGCAGGTTCACCCTACGGGAGATCCTTATGTACCTTTCCCTGATGTGCATTGTCGCGGTTGCTGTTTTCCTGCCCTGGCAGCTCTATATCCACAGGAGCTTCCCTTTGGAAGCACGGTGGGCAAGTCATTTTAACCGGTTGCATATTTTCACCGCCCTGGAAGGACATGGAAAACCTTTTCTCTATCACTTCAGCCAGGTGAGGATCCTGTATGGAGAGATCATTTACCTGCCCCTGATCTGGCTGTTCTGGAAATCATTCAAAGACTGGAGGAATTTAAGGAGAATGGCCCTCACCGTCTGGATCCTCGTTCCTTTTATTTTTTTCTCCTTTGCCGAGACGAAGATGCAGGCGTACACCCTGTTTGCCGCGCCTGCCATCTTCATCGCCACTGCCCTGTTCTGGCATTACCTGTACGTGTACAGGAGACGTTTCCGCTTCAGATGGATCCCGTGGCTGGTCCTCATTCTCCTGCTGGCCCTTCCTGTTAGATACTCCCTGGAACGCATCAAACCCTTTGACAACAGAGAAAAGGAAATTGCGCAGGCCGCGGAGTTGAAGAACATGGAAATGGATGACAATCATTCCGTGGTTTTCAATGTGCGTGATCCCATCGCTACCATGTTCTATACCGATTTCATCGCCTATGAAAAGATCCCTGATCTGAAAACACTGGAGCGCATAGCAAATGAGGGTTACAGCATTTACATCAACGATCGGGGAATGATCGGTGACTCCATCCGGGCGCTTCCGGATGTCACCTTTCTCAGACTGAAGCACAACTGACCGAACCCAAACCGCATCCATATGGCACTACTTATCTTCTACCTGTTTCTTGCACTGTTTGTCTCCTTTCTCTGCTCGGTGATGGAATCCGTGCTGTTATCCACTCCCTTCACCTACCTGCGGATCAAGGAGAGTGAGGGACAGCAAAGCGCCGTGATCTTACTTAAGCTTAAACAGAATATCGGGAGACCCCTTTCCGCAATCCTTTCCCTGAATACCATCGCACACACCATCGGGGCGGCTGGCGTCGGGGCACAGGCGACCCTGATTTTCGGGGAAATCTATTTCGGATTGATATCAGCGGTCCTGACCCTGCTGATTTTGATTTTTTCCGAGATCATTCCCAAGACCATCGGAGCAAGGTACTGGAAGCGTCTTTCGGCAGTTTCGGGCAGGATCATCCGCGGAATGGTGGTCCTCACCTATCCCCTGGTGATCCTGTCGGATGTGATCACCAGGCTCATGTCAAAAAATGCACATGTGGATTCCCTGAGCAGGGAAGAAATATCAGCCATGGCCAAGATCGGTACGGAAGAGGGTATCCTTGAAGAAAAAGAATACAAGATTATCCGGAACATCATCCGCATCAGGAATGTGCCGGTGTCGGATGTCATGACCCCAAGGACCGTGGTGATGGTGGCCGATGAAAACATGGAAGTTGCGGATTTCCTGAAACACAAGGAGTATCTTTTCTATTCGCGGATCCCGCTTTATTCGGAGGAGAAGGAAAATATTACCGGGTATGTGATCCGCCATTCAGCTTTTGAGAAACAGGCCGGGGGCGAGGCCGGGCTGAAGCTTTATCAGATTCGCAGGGAGATCGTTGTGGTGCCCGAATTCCAGTCGCTGCTCAGTGTCTGGGAACTTTTACTGGAAAAAAAGGAGCACATTGCGCTGGTGGTGGATGAATACGGGGGAATGGACGGGATCGTAACCATGGAAGACATCATCGAAACCATCCTGGGACTGGAAATTGTGGATGAAAGGGACCGGATCACAGACATGCAGAAATATGCGCTGGAACGGTGGAATGAGCGGAAGGCCAAATATAACTTCATCCAGGAAACACAGGAAGAGTGATTGTTCAAATAGTGGATGTTCAAATAATACGTTCATATCTTACAGATCATGATGATACGCAAGCTTGTTCCGGTTTTTCTGCTGTGTGCCCCCGTGCTTAGCGGACAGCAGCAACTTCAGCTGAATGAACAGGGGTATTTCCATATGGATGGACTGGATGTGACTGTATTCAGCGACTACTACCCCGAAGGCCACCAGTCAGGCGTCACCATCATCCAGCACGGGAACCGCGTGGCCGCCAACGGCGACCTGCGCCTGGAACCCTCCCCCGGCCAGTGGTCCCCCATCCCCGCAACGGGAAGCAGGACCGTGGACAGCGAAGGCCGGGAGATCACACAGACCATGTGGTACCCCGATTCTTCCAAAAACCGTACGGGGTTCAATCCCATCCTGTATCCCGACTTCACCTTTTCCTACCGCATCCGGGTCAGTGCCTCCGGAAAGAACAGCTTCAGGATCACGGTGGATCTGGAAGAGCCGTTGCCTGAAGAATGGACAGGGAAAGCGGGTTTCAACCTTGAACTGTTTCCGGGAGATTTGTTTGGGAAAGGATTTCTGATGGATGATACCCCGGGCATTTTCCCGGATCAGCCGGCAGGGCCCATGGAGCATTCTGACGGGGAGCCTCTGACTGAGCCCCTGGGCCGGGGGACCACCCTGGTGATCGCCCCTGAAGAACCGCTGCAGCGGATGGTGATCCGTTCTGAAGGAGCACTCCTTGAGCTTCGCGACGGAAGGTCCAATCACAACAACGGCTGGTTTATCGTCAGGAGTCCCGTTCCCGAAGGCGCCACTGAATCGGCCATCACATGGACGGTCACCCCGGGTGTAATGGAGAACTGGCGTTACGAACCGGTGATCCAGGTCTCGCAGCTGGGTTATCATCCCGGGCAGGAGAAGCGGGCGGTGGTCGAACTGGACAGGAGGGAACAGGTGGTTCCCGGTTTTGAGCTCTTTCGCCTGGAAACCGAAGGAAGGAAGCTGGTCTTTTCCGGGCAGGCCGCATCCTGGGGAAGGTTCCTCAGGTACCGCTACGTGACCCTGGATTTTTCAGAGATCACCGAACCGGGTCTTTACCAGCTCTCCTGCATGGGTCAGTATTCCCATCCCTTCAGGATCGCGGAAGATGTTTATCGCCGGCATACCTGGCAACCGACCCTCGAATACTACCTGCCGGTACAGATGTGCCATATGCGGGTGAATGAGAAGTACCGGGTGTGGCACGACCTGTGTCATGCCGACGATGCACTGATGGCTCCTGCCGATACGAATCATTTCGACGGGTACCTGCAGGGACCTGAAAATTATACCCCGTATGAACCCCTCCAGCCGGTGCCCGGACTGAACCGGGGCGGCTGGCACGATGCGGGCGATTATGATTTGCGGGTGGAATCCCAGGCCGGGACGGTGTGGATGCTGGCGTTGATGATCGAGGAATTCGGGCTGGATCACGATGCCACCCTGATCGATCAGGTAAACCGGATCGTGGAGATCCATGTCCCGGATGGCCGCCCGGACGCCATCCAGCAGATCGAACACGGACTGGAGGCCATCCTCGGCGGCTACCGCTCCCTGGGAAGGCTTTACAGGGGGATCATCTGCTCTGACCTGCGGCAGTATGTGATGCTGGGGGATGCCGCGGCCATGACCGACAATGTGACGGGTACGACAGATGACCGCTGGGTGTTCACCGAAAAAAATCCCCGCAGGGAACTGCAGGTGGCTGCCGCTCTTGCCGCGGCTGCAAGGGTCCTCAAACCATCCGGTCAGCTTCTTGCGGCAGAGTGCCTGGAAACAGCCCTGGCGCTCTGGTCGTCCGCTTCTGCCGTAAAAGGAAACGAAGCCGCGAAGGTTACGGCACTTTCGGAGCTGATCCTGACCACCGGTGATCCCGGTCTGAAAAAGGTCCTTGCGGACATGAAGGATTATATCACAGCTCATATGGACCGTTGCGGGTGGGCTGTTGGTCATGTGATTCACGAGATGGAGGATCATGCATTCCGCGATGACGTGGCTGCAGCAGTGAAAACCTACCAGGAGCAACTGCAACGTGAGCAGCGAGCGGATTCTCCCTACGGGGTTCCCTACCGGCCGAATATCTGGGGAGCGGGCTGGAATATTCAGCGCTTCGGTGTGGAACAGTACTTCTTCCACAAAGGATGGCCCGATCTGGTCCCCACCGGATTCACTGAAAATTCCCTGCATTTTATACTGGGGGTGCACCCGGGAAGCAACAACGCCTCCTTTGCATCGGGAGTGGGCTCAAAGTCCGTAAAGGTGGCCTACGGAGTGAACCGCGCCGACTGGTCCTTCATCCCCGGAGGGGTGGTTTCAGGAACAGCGCTGATCAGGCCTGACCTGCCCGAGCTCAAAACCTGGCCATACCTCTGGCAGCAGACCGAATACGTAATGGGCGGAGGTGCAACCAACTATATGTTCCTGGTACTGGCGGTGAATTCTTTTTATTCGAAACCTGATACCCCCTAGCGCATGATTAAAAGGATCCTCGCAGGTTTTGGTCTGGGGCTGGCCGCCCTGGTCATCATCGTGCTTGCCCTGCTTCCCGTGGCGGTGAAACACTATGCGGTGAAGCACGGCAGGACGCTTACCGGCCGGGAGATCGCGGTCAATAAACTGAGGGTGAAATATTTCAGCGGAAAGGCCAGGATCACGGATTTCGTCATGTACGAAGAAGACGGCATCACGGAATTCGTTTCATTCGACACCCTGCTGGTGGACCTGAAGCCACTTAGGCTGCTGAAGGAGGAATTTGTCCTCCAGCATTTCTACCTGGCCGGACTCAGGGTGGTCCTGATCCAGGATGATTCGGTATTCAATTTCAGTGACCTGGTTGCGTATCACTCGGATGAGCCGGATACGGCAAAAGTTCCTCCCGTTGAGAAGGAACCCCTGAAGTACTTCCTGTGGAATATGGAGCTGAAACATGCCCGGTTTGAGTACGAGAACAGGAATGTGGGTGATACCCTCCTGCTTCGCGACCTTTCCTTATTCGTTCCTTATATCGGGTGGGACCAGGAGGAGCAATGCGAGGGAGGGCTGAGGTTTATGCTGAACGAAAAGGGGTATGTGGAAGCACAGGTGAAGGTCCAGCCGGATGAGGGAGATTTCATCGCGAACATCAACATTCATTCACTCCTGCTGGAGGGTTTCAGGGAATACGCGGCGCAGGTGGCAGATATCCACGCCATGGAAGGGGTGTTCGATACCCGGCTGGATATCCGTGGTAACATCCGCACCCCGGAACGATCCGTGGTTTCGGGTGAAGCGGAGATCAGGGATCTGTACCTGTCGGATGCGCAAAAAGTAGAGTTCCTCGGGGCCGATGCCGTGCGGACCAGTTTCCGGGAAATCGACCTGCACCGCTCGCGTTTCCTGGTTGACTCGGTCATCCTTACCGGGCCCTATGTCTATTTTGAACTGAAAGATTCAACCAATAATTTCACTGAAATATTACATATCCCTGCTGATGAGGCAGATTCGTCGGACCGGGCAACTCCCGTGCCCGACACCGCACTACAGCAACAGACCGATCCCGTTTACTACGCAATCCGGTCCTTTGTCATGCAAAACGGTACCGTTGACTTCAGGGACCGGCTCTCCGGTGAGCCATTTGATTACCATCTCACGGATATTGCGATCCGGACGGACAGCATCGAAAGCACAGCGGAACAGATCCGGGTCTATTCGTCCATGATTTTGAACAACCGGGGGAACCTGAAAGCGGAAGCAGTTTTCAATCCGCTGCAACCGGGTCCCCTCCGGCTCGATTTTACCGTGGCGGATTTTCTGCTGAGCGACCTCAACATTTACTCCAGGTATTATACGGGATTTCCTGTAATATACGGAGATATGTATTACCGGGGACATACCGAAGTTGTGGATCACCAGCTCGTGAGCGACAACAACCTGGTCCTGCAACACGTGGAGCTGGGAGTGAAAAAAGGGGGACTGATCGACCTGCCTCTGAAATTCGCCCTGTTCATATTAAAGGACAGGAACGGGGTCATCGATCTGGATATCCCGGTGAGGGGCAGGACGGATGATCCCACGGTCACTGTCGGACAGATCATCTGGAATACACTGAAGAACCTTGTGATCAGGGCAGCCGCGGCCCCATATGATTTCCTGGCCGGAATGCTGGGGACGGATCCGTCGGACATTGAATCCATTGAATACGATTATTTGGATACCACCCTCACGAGTGGCAGGCAGCGCCAGCTGGATCTGCTTCTTGAACTCGAAAAGCTGAAGGAAGACCTGGAGATCGAGCTTGTTTATTTCAACGATGCGGGCAAAGAAAAGGAATTGATCGCCCGGGCACTGGCAGCAGCGGACACAACGAAGGTGATCCCTGCAGGTACCTCGAAGGCGGCTCCCGCAGATACCGCGCAACTGACAGAGGAGGGCGGGGCACCGGCGGTGCAGGTAGCGGCTGATTCACTTGCAACGGTTTTCGCCACCACGCGCAGACAGCAAATCGAGAGGTATTTGCATGAAAAAAACGATTCCACCTCGATACACATCACCGTTCCCGATCCGGGAAGCCCTGCGCATGTGGGGAGCCTTCCGAAATTTGAAGTAAAATATTCCATGAAAATGGAGGACTCTTAAATTTTTCTTTATTAGATTAGTGTGTTTTCAAATCCACCGGCACGCCGGAAAACCGGATCATGGCAGATATCGCAGACAAAATCCCGGGCAAAAGGCTGATCTCCCTTGATGCACTCAGGGGATTTACCATTGCCGCCATGGTCATTGTGAATGATCCGGGATCCTGGAGGTACGTGTACGCGCCTCTCAGGCATGCCGAATGGAACGGATGTACGGTGACCGATCTGATTTTTCCTTTTTTTCTTTTCATCGTGGGGGTCTCCGTCACTTTTGCCTATACAAAGCGGATGAACGCAGGTGTCTCCATGGGTAAGATCCACCGGAAGATCATCATCCGCGCCCTGATCATTTATCTGCTGGGTTTGTTTCTCTGGCTCTGGCCTGACTTTGATTTCAGCAGCATCAGGTGGACCGGGGTCCTGCAACGGATCTCTCTGGTCTTCCTGGCATGTGCCCTGCTTTTTCTTCACACCGGCTGGAAACAACAGATCCTGACAGGAGCAATCATCCTGCTTGCATACTGGATCGTCGTGGCTTATGTACCTGTTCCGGGAATTGGAAGTCCGGATCTTTCTGCACCCGGGAATAACTGGGCCAATTACCTGGACAGCCTGATCCTGCCGGGTGTCATGTGGCAGGAAACATGGGATCCCGAGGGGATCCTGAGCACCTTCCCTGCAATTGTCACGGGCATCACGGGCATGCTGATCGGTAGGCTATACCTGTCTGTCAGGGATGAATACAGGAGACTTTCCTTCATCTTTTTTGCCGGATTTTCCATGTTCGTGGCCGGGGGGATCTGGAACTGGTTCTTTCCCATCAACAAGAGCCTGTGGACGAGCTCCTATGTCCTGTATACTTCGGGAGCGGGAACAATGGCCCTGGCAGCCTGCATCCTGATCGTGGATATCTGGAAACACACCCGGTGGACATTTCTGGGCAGGGTCTATGGCGCCAATGCGATCACATCCTATGTGCTGGCCGGAATGCTGACCCTCGTTTTTTACAGGATGCGGTTCGGTGGAGCATCGCTCAATGAATGGTTCATGAGCGGGCTGACAGAGCTGGGCCTGGATCACAGGTTCGTTTCCCTGCTCTATGCGGTGATCTACATGCTGATCATTTTTCTTCCTGCACTCTATTTGTACAGAAAAAAGATCTTTATCAAGGTATAAATCATAAACACCCGGCGCATGGCCATATCAGATCAGCTTTTCGAACCCACGAACGATCCCATCAAACCACACTCCCAGGTATGTGCGATCATTGAGGTCCTGGGATTTGAGGAAATGATGCGCAATAAAGAAATTTCCATGATCCAGGTATTCCTTGAGCGGGTGGGCCAGGAGATCTACGAAACGCGTAAAAAGAATTATACCTGGGGATTCAGGGTCATTGAGCCCGAATTCATGAATTTATGCAAACGGATGGTGCTCATATCCAGGTTATACAAAGAACAGGACCTGGCCGAACTGAACAGTGTGGTATTCAAGCTGTTTGTTGAATTCAACAACATCGTCCTGTCCACCGCACTTTCCTTAGGCATCCCCATCAGGGGTATCATCCGCATCGGTGAAACCTACCGGGGGACCGTCACCTCAAAGAAACCGGCCCTGATATCGGGAAAGGATCCCCTGATCCTGGCAGATCTGCTGAAAGTATTCACCTTCGGGGAAATCTTTCCCGACGGTTTTACAGAGGGACTCATCCCGGCCGTGGAAATCCCGTATCACTTCGGCGAATGCCTGAGCCAGTCATATGAGGAGCTTCCTACCATTGATGCGGTGGGGATCTTCATGCCCCCGGGACACCTGTTCGACAAAATCGCCGATGTGACCATCCTGTCCAACATGATCGTGGAGACCGAAGTTCATAGAAAGCCTTATTTTGCATGCAACTGGAAAACGTGGATGAATGAGCATCCGGGTTATTCCGTGGAAAACGTCATCGCGTATGCAGAAAAGGAGTCAACGAATCCCGGCTCGCCTGATGCCGGCAGGTGGAAAAACCTGATTGAATACTCCGCAAACCTTCCTTAAGCCGAACCCGGAGGCATCAGTTCCTTTACCGCCGATACCATTTCATTCTGCGAGAATGGCTTTTCGATGATTTTGGTTGCCCCGAAAATACTGGCGGTCTCCAGGTAATTTTCAGCCGAGATCTTGCCCCCACCCGACATGGCAATGATCTTCAGATCCGGGCTTAACCGCTTCATCTCCCGGATGGTTTCCAGGCCTTCCTTTTCGGGCATGATGATATCCGTAATGACCAGGCCGGCCGGCTCTTTCTGAAAAAGTTCCATCCCTTCCCTGCCATTGGATGCAAGGTCCACATCATATCCTGCTTTTTCCAGCATTTTTTTCAGCATCATCAGGATATAGGGTTCATCGTCGATGATCAGGATTTTCTGTGTCATGAGGCTTTCTTGATTTTCTCTTTGTTTAATACCTTGCGTATCAATTCGCTGAATTCGCTCAGTATGATGGGCTTTGAAATAATGTCCTGAATCTTGTATTTCTCTATATCGCTTCTGGGAATGGAATCATAATAGCCCGTGATGATGATGGTTTTCAAGTCGGGTCTGATTTCCCTGACCTTTCCGATCAACTCGGTCCCGGGCATTTTAGGCATGGCCTGGTCCGTTACCAGCAGGTCGTATTTACGGGGATCCTTTTTGAACTCCTCCAGTGCGGTAATTCCGTCGGTCTTAATATCCACAGTATATCCCAGGCTTTCCAGCATCCGCTTGCCCATGAAGGTGATCTCCTTTTCGTCGTCCACAAAGAGGATGCTGCCGTTCCCCTTTTTGATTTTGGGGGAATCGGTCTTCAGGGAGATCTCATCGTCCGAATGCTGCGGCAGGTAGATAATGAAGCGGGAACCCCTGTCAATTTCACTTTCCACTTCAATGCCACCGTTGTAGTTGCTGACGATCCCGTGGACCACCGAAAGACCGAGACCCGATCCTGAACCAACTTCCTTTTTCGTAAAAAACGGTTCAAAGATCCGCTCCATGGTCCGCTGATCCATGCCATGACCCGTATCTGAAATGGTCAGTCTTACATAGGTCCCTTTCTGGAGCTTGACAGATCCGGTCATGGTCTCCCCGTCGAGCTCCACCCTGTCCAGGTTTACCCGGAGCACTCCCCCCTTTTTCATCATTGCGTGATATGCATTGGTGCAAAGGTTCATGATGATCTGGTGCATCTGTGTTGCGTCGGCCAGCACCGTACCGGTTGCCTTGTCCAGGTCCTGCCTGATTTCGATATTGGAAGGGAATGAAGCACGGATCAGCTTCATGACTTCATTCACCACCCTGTCCAGCTTCAGTGGTTTCTTGTCAAAATCCACCTGCCGGCTGAATGTCAGGAT
Source organism: Bacteroidales bacterium (assembly GCA_040768485.1). Lineage (GTDB taxonomy): Bacteria > Bacteroidota > Bacteroidia > Bacteroidales. The sequence goes on from JAXGMU010000016.1 coordinate 28,093, forward strand.
CTGCTGGACCAGATCCTTCCCCCTTACAGCTGCACTGTTGATCTGCTCAATGTCATAGCGCAGTACGCTTTCCTCAGAGAGTTCTTCCAGCGCCATTTCCGTGTAACCCAGGATGGGCGTGAGGATGTTATTGAAATCGTGGGCGATTCCCCCCGCAAGGGTTCCGATGGTCTCCATCTTCTGGAGCTGCAGGAGTTGCTGTTCCAGCTTTGCCTTTTCCTGCTGGTGGTGTTTCCTGATCTCGATCTCCTTTTTAAGATCCTTGTTGGCGGATGTGAGCTGCCTGGTCCTTTCCTGGACCCTTTTTTCAAGGGCGTTGTTGGCCGCCTTTACCTTGTCCTGTTCCTTTTCGAGCAGTTTTCGCATGTAAAAATCCCGCCTGGCGGAGTGCTCCATGAAGTAGCTGATGAACATCCCGACCACGTTGGCGCTGATGAAAAAATAGTTGTTGTTCACAAGGATCTGCAGCGGGGTGTCGGACATCCAGAAAGCCGCGATCTCATAGGATGCCACGATGGACCACCCGGCGACAGTCGCATAGATGAAACGGGCCTTGATAAATGTGTACCCAAAAATAAAGATCAGGATGAGTCCTGCATAGTAGGTATAATTTTCGGCGATCCGTGCCGCGAAAATGATCATCACGATGATGGCCAGCCCGGTCAGGTACATGATCACCGAGAGCAGGGGCTGCATGTGTTTCCTGAAGGCCGGTGCGTATGAATAAACCAGCACCGACAGAAGCAGGGGGGTAATGATCCCGAACCGGATGATCCAGAACATGTACTTCAGCTGGGGCAGCAGCCATGCATCCAGCAGGGCAAAAACGTCAAAGAAACAGATGGCCAGCACGATGGCGAACCGGAACGGACTCAGCGAACGTTCAAAATAATCATCTCTGAAATCCTGCTCATACTTTTTCAGACCTCCGCTGAAGGCCAGCGTCAGCCTGTTCAGCTTCATGGGTTCCTGGCCGGCGGCGGAAAGCCCGAACAAATTCCGCTTTGTCATCTTTTTCAGCATCATGTCAGGCAATCAGCGGCGGATCATGCCGCTTTTATTCTCAGAAAGAGGTTCACTCCCAGTTCTTCCATTTCGACCTTCACCTGGTCCTCTCCGGCCTCGGCTTCCAGGGCCAGTCTGATCAGATCGTTTTTAGAGCGGTGGTTCAGGTACCAGTCCGACAACACCTCCATCAACCTTCTGGTGGGATTGCTGGTGGAGAAATTCCCGATGATATATTCACCTCCCTCGGCCAGGTACCTGTAATATTTGTTGATCATATAGACAAAATGCCTGTCCTTGAAATAATCGAACAGTCCCGCACTCCAGATCAGGTCGTACCACAGATAGGGCTTGAACCGGAGTACATTGATGCGGAAATAATCGATGGAGGATTGAAAGGGACTGTTCTGTGACCTGGCAAAGTCAATGGCATTCTGGTCGAAATCCACCAGGTCGAAGTGGATCCTGCTGGCCGGATTGCTTTCCAGGTACTCGTGCACATCGGTGGCCGGCCCGCTGCCCAGGATCAGCACCTTGATCTCTCCCGTTCTGTTTTTTTCGAGCTCACGGCAGCATCTCAGGAAATAATCCTTGCGGTTCCTTACCGCATGGGCCCCTGCCTGGTCCTGAAAAAACTTGTCCCAGTTGGTATACCTGCGGTCAGGATTCACATAGATGCGGTAGATGTTATGAATGATGGAGAAGTCCCCGGGATACCCGAAGGGTTTCACAAAACCATGACCGATCAGGGTGTTCTCATTAAGGGATTCTTTGATCACATCCCTGAATGCATTCATTTCATCATCTTCCAGGTTGTTCACGATGGCCGTAAATTCTTTATATTCCCGGGGTTCCGGACCACCTTTCTTCACAAGGGTTCTCAGGAACTCCCTTTCATCATCCGGGAGCTGCCCGGAGGAAACAAGAGGATGCGTCATATCCAGCATTTTCTGATATCGATTTAATACCCGGTACAGACCCGTTCCCGGGTACCGTGAGACGGCGGCTTCTGTACACTCCTGATTTTTATACGCCTGTCGGGTAAATAGGTTTCAGCAGGAAGGCATGGATGCATCGTTAGAATTTGTTTAAATAAGTGTCCCGGTGAATTGTCTCTTGAAACTGAAAATAAAAATCGCTTTCTTTAACCTGTCTGAAAATGAGATGAAAAAGGTATCCAGGGGAAAGATCCTGTTCGTTACCGGATTGCTGTCGGCCTCGTTGGTCATCTTTCTTGGCCACAAAGCGGTCAGGTGGACTTCCACTGACACGTTCTGTGCATCCTGCCACATTCACCCGCATTCAACCGACAGCTGGAAGCGCTCCACCCACCACGACAACCAGAGGGGGATACGGGTACACTGCGTGGAATGCCACCTGCCCCCTCATGGAGAAGGATACCTTTTTGAAAAGGCAAAGACCGGGATGCGGGATTTGTACGGGAAAATATTCAAAGACCCTGAAAAACTGGACTGGGAAGGCAAATCCCGGATTGAATATGCCACCGGACACACGTTCGAAGCTTCCTGCACGAACTGTCACACGAACAATTATCCGCTGGGGCTTAGCCAGGATGGAAGAGAGGCCCACCTGTATTATGATGCGCATCACGAATCGCTGCACTGCATCAACTGCCATATCACGGTGGGACACTACGATCCCGAAAGGCTGCACGAGCAGAACTTTGCATTCGGGATCATTGATGAGAAGGAGGAAGAGGTCTATACCTCGCCTGCTGTGCTGGACGGATTCAGGGATTTCACAGAGTACATTCCGGGCAGCGGGGTCAGTTTCGAGATGGTGGCTGTTCCCGGCGGATCATTCCGGATGGGCAGCCTGCCGGACGAATCCTTCAGGGATGGGGACGAAGGCCCGGTGAGGAACGTGACTGTCTCTTCCTTTTTCATGGGAAAGATCGAGGTGACCTGGGATGAGTACCTGGTATTCTTCAAACAGACCGGGTCCCAGGGAAAGACGGCAGATGCATACCTCAATGTTCCAGGCGACGAGACGGATGCCATCTCCGGTCCCACCCCCCCGTGGGGAGCACCAGACCAGGGATGGGGCAAGGGGATGATGCCCGCCATTTCGATGACACACCATGCGGCAGAAATTTACTGCCTGTGGCTTTCCGGGGTGACCGGGAAAACCTACCGCCTCCCCACCGAGGCGGAGTGGGAGTATGCTGTACGGGCAGGGACCGACACTCCTTATTTTTTTGAAGGTGATCCGAAGAAATTTGTCAGGCACGGACTGGCGGACAGGATCTTTGGCGTGGATACGGCGGTGATCAACAGTTTTGTGATCTATGCGGAAAACAGCAGTTCCAGGCCGGCCCTTCCCGGGAGGGTGAAGGAGAATCCGTTCGGGTTGCTGAATACCCTTGGCAATGTGGCTGAATTCTGCAGTGACTGGTATGCGGAAGATGCATACGCGCAGTCCCCCGAAGGCCCGTTGTCTGATCCAGCGGGTCCCGATGCGGGTACTGAACATGTGATCAGGGGAGGTTCCTACAGGGACGGAGCAGATCAGACGAGGGCGGCCTCCCGGGATCATACCCGCACCACACAATGGCTCAAAACGGATCCCCAGATCCCCAAAAGCATCTGGTGGTATTCGGACTGCACGCATGTGGGTTTCCGTGTGGTATGTGAATATCACGAGACCGGGACAGGAAAATAATCAACCACTTACAAACCATTCAATAACCACAACAAAAAATCAGGACCATGAAACCAACAGCCAGAACAAGTCGGCGCAGATTTCTGGAAAACACTGCTGCCATCGGGGCCATCGGGGCCATCGGGGCGGGACAGCTTTTCCGTACATGTTCATCAGATAAAAAAGCCGGTGCGGTGGAGGCACCGGTGATGCCTGACAAAGCTCCGGAAGGGATCCCCCTCAAAGCAGGGGTGGTCGGTTGCGGGGGAAGGGGAACCGGTGCGGCGATCAATTTCCTGAACGCAGGAGATGACCTGAGCGTCGTCGCGGTGGCAGATGTTTTTCAGGACAGGATCGAAGAGATCCGCAAAAAGCTGAAAGAGGAAAAGGGTGTCGAACTGCAAGACTCCAGATGCTTTACGGGTTTCGATGCCTACAAAAGGCTCCTTGAAACCGATGTGGATGTGGTCATCCTGGCCACACCGCCATACTTCAGGCCCGAACATTTCCAGGCCTGCGTAGAGGCGCGCAAACATGTGTTCATGGAAAAACCCGTCGCGGTGGATCCGTTGGGGGCGCGGGCAGTCATGGCAGCTTCGAAGCAGGCCGAAGCAGCCGGCCTGAACGTGGTCACGGGGACCCAGAGACGCCACCAGAGGGATTATCACAATGTGCTGGCCCGGATCAAAGCCGGGATGATCGGTGATCTAGTGGCATCCAACGTCTACTGGAACCAGTCCAAATTATGGCACCGGGAAAAACAGGCTGCATGGACCGAAATGGAGTTCATGCTGCGTGACTGGGTGAACTGGATCTGGCTGTCGGGGGATCACATCGTTGAGCAGCACGTACACAACATCGACGTGGGCAACTGGTTCATGGGGAAAGTCCCCGTCGAAGCTGTGGGCGTAGGCTCCAGGCAGCGAAGGGTGACGGGGGACTGCTACGATAATTTCAGCGTGGATTTTGTCTACGACAGGAATGTCCACATGCACAGCATGTGCAGACAGATCAACGATTGTGCGAACAACGTTAGCGAGTACCTGAGAGGAACATCGGGGTACACCAACTGTGTCAGCACCATCTGGGATCCGGATGGCAATCCGCTGTACAAGTACGAAGTCCCCGTGGATGAAAATGGGGAGCCCGCCGTCAATAACGGATACGACCAGGAGCATGTGGACCTGGTCACCGCCATCCGCACCGGAGAACAGATCGTGGAAGCGGAGGAAACCGCCCGCTCGAACATGACCGCGATCATGGGGCGCCAGGCAGCCTATACCGGAAAGCAGGTAACCTGGGAGGAGATGATGGGATCCGGGCTGAAACTCGGACCCGAAGGTCCGCTCGCCCTGGGACCCGTGAATATTAAAAAACTGGTGCCTGTCCCCGGATCCGCCCCTGAATAGGAGCGGTTACGGGCCTCAGGACTTCAGGAACCTGATGGCCTGTTGCTGGTCCCCATAGGTGATAACAGCCAGGTAGATCCCTTCCGGCAGCCGGCTGATGTCCATTCTGGTTATCTGCCGGTCTCCGGACAGATATTCCCGGTCTGTCTCCACCACCTCGCCCAGTACGTTCATCACCCGGATCTCAAGGGAACCCGGTCCGCTGAATCCGTGATACAGCGTGAAGCTTTCCGTGGCCGGATTCGGATAGAGTTCCATGAATATACCATCCCCGCCCGGTCGTTCCGGCAATTCCATCCCGGAAGGACCGGTCGGCTGTGCAAATGCCGGCATGCTTCCCGTGTCGGGAGCCAGCTGGAACACTTCCGTCCCCGCAAGCAAAAAAGCACCCAGTCCGTAATCCTCGAAATTGGCAGGTTTGTCGTACAGGAAGGGATATCCGTCCCCCGGCTGTTTCCCGGTTCCCTGCACATATCCCAGGAACCCGTCCGGATGCAACGCTTCGTATGCCATTGCGTTCCATGCCTTTACCACAGCGGGCATGCAGGTGGCGCTGTCCAAAATCCCGTTGTTGATCCCCCAGGCAAGGCCGTATGTGAAGAATGCCGTCCCCGATGTTTCCTTGCTGCCGAAATGGTCCGGATCAACCAGGCTCGGGTTCCAGAAGCCATCTTCCCGCTGGATGCTGATCAGGGCCTCCGCCATTTCCCTGAAAGTGGTCAGGTATTCTTCACGGTGTTCCAGCGTGTCGGGGATCACATCCAGCACCCTCACCAGGGCGGCGAGCACCCATCCGTTGCCGCGTGACCAGTAGCAGGGTTTCCCGCCGGGGGTGGTGTAGGGAGGGTCGAAGTCCCCGTCCCTGTACCAGAGGTGGTCCTCCGTATTGTACAGTCCGTTTTCCCCATGCTGTGTCTTTGTGAACATGTACATTTCATGCATTTTCCTGAAGTAGGAAGTATCCTGGTGAACCACCCCAAGCTTGGCATAGACGGGCATGGCCATCTGGATGGCATCGATCCAGGACCAGTCGTCCACCTTTTCATCCTCCACAATGAAGTCGATGCACCGGGTGATGGGTTCGATCCAGTGGGTGTTTTCCGGTGCCAGCTGGTAGAGTTCGATATAGGTCTGTCCGCAGCACTGGTGATCCCCGTCCCTGGTGTACGTCAGTCCGTAGGTGGGTTTCCATTCGTGGCTCTCGCCCCATTCCACGGCGTAATTGAAGTAGGTTTCATCGGGAAGGACGTAGTAGAGCGCCATCAGTCCTTCATAGTAGGTGGCACGGGTCCAGAGGTTACTGGGTCTCACCTTGTCGGTAACGATGTCCTGCCCGGGATCTGGCCATTTATCCATGAAATATTTGTTCGCCGTTACCAGCTGTTTCAACAGTGTGTCCTTCGATGGCAGCCGGTCATACTGGGCCGACAGCATGCCTGCCAGCAGCAATCCGGTCAGCGTCAACAAGGCTTCTCTGAAATATGTTTGTTTTACCATGTTATTAATGATTGTTTACGTGAATCAGATCCGGGTTCAAAAAGGGGTCCCCCTACTTCATGAGCATATCGTACTGGATACCGGCCATGATAAACGGACCGGTGGCCTTTGGGTCGTTGTCCCGCTGCCGCTCATTGATGTAATACTCATAGCTGCCGTCGCGGTACGGATTCCCTCCGAGTCCCCCCACCTGGCATACGGGTGAGATGACGATGGTCCCGTTCTCCCTGGTGCTCACCAGGTGTTTAACCATTCCGTCAAATGCCCTGACCGCATCATTTTCATATTCGTTCCGGTCGATGTAGTCCTTGTTGATCGCCTTCAGCAGGAAATAGGAGAACATGGCACTCACCGAGCCCTCCAGGAAATTCCCTTCCCGGTCGCCCTGGTCCAGCACCTGGTACCAGACACCGGTCTCCTCATCCTGGACCCGGACGATCGCTCCGGCCATCCGGCCGACAATGGCAAGGATCGAATCCCGTCCCGGGTGATCTTCGGGGATGAAGTCCAGCACGTCCACCAGGGCCATGCCGTACCAGCCCATCCCCCTCCCCCAGAAATGGGAAGACTGTCCGGTGACCGGATCGGCCCACCGCTGCTGTCTGGATTCATCCCAGCCGTGATAAAGCAGTCCGCTTTCGGGGTCCCTGGACACCTTCTCCATGTTCACGAACCACCGGACCACCAGGTCGAAATCCCCAGGCCTGCCGAAGGTTGCGGCGTACTGAGCCAGAAAGGGCCCCCCCATGTAAAGTCCGTCCAGCCACATCTGGTGCGGATAGATCTGCTTGTGCCAGAATCCCCCGATCTCCGTCTGGGGATGACGGTCCAGCTGCGCCCGGAGCGTGTCGGCAGCAATTCTGTATTTCTCCTTCCCTGTGACTTCGTATAGCCTCAGCAGCATCTTGCCCGAGTTGATCTTGTCAATGTTGTATTCCTCCAGCCGGTAGGTCCTGATCGCACCCCCGTCCGTTACCACCGAATCGGCGAAAAACTCCACATAGTCGAAGTATTTCTGCTCACCGGTATATTCCCACAGATCCAGCATGGCCGAGGAGATCAGCCCCAGGGTATAGGTCCACCTGATCCGGTCGGGACTCTCGATCATCCAGAGCCGCGGAAAATCCTCGAGCAGGGTCTCCCCCATCAAATTGGCATAGGTTTCGCCTTTCCCCGGTTCCCTGTCCGTGGTGCCGTTGCATGAAACCATCCATGTGATCGGCAGCACGAGGATCAGGAGCATCATATGTAACTTTTTCATGGCCGTATATTTTCCCCCAAACTTACAGATAATCCACGATTTGACCTGAAAAAAATTGGTGTAGAAAGTGCGGTATTATGGTCTTCTCCATGCAATTGTATATTTTTATCCGCCGACCGTTCTAAAAGACAACACTTCATGAAAAATTCCACCTTCCTTTTCATATTGCTTATTTCCATCCTGTTAACGGACTGTGATCGTTCGGACCTGAACGGACCCGGGAAGGAAACCCCGGTGGTCACGCCGGAAAGGTCTCTTCGTTACCATCCTGAAGGAGGGGATTTCGTGATCGTCAACAGGGAAAGAAAGTTCAACCGGGCCCTGTATGGTACCAACACCGGTTTCAGGGTGGAGGCAGGCGATTTGCCCGAGTTTGCCATGTACCTGAGGGGGATGGGTGGGAACTTTAAACTTGGCCTGGAATCGGCGGATACCAGCCTGTGGCTGACAGACGCCGACCGGATCACTGCCCGGTACAGGGCGGGATCCATGCTGTATGAGATCAGGGATCCCGCACTCGGGAACGGGGTGCTGCGTCTCCATGTGCTGGCGCTTGCCGATGGGGAAGGGATGGTTGTCCGCGCCGGGGGAAGCAGCGCGCCGGGGGGAGTAAGACTGATCTGGGCATATGGAGGAGCCAGCGGAAAGTATTTCAGCAGGGAGGGAGATCTGGGTGCGGATCCTGAATCCAGTTTTGACCTGAAACCGGAATACTGCCAGGGCAATCGTTTTGAAACAGATGAGAACACTTTTACCCTGCAATTCACCTCGGTCCGCAGCGGCAGGGAGGAGCAGGTATTCGGACTGGTGCCTCCCGGCGGCACACTGAAGATTTGCGATGCCGAAGCGCAGGATGCGCCGCGCACCCTGCTCCGGTCGGGGCCCTCTGACAATCCTGTCATTGCAGGTTCACTGGAAATTCCGGAACGGACGGACCTCTATTTTGTCCTTTCCAGGGAGAGCAGGTTCAGTCCCGGGGATTACGCCGATGCGGCCAGGGTATTTGACGCGGCCGAACAAACCAGGACCGCCCTGGCCGGGAGGATCAGGGTCCATACCCCGGACGATTTCATCAACAATTACGGACCGGCGCTCTCCATGGCTGCAGACGCCATCTGGGAGGATCCTTCCTACCTCCACGGGGCGGTGGCCTGGCGCAGGAGACTGCAGGGATGGCGGGGCGCATATGCGGGCGACTGGCTGGGGTGGCATGAGCGGGCCAGGAAACATTTTGAAGGGTATGCAGCGGCACAGTATACGGAACCAGACTCGGCCCCCGCAGCACCCGATCCCGCCACCCACCTGGCCAGGCAGGAGGAGAAGAAGGGCAAATCGCTTTTCACTTCCGGATACATCAGCCGGAACCCGAATCAGATCAGCGATCCGCACCACTATGACATGAACCTGGTGCTGATCGACCAGTTGTTGTGGCACATCCAGTGGACGGGCGACCTGGATTTTGCCAGGGAGATGTGGCCCGTGATCCGGAGGCACCTGGCATGGGAAAAAAGGTGTTTTGACGGGAACGGGGACGGCCTCTACGATTCCTATGCCAGCATCTGGGCCAGTGATGCACTGCAATACAGCGGGGGTGGAGTAACCCACTCCTCATCCTACAACTACAGGGGCAACCTGCTTGCAGCAAAGATCGCCCTACTGCTGGGGGAGGATCCGGAGCCATACCTGGCGGAAGCAGATAAGATCCTTCAGGCAGTGAACCATGAACTGTGGATGCCGGATAAGGGCTGGTACGGGGAGTATAAAGACCTGCTCGGACTCCGGAGAGTCCATCCCGCACCGGCGATCTGGACCATCTACCATGCCCTGGACGCGGGCATGCCCGATCCATTCCAGGCCTGGCTGTCACTCCGCTACGTGAACCACCACATCCCCCGGATCCCGGCGAATGTGAAGGAACTGCCGGGTGAGGAATTTTATTCACTGTCCACCTCATGCTGGATGCCCTACGAATGGTCCATCAACAACGTGGCGCTGGCCGAGAACCTCCACATGGCCCTGGCATACTGGCAGGGGGGCGATCCGGAAACAGCCTTCCGCCTCTGGAAAAGCCAGGTCCTGGAAAGCATGTACCTGGGGGGGAGCCCGGGGAACTTTCACCAGCTCTCATCACTGGATGTTTTCCGGGGCGAGCTGTACAGGGATTTTGCCGATCCGGTCGGTATGGCTGCACGGACCCTGGTGGAGGGACTGTTCGGAATCAGGCCGGAACTGCTGGACGGCAGGATCCTGATTGAACCGGGATTTCCCGCGGAGTGGGAATTCGCTTCCCTGGAAACCCCTGATATCGCCCTTGATTACAGGCGAAAAGGGAAACAGGAAACCTATGTGATCCGTCATGCGTTCCCGCATGAACCCCGGGTCGTGCTCTCACTCCCCGCCCTGTCCGACCGCATCCGTTCCCTGACCGTGAACGGAACAGATGCTGATTTCAGCCCGGCGGAAGGTGCGGTGGGAACACCCCGGATCGTGGTCCCACTTTCTGCGGCAGAGGAATACCATATCCGGATCCGCTGGAAAGGCAACCCTCCCGAAAAGCCGGAGGTGCCTTCCAGGATCGTCACCGGGGATACCCTTCAACTGGCCTTCAAAAAAGCGAGGATCACGGAGGTGCATGACCCGCAGGCCATTCTCGCCTGGCAGGAGACAGGCGACCGGCGCCTGGCAGCCGGAGTGGAAGGCACCGGGCACCGGACCTGTTTTATCCGGGCCGGGCAGGGTAACCTTTCATGGTGGGTGCCCGTCGAACTGGAGATCAGGGAAGCCCTGGAAATCATTTCCCCCCCGGAACAAATCGCGGATGGCATGCGTATCCGGATCAGGAACAACACCGATGCGGCCGTCAGCGGCCAGGTCACTGTCACCGGAACAGGCGGCGGGTACCTTCTCCCGGTCAGCGTGGACGCCGCCGGGGAGAGCGGGGACCTTGACATTCCCTGCAGCGCGCTTCTGCCGGGTACGAACCGGGTGGTCTTCAGCAGCAGCATGCATGATGCCGTTGCGGATCTGGTGAACTGGAAGATCCCCGCCGCTGACGGCAGCAACTGGCGCACCATCGGGATGGAGGAATATTTCAATGACCGGGTGACGAGCATCTTCAGCAACCGGTACCTGTCGCCCAGGTGCCCCCATCCCACCCTGCAGCTGCCCATGCAGGGGATCGGCGACTGGTGTTCCTACGCCAAAACGGCCACCATTGATGATTCGGGACTCAGGCAAAAAGCCGGACAGGATCAGATGTTCGAACCTGTTCCGGGAATCCCCGTCCGCACCCCCGGAGAAGCGGGTGTACCGAACATTGTGTTTACCTCACTGTGGGACAATTATCCCGACAGTGCGGTCATTCCCCTGGACGGCAGGGCTTCCCATGCCTACCTGCTGATGGCCGGCTCCACGCACCACATGCAGAGCCTGATCGCCAACGGGGATGTCAGGATCCTTTACAAAGACGGGAGCTGTGAAAAACTCGAACTGGTCAATCCCGATACCTGGTGGCCCATCGAACAGGATTATTATATAGATGACCATGCATTCCGCGTGGAAGGAGCCAGACCGCCCAGGGTTCACCTGAAGACCGGGGAGGTCCCCCGGGAATCCTACCGTGTACTGGCTGTGAACAAAACCAACCTGATCGACGGGGGAGCCGCCACCCTGCTGGATCTTCCGCTGGATCCCTCCCGGGAGCTTCGTTCCCTGCACCTGCGCACCCTCTCCAATGACGTGGTCATCGGCCTGATGGCCGTCACCCTGGCGGCAGAGACGGACCGCAGGCCGTAGCGGCAATGATGGAAATACATTCGGCAGACGGGATCATGGCCTGTCCGGCAGGTGCCCGGCACCTGTTTCAGAACCGGTCCGCATCCACATAGGCATCGATCACCGCCTGCTCTCCCGCTTTCCCCTGCATGGAGTTGCCATGCTCCATGCCCACAATGCCCTCATACCCCCTGGCATGGATGCGGGCAAAAACATTCCGGTAGTTGATCTCCCCGGTGGTGGGTTCATCACGCCCAGGATTATCCCCCACCTGGAAATAGGCGATCTCTTCCCATGCCAGTTCCATGTTGGGGATCAGGTTCCCTTCCTGCACCTGCTGGTGGTACAGGTCATCGAGGATCTTGCACGACGGACTTCCCACCGCCTGGCAGATCTGGTAAGCCTGGGGGATCTTCTTCAGGAACAGCCCCGGGTGGTCCCTGAAATTCAGCGGTTCCAGCACCATGACCAGTCCGTGCGGCTCCAGGATCGCGCATGCCCTTTTCAGGGCCTCCACCACGTTGCGGGTCTGGTATCCCATATCTTTTCTCAGATCAACGTGACCGGGGACCACGGTCATCCACCTGGCATTGACCCGCTTTGCCACCTCGACCGATGCCCGGATCTCTCCGAGGAAACGGTCCAGGTTGTCCCGGTCGCCGCTCACCAGGTCCGGTTCGTTCCAGTGGATCGTGTGGGCCACGAAAACCCCCATCTCCATTCCCAGCGCCGCCATTTTCCCTGCAATCTTTTCCTGCATGGAAACCTCCCGGTTCTTCATGTCATTGTCCTCCAGTGCCCTGAATCCCACATCCGCCATGAACTGGATCTGGTCCAGGAGGTCCTCCCCCGCATGATGCCTGAACATGCCGAAATGCGGGGCGTACTTCAGCTGAAAGGTGTGTGTTCCGGTCTGCCGGCCCGTCCCCGCAGGGGCCGATGCCTTCAGCATGCTTCCCGCAACGATCGCCGCTGAGGCGGCAGCACTGTGCCTGATAAAGGATCTTCGTTTCATAGGTTTTTATAAATGGTGAATAGATCCAACCAAGTTAAACATTTTCCGCCCGGGTCATGCAGAAAACCAGAAATTCAGCTTCAGCATCAGCACATGGTCCCCCATGATCCGGAACAAGTCGCCCGTGATCTCGCTTATCGGATGGTAAACGGGCTCGTATCCCGATTTTTCATGGGTCCAAACCAGGTACAGGGTGGAGCCCAGTTTGTATTCCCAGCGGAAAACCAGGTTGGACCGGAACTGCATGAAATTGAAATCGGGATTCCTGAAGCTCCAGGAGGTTCCCCCGTACAGGAAATCGTACCTGTTATCCTCAGCGTAATACCTGACGTTCAATGGCTCGAGGCGTTCACCTGAATTTTTGGATGAAGCCATTGCCACACGCCTGAAATCATCGTACCTGCCCACCGAGTAGTAGGGGCTCCCGTAATACTGGAGTGAGATCTCAGGAGTGAAAAAAACTTCTCCTCTGAAGGTGAGCGATGTGGAATGATGGTCGATCCCGGCCACGATGTATTCCGTGGAGGCATCCTCCTGCAATGTACCCACATATTGCTGGTAATACTTACGCTGATCCAGGCTGGCATGGCAGCTCAGTTTGATCTTCCTGACAGGGAGCCAGCTGATGCCCGCCTCCAGCGTTTCCTGGTGACCGTCAGGCCGGCCCGTTGTCTGGTAATGAAATCCCATGCTCCCAGACAAATCCTTTGAGTTGTCTGAAGAAACAATGATCCCAGTTTGGAACTGTGCGTCCACCCGCAGTGCCGGTCCGCCGCGCAATTCCCTGATGTCCAGATGCGTGAAATCGTAATTCCCGTACAGGGAGAAACTCCACGATGCTTTGTTCATCAGATACCATCTCAGCCCCGTATAATTCTGGATATTTTCCCCGCCGAAACTCCACCGGGCCTCCTGCCGGAGCTGGATGGTATAGTTCCTGATCCATTTGCCCGGCTCGTTCATCACGTAGGCAAGTTCACTTCCCCCTCCGAAAAAATCGGTTTCCCTGATATATCCCATGTCGTTCAGATTCAGACCCGGACTGCGGTACTGACCCTGCAGGCTGAAATTGAACCTCCCTCCTTTTTTCCCCACCTCGAGCAGGCTACCATGTCCCGAGAGACGCTCCCTGGTGCTGTCCACCACGAGGTATCCGGCATCGGGCCGCTGGAACCGGTGGGAATTTTCCAGCTGTTTCACCAGGATGGCCTCCGGTGCACCGTGCAGGGTGCTGGCGATGGATTTTGCTTCCAGGTAATAGTTTTTATTTTTCCAGTAGTGAAGCACATCCAGCCCCCCGCTCATGGCTTCCGAGGGGAGCAGGGCAGAAATGGCCGAATCGCCCGTAAAACGGTTCACCAGGCTGGCCATCCCGCCCACCACCGTGTTCCCTTCCCTGAACTCCCGTTTGATCCTTGCAGATGCATAGTTTGCCAGGGGGGCCACCTGGATTTTTTTTGTAGCACCCGATTCGTTCTCGGCCACGGCAAACTCCCGGGCGGTCATTCCGCTGACCAGTCCCACCGACAACCCCTTCCGGCTTTTCCCGGTCAGTTTCACCGAACCCAGGATGGTGTTCAGGCTGGGGAGCCGGGAGATGTTCCATGGACCCGTCGACGCAGGGAATACGGGGGCGCTCCCGATCCTCCTGGAGTAGTATGGAATGGCCCCGTCCAGCTCAAAATCAAATATCTCCGTCCCCTCCAGGAAGAAGGGCCGCTTTTCTTCGTAAAAGGTCTCGAAGGTGGTCAGGTTGAGCACGGAAGGATCGGCCTCCACCTGCCCGAAATCGGGATTCACCGAAAGATCCAGGGTATAATCGCTGCTGATCCCGATCTTGGCGCTGATCCCGGCATTGAGGCCGAACGGCTCAGAAGTCCCGCCATGGCCAATCTTTTCCAGGGATCCCATGATATATGGCAGAAACTCCATCTGGCGGGAGCTCCTGATGTTCCGGATCCCTTTCAGCTCTCCGAAGAGATAGACCATGGCCGGGGCCTCCCTGGGGATCAGCTGCCACTGGTCCTCTTCATGCTTCCGGTTGATCCATCGCCAGACATGCATTCCCCAGGTATGCTCCTCCTGGTCGGTGTACCTGATCTGGCTGAAAGGGATCTGCATTTCGGCGATCCAGGCGGTGTCGTTTTTTGAGGTGGCCCCGTTCCAGACCCCGTCCCAGTTGAAATCCCACTCATAATCCCCCCGGTGTTTCATGTCCATCTTCTGCCCTGCCGCGCTCAGGTTGAACTCGAAGGCGGTCCGTTTGTCAAAGTAGCTGTCAATGGCTATGCCGGCCATATCCCCGCTCAGTGCGTCCCGGCGGTCGAAGATGTCCCTGATCTTATCGGGTTCACTGTCCTGGCAGATGATGGCAACATACAGGCTGGAATGGTCGTAGAGCACCTTCACATAGGTGTTCTCGGTCCCCCGGGCACCCGTATTGGGCTGCTGCTGCGTGAAATCCCCGTGCCATTCCCCCAGCTGCCAGATCTCATCTTCCAGCAGTCCGTCAATCCTGGGCGGGGACAGTGCACCGATGTTCTCGGCATGATAAACCCTTTTGTGCTGCAGCAGGGAATCCAGGTCCTGGGACTGAACCCTCATGACAGGGATGACCAGTAAACCCAGAAGGATAAATCGGCTCCGCAACCGCTTGAGCTCCCCGCGGATCTTTTTCTGCCGGATCCGTTTTTCCCGGCTGGCCCGGGTCGGACGGGTGGGTTTTCTTTTCTTCACGGGAAGGATGGCAGCGGCGACCAGATCCAGGAACCTTTCCGTGACCTCCTCCCGGTTCCGGTGCTGGGACCTGTGCGTCTCCCCGGCAAGGATGAGCCATCCGTCCCCGGTCAGCCTGTATCCCTGTCTTTGCCGGAACCGCTCCTTCTGGACCTTGTTCAGACATTGGGATGCTTCCGGATCCCACAAAAGTTCCACACGTGTTTCGGCCTTGTTCACATGTTGTCCCCCGGGCCCGGAGGAGCGGCTGGTCCGGTAAATCAATTCCTTTTTCAGACACTCGCGCATGGCTTCATGTAAAGAGTTCTACCACTTCTTTTTCTGTCATGTTCCGCAGGGGATTGTTCGAAACGATCAAGTTCTCGGCCAGCTGGAGCTTTCTCTCCTGCAGCCGCCGGATCTTTTCCTCGATGGTGTCAATGGAGATGAACCTGTATACGAAGATATTCTGCTCCTGTCCGATCCGGTGCGCCCTGTTCAGGGCCTGCATCTCTGCGGCTGGATTCCACCACGGATCAAGGATAAACACATAATCCGCAGCAGTCAGGTTGAGCCCCACCCCTCCCGCTTTGAGGGAGATCAGGAAGAGCCTGCAGGAGGCATCCTCCTGAAAAGCACGCACGGCTTTTTCACGCATCCCGCCGGCTACGGAACCGGTCAGGTAAGAAAAGCCGATCCCGTCCTGCTCCAGCCTGCTGCGATAGAGATCAAGGTGCTTGACGAAGGAAGAGAACACCAGGGCCTTGTGCCCCTCGGAGATGACACTCTCCATATCCCTGTAAACCTCAGAAAATTTCCCGGACTCGATCTCATCATCCGCTTCCACCATGGCTGGATGATTGGCGATCTGCCTGAGCCTGGTCAGGGCCT
>JAXGMU010000016.1:44330-60401 GCA_040768485.1 Bacteroidales bacterium
AAGGACCATGAAGGAAGATTTTTCCAGCCCCATCTCTTCCAGGTTCTCCAGGATCGCATTCCTGGCCAGTGATTTCTCCTCCTCATACAGTTTTCTCTGGTCCTCTGTCATGTTGCAGAAACGGACCTGTTCATACACCGGCGGCAGTTCACGTGCCACCTCCTTCTTGGTTCGCCTGAGAATGAACGGATTGATCAGCTCTTTCAGCTTCTGCTCCCGTTCCGCATCCTTTTTTTTCTCGATGGGCTGCACAAAGCTCCTCCTGAAGAAATTGAGGGTCCCCAGCAATCCCGGGTTCACGAAATTGATCTGCGACCAGAGATCGGTCAGGGAATTCTCGATGGGGGTGCCCGTGAGCACGAGCTTATGCTTCGCATGAAGCCCGATCACCGCCTGGTAGAGCTTGGAAGAGGGATTCTTGATCATCTGGCTTTCATCCAGAATGATATAGTGGAAAGGGAAAGCTGCCAGCTGTTCGATATCCTGCCGCACCGTATGATAGGTGGAAAGTACCACATCGAACGACCGGAAACGGTCCAGCTGCTTCTCCCGCTGGGGTCCCACATAGGAGCAGACTTCAAGTCCGGGAGCGAACCGTGCACACTCATTCTTCCAGTTGTGGATCAGTGAAGCCGGAACCACGACAAGGGATGTGCGCCGGCCGGCCGATCCTCCGAAGAGTGAAAGCTGACCGGTCGGAGGTGGTGTTTGCCGGAGGCTTTCCGCAGCCATCTCCTTCGACCTGACCAGCATGGCCATGGCCTGCAATGTCTTGCCCAGTCCCATATCATCGGCAAGGCAGCCTCCGAATCCATATTTTTCCAGCAGACAGAGCCAGTTGAATCCTTCCACCTGGTAGGTACGCAGCCCTGCATGCATTCCCTCCGGCAACGGGGAAGGGGACAGCATCTGCACCTCGTTGAGCTGATGGAGCCTCTCCAGGGTGGCCCGGTGAGATTCAGGGATGGATCCCTCCAGCACGGAAAAATGCTGCTTGTGCACCAGGATCCTCTCCCCTTCCTGTTTTCCGAATTCAAAGATGGACCTGTGCCTGGCAAACCATTCTTCGGGCAGGATAGCGACTCCGCCGCCGGGAAGCTCATATTCGCGTCTGCCCTGAAGGATATGGTCCCGGAGTGCCACGAATGGGATCTCATGATCGCCGAAGCGGACACGGGCAAGGATGTCGAACCAGTCCTCCCGCTCCCTGGATTCCATTTCCAGCGTTAATTTTCCCAGGAAATAGTTCTTCTGCAGCCTGTGCCGGACACCGATCCCCGATTCAGCAAGGGTTGGTACGAATTCATTGACAAAATTTACCGCTGTGTATACATCACTTTCCTTCCCCTGGTAAAATGCTTTGTCAAGGTAAAAATTCTTCCCGTCCCTGGATCCCAGTCCCAGTTCGTTCAGCGCTGCCACCACCTGGTCCTCCCACGCAAAATCCCTGGTGTACCTGTCAAATTGATAGGCTCCCTGTTCTTCCCTGATTTTTACAAAACGCTTTTGCCCGCTGTCTGCATAGATCCTTTTATTTTCGTAGATCAACTGAAGAATGAAAACGGGGATGTTTCCCATTCCTTCTTCCAGGACAATCTCTGCCTGTTTTTCAGGGGTGCGCTCCGTCAAGCTGAACCCCTCGGTGACGGCGTTGTGCTCCTGCAGGATTTTCCTGATGAACGTGGAAAAATATTTCTTTTCAAATTCCCGGGGGATCACCAGCTGTTCCTTCTCCATGAAGGGCTTCAGTTTCTTCCCGTCAATTCCGTTCACGAAATAGAGGGTATTTCCCAGGATCAGCGTCACGGGTGTGCCGGTGACGATCTCCACAGGACCGTTGTGAAGAAGCAGCCTGTTCTGTCCGTGGACCACCTGCAGGGTATAGGATAATTCATCCCCGTAGCGGAAAGAAAAAACCGGATCCGCGGGGTGCTTTTCGATTTGAACAAAATCCTCGGGAAAAATATTCCTGTCACCTTTTTCCTTTAAAAACAGATCGATCCTGTGGTCTCTGGCAATTTCCAGGATGAGGTAGAGGTATTTTTCAATGTGGGGACGGATCAACTTGAGGATGGTCTCCTTCTTCACCCGGTCCTGAAACTCCTTTGCCGTACTTTCTCTGGAAAACCGCCTGAAAAGATTTCTGTCGCTGTAGGCATCGATCATCTGGAGGATCTCCCGCTGCATGGGCGTCAGCCTCCTGTACGCATCGGTGGATTCATCGTTCTGGATATACTCCCTGGGGACAAAGAACTCCTTTCCGGGCTCCTTTTCCAGAAACTGGGCCTGCAGCAATTTCCCCCACAACCGGTGGGGCATGTATCCCAGTGCAAATTTCAGTTCTCTCATTGGTACCTGTCCCGCCTGTCACCCGTTTTAATCTCTGATGTCACCCCGTCACTCCATGCCGTCAGCACCAGGAATTTCCCCATCTGCATTTCATGGATCTGATCCTGGCCCTGTTCATTCTCCCGCTGTGTCAGCATACTCCTTGCCGCATCCCTTACCAGCCAGGTAGGGATCCGGACCAGGTACAGGTAGCTGTTGTCCAGACCCTGCTCTCCCTCGATCAGCAATTGCCCGATGGTGGAGCCCACGCTCATCAGGGGGATCATGATCCTGGAATCCACCAGGGTGAAACGGTTCCGCAGGCTGGCAAAACGCACATCGTTCAGGTCTTTGTTGTCCAGGTATTTCGCCGCTGCCTGGAGGGGGGTGAAATTGATCAGCGCCCCGTCGGTGAGGTTCACGTCAAACACCGCGGTGGATGTGGATATATCGAAGGTCAGATCCGGCTTAATAAAAATCTCGGCCAGTCCCTTCGCCGTGATCAGGCCCGCAAAATTCTCCTTCAGGGTATAGCTTTCCTCCCCCCAGGTCATCTCAAAGTCCAGATCGTTCAAATTGACTTCCTTCAGGTCCAGCGCCGTACTGAAGGTGTAGAAATAGGGGCCGGACACATTGAACTGTCCGTCAAGTGCGATCTCTCCCCCGCTTTCCGGAAAAACGACCAGACTGTCCATGTACAAGATCTTCTCCTTCGTTGACCTGAGCTCACCCTTCACTCCCAGGATCCTGTAATCCGCAATGCGGATCTCCCCGAGATCCATGGCAAGATTTATCTGCGGATATGGCAGCCTGTCCAGGCGCAGCGGTTGCCCGGATTCCGCAGAATCCTTCACGGAGTCCGGGATTTCTTCAGTATCACCTGTAGCTTTTGTTCTGTTGAAATACATCAATTGATTGAAATCCAACAACTCTGATTCAAGGTAGATGTTGCCCGCCATCTCCTGCAGCGAGTCTGTGATATGTTCAAGACTGGCCCGCATGACCAGGTTGTTTTCCCCCACCCTGCCCCGGAAGTCTTCCACCGTCACCCTGTGACTTTCTTTTCTCATCTTCACAACGAACTGATCCAGTGCCAGGGGAATGATTCCGAAATGGCAGCCCAGCTCTCTGATATCCAATTCGAAATCTGGCGAAGCGCCCTCGTCCAGCAGAGCCCATACAGGCACCCTGGCCGATCCGGCCAGCCGGACATGCTCCAGGGATTCCTTCCTGTATTCTTCCGGCAGGAGGAACTTCTCACGGAAAGTGAGGATTTCCCCGGCTGCCAGGAAACCGGACGAAAGGTCATAATCCAGGGAAATCACCGCAGTTGAATCCTTACTGCCAATCGCCGCAAGATTCACCACCCTGCCGGAAAAATCAAAACCGCTTTCTCCGATATTTCCATCCAGGTAATCGATATCCAGTGTATCGGGCCCGAATTTAACGGAGGCACGCAGATCTGAAATTTCGGCATAGACCGGCAGCCTGACCCCGAAACTATCCAGCGAGAACAAAAAACGCGGCAAAGAATCCTGCCTGAGGAATCTGTCCAGTTCAAGCTTTGAAATCACTGCCCCGGCACGGAAGTGGAGGTCCCTTATCTCTTCCCCCAGGACACCCGTCAGGGAGGTATCTCCCAGCAATGCGGAAGGGTTGATCCGTTCGGATGCCAGCGTGAGTGCCGCCCGCACATCTCTCTCAAAACCCAGCATCGCATGCATCAGGTTTTCCGCCTCTGCTTCCAGCAGGATCCGGTTCCTGTTGACCTGAAGATCCATCCCCCTGACTCCCAAGCAGTTCCCCTTGAAATAAAGTTCGCCTGCGGCCTTTTCCACCGTATCGCCGCGGTATACAAATCCCACATCTGCCAGCCGGGCTGTAAAATCTCCCGCCTCATTCAGGAAATCGTCCCCCTTCCGGTCCAGCAACCCGCTGAACCGGCCATCCAGCTTCACGTGTCCCTCCAGGTCCGAGAGGGCATCCCCCTCGATCATCTGCTCCAGTCCGGTTACCTCCACATCTGCATGCACTTCCATGTCCACTTGAGGTTGAACCATATTTTGCGCTGTAAATCTGCCTGTAATAAATCCTTCCGGAAAATTCGCACGGAAATTTTCCACCTGCAGCACAGCCTCGCTCAGATCAGATAAATTTCCTGTGGAAGCGGATGCCCTGAAGGAGATCCCCGTGACATCCTGGCCGAGTGATTTGATCCTGAAGCCGACCTGGCTGGCTGTTCCGGTTGCCTGTATCAAAGGCAGTCCATTCGCGGGATTCCCGCTCAGCGAACCTTCCAGATGAATCGTTCCCGCTCCGATCTGTTCAATTTCATCCATGTCCAGGATCCCTCTGAGTAAAAAGTTCAGTACATCAAGCCCCTCGCTGGTGGCCCTGAATCCCAGATCCAGGAAAGGATCGTCCATCATGTCATATGAACCCCACACTTCCAGCATCAGGTCCGAGAGTGCCAGCGAACTGGGCTGAATGGTGATCTTCCGGTATGGCACATCGTAGGAAATCTGGCTGTCAAACCGGAGTTCTCTCTTTGTTTCGGAACTGACGGACATATGTTTGAAACTGTTTATTTCCATTTCAAGTTCAACAGCCGTCTGCACCAGCCTGGGCAGGTAACTGAACTGGCTTTCCAGGTCGCTGATCACCAGATCCACATGGCTGTCCCCTGTCCGGTCCCGCATCTCCAGGTGAATCCCCGATAACTGGAGCCTGTCCAGGTCGATGCGCAGGGACGGCAATCCCTGTTTCCCTGCCCGGTCATCCTTCTCCCCGAAACGGATACCCAGTGCGCGTTCCAGGTTGGTCACCGAATCCTCATACACCACGATCCCGATGTTTCCCTCCGCAAGCTTTGCACGGGTGACGATCAGATCCCCCCTGATCAGATCGATCACATCAAGAGAGACAAATATTTCATCCATCGAAAGAATGGGATCCGCGGGGAGTGAATCCTTCAGACGGACGGATTCATAATAGCTTACATTTTTTAACTGGATCGCCGCCCTTGGAAAATCCATAAAAGGGATCAGGTTGATTTTTCCCATGTTGACATAGCCGGGCTGAATTTCGTTCAGGTAAGCGAGCGCCCGCTCCTTTACCCAGCCCCTGCTCAGGTAAAAAACCAGGCTGGTCAGGAAGATGAACGAGATAAACCCCAGCAGCACCCAGCCGGCAATTCTCAGTATTTTCCTTTTTCTCCGGGCCATCGAACAATTTGCCAAGTTAATCATTCGCCCGGTAACTTTTCACCCGGTTTTCATAAATACATGTGAAATTTGAACATCCCCGATCCGGGAACATTTGTTGAAAATCAACGTATACATTCATTGAGAATTCTCCGAACCTGTTATAATTTTGCATGTGATGACGCGTCTGTTCAAACAAGTGAAAAGTCCGATCGTGGCGGGAGCAGTTTTCGTCCTGTTCCTGCTGGTACCCGCATGTGATTTCCTGGAAGAATGCGGAACCTGTGAATTTATCACCGTGGACGCAGACGGGAACAGGTCGTCCGGCACCCCTATGTTCTTCTGCGGGGATGACCTTCTGGAAAGACAGAATTCCAGTCCGGTTACCGTAGGAGGCGTCACCACCTACTGGGAATGTTATTGACCTCCTTCTCAATTCCTCCTCCGGCAGGGCTCCAGATATAAAAAATTTGGTTTTCCCGCATCTGGAAACTAAATTGGACGATGTTTTGTCCGGTTATCAATTACCCTTTTAACCGATTCCGGGGAGGGAGGACCCGGTAACTGCAGGATGACATTTCCCGGTTATATCGCCGTCGGGGTTGTATTGCTGATGATCATCGCCCTGGTGAAAGAGGCCATGCGACCAGGCCTGATCCTCTTCTCAGCCCTGGTGATCTTCATGATCACGGACATTATTTCTGCACAGGAAGCACTGGCAGGTTTTTCCAACAAGGGGATGATTACCGTGGCACTTCTCTTTCTTGTAAGTGAAGGAGTGCGGGAAACCGGTGCCCTGAATAAGCTGGGCAGGATCATTCTGCCGAAGAAAAGAAAGCCCATTCCCCGCCTGCTGATGCAGATCCTGATCCCGGTATCCGCCGTCTCCGCTTTCCTGAACAATACCCCGGTGGTCATTATCTTCGGCCCCCTGCTGAAGAAATGGGCTGATAAAATGAGCCTTCCCGCCCAGAAATTCCTGATCCCCCTTTCCTATGCAACCATATTCGGCGGCACCTGTACGCTCATCGGGACCTCCACCAACCTGCTCGTCCACGGGATGATGCTCGACCGGGGAATGACCGGGATCTCCATGTTTGAACTTGCCAAGGTGGGGCTTTTCTTCAGTTTCTTCGGATTCCTGTACATCAACCTTTTTTCCAACAGGCTCCTCCCCGGGGAGAAAGTCCCCCGCTACAGTTTTCCCAACGATACAAGGGAATATTATTTCGACCTCTGCCTGACCCCGGGCAGCAACCTGGTGGGAAAGGAAATTGAAAAAAGGAAACTGCCCGGAATGAAGGAATTTACGGTCAGGACCGTCATCCGCGACCAGAAGCATATCCGGATCTCCAACACCCCTTTCCAGCTGGAGGAGAACGATCAGCTGATCGTTGCCGGTCGCCCGGAAGACGTGGGGTACCTGACTCAGTCCTCCAACGTGAATTTGATCGCCCTGGAGAATGTGGACCCCGATTTCCTCAAGAAGCCTCTGAAACAGGTGGAGGTGGTCATTGCACCCCGCTTCCCCGGGATCCAGCAGACACTGGGTGAATTCGATTTTTTCGGTCACTACAACGCGGTGGTGATGGCGGTTCACCGGAACGGGGAACGGATCACCACCAACCTGAACAACCTGGAGATGAAAGCGGGGGATAACCTGATGCTGCTGACCACCGATGACTTTACAAGGTACTGGGGACAGTCCAGGGTGTTCTACATGGCCTCCGAGATCGGTGAACTGGATGACCGCAAGGACCGGACCCGCCGGTGGATCGGCATCGGTCTTACCTCGCTGATGGTGGTGGGAGCCACCATCGGAAGCAGGATCAATGCACCCGGAAAGGTCGAGTTTGACATGTTCTTCTTTGCTGCGGTCACCGTCATGCTGATGGCCATGATGAAGATCTTTTCGCCGAAAAAATACACCAAGCCCGTCAACTGGGACGTACTCATCACCATCGCCTGTGCCTTCGGGATCAGCCGTGCGCTCCAGAATTCAGGCGCTGCCGATTTTATTGCCAGGAGCACGATCAATCTTTCAAAAGGATTCGGACCGCTCGGGGTCCTTGCGGCCATTTTCCTGATCACCAATATTTTCACGGAGATCATCACGAACAATGCAGCAGCAGCCATCACCTTTCCCATCGCCTATGCGGCTGCCACGCAGCTGGGGGTGGATCCCAGGCCGTTCTTCATTACCATCTGCATCGCCGCCTCAGCCAGCTTTTCAACGCCGATCGGATACCAGACCAACCTGATCGTACAGAGCATCGGAAACTACAAATTCAGCGATTACTGGAAAATCGGACTGCCGCTGAACATCCTGGCCCTGATCCTTTCACTGCTGCTCATTCCCAGGTTTTGGCCGTTTTAGTCGAAAGTCGAAAGTCGGGAGTCGAAAGTCCAAAGTCAAAAGTCAAAAGTCGAAAGTCGAAAGTCCAAAGTCGAAAGTCGGGACATGACGATAATTGGATTTTTGCTACATTAAATCATAAACAACATATGAAGATCGGCAAATTTGAGGAAATCATTGCCTGTCAAAAAGCATTGGATTTTTCAGTATTGATCTATGCCACCTTCCAGGACCTGCGTGACATAACTTTCAGAGAGCAAATCCAGAGAGCCGCGGTATCAGTGATGAATAAAATCGCTGAGGGTTTTGAGAGGCAAACAGACAGAGAATTTAAACAGTTCCTTTTCATAGCCAAAGGTTCATGCGCTTAGGTCCGGTCGATGCTATACCTGGCAAAAACACTCAACTATATCGCCTCGAATGAAATTGAATGTTTGATTGATACCAGCAATGAGATTGGCAGGATCCTGTCCGGCCTGATCAAATCCCTTAACGTGCAGTGATAATCAAATGTTTATTAATAGTGTAAACGAGCTGCTGATATATTACAACTAACGACTAATACCCCGCCGCCTGCCCGTCCTTCCTGGATTCGGAAGCGCCATAGTAGACACCGCTCCCGGGATCCCGGAGGATCGCCTGGTAGCCCCCGTAGCCGCCCACATCGAACTGTACGGTATGGCCCCGGCGTATCAGCCCGCGGATGCTTTCATAGGGGATCCCCGATTCCAGGTAGATGGTCCCTCCGTCGGTCATGACCTCCCCGGTGGGCTGGGAAGAGCCTCCGTGGCGGATGCGGGGCGCATCGCCGGCCTCCTGAAGGTTCATTCCGAAGTCGATCAGGTTCACCACGATCTGGGCATGACCCTGGGGCTGCATGGAGCCGCCCATCACCCCGAAACTTACCCAGGGTTTGCCGTCCCTGGTAATGAACGCTGGAATGATCGTATGGAAAGGACGCTTCCCGGGAGCATACACATTCGCGTGTCCTTCCTCCAGGCTGAAAAGCTCTCCCCGGTCCTGCAGGATGAATCCCAGGCCGGGGGGACACATACCGGAACCCAGTCCCCTGTAATTGCTCTGGATCAGGGATACCATATTCCCCGCTTCATCGGCCACGGTCAGGTAGATGGTGTTTCCCTGCTCCATCAGTCCCGCACCAGGTGCCCTGGAGGCCCTTTCGGGATTGATCAGTGCCCTGCGGCCTGCCGCATACTGTTTGGATATGAGCGTTTCCAGCGGGACCTTCGTGAAATCCGGATCCGCATAATACTTCGCCCGGTCCTCGAACGCCAGCTTCTTAGCCTCTGTGAAGTGATGGATGTACGCATCGCTTCCGAATCCCATGGCCGCAATGTCGAATCCCTCCAGGATATTGAGGATCTGGAGCGCTGCGATCCCCTGTCCGTTGGGAGGCAGCTCCCATACGTCATACCCCCTGTAGGAAGTGCTGACAGGCTCCACCCATTCCGAGGTATGTGACGCAAGATCCTCATAGGAGAGGAAACCGCCCTGCTCCTTCATGAAACGGTCGATGATCCTGGCAATCTCACCCCGGTAAAATGCATCGCGTCCTTCCCTGGCGATGGTCTCCAGCGTACTACCCAGAAAAGGGTTTTTGAAAATATCCCCTTTCGACGGTGGTTTGCCTTCCGGCATATATACCTCCGCCACATTGGGGAAACGGCTCAGTGCCCTGGCGCCTCCGGCCCAGTAATAAGCGATCAGTTCAGTAACCGGGAATCCTTCCATGGCATACCGGATGGCCGGTTCCAGGATCTTTTCCATGGACAGGGATCCGAACCTGCCGTGCAGCTCGAACCATCCGTCCACACATCCTGGAACGGAGACCGGGAGCGGGCCGTAGGCAGGTATTTTTTCATAGCCGTTCTCTGTGAAGTAGTCGAGGGTGAGCGAACGGGGGGACCTTCCGCTTGCATTCAGTCCGTAAAGCTTCCCCGTCTCTGCGTCCCAGACGATGGCGAACAGGTCGCCTCCGATCCCGTTCCCGGTGGGTTCCACCAGCCCAAGGACCGCATTCGCCGCAATGGCCGCATCTACTGCGTTCCCTCCAGACTTCAGGATATCCAGTGCAACCTGCGTGGCCAGCGGCTGACTCGTACATGCCATCCCGTGACGCGCGATCACTTCCGAACGGGTGGCAAAATTTCTGCCCGTTATTCTGTCCTGTCCGGCCACTGCCTGGACCAGCCCAAGCATCAGCACTGACATGATCAGTTGCTTCATCCTTTCAGCTTGTAAACCCGGACCCAGTCCACCTCCATGGCAGAGGGGAGGTTGCGGTCGGAAGCATCCTTTTTCAGGTTGCAGGAGAAATTGATGTACATTTCTTCCTGCGGGACGCCGGAGGTCTGGGTTTTGAACACCCTTTCATTGATCTTCCAGACCAGTTTTCCGGGAGACCATTCCAGGGAATAGATGAAGTAGTCATCGGCATATCGTTTGCCCGCTGTTTTTGAGATGGACTTATGGACATTTCCTTTGCCCCAGAAATAATTGGAATATAACCTGCCTTTTTCATACCTGGCCACATCGATGTGGGGCAGCATGGTTTCTGAAACCATCCAGAAGGCCTGTGAAACAGATCCTTCGGTCATCCTGATCTTGGCCTTGAAGATCCCGTATTTCTGCCTGAAACTCGCGGCTGTACTGACCAGGCCCGATGTGTAATCGAACTCTTCCATCACAAACCCCTGCTCCGCCCGCCACATCAATCCCTCTGCTTTTTCGGCCCTGGTGACGATCCTGAGCTTGTTGTCATAAAATTCCAGGTTGTCCCCTTCGGTGATGAAACTCCTGTCATCCTGCAGGACATAGGAGCTGTTCATGGTCTGGTCCCCCCAGTAGTACCGGGTCATCCACTTCGAGCGGTCCAGTTTGTTCCCTTTAAAGCTGTCCTCAAAGGTGAGTTCCCATTTCTCCAACTCCTTAAAAGGGTATTTCTTCCTGGTGTTGAAGAACCATGTGATCTTTTCAGACTTTTTCAGTTCCTGGTATTCCGTTTCCTTCTGGTATTCTTCGGTGGTCTCGTAGCGCTCGGCCGGCCGCATGGTGAGGTACTGCTTCTGCCGGAGAAATTCTTCCGAATTGATGTAATCTTCCAGCTCCTCCAGCTCTTTGGACCGTTCGTCTCCCTTCTGCTTCTTCAGCAACCTGTTGTACCGCTCCTCCTTCCGGTAGGCGTCCGAATATTTGTACTTCTCCTTGAAAATCCGCTTTTTCCTCAGGGCAAAGTTGCTGGAGGTCACTTCCTTCTCCAGGTCCAGGTAATGCTTCAGCTCATCGGATTGTTCGAACTCCTTAAAGGCCCTGTAATCAGCTCTCAACTGATCATCCGCGGATTCTACCTTCTCGGTGCTGGGGATCATCCCCAGTAAAAAGCTTAAGCTGGCCATACTGTATTTTTAACAATGATTAAAGATAAGAAAAAATGCATATGTGCAAACTCCTGCGGGAGCATCACCTGGACACCCTCCGCTTTTTGAAATAATAGACACCCTGCACTGAAATGATGAATTGTGAGTACTTCGAGAACAGGTATTTTCCCGATACGATGAAATCCCACCTGGGTGCCATCCGAAGTTCCAGTCCGGCACCCAGGTTCCCTCCGAAACTGTAGTCCTGCGCATCGGAAAGGCCGTCGTGCCCGATCTGGATGATGGGCTCGAAATCGGAGTGAAGGTAGGTGACATTCCCGCCTGCCATCGCAATGATCTTCACGGTGCCCTCCTGGAATACCGCGTACTGCAGATCCAGGTCCCCATGGAACATCCTGTTGGTCAGGATAAAATACCCCGTTTCCAGTTTATAGCGGTTGAAATAGGTCAGGGAGGGGACCAGGTGCAGGGCACCCCGCCTGTCCAGTCCGACCCATCCTTTCACCATGAATCCCGGATTTCCCGTCTCTCCCCCGTTGAAATCAACTCCCGATGAGAAGGATAGTCCCCCGCCCACACGGTGGACCTGTGCGGGTGACGGAAGTGCACATAACAGGACAACACATGCGATTGTCAGGATATGTTTCATGGATATCCGATGTTGCAGCCGGAAATTTTCTGCCTATACGAATTTTAGGGTGAAGACGTTACAACTTTATGCACTTTTCCTTCCCTGACAGGAACCTTTCCCGGCCTGTTCTATGAACGGACAATTGTGGATATAATTGGCTGGTGAAGGCATTTCCCTTCAAAAAAATGCTAAATTTGTCCAGCTGAAAAGCGTACTATTTTTCACAGCACTAAACACTTTGCCAATGTCACAGTTGATAGGGGAAATCATCCAGGTCATCGGACCCGTGGTGGATGTTTCCTTTGAAGAAACAGGGGATGAACTCCCAAGCATCCATGAATCCCTTGAAATCAAAAGACCGGACGGCTCACTCCTGGTCATCGAATGCCAGCAGCACATCGGCGAACATGCCATCAGGACCATCGCGATGGATTCCACCGACGGACTTCAGCGTGGAATGAAGGTGGCGGCCACCGGTCAGGAGATCCGCATGCCCCGCGGCGATACGGTGAAAGGACGCCTGCTCAATGTGGTGGGGGAATCCATCGACGGCCTCGATCCGGTGAAAAGCTTCGAAGGGTACCAGGTCCACAGCAAACCTCCTGTCTATGAAGATCTTTCCACGGAAACGGAAGTGCTTTTCACAGGGATCAAAGTAATTGATCTGCTGGAGCCCTACTCCAAAGGCGGAAAGATCGGTCTGTTCGGCGGGGCCGGTGTGGGAAAGACGGTGATCATCATGGAACTGATCAACAACATTGCCAAGAAATACGAGGGGATCTCCGTTTTCGCAGGCGTGGGTGAGCGAACGAGGGAAGGGAATGAACTGCTGAGGGAGATGATCGAGTCGGGTGTGATCAAATACGGCAAGGAATTTGAGAAAAGCATGGAAGCCGGATCGTGGGACCTGGAAAAGATCGACCGTAAACTGCTGGACCAGTCCCAGGCCACACTCGTCTTCGGCCAGATGAACGAGCCCCCGGGAGCGCGTGCCACCGTTGCGCTTTCAGGACTTTCAGTGGCGGAATCGTTCCGGGACGGCGATGAAGAGAGCGGCGGAAGGGATATTCTCTTTTTCGTGGATAATATTTTCCGCTTCACCCAGGCCGGTTCGGAGGTTTCCGCGCTGCTGGGCAGGATGCCCTCCGCCGTCGGATACCAGCCCACTCTTGCCACGGAGATGGGGGTTTTGCAGGAACGGATCACTTCCACCAAGCGTGGATCCATCACATCCATCCAGGCCATTTACGTGCCGGCCGACGACCTGACCGACCCTGCCCCGGCGACCACCTTTGCCCACCTGGATGCAACCACGGTGCTCAGCCGGAAGATTTCTTCCCTGGGCATTTATCCGGCCGTGGACCCGCTGGATTCCACTTCCAGGATCCTGAAGGAGGACATTGTCGGGAAAGAACACTATGAGACGGCACAGAACATCAAAATGCTCCTGCAGCGGTACAACGAATTGCAGGATATCATTGCGATCCTGGGAATGGATGAGCTGTCCGAAGAAGACAAGCAGGTGGTGCACAGGGCCAGGCGCGTATCCAGGTTCCTCTCACAGCCCTTCTTCGTGGCCGAACAGTTTACCGGGACACCCGGGGTGTTTGTTAATATCGAGGATGCCATCAAAGGATTCAACATGATCATGAACGGGGAAGTGGACCAGTATCCCGAAGCAGCCTTCCACATGGTGGGGACCATCGAGGAAGCCATCAAGAAGGGCGAGAAAATCATGGCCGAATCGAAAAAATAGGATTTCATGTTTTTAGAGATCATCGCACCGGACCACCAGTTGTACTCGGGTGAAGTGGACCTGGTCCAGGTCCCCGGTTCCAGGGGTTCTTTTGAGATCCTCAGAAGCCACGCACCCATTATCTCCACCCTGGAAAAGGGGAAGATCAAGATCGTGGACCGGAAAGGATCCACCACCTTTTTCGAGGTGAGCGGAGGGGTGGTGGAAGCAAAGAACGACCGGATCATTGTGCTTGCAGAAACAGTAAAGACTCCGTGATTTGAAGGGCATTAACCGGAACATATTCCGCGTTGCAGGGATGATCCTGCTCATCCTGGGATTGAGTTCCTTCGGCGTGATCCGTGAAAGCACTGTCACATTCAAATCAGATGACGGCCTCCTGATCACGGCCGACCAATACCTGACTGCGGCTGACCATCCCTATATCCTGCTGTTCCATGAACAGGGATCAAGCAGGGGTGAATTCCAGCAGATCGC
Organism: Bacteroidales bacterium; assembly: GCA_040768485.1. Classification (GTDB taxonomy): domain Bacteria; phylum Bacteroidota; class Bacteroidia; order Bacteroidales. Next base: position 58,480 of record JAXGMU010000016.1, read on the forward strand.
ACGCAGGTTGTGCAACATGGATTACAACTGTCTCGCCGTGGATGTCCGGAACGGGCGGGACTGGAAATTTGTATCCAACGAAACGGCAAAGCGTTGCAGGGAAGCCAGGTGTCCTGTGTCGGCTGCAGATATCGAGCTGGATATTCTTGCCGCCATCAGGTATGCCGGCCTTCAGTCCAACCTGCCTGTGGTCCTGTTCGGAAGCGGAGCCAACGGTTCCCTGTGTTTGAAGGTCGCCGGTGAACAGGAGCAGGTAAAGGCTGTCATTGCCCTGAGCCCCGGAGAATATTTCCTCCCGGACCTCCACATCGGGGAAACCGTTACCAATCTGACCAAACCGGTCTTTATCACCTCCGGCAAGCCGGAATTTCAATATGTGTCACAGCTGGCCGAGAGCATTGAACCTCAGTACCTGACCCTGTTCGAACCCCAGATGGGAGACGGCGGCAGGGGGACTGCGGCACTGACAGAAGAGAATCCCCGGAATTCCGAATACTGGTTTGCGCTGTTGCTCTTTTTCAAGGACCTGTTATAGATGGTCAGGTACCTGGTGATCCGGATCAGTTCCATGGGGGACATCATCCTGACCACACCTGTGGTGCGCCATTTGAAGCAACAGGTGGAGAGGGCCGAGATCCATTACCTGACAAAGTCGGCGTTCGTCCCGCTGCTTGCCGCCAATCCTTACATTGACCGGATCCACTCCTTTAACGGGAATATGAAGGAATGCCTGAAGGAGCTTCGGGAAGCGGGTTTTGATTATGTGATCGACCTGCACAACAACATCCGTACAGCCCGGATCAAGTTCGCACTAAAAAGGATGGACTTTACCGTCCGCAAGTTGAACCTGAAGAAATGGCTCTACGTGAACCTGAAGATGAACCTTCTCCCGGACAGGCACATGGTGGACAGGTACATGGACACGATCCGGACCTTTATTTCCGAAAGGGATCACCTGGGCCTTGATTACTTTATCCCCGAGGACGAAAAAATAGATCCTGTATCCCTTCCTGCAGGATTCAGTGAAGGTTTTATCGCCATGGCCATCGGTGCCAGGCACGAGACCAAGAAGCTGCCCGTTCAATCGCTGATCCGCATCTGTGCCGGACTGGAACCTCCCGTTGTTCTCCTCGGAGATGAGAACGACCGCCCGGCAGGTGATGCCATCACCGCCGCACTTCCGGGCAAAAAGATCTTTAACGGCTGCGGGAAGTATTCCATCAACGGGTCCGCTTCCCTGGTGGAGCAATCGGCCTTGCTGATCACCCACGATACCGGATTGATGCATATGGGTGCCGCTTTCAAAAAGAAAATCATCACCATCTGGGGAAATACCACCCCCCAACTGGGCATGTATGCCTACCGTCCGCATCCCGATTCGGTTCATTTCGGAGTGAAGGGGTTGCGCTGCCGGCCCTGTTCAAAACTGGGATACACCCGTTGTCCCCGCCGCCACTTCAGATGCATGGTGGAACAGGACCTGGAAGGGATCATCGCGGCGGCCGGCCGGATGTTCCGTGTCACTGGGGAATGAATGTATAGGTGATCAGTCCCGTTTGTCTCTCCGGGGCATCGGGATCCACCCTGAAACTTGAAGAGAGGGCGGCGGTCAGCGCTGCCGCTTCGAAACATGGCCCGTCAGCTCCCTGCAGGGATTCCCTGATTTTTGCATCCACCACCCTTCCGTCCCTGGAAACCCGGATCTCCACACGCACCTGTCCCGATCCCTCACAGCGGTAGACGGGGACTGTCAGAAAAACCCTCCTGCGCTGTTTAGGCGGATCCAGGAATTCATAGGTGATGGTGGTGGGACCCGTGTATTCCCCTGTTTCCTCTTCCGGCTCTTCCCGGGGGGGGACATAATCGGCCGCCGCCAGGATGGCCTGCAGCTCTTCCAGCCTTTCCCGGTCCTGCTGGTTCCT
>JAXGMU010000017.1:0-58951 GCA_040768485.1 Bacteroidales bacterium
AATTGTGATATGATTCACGTAATATAAAATAATTAAAAATAGCGGGCTATGCTGAATAACATTCAGGTATACGACCTTTGGAGCGATTGCAAATCCCTCCATAAGGGAGGCATGGATTTTCGAATGTGGTGCCGCCTACCCGCTGTTCATGGAGATCAGGAACTCCTCGTTGGAGGCGGTCCGGCTGATCCGGTCCCTTAGGAACTCCATTGCCTCCACCGAATTCATGTCTGACAGGTAGTTGCGAAGGATCCAGATCTTGTCGAGCATGGGCTTCTCAAGCAGCAGCTCTTCCCTCCTTGTACTGGAAGGATTCACATCCACTGCCGGGAACACCCGCTTGTTGGACAGTTTCCTGTCGAGCTGCAGTTCCATGTTACCGGTACCCTTGAACTCCTCAAAGATCACATCATCCATCTTGGAACCGGTTTCGGTCAGTGCCGTGGCCAGGATGGTCAGGGAGCCCCCGTTCTCTATATTCCTGGCCGCTCCGAAGAACCGCTTGGGCCGGTGCAGCGCATTGGCATCCACCCCTCCGGAAAGGACTTTCCCCGAGGCAGGGGCAATGGTGTTGTATGCCCTGGCTAACCGGGTGATGGAATCCAGCAGGATCACCACATCATGCCCGCATTCCACCAGTCTTTTGGCTTTCTCAAGCACAATGTTGGCGATTCGCACATGCCTTTCAGCCGGTTCATCAAACGTGGAGGAGATGACCTCCGCATTCACGTTCCTGGCCATGTCGGTGACCTCCTCGGGCCGTTCGTCGATGAGCAGAACGATCATGTAGACCTCGGGATGGTTGGCTGCAATGGCATTGGCGATATCCTTGAGCAAGACTGTTTTCCCGGTTTTGGGCTGGGCCACGATCAGACCGCGCTGTCCCTTCCCGATGGGCGCGAACATATCCACCACACGGACCGAGAGGTTGTACTGGCCATTTCCCACCAGTGTGAACTTCTCCTCGGGAAAGAGCGGCGTCAGGTAATCGAATGGAACACGGTCCCGGATATAATCGGGACTGCGGCCGTTGATCTCTTCTACCTTGATCAGGGGAAAGTATTTTTCACCCTCCTTCGGCGGCCGGATGGTGCCCTTCACATTGTCTCCCGTTTTCAGTCCGAAAAGCTTGATCTGGCTCTGGGATACATAGATGTCATCGGGCGAGTTGAGATAATTGTAATCGGCCGATCTGAGGAATCCGTACCCGTCGGGCATGATCTCCAGCACCCCGGAATTGGTGATCAGTCCCTCGAAATCGTATTTATCGACCTCCCTCCGCTGTTCGTATGGCTTTTTCTGCCCGTTGCGGTCCGGGCGTTCGCCCCGGTCGCCCCTGTCGGTGCGGTCTCCGCGATCGGTGCGTTCTCCCCGGTCGGTGCGTTCTCCCCGCTCGCCCCGGTCCGGGCGGTCGCCCCGGTCACCCCTTTCAGGACGTTCACTTCTTTCAGGCCGATCACTTTTTTCGGTCCGCTCACTTCTTTCCCCGCGCACCGGCCTGTCCCTGTCGTGGGACTGCCGCCGCTGTGGGTCATCGTCACTCTTCCTGGGGTGTTCCCGTTGCTTTTTGACTTCATCAGCGGACTGGGACTGCGGGCCGGAGGCCGGTTCCGCCACTTCTTTCCTGTTTTGCACGGCCCCTGCTTCCGCCTTTTCTGTACTCTCACGGGGGCGCTTGTCGGGCTCCCGTTTCCGCTCTTTTTTGGGCCTGCCTGGCTTCTTTTTCGGATCATCGGCAGGTTTGTCCTGCCCGGAAGATGATTTTTCCTTGTTTCCCGAGGCAACGATGGCCTGGGTATCCAGGATCTTATAGATCAGGTCCTGCTTCCTGAAGGATTCAACCCGCTTAATTTTCAGATCCTTGGCAATGTCGCGCAGCTCAGAGAGCAGCTTTTTGTTCAATTCAAGAATGTCGTACATGTGTAATGAGGTAATTAATAAACCCAGAAGGGATCAATCAATATCAAAATAATTGGAATAAAACAGAATGGAACAATCGTTCGTTCGAATGGAATTCTGCTGCAAAAATAACAGAATTAATATGAAATGCAAAAAAAATAAATCGAAGCAATCAGTTGCAGGTTTGGTATCCCAGCTAGATTCATCTATATTTAGGCCGTTTTCCCTGAAATTTGATGTAACCTGAATGCGATTCTTACGTATAACGAAACCCGGAGCCCTAAAGGAATGAGACAACTTAAGATCATCAAGCAGGTCACCAACCGCGAGACCCCTTCTCTGGACAAATACCTGCATGAGATAGGAAAAGTGGACCTGATTTCAGCGGAGGAGGAGGTGGAACTGGCAAGGCGGATCAGAAAGGGAGACCAGGAAGCCATGGAAAAACTGATTAAAGCCAACCTCCGTTTTGTGGTCTCTGTATCAAAGCAATACCAGAACCAGGGACTGAGCCTGCCCGATCTGATCAATGAAGGGAACCTGGGCCTGATCAAAGCCGCCCAGCGGTTTGACGAAACCCGCGGGTTCAAATTCATCAGCTACGCGGTCTGGTGGATCAGGCAATCCATCCTCCAGGCACTTGCAGAGCAGGCACGGATCGTCCGCCTGCCGCTGAACAAGATCGGTTCCATCAACAAGATCAACAAGACCTTTGCCGAACTGGAGCAGAAATTCGAGCGCGAGCCCACCGTGCTTGAAATTGCCCAGACCCTGGAGCTGGCCCCGGAAGATGTGAAGGACGCCATCCGGAGCTCCGGAAGGCACGTATCCATGGATGCCCCGCTGCAGGACGGAGAAGAGGGCAACATGTACGACGTGCTGCTCAATGGTGAAACGCCCACTCCCGACCGCGGTCTGCTGAATGATTCGCTGCGCAAGGAGATCGAACGTGCGCTGAGCACGCTGACTTACCGGGAGGCAAGCATTATCCGGCTCTATTTCGGGCTGAACGGAAAACATCCCCATACCCTGGAGGAGATCGGAGAAGAGTTCAACCTTACCCGGGAACGAGTCAGGCAGATCAAGGAAAAAGCCATCAAGCGGCTCAAGCATACCACCCGGAGCAAGATCCTGAAAAGCTACCTGGGATAGCCGAAACAAACCGGTCAGTCCTTCTTGATGATATCCCCCGCACTCGAACTGCTGGAGTGGATCACCCTCGCATCACCCATGTAGTAAATGTTACCCGCGCTCGAGACATGCATGGAGATCTCCTCGGTGGCATGGACCCTGGCGTCACCGGCACTGGAAACGGTCACATCCACTTTCTCAGCGATCAGGTCGAATGCATGCAGATCCCCTGCACTGCTCAGCGACACATCGAATGTTCCCGCTTTCCCCGAAAGCCTGGCATCCCCGCTGGAGCTGATCTCCAGATCGATCCGGTCCGCCTCCACCTCCAGGGTGAGATCACCTGCACTGCTGATCCCCAGATCCAGGTCATCGCATGCAAATGGGGTCTCGCCCGTGCAGTCTCCCGCACTGCTGATCCGCAGCCGGGTCAGTTCCGGCATGGTCACATAGACCTTCTTCGACCGGGCATGCCTGATGTTGTAATGTTCCGTGCCGACCTCCAGCATTCCTCCCTTCACCCTGGTTTCGATCACATCCAGCAGGTTCTCATCGGCAACCACCCTGACCTCAAAGTGATCATCCTGGGTGAGGTACACATCAATTCCCGAGCTGACCAGAACACCGTCGAAGTCCTCGATGTCCCGGACCTCCTCCCTGACATTTCCGTTGCCCGTGATGCCCTGGCTCCAGCCACCCCCGTCGGTGTATATGCAGGAAAACGGAAGAAAGAGCAGCGTGAGCAATGGCAGAATAATTCTTCTTTTCATACGTTTTTGATTTGGCGTTTCTTCATGAAACCATCAATCCGGAATGAAGATACGGATTTTCTATAAGACGATCAATTCCCGGAAATGTTACGTCACCTGCAGCACAAGCCCCTTCAGATATTCTCCCTCGGGATGAAAAATACTTACCGGGTGGTCCGGCGGCTGCGACAGCTGGTAAAGGATCCTTACCCTTCGCCTGGCATTGGCGGCCGCCGCGAATACGGATTTCCTGAAATTCTCCCGGCTCACTGCCTGGGAACAGCTGAATGTGAAAAGGATCCCGCCGGGGGCGATCTGTTCCAGCGCTTTCTGGTTGATGCGTTTGTATCCCTGCAGGGCATTGTTCAGCACCTGCTGGTGTTTGGCAAAAGCGGGCGGATCGAGCACGATCAGGTCGTATCGGACACCGTTCTTTCCCATGAAGCTGAATGCATCATCCACATACTCCTCATGCCGGCTGTTCCCGGAAAAATTGATCTCCATATGCCTGCGGGTCAGGTCAACGGCCCTGGCGGAACTGTCCAACGTGTGCACCATCTCCGCCCCGCCGCCCATGGCATAGATACTGAATCCTCCCGTGTAACCGAACATATTCAGGACCTTTCTTCCTGCTGACAAGCTTTCAAGCAGCTTCCGGTTTTCACGCTGGTCAATGTAGAATCCTGTTTTCTGCCCCTCCACCCAGTCCACCAGGAACCGGTATCCGTTCTCCAGCACCTCGCCGCTTCCGGCATCCCCCGCCAGGAATCCCGACCGCTGATCGATCCCGGGTCTGTCCGGAAGGGTCCCCTCGCTTTTGAGATAGATGGTGTGCACCCTTTCACCGGCGTACCCTGACAGTGATTCCACGATCGTTTCAAGGTTCCGGTACATCCCCACCGAATGAAGCTGGATCACAAGGGCCCCTGCATAATTGTCCACGATCAGACCGGGCAGTCCGTCGCCCTCCGCGTTGATCCACCTGAAGACGTTGGTATGGGGACTGCCGGTAAGTCCCATTGTTTTCCTGACCTGCCATGCCTGACCGATCCTCCGGTCCCAGAAATCCCTGTCCGTCTCCACCCGTTCAAAGTCCAGTACCCGCACGGCAATGGAGCCTCCCTGGAAATGGCCCGTGGCCAGGAATTCATCCTTGTTATCGTAGACATCCACAAGCTCACCTTCCCGGGCCGGACCATGGATCTTTTTAATGGCGCCGGAGAAGACCCACGGATGAAACCGTCTCAGCGACTGGTCTTTGCCTGATTTCAGGATGATCTTTGTATGTGCTTCCATGATGAATCCCTCAGCGTATGATAAATCTCCAGGCAGATCCATGCATCCGTGGCAGCATACATGATCTGGGCCCCGGTCAGCTGCTCCGCATCCCAGTTGGACACCTGCTGGGATTTTGAGATCCGGTGTCCCAGCACGATCCCCGCAAGTTTCTTGAGCCCTTTCTCTTCGATGCGGAAGGCCTCCACATACTCCTGCAGATCCAGGAACCCGGCGGGACTGAAACGCACATCCGAACGGAGCCTTCTCAGGTCATCCTTCAGGCCCGACCCCACTTTCAGGTGGTCCTCACTGGAGAAGAGCACCTTCAGTTCACGGGGAAAACCGATCCGGTTCACCCGGATCAGCCAGACACAATCCGAAGCGGCCAGCTGTACCAGGGAGGTGGGATACACCTTCCCCTTTTTGAATGAGGGTCTTGTCTCGGTGTCAAAACCCAGTACCGGTTCCTCCAGGATCCGGCCGATATCTTCATCAAATCCTTCCCGGGACTGGATGACACGAACAGGACCTTCATACTGGATCAGCTCCAGCCGGGCAATTTCTTCATTGGTGATCTCTTTCTGAAACACTGAACCTCCTCTCTTTATTCTTCATCCTCCGTGCGTTCGCTGTCTGTGAGGGCATCTCCGTCCCCGCCCGGATCGATCCCGTTCACATACAACAGGTGCAGGGCGGAGAGTGAGCGCAGCAGCTTGATCCCCCAGTGCTCGCCGAACCGCTGCATCACCTCCCATGCCGCATCATTCATCAGCTCTTCCAGTCCCCTGCTGTAGAGGTGCACAAAATCCTGCATCTCCTGGTAGATATCCGCCAGGTCCTCCGAGATGGTCTGGGTAACCAGCTCCGACCGGTCGAATTCATCTTCGGAGGCGGGCCGGAGATAGTCGTTGTGTTCCCCGAGCAGCAGGGAAATGCGCTGCTCGACCAGGTTCCAGTCCATTTCGGTGACCACGGTCTCCAGGGGTGACTCGGCCACCGGCTCGGTCTCCCCGATCCGGACCGCCGCAGAATAGATCCTTGACAGCAGGAGCACCGATTCTTCGATGAACAGCCGCCCGTCCTCTTCGTTCAGTTGCCCGAGGAACCGGCAAAACTCGTTGGCGGAAGTGACAAAATCCACCATTTCACCGGAATATACATAAGCGTGAAGATGACCGCCTTCCTTTTCCATCCGGCAAAGATAGTCAAAAGCAGAAAATCACGGTGACCCGTCCGGCATGACAAACCGGAGTTCGCTGTTGCGGCGGATCTCCCCCCTGTCCACCAGCCATTCCGTCACCCGGATCACCAGTCCGGCCTCCCGGCCGCAGGCGGCGATCAGCTCCTCCAGGGTGCAGGCACCTGAAGCCAAGGTCTTCCGGATCATCCCGGCGACCTCCAGAAATCCCGGGCTGTCGGGCCCTTCTGCCTTTCCTTTCAGGCACACATCGCAGATTCCGCACCGGGAAGCATCCTGCTGGCCGAAATAACTCAGCAGGAACTGGCTCCTGCAGATGGTCTCCGAGCCGGCGTAACGGAGCATCTCCCTTACCCTTTTGATGTACCGTTCCTTCCTGAAGCGGTACATCCCGGGCGAGATCAGCAGGTTTTTTTCATCCAGCCGCTCTTCCAGGAAAGTGACCACCGGCACATTCTTCCGGGGAATATAATGGATGATCTGTCGCCCCGACAAATCGTGCAGGAATTTCTGCACCTGCCCGGTTGACGTGCCGGTCTGCTTTGCCAGGTAGGATTCGTCGATGACCGCATACTGTGAAAACAGGCCGCTGTATGAACGGAGCAGCAGCTTGATAAATCCGTCCAGTTCCGCATGCTTCACCTGGAAACTGTAGAGCTCGTCCCTTCCGGTCCTGAACATGATCCTGGAGGGATTGTGGATGGCCTCGGTCACCTCGATGTACCCTTCCCTGCCGAGGATTGAGAGCGCGCTGTGAACCACCAGTGCATTCAGCCTGTACCGGGCGAGGAATTCACCCATCTCAAAATCGTACTGTTGTCCCTTCCCGCTGCCCACGGGTACCTGGAGGAAATTGCAGAGGGCCGCATAGATCTGCCTGATCCTTGGAATGTCGGGAAAATTCACGGTCACCCGCTTTTCAGCCAGTTTCTTGTCGGCCGGACTGTAAAGCAGGATGGCGTAGGCTTTTTTTCCGTCCCTTCCCGCGCGTCCCGCTTCCTGGAAATATGCTTCCGGATTATCGGGAAGATCCACATGGATCACGAAGCGCACATCCGGTTTGTCAATGCCCATACCGAATGCATTGGTGGCCACCATCACCCTGAAGCGGTCGGCGGACCAGCCCCGCTGCCGCTCGTCCCGCTCCGCATGCTTCAGTCCCGCATGATAATATGCAGCCGGGATCCCTTTCCCCGACAGCATCCCGGCAAGATCCCTGCATTTTTTACGGTTCCTCACATAGACGATCCCGCTTCCCCCGAGTTTTTGGACGATCCCCGTCAGCTCCCCCGGCTTGTCCTCCGTCTTCCTGACCACGTAGGCCAGGTTTTTCCGTTCGAAACTGCTTTGCAGCAGGTTTTTCTTTCTGAACAGCAGCCGCACCTGGATATCATCGCACACTTCCGGGGTGGCGGTGGCCGTCAGAGCCAGCACGGCACACCCTTCAGGAGCTCCCTCAGCGTGCTGATCTGCTGGTAGGAAGGCCTGAAGTCATAGCCCCACTGTGAGATGCAGTGCGCCTCGTCCACCGCAATGAGGTTCACCTGCATTTCCAGGACCCGGGTCCGGAACAGCTCCGTACCCAGCCGTTCAGGGCTCACGTATAAAAACTTGTAATCGCCGTAAATACAGTTATCAAGGGCCACCCCGATCTCTTCACCGGTCATTCCCGAATGGATGGCCATCGCCCTGATCTTTCTCTTTTTCAGCTGGTCCACCTGGTCTTTCATCAGGGCGATCAGGGGTGTGATCACGATGCAGATCCCCTCCTCCGCCAGGGCCGGAACCTGGAAAGTGACCGATTTCCCGCCGCCGGTGGGCATCAGTGCCAGGGTATCCTCCCCCCGGCCCACGGATTCGATGATCTCCAGCTGCAGGGGACGGAATTGGGAATAGCCCCAGTACCTGCTCAGTATCTGACTGTAAATGCTCAAGCGATGTGAACCGTTTTTTTTGTAATTTTGCCACATTTAATTTAACCAAATATTCATAACCATGTCGTTCGCCCAGGATAAAATCGTCTCCGAAGGTCTCACATTCGATGATGTGCTCCTGATCCCGGGGTATTCGGAAGTGCTGCCCAGGGAGGTGGACATCCGTTCCAGGTTCTCCAGGAACATCATGCTGAACACGCCCATTGTCTCGGCTGCAATGGATACCGTGACCGAGGACCGGCTGGCCATCACCATTGCACGCGAGGGAGGGATCGGTGTGATCCATAAGAACATGCCACTTGAAGAACAGGCTGGCCACGTGAGAAAGGTGAAGCGGGCGGAAAGCGTGATGATCCATGAACCCATCACCATCCACAAGGAAGGAACGGTGCTCGATGCGCTGAACCTGATGAAAGAATACAAGATCGGGGGGATCCCGGTGGTGGACCGGGAAAATACCCTCATCGGGATCGTCACCAACCGCGATCTCCGATTCCAGCAGGACATGAACCGTTCGGTCGGGGAGATCATGACCAGCAAGGACATTATCACCACCACAAAAAAGACGGACCTGGCCGAGGCGGCGCAGATCCTCCAGGCACACAAGATCGAGAAGCTGCCGGTGGTGGATGGCGACCGGAAGCTGATCGGACTGATCACCTATAAGGACATCACCAAATCACAGGACAGGCCCAACTCCTGCAAGGACGGGAAAGGGAGGCTGAGGGTGGCCGCCGCCGTGGGAGTCACCCTGGATATCCTGGACCGGGTGGCGGCCCTGGCCGAGGCGGGGACCGATGCGGTGGTGATCGACACCGCCCACGGACACTCCAGGGGTGTGCTGGAAAGCCTGAAAAAAGTGAGGGCTGCATTTCCGAACCTGGACATCGTGGTGGGGAACGTCGGAACGGCCGATGCCGCCAGGGCGCTTGCCGATGCAGGCGCCGATGCCATCAAGGTGGGGATCGGACCCGGATCCATCTGTACCACCCGGGTGATCGCCGGCGTGGGGATCCCGCAGCTTTCGGCCATCTTTGAGGTGGCCACGGCCCTGCAGGGAACCGGGATCCCGGTGATCGCGGACGGCGGTATCCGCTATTCGGGCGACATCGTGAAGGCACTTGCCGCGGGAGCCAGCAGCATCATGGCCGGTTCGCTCCTGGCCGGGGTGGAGGAATCGCCCGGAGAGACGATCATTTATAACGGTCGAAAATACAAGTCTTACCGCGGGATGGGATCCATTGAGGCCATGCAGCAGGGATCCAAGGACAGGTATTTCCAGGATGTGGAGGACGACATCAAGAAACTCGTACCGGAGGGGATTGCCGCCAGGGTGCCCTTCAAAGGCAGCCTGACCGAGGTCATCTACCAGATGGTCGGCGGGCTCCGCGCGGGCATGGGATACTGCGGAGCAAGGGATATTCCTGCACTGCAGGAAGCCAGGTTCATCCGGATCACCCACGCGGGCGTTCAGGAGAGCCATCCCCATGATGTGACCATCACCAGGGAAGCACCCAATTACAGCAGATAATATTAGTACCTTAACCTCGTTTTACATACAACTTAATCAAGAAAAAACAAATCAGATGATGATGAAGAAGTTGATTCCCTTTATGACCCTGATTCTAACCATGTCGGTCAGCCTGTTCGGACAGGGGCAGCAGGTGCTCCTTTCCATCGGGGATGAACAGGTCACGCTGGAAGAATTCGAGCGGATCTACAGGAAGAATAACAACGCAACCTCGCTCAACCGCCAGACACCGGAGGAGTACCTTGAACTCTTTATCAATTTCAAGCTCAAGGTGAAAGAGGCGGAAGCACTGGGCATGGATACCACGACCAGTTTCATTAACGAACTGGAGGGGTACAGGGCCCAGCTGGCCAAACCTTACATGTCCGACAACGAGACCAGGGAGGAGATGATGCGCGAGGCTTACGAAAGGTCCAGGGAGGATATCAATGCGAGCCATATCCTGATCAGGCTTCCGGCCAATCCCTCACCTGATGACACCCTTGCCGCCTATGAAAAGATCATGGGGATCCGGGACCGGATCGTGAAGGGGGAGGATTTCGAGACAGTGGCAAGGGCCACCTCGGAGGACGCGTCCGTCCAGAGAAACGGGGGGAACCTGAACTATTTCACCGTCTTCTCCATGATCTATCCCTTCGAAACCGCAGCCTACAGTACACCGGTCGGTTCTGTCAGCATGCCTTTCAGGACCAGCTACGGTTACCATATCCTGAAGGTGCATGACCGGCGTCCGGCCAGGGGACAGGTAAAGGTGGCCCATATCTTCATCAGGACTCCGGAAGGAATGGGTGAGGAAGGAAAAGAAGCGGCTTTCGAAAAGATCCGGATGGTGTACGACAGCCTGCAGATGGGTGCCGATTTCGCGGAGATGGCCGGAAGGTATTCCGAGGATCCGGGTTCTGCCAGGAATGGCGGAGAAATGCCATGGTTCGGTACGGGCAGGATGATCCCGGAATTCGAGAACGCCTGTTTTTCCATCGAAGAGATCGGAGAGATCACCAAACCGGTCAAATCGGTGGCCGGCTGGCACATCATCAAATTACTTGACAGGAAAGGGATCGGAACCTACGAGGAGATGAAGCCCGAACTGCAGGAACAGGTGGACCGGGGCGACCGGGGGGCGCATAAAACCGAGAAGTATGTGGCAAGGCTCAAAAAGGAATACGGATTTGAAACCCGTCAGGGAGCCCTGGAAAAAGTGCTGAATGCAGCCGATACCTCCCTGCTGGCGGCCCGTTGGAAACCGGGCAGGCTGAAAAACGACAAGACACCCCTGCTGCAGATCGGTGACCGGACGATAACGGTGGGCGAATTTGCCTCTTACGTGGAATCAAACCAGCGCAGGAAGGGCGGAGGAAATCCGCGTACCTATGCCGGGGAGCTCTTTGACCAGTTTTCAACGGAAGCCATCATTGATTACGAAGAATCGCGCCTTCCCGATAAATATCCCGAATTCAGGTACATTTATGAGGAGTACCACGATGGGATCCTGCTGTTCGACATCATGGACGAGAAAGTGTGGTCCAGGGCGGTGGCCGATACGGCGGGACTGGAAAGGTTCTACAGGCAGCACAGGGACGATTACATGTGGGGGAAACGGACCGATGCCTACCTGGTCAGCTGCGACGAGGAGGTGGACATCGAACAGGTCAGGAAAAAATACAAAAAGATCCTCAGGGGAAGATTTGACCAGGAGAAGCTGAATGAGAAATTCTGCGTGCAGGACACGGCTGAATGCATCACCCTGACCCACCTGCTGGTCGAAGATGGCGAGAACGAGCTGGTGGATGCCCTGAACGGCAGGGTGGGGCCCGGTCCCGTTTTCGAGGAGGACGGCAAACGGAAATTCATCCTCATCAAGGAAGTGCGGGCTCCGGAACCCAAAGCGCTGAATGAAGCGCGGGGACAGATCACCTCTGATTATCAAAACTACCTGGAGGAGCAGTGGATCAAGGATCTGAAGGAAAAATACACGGTGGAAGTGAACCGTGACCTGCTTTCCCGGATCGCGCCCTGAAGATGAAAAGTCGCCCCGACATACGGATGCCCTTCGCGGGATTGATTCTCCTGCTGCTGTTTCACTCCGGCTGTTCCCTGACGGAGGAGGACCGGAAAGAAGAGCCTGTGGCCCGTGTGTTCGAGCGGTACCTCTATCCTTCGGATCTGAAGGATGCGGTACCTCCGGGGACGAGCAGACAGGACAGCATGATCCTCGCCCGTCGATACATTGATACCTGGGTGAAGGACCAGCTGATGCTGCACAGGGCCGAACAGGCCCTTACAGATGAGCAGAAGGATTTTGAAAAGCAGATCGCCGAATACCGCAAATCCCTGCTTATTTTCTCTTACAGGCAGAAGCTGCTGCAGCAGAAACTGGATACGGTGGTGGATGATGCGGAGGTGCGGGCCTATTACGAAGAGAACCTGAACAACTTCCTGCTGGGGCAGGATGTGATCAAAGGGACCTTCGTCAAAGTACCCCGGTCGGCTCCGAGACTTGCCGAGCTCCGGTCCTGGTCAAGGTCCAACAGTGAGGAATCCCTGGCCGAGATGGAGCAATACTGCCTCAGTTATGCGGACAAATTCAGCAATTTCAACGATACCTGGGTCAATTTTTCTTCCATCAAGGTGCAGCTTCCCATGCAGATCAGCAATCCCGCTGCTTATCTGAGGTATCAGCGGAACATCGAAACCAGCGATTCACTGTTCAGGTACTTTCTCCACGTGAGCGACCACCTGACCGAGGGGGAGCCCGCTCCCATCGAGATGGTGTCGGACGATATCACCAACATTCTCCTGAACAAGCGGAAGATCGAATTCTTCAGGGACCTGGAACAGCGGGTGTACAATGACGGTGTGAGCAGAAACCAGTTTGAAATTTACAAGTAGGAACATGACCAGGAAAATCATCGGGATCATCGCAGGCATCACATTCTCATTCGCGGGAACGGCCCAGCCCTTCATCATTGACCGGGTGGTGGGTGTGGTGGGAGACTTCCACATCCTCCAGTCGGACATCGAACAACAGTACCTGCAGATGAAAATGTCGGGCATGGAGATGCCCGCCGGGATCAGGTGCGACATCTTCAACTATTTCGTGGAGCAGAAACTGCTCATGGCCCAGGCCAAGATCGACAGCGTGGAGGTGGGTCCCGACGAGGTGGAGCTGCAGATGGAGGCCCGTCTGGACTATTTCATCAGCCAGTTCGGGAGTGAGGAGGAAATGGAGGCATACTTCAACAAATCCATCTTTGACATCCGGGACGACCTGAGGGAAGCCATCAGGGAACAGATGACCACCCAGCGGGTCAGGTCCTCCATTGTGGAGGATGTGTCCACCACCCCGTCGGATGTGCGAAGTTTTTACAATTCCCTGCATCCGGACAGCATCCCATACATTGACACGGAAGTGAAGATTGCCCAGATCGTAGCGTACCCTGCCTACAGCGAGGAGGCCGTATTCGAGGTGAAGGAGCGGCTGCTCGATCTGAGAAGGCGGGTCCAGGAAGGAGAGGATTTCGGCACACTGGCCATCCTGTATTCCGAGGGTCCCTCCGCCCCGCGGAGGGGGGAACTGGGATACATGCTCCGGAGCGAACTGGACAAGGCCTATGCAGATGCGGCCTGGTCACTCAAGGAGGGACAGGTTTCCAAGATCGTGGAAAGCTCATTCGGGTTCCACATCATCCAGCTCATCGACCGCCGGGGGGAGCGGGCCAATACCAGGCACATCCTCATGAACCCGAAGGCGGATGCCAATGCAAGGCAGAAGGCCATTTACAAGCTCGACAGCCTGAAACAGGCCATCGAGGACGATTCCATCAAATTTGACATGGCCGCCAAGCGGTATTCAGAGGATAAGCGGACGAGTGTGAACGGGGGACTGGTCGTCAATCCATTGACCAATGCGGCCACCTTCGAGCTTGACCAGCTGGATACCAGGGATTACTATACCCTCCGCAACATGGAGGTGGGGGATGTTTCCGAACCCTATGAATCGAAAGACCACAGCAACAAGACCTGCTACAAGATCATCCAGCTGAAGTCCCGGACCGAACCGCACCGGGCAAACCTGCGGCAGGACTATATGCTGCTGCAGGAAATGGCACTGAGTGAAAAGCAGCAGGAGGTCATGAACCAGTGGTACATGGATAAGAAAAAAAGCACCTACATCCGGATTGACAAATCCTTCGAGCACTGTCCCCTCTTCGGCCAGGAGACCAGCCAGCGATGAAGCCGGACGTCCGATCCACCTGTCTGAACTGCTGCCTTCCCGCAGCACTCCTCCTGGTGACGCTGCTCCCGCTGCCGGGCCAGAAAGTGACCCGTATCGAGATCCTGAACGCGGAGCTCACCGCCTTCGACCAGAAAATCGGCAAGGATGCCCGGAAACTGCTGGGAAATGTGCAGCTGAAACACGAGGATGTGGTCATGTCATGCGATTCGGCTTACTTCTACCCCGCCACCGGTTCGGTGGATGCGTTCAGCAACATCCGGATCGTCCAGGGAGATACGCTGACGCTGACGGGCGATTTTCTCCATTATAACGGAAACACGAAGATCGCCGACGTGAGGGAGAACGTCAGGCTGGTCAGCAATGAGACCGCCCTGACCACGGACTACCTTTATTATGACAGGGAGTCCAAGCTTGCCTACTACCTGGGAGGCGGGATCCTTACAAGGGAAGAAGACCGGCTCACCAGCGGAAAAGGTTATTTCTACCTGGACACGGAGATCTTCATCTTCAAGGACAGCGTGGTGATCACCAGTCCCGACTACACCATCCATGCCGATACCCTCAGGTATGATACAAACACGGAAATGTCTTACTTTTTCGGTCCCACGGAGATTTTCAGCGGAGAGCGTTATATATACTGCGAGAACGGCTGGTATGATTCCCGGAATGATATCTCATTCGTGACCGATCATGCCTTTCTGGAGGAGGAGGGAAGGACCCTCAGGGGAGACACCCTGTACTATGAAGCCGAACAGGGATTCGGACGCGCCAGGTCCAATGTGGAAATGATCGACACCACCGAGAACATGACCCTCAGGGGCCATTTCGGCCTTTATTACAGGGAAAGGGATTATGCCATGATCACCGACAGTGCGCTGATGATCCAGGTGGAAGGAACGGACACCATGTTCGTGCATGCCGATACGCTTCGTTCCATGCAGAATCCGGAACTGGAATCGGAAAGCCGGATCATCAAGGCATACTACCGGGTGAAGATCTACCGGACCGACATCCAGGTGATGTGCGATTCCCTGGTGTATGTGGAAGCCGACAGCATGTTCAGGTTCTTCGGCGAGCCGGTGCTGTGGTCCGAAGAGAACCAGCTGACCGCCAATGAAATCAACGTGGTGATGAAAGAGCAGAAGCTTTACCGCATGTATCTCACGGGGACCGCGCTGGTGATCTCCAGGAAGGATTCCACCAAATTCGACCAGATGCGGGGGAAGGAAATGACAGGGTACTTCACCGACAACAAGCTCACAAAGATCGATGTGAACGGGAACGGACAAACGATCTATTATGCGGAGGACAGGGGCATCATTGTGGGAGCGAACAAGACCGTCTGTTCCGATCTGGTCATTTACCTGAGAGACAACAAGATCGCCAGGGTGAACTATCAGCAGAAACCGGAAGGCACCTATTATCCCATACAGATGTTTCCCGCGGAGGAAGCCCTTCTTGCCGATTTCAGGTGGGTGGAACAGTGGAGACCGCTCTCTTACATGGATGTGTTCAGGTGGAAATAAAAAAGGAGCTTTTCGCTCCTTTCTCAGTATTCGTCTTCATTAAAGAAGAAGTCATCCTTACTCGGGTACTCAGGCCAGATATCTTCTATGCTTTCATAGACCTCTCCCTCATCCTCTATCTCCTGAAGGTTTTCGATCACCTCCATCGGCGCGCCCGACCGGATCGCAAAGTCGATCAGCTCTTCTTTGGTGGCAGGCCAGGGGGCATCT
This sequence comes from Bacteroidales bacterium, assembly GCA_040768485.1. GTDB lineage: Bacteria > Bacteroidota > Bacteroidia > Bacteroidales. Next base: position 15,694 of record JAXGMU010000017.1, read on the forward strand.
TCAAGTTTTGAGGCTAATTCCAGTGTCCAGTACATAGACGCAGAATTTACAATTTAACAATGGGTACTTTTAAAGTGCGGCAAAATTATAAAAAAAAATGAAACCTACAACTTCGGAGCCCATGGTTTCTGTTCGATGCCCACGAGATGCGCGATCTTCCTTGAAAGGACGAAAAAATAATCGGAAAGCCGGTTGTAAAAACGAAGGATCTCCTCATCCACGGAAGCCTCGCCGGCCAGTTCCAGGATCTCCCTTTCGGTCCTCCTGCACACGGTCCGTGCAATGTGTGCCTGGGATACCGCAGGGTGTCCGCCGGGGATCAGAAATGAAGTAAGCGGCCTCAGGGATGCGTCCATCTGATCGATCCTGTTCTCCAAAAAACGGACCTGCGCCGCACCCACTTCGGGAAGCTTCACGGGACAATCCTCACAGTCAGCCGCCAGAACCGATGCAGTGGCCATCTGGATGTGGAGGACCTCCAGCAGGTCCGCCCTGAGGGATGCATCCCCCACCAGGTCCCTCAGCATGGCAGTCTGGGCCATCAGCTCATCCACCGATCCGTATGCACGGATCCTGGGGTGGAATTTCGGGACCCGTTTCCCGCCCAGCAGGGAGGTTTCCCCTTTGTCTCCTTTTCTTGTATAGATGTCTGATTTCTTGACCATTCGCAGTCCTACCGCTCCTGTTTCCCGTTCACCTCCACACTTTCCACCTTCCCGTCCAGCAAATGGATGATCCGCTGTGCATATCGGGCGATGAAGTCCTCATGGGTGACAATGACGATGGTGTTTCCCAGTGCGTGGATCTGGTCGAACAGCTTCATGATATCCAGCGAGGTCTTTGAATCCAGGTTCCCGGTCGGCTCATCCGCCAGGATGATCGAGGGATGGTTGACCAGTGCCCTGGCTACCGCCACCCGCTGCCGCTGTCCCCCCGACAGCTCGTTGGGCCGGTGCTCCATACGGTCCCCCAGCCCCACGCTGGTGAGGACCTCCTTTGCCCTGGCCACCCGTTCCGATTTGGGGCTTCCGGCATAGATCAGGGGGAGGGTCACGTTCTCCAGGGCTGTATAACGGGGAAGCAGGTTGAAGGTCTGGAAGATAAAGCCGATTTCCCGGTTCCGGATCTCTGCCAGCTGATTGTCCTCCATTTTGCTCACATCGGTCCCGTTCAGAACATAGCTTCCGCTGGTGGGGGTATCCAGGCAGCCTATCAGGTTCATGAGGGTGGATTTTCCCGAACCGGAGGGGCCCATGATGGCCACATATTCATTTTTTTTAATCTCAATATCCACCGAGCGGAGCGCTTCCACGACAATCGTGCCGATGTAATAGTTTTTGACGATCTTATCCAGGCTGATGACTGCGTTGTTGTCCATTACGTATGAAAATTGTTCCCGAAAGTAATCATTATGATTTAGATTCTTTTAAATCTCAAAAGTTTATTTTGAAGTGCATTTTTTGCAGGTCTTTTCTCAAAAAAAGGATCCCGAAGCGGAACAAATCAACGCTGGCCCTTACCTCGGGCCACATTGTCACCTCCTTCCATGCTTTTTCCATTTCGGGCGACCAGTAGATATCGTCCATGACGATCACCGCCTCATCCCCCGCCCTGAGGAGGATCTCACGGACATACCTCACCGTGGGTTCATACCGGTGGTTGCCGTCGATAAATGCCAGAAACCGCCCGGGCATCTGCATAAGGATCCCGTCCAGCTTTTCACCCATCTCCCCCCAATGGATGGAGACCTGTTCCAGTCCGCATCTGCACAACATCGCCGCCGCGAAGGCAGCCCGTTCCGTGTGCCCCTCCACGCTGTGCAGGGGTACCCCGGGAGCCCCGGAGGCCAGGTACAGGGTGCTGACGCCCAGCCCCGTTCCCAGCTCCAGGAGCATGTCAGGCCGGAACCACCGGGCCATCCTGTACAGCAGTGCCCCGTAGCGGGGCGGAACCGAGGATCGCCGCACGAATGAACCGACCCGGATCTTTTCTTTCGGAATAATCGTCCGGTCCCCCGCCAGCCCCCGGTGGACGCGGAAGATCTCTTCCGGCACCCTGATTCCTTCTGCATTGAACAGCACATCGTGGACAAATTCGAACAGATAGGGGGAATGGATCCCCCTGCCCTGCCGGTGGCGGATGTGGAACAGGTGTGCGGTGTATCTGATGATTCGCCGGATCATCCTGGCAACATTGCGCTAAAATGCTAATTTTACATAAAATGCTCCACGCATGCAACAATATCTGCAGCAGGACATCCAGTTTCTTCAGGGGGTGGGCCCCAAACGGGCCGAGTTGCTGAGACAGGAACTGAACATCAGCACATTCGAGGACCTGATCACCCATTTCCCGTTCAGGTATGTGGACCGGAGCAGGTTTTACCGCATCTCGGAGGTGACCGCCGACATGCCACATGTCCAGATCCGGGGGAAGATCACAGGCTATGCCTCCGTCGGGAAGGGGAGCGGGAAAAGACTGGTGGCAGGATTTACCGACGGCACCGGTCACCTGGAGCTGGTCTGGTTCAGGGGAGCGAAGTGGATCCCGGAGAACTACCCGCCGGACAAGGAGCTGGTGATCTTCGGAAAACCCACCATCTTTAACCGGAAGATCAACGTGGTGCACCCCGAGATCGAAGATCCCGGCCGCAGGCAGGCGGTCACTTCAAAATTACAGGCTGTCTACCCCACCACCGAGAAGCTCAAGGACAATTACCTCACCTCGAAGGCCATCAGCAAGCTGCAGGCCAACCTGATCAAACACCTGCCCGAGCGTTTCGAGGAGACCCTTCCCGCCTGGCTGCTTCAGAAACTGAACCTGGTGAACCTGGACACCGCCCTGCGCCAGATCCATTTTCCCGACTCACCCGCCCAGTACCGCCGGGCCGAACTGAGGCTGAAGTTCGAGGAGCTGTTCTACATCCAGCTGAACATCCTGCAGAGTAAAACCGCAAGGACCAGGCACTTCAGGGGAAATGTATTCAGAAAGGTGGGAGAAAACTTCAACACCTTCTACAGGGAGTGCCTGCCCTTCGAGCTCACTGCCGCGCAGAAGCGGGTGATGAAGGAGATCCGCAGGGACATGGGATCCGGGAAGCAGATGAACCGGCTGCTGCAGGGCGATGTGGGCAGCGGGAAGACCCTGGTGGCGCTCATGTCCATGCTCATTGCCATCGACAACGGATTCCAGGCCTGCATCATGGCTCCCACGGAGATCCTGGCCCAGCAGCATTTCCGGAGCATCACGGCCTTTCTGGAGGGAATGGACATGGAGGTGCGGCTGCTCACCGGCTCCACCAGAAAGAGCGAACGGGAGGTAATTCACGGGGGACTGCTCGAGGGGACCCTGCCCATCCTGATCGGTACCCATGCGCTCATCGAGGAAACGGTGCAGTTCAGAAGCCTGGGACTGGTGGTCATTGACGAGCAGCACCGCTTCGGGGTAGCCCAGCGGGCCAGGCTCTGGGAAAAAGCGGACGTGCTTCCCCACGTGCTGGTGATGACGGCCACTCCCATCCCCCGCACCCTGGCCATGACGCTGTACGGAGACCTGGACGTGTCGGTGATCGACGAGCTGCCCCCGGGCCGCAGGCCGGTCATCACGCGACATTCCTATGATTCGAAGCGGCTGCAGGTTTTCGGATTTCTGAAGAAGAAACTCGCCGAGGGGAGACAGGCCTTCATCGTCTATCCGCTGATCAAAGAGTCCGAAACCCTGGATTACAAGGACCTGGAAGATGGCTACGAGAGCATCTCCCGGGCCTTCCCTCCCCCGCTGTACCAGGTCGGCGTGGTCCACGGGCGGATGAAACCGGAGGAGAAGGAGATCTCCATGCGCCATTTCATCGCCGGACGGACCCACATCATGGTGGCCACCACGGTGATCGAGGTGGGGGTGGACGTGCCCAACGCCACGGTGATGATCATCGAGAGTGCCGAGCGGTTCGGCCTTTCCCAACTGCACCAGCTGCGCGGACGGGTGGGACGGGGGGCCGACCAGTCCTACTGCATATTGATGACCGGCTACAAACTGTCGGAGGAGGCCAGAAAAAGGATCGATACGATGGTGGCCACCACCGACGGGTTCGAGATCGCCGAGGTTGATTTGAAGCTGAGGGGACCGGGCGACATCGAGGGCACCCAGCAGAGCGGGGTACCCTTCAACCTGAAGATCGCCCACCTGGGGCGCGACGGACAGATCCTGCAGCTGGCCCGCGATACAGCCGAGGAAATCATCGGGGAAGACCCCGACCTGTCAATGGAAAAGAACTGGCTCTTCGCAAAACACGTGAAAAAAGCACACCCCGAACGGATCGACTGGGGGAATATCAGCTAAAATTCCTAAATTTCATGTCATATTCATTAACCCTAAACTAAAAAGCTATGTTTCAAGAATTTAAAAAATTCATCAGCAAAGGCAATGTCATGGAAATGGCAGTCGGCCTGATCCTCGCCCTTTATTTCGGCGCCATTGTCAAATCCCTGGTGGACCACATCATCATGCCGCCCATCGGGCTCCTGATCGGGAATGTGGACTTTGCGGACTGGAAGATCGTTCTCAAAGCCGCCACCATGGCAGGCGGCGAGGAGGTCCCAGAGGTGGCCATCAGCATCGGGCTGTTCCTGAACACGATCATTACCTTCCTGATCGTTGCGCTGGCCATCTTCCTGGTGGTCAAGGGATATAATAATATGAAGGGGAAGCTCGAGAAAAAGGAAGAGGCCGCTGCTCCGCCGCCCGCTCCCAGTAAGGAAGAGATCCTGCTGACCGAGATCAGGGACCTGCTGAAAAAGTAAACCGCACCCTGTCTCCCTTGCTTTCATTTCTGAGGGATGCCCTGTCGTCACGTGGTTGTTGCATTGCAAAAATCCCGGGTGACTTCCAGGTCATCCCTCAGAAAAATTTAAAACCTGACATAACGACATCAGATGATTCAGACAAAACGACTCCTGCTGGTCCTTGCAGCCGGTCTTACACTTTCTGCTTCGGCCCAGTTTTCCACATCCCCTGAATTGCTGAAACAGCATGTTTTCTACCTGGCCTCGGATTCCCTTCTGGGGCGCGGGTTCGGAACGGAACAGGGCCGGAAGGCATCGGACTACATCGCCCGCCGGTTCAGTGAAGCGGGGATCGAACCTTATGAGGGGGACTATTTTCATCCCTTCACCCACAGGACCGGGATCCTCAACATCCGGGGGCGGAATGTGGTTGGTGTCATTCCGGGCAGCGACCCGGTACTGCGGGAGGAATACATCGTGGTGGGCGCCCATTACGACCCCCTGGGATGGAAGGTAAGCGACGGCGATACGGTGGCTTACAACGGGGCGGATGACAACGCATCCGGCATCGCGTCCATCATCGAGATCGGCAGGAACCTGGCGGGAAACGCAGCATCACCGGGCAGGAGCATCATCATTGTGGCCTTCGACGGGGAGGAGATCGGACTGGTCGGATCCACCCGTTTCGTGGAGGATACCACTGTGCGCCCCGAAAAGATCAGCCTGATGTTCAGCCTGGATATGGTGGGGATGTACCAGGCCCACGGGGGAGTGGACCTGCACGGTCTGAATCACCTCATCAATCACGAATGGCTCACCGGTGAGCTCGCAGAAAAACACGGCCTGGTGGTCAGGAAGGCAAACCAGCGCGTAGCTCAGCGCACCGACACCGCCCCCTTCGGGAACCGGGGGATCCCGGCCATCCATGTCTTTACCGGAACGGAATCCCCCTACCACAAGCCGGAGGATGACGCCGATCTGCTGGATTACGAAGGGATGGCCCTCATCGTCAATTATCTGAGCGATGCCCTCCTGCAGCTTTCCGGGACCGGATCCATCTCCGGCATGCAGCCTGCGGAAAAAACCGCTGAAAAGGCCGGTATTTTCACTCCGGGAGTGAGGCTTAACCTGGGGTCTGGTCATCACGAATACCCGGAGACATTCTACAGGGCAAAAAGCATTTTCGCCACCCAGGCAGGGCTTTTCGCGGATATCAGGATCACCCGCTTCCTTACCCTCCAGCCGGAGGTGCTGTACGGGACCGCGGGAAGCCTCCACCCGGACGGGAAATTCCGGGCCCATTCGGTGACAGTCCCCCTCAACCTGCTGATCAGCAATCCGGGTCGGAGCGGAGTCGGAATGAGGACATCCTTCCAGATCGGAGGATATTACAGTTATCATTTTGCCGGGAAAACGGACAATGGTGCGGTGGATTTCACAGCAGAATACAACGACCGGGAATACGGCATCTCTTATGGTTTCGGGTTCCAGGTGAGGCGCCTCCAGTACGGGGTCCGTTTCCAGAGTGCGCTTTCCGGACTCTACCGGGGCGGGGATGCGGAAAGGGTGCTCCCGGGACAGGTTTATTTTCTCATGGGCTTCACCTTCTGATCACCATGTTATTTAAAACCATGATAAATAACACGGAAAAGGAGTGAACATGATTTTAAGCAACCCAGAATACCCCAACATCAATAATTTTGTAGCAGAATTGAGGAAACAGGACCATGCCGGACCAGCACATGATTGACCATGAAGGAATTGTTGAGCAGGTACGGGACCGTGTGGCACACGTAAAGATCAACTGTGAATCGGCATGTGCTGCCTGTCATGCGAAAGGAGTGTGCGGGGCGGCGGACAGGGAGGAAAGATACCTGGACATCCCGGTGGAAGATGGCCGGTATGCGCCCGGTGAACCGGTCAGGGTGCTGATTGCCCGCAGCACCGGGCTGAAGGCGGTGGCACTGGGGTACATCTATCCGTTTGTGATGCTGATGGCCGTGCTGACCGGCCTGGTCGCCGCGGGCGTCGGTGAGATGCGTGCCGGATTGATCGCGCTGGGTTCCCTGGTGCCTTACTACCTGGCACTTTTTCTCCTGAGAAAACGCATTTCAAATGCATTTACATTCACGCTGAAGAAAATGAATCCCGGATCATGAACCAGATCATCATCATCACAATCATCACCCTGGTGGGGATCGGCACCGCTGCTGCCGTCATTCTCTATTTTGTGGCCCAGCGGTTCAGGGTGTACGAGGATCCCAGGATCGATGAGGTGGAGGAGGCCCTTCCGGGTGCCAACTGCGGGGGTTGCGGTTTTGCCGGCTGCCGGGCCTTTGCCGAGGCGCTGGTGAAGAACGAACTGTGGGATAACCTCTACTGTCCCGTGGGGGGGAACGAGAACATGGCCAGGGTAGCGGCCATCCTCGGCAGGGAAGCCGTGGAGCAGGCGCCCAAGGTTGCCGTGGTCCGTTGTCACGGCACCCCGGAGTTCCGGGCAAGGACCACCGAATATGACGGAGCCCCCACCTGTGCCATTGCCCACCAGCTGTACGCGGGTGAAGGAGGCTGCCCGCACGGCTGCCTGGGCCTGGGCGATTGCGTGGCTGCGTGTGATTTTGATGCCATCCACATGAACCCTGAAACCGGTCTCCCCGAAGTGACGGACGACAAATGCACCGCCTGCAATGCATGCGTGGAAGCCTGTCCGAGGGACATCATCGAACTGCGGAAAAAGAACAAAAAGGACCGGAAGATCTTCGTCTGCTGCATCAACGAGGAAAAGGGCGCGGTGGCCGTCAGGAACTGCAAGGTGGCCTGCATCGGATGTTCCAAATGCTTCAATGTGTGTCCCTTCGAAGCCATCACCATGAACAACAACCTGGCCTATATTGATCCCGTGAAATGCAAGCTGTGCCGGAAATGTGTGGAGGTCTGTCCCACCAATTGCATCCATGAGATCAATTTCCCACCAAGAAAAACCGAAAAAGCGGAGACTGTTGAAGAAGAAAACAAATAAGGCGATCCATGAAGCTTAAGACATTTGCCATGGGCGGGGTACACCCTCCGGAGAACAAGCTTTCGGCCGGTCAGAAGATCCTGGATCTGTCACTTCCGGAGATGGTGGTCATCCCCGTTTCCCAGCACCTGGGAGCCCCCTCCAGAGTAATCGTGGAGCGCGATGAACAGGTGAAGACAGGTCAGCTGATCGCCCGGGCGGAAGGATTTGTCTCCACCAACATCCACGCATCCGTTTCCGGGAAGGTCACCAAAGTGGATGTGTTTCCGGATCCATCGGGGTACCGCAGGCTGGCGGTCCAGATCAAAGTGGACGGAGACGAGTGGGTGGAAACCATCGACCGGTCGGATACCCTGGTCAAGGAGATCAACCTTGAAGCGGAAGAGATCAGGAAGCGGATCGTGGAGGCCGGGATCGTGGGACTGGGAGGTGCCACCTTCCCCACCCATGTAAAACTGACCACCCCCAGGGGAAAAAAGGCCGAATACCTGGTTGTCAACGGAGTGGAGTGCGAACCGTACCTGACAGCCGACCATGCCCTGATGATGGAGCGCTCAGAAGCGCTGCTGGCGGGCATCCGGATCATGATGAAGGGACTCGGCGTGGAAAAGGCCATCCTGGGCATCGAGAACAACAAACCGGATGCCATTGAAAAGATGACACAGGTTGCACGGGGGACGGGGATCCGGGTGGCCGGATTGAAAGTGAAATATCCCCAGGGGGGTGAGAAACAGCTTGTAAAAGCCGTGTTGAACAGGGAAGTGCCTTCGGGCGGACTCCCCATCGATGTGGGGGTGGTGGTGTTCAACGTGGGCACCGTCCATGCCGCCTATGAAGCAGTGCAGAAAAACAGGCCGCTCATCGACCGGGTGGTGACCGTCACCGGGAAGTCCCTTGCCCGGCCCTCCAATTTCAGGGTGCGGATCGGCACACCGGTGGCCCGCCTGATCGAGGAGGCGGGCGGACTCCCGGAGGATACCGCCAAGGTGGTCAACGGCGGCCCCATGATGGGCAAAGCCCTGTCCACCCTGGATGTCCCCGTCGTGAAAGGCACCTCAGGGATCGTGCTGATCAGGGACGGTGAAGCCAGGAGAAAAGTGGTGATCCAGTGCATCAGGTGCGGAAAGTGCATGCAGGTGTGTCCCATGGGACTGGAGCCTTACCTGCTCATGAATCTATCGGAAAAAGAGCTGTTCGAGCGGATGGAAAGCGAACGGGTGCTGGATTGCATCGAGTGCGGCAGCTGCAGCTACACCTGTCCCTCCTCCCGCCCCCTGCTGGACTACATCCGGCTGGGCAAGGCGGAGGTGAATAAGATCGTGCGTTCCAGAAAAGCTGTATAATATAACAGGTTCTCATATGGCCAGATTTATCGTATCCCCTTCACCCCACATATCCGGCGGGGAATCGGTCCCCCGGCTGATGTACGGGGTGATCATTTCGCTGCTCCCGGCCTTCGGGGTCTCCGTGTTCTATTTTGGGATCGGGATGTTGATCATCACCACGGTGTCGGTCCTTTCCTGCATCCTGTTCGAATACCTTATCCAGAAATACATCCTGAAGGTCAGGCCCTCCCACCTGGACGGTTCGGCCATTCTCACGGGACTCCTGCTGGCTTTCTGCCTCCCCGCGAACATCCCCTTCTGGATGGTGATCATCGGGGCCCTGGCTGCCATCGGGATCGGGAAAATGACATTCGGGGGACTGGGGAACAATATTTTCAATCCCGCCCTGGTGGGGAGGGTGTTTTTGTTCATCTCCTTTCCGGTGGCCATGACTTCATGGCCCGAGCCCGGCCAGTGGATGCAGTACACCGACGCGGCCACCGGGGCCACCCCCCTTGCGGTGATGAAGGAAGGGGTGGCCACCCGGCCGGCGGGGGAGATCCTCTCGGAATTACCTTCTTTCCTGCAGCTTTTTCTGGGGAACATGAAAGGTTCGTCCGGGGAGGTGGCTGCTTTTGCACTGCTCATCGGCATGTGTTACATGCTTTACAGGAAGATCATCACCTGGCACATCCCCGTTTCCATCCTGGGAACGGTCTTTGTGTTCACCGGGATCCTCTGGCTGGTCAATCCGGACCGCTTTGCCAGTCCCGTTTTTCACCTGCTTACCGGGGGACTCATGCTGGGGGCGATTTACATGGCCACCGATTATGTCACCTCGCCCATGACCGGCAGGGGAATGCTCATCTACGGGGCGGGGATCGGAATCGTCACCGTGCTGATCAGGATCTTCGGCGCCTACCCGGAGGGGGTACAGTTCGCGATTTTGATATTCAACGGGTTCACCCCGCTGCTGAACAAATACATCAAACCTGCAAGATTTGGAAAGGAGGTGGCCCATGGCTAAGAAAGAATCTACCTTTTTGAACATGGTACTGACCCTGTTTCTGGTGACCCTGGTGGCGGCCGGACTGCTGGGGTCGGTCTACTCGCTCACGAAAGAGCCCATCCGGCTGGCCGAACTGAAACGAAAGAACGAGGCGATCCGGATGGTGGTGCCCGCATTCGACAACGAACCCACGCAGGAGGTGGCAAAGAAATACGTGGACGGGGACACCCTCTATTTTTATACGGCCAGGAAGGGGGACGAGGTGAACGGTATTGCGGTGGAAACCTTTACCAATGAAGGATTCAGCGGAAAATTCAAACTGATGGTCGGTTTCAAACCCGACGGTACGATCCTGGATATCGCCGTGATCAGTCACGCCGAAACCCCCGGACTGGGGGACAAAATGGAACAGGACAAGTCGGATTTCAGCGCACAGTTCAAAGGCAAGGATCCGGCCACGTTCAAACTCTCTGTGAAAAAGGACCGGGGCGACGTGGATGCCATCACCGCCTCCACCATCACCTCCCGGGCATACTGCGACGCGGTGCAGCGTGCATATGACGCATTCATGAACCTCTCATCTAACGACTTTTGACTTTCGACTAACGACTACCTATGGATCAGTGGAAAAACTTCAGCAAGGGCTTTATCAAGGAGAATGCGGTATTCTCCCTGTTCCTGGGGCTCTGTCCCACCCTGGGGGTGACCACCTCGGCCGTGAACGGACTGGGAATGGGACTGGCCACCACCTTCGTTCTGGTCATGTCCAACCTGGTGGTATCCCTGGTGAAGAACGTGATCCCCAACAAGGTGAGGATCCCCGCATTCATCGTGATCATCGCCTCCTTCGTGACCATCGTGGAGCTGGTGATGAAGGGGTACGTGCCCGTGCTGTTTGATGCACTGGGACTTTTCATCCCCCTCATCGTGGTGAACTGTGTGGTGCTCGGCAGGGCCGAGGCCTTTGCCTCCAAGAACACTACATGGTCCTCTGTGGTGGACGGAATGGGTATGGGGCTGGGATTCACCATGGCCCTGACTATCCTGGGGGCGGTGAGGGAGATCCTGGGCAGCGGGGCCTTTTTCGGGATGAAAATGATCAGCGGCGACGCCATGCTGCTCTTCATCCTGCCCCCCGGTGCATTCATCGCCCTCGGATACCTGATCCTTCTGGCCAACATGCTGAAAGAAAAAACTACCTGACCATGGAATACGTTCTGATCATCATCGCCGCTGTATTCGTCAGCAACATCGTGCTCAACCAGTTCCTGGGGATCTGTCCCTTCATCGGAGTATCCGGCAAGGTGGAGACCGCCCTGGGAATGACAGGTGCGGTGACGTTCGTCATGGTCATCGCCACCCTGGTGACTTACCTGATCTATCACGGGATCCTGGTCCCCTTCGACATTACCTACATGCGCACGATCACCTTCATCCTGGTGATCGCCTCCCTGGTCCAGCTGGTGGAGATCATCCTCAAGAAGATCAGTCCCCCGCTCTACCAGGCACTGGGCATCTTCCTCCCCCTGATCACCACCAACTGCGCGGTGCTGGGCGTGGCGGTGCTGGCGGTCCAGAAAGATTTCAACCTGCTGGGAAGCACCGTTTTTGCCATCGGGAACGCGGTCGGATTCGGACTGGCCCTGATCACCTTCTCCGGCATCCGGGAACAGCTGGACCTGCTCAATGTGCCAAAGCGGATGAAGGGGGTCCCCATCGCCTTTATCGTAGCCGGACTGATGGCCCTGGCTTTTATGGGGTTTGCGGGAATGGTGTAGGGGCTTGCTTCGCAAGCAGTCGGGAGTCGAAAGTCGAAAGTCGAAAGTCGAAAGTCGAAAGTCGAAAGTCGAAAGTCGAAAGACCATGTTCGATCCAGTTACGGAAAAAACCATTGCCTTTGTGAGGGAACAGCTTGCGGGCGCCGAGGGTGGGCATGACTGGTCCCACACGCGGCGGGTATGGAAAATGGCCGGGTATATCCGGGAGCGGGAGGGCCGGGGAGACAGGCTGACAATTGAACTGGCCGCCCTCCTGCACGATGTTTCGGATCCCAAGTTCAACGACGGGGATGAGGAGAAGGGTGCGGAGCTGGCCTTCGATTTTCTGATCCGATGCGGGCTCGACAGGGAGAGGGCCGGACACATCCGTTCCATCATCCGGCATGTGTCCTACCGGGGCGGCATGCCCCAGGATCAGATCCGCTCCATTGAGTTCCAGATCGTCCAGGATGCCGACCGGCTGGATGCCATGGGAGCTGTCGGGATCGCCAGGGCCTTTAATTACGGGGGATTCAAAAACAGGCCCATCCACGATCCCGGGGTGCCCCTGCGGGAGTACACGGATCCTTCGGAGTACCATGCATCGGCAGCCCCCACGATCAACCATTTCCACGAAAAGCTCCTCAAGCTGAAGGATTTGATGAATACTTCCACGGGCAAAAAAATTGCCAGGGAGCGCCACCGGTTCATGCTCCGGTTCCTCAGGCAGTTCTTAAAGGAGGTGGACCGGTTCTAGAACAGGAAATTCAGGTTGATGTAAAGACCTGTATCCCCATCCTCTTTCCTGGCGGCAAAGCCGTAATCCACCGTGACAATGAAATTCTGGTTCAGGGCAAAATGGATGCCGCCCCCGAAACCCAGGTGCGGGACTTCCTTCGCGTCAAGGTCAATGATCTCCTCCGGGAGGTTTGCCGGCAGGTTCTCCGGCAGGTCATCGGTGTTGAATTTGTATTTCTGGGTCACCATCCCGCCGTCCAGGAATGCAGAAAGTGCAATGTAGAGGTTCTGGTTCAGCACGGTGGTCCGCAGGATCTTTCCCCGCAGTTCGATGTTCCCGTAGGCAAATCCGTCCCCCACGATCCGGTTACGCAGGACCCCGCGGACTGTTTTCGAACCACCCACCCCGTCGGTAGTCAGCTTGGGGGCCGTATTGAACAGGTACGGTTGCATGTAAAAGGGCATCTCACCGGTGAGCTTCCCCTGGTAGGAGAGCCGGTAGGCCAGGTTCATCCATTCCGGGATGAGCGTGAAATACTGACGGTGGGTAAATACGAACCGGGTAAAGCTGTAATCGGTATTGCTCAGGAAGGCGGGCGCATAATGGAGCTGCATCTCCGTCCAGATCCCCCTGAAAGGATTGGGCTCATTGTCCCTCGTATCGTACACCAGTCCCGCTTTCAACAGGGTATGCCCTCCCCCGCCCGCCTGGTCCTCCGGAATCATTCCCCACTCCACATAATTTCCATACAGCGAGTTATGCGAAAGCAGGTCCTCCTCCTTCCCTTCGTTCAGGGCATCCACGTCCACCGAATCGATGGAATTCCCGTAATAGGCGATCCCGCCCAGCCAGCGGAATTTCTGCCCGATGATCTCCCCCTGGAAATCGGCCTTTACCCCGAAAAGCTGCCTCGAATACCTGTAATAGAGCCTGTTGGCGAAACCATCCCCGTCCAGGCTTCCCTCGAAACCGGGATCGTAAACTGCCTCGTAACCGTTGAACCCGTAGAAGTCCAGTGCCTTCTCGGTCAGGTAACTCACCTCGAAGAAAGAGCGGATGCCAGGGATCAGCCTGTCCGAGTCATAGGTGATCTGGTTGATCCCGTTTCCCTTGGTGGTCCGGGACCATTCGATATAGACCGAATGGTCGTACATGGGATAGCGGGAGCCGTCCCCGTACCAGTAAAGATTGACCAGGGCCCCGTACTTGAAGCCGATGTCCGAATCATATGCCACCACCGGCACGCCTCCCAGTGAAAAACCGGTTTTTACCTTCTCCTCCCTGGGAGAGGGGATGGTATCTTTTTCCTGGGCTGTAACAAATGCGGATATGAACAGGATCAGACAGAGCGAGAGCGTCGGTTTGTTCATGGTTTCAGGGTTTAGTGCGCTCCAATTTATGCATTTTTTCCATTTCACCAATACCGGGTGTCAGGGATAATTGTGTACATTTAATCTGCAAAGCCACTGAACCTTCAATAGCACCAAAGATGAAAATGATCCGAATACTTCTCTATGTCATCCTCGGCATGACAGGTGCTTTTATCCTTTTCCTGGCATTCGCCACACTGGATGATTACCGGCCGGAACCCGAAGAGACCGTCCTTGTGAACGACCGGGTTCCCGTCCTGCCCGATTCGGCCCGGTTCAGTCTGCTGATCTGGAACATCGGGTACGGGGGACTGGACGCCTCGATGGATTTTTTCTATGACGGGGGCCGGCAGATGAGGCCCCCGGGGGAGGGCGTGCAGCGGAACATGGAGGGGATCCTGGAAACCCTTGCGCCTTTCAGGGAGGACGATTTTATCCTCCTGCAGGAGGTGGACCGGAAGGCCAAACGCAGTTACCGCATCAACCAGGTGGAGCTGATAGGGGAACAGTTTCCCCGTTTCCATGCCGCTTTCGGCATGAACTACAATGTGTCCTTCGTGCCCATCCCGCTGAAATCTCCCATGGGAAAGGTGGAATCGGGACTGCTCACCCTCAGCAGGCATGCTCCTGCCCGCGTTACCCGGTACAGTTTCCCGGGCAATTACGCATGGCCGGTGAGGCTCTTCATGCTGGACCGCTGCTTTCTGGTGAACCGGTATCCCCTGGAGGGAGGAAAAGAACTCCTGGTGATCAACACCCATAACTCGGCCTATGATGACGGAACCCTCAGAGCCGGTCAAATGGCCTTTCTGAGGGATTTCCTGCTGAAGGAATATGAAAAAGGGAATTATGTGATTGTGGGAGGCGACTGGAACCAGACACCCTATGGCTTTGAGCCGATCCTTCCGGACCATCCTTTCGATACGGTGGACCTGACATTTATAGAGAAGGATTTTCCGGCCTCCGGGTGGTCCTGGGCCTATGATCCCGGAATCCCCACGAACCGGCGGGTGATGCAACCCTACCGCAGGGGCACCACCCCGGCCACGGTAATCGATTGTTATTTGCTTTCGCCCAACATCCGCCCGGAGCAGGTGGAAACCCTGGACCTTGACTTCCAGTGGAGCGACCATCACCCGGTCATGCTCAGGGTGGTTCTCAGGTGATCAGGCCAGGTAGGTATTGATCTTTTCCAGCAGAAGGGAGGGATTGATGGGTTTGGTCAGGAATGCATCGCACCCTGCCTTTGCCGCTTCCTGGTAGTCCAGTGAATAGGCATAGGCGGTCTGAGCGATGATCACCACATGTTTCGCAATGGCCTTGATCAACCGGCTGGCGGTGAACCCGTCCATTCCGGGCAGGTGGATATCCATCAGGATCAGGTCCGTCTCCGGATGGGCCTTGATAAAATCCACCGCTTCCTGACCGCCTGTGGTGAATTCAATGACCGCTCCCGTGTTTTTCAGCATATCCCCGAGGATAAAGGCGGAGGATTCATCATCCTCCACCACCAGGATATGTTTTGATTTCCACTGATATGCGGGAGCTGTTTCCATTTATTCTAAATTAATAAAAATATTTGCGATAATTTCAGCCCGGTAAGAAAATAACATAAATTTAGGTCCCGTATAAAATCCTCGTGAATGAAACTGAAGAAGATTCTCGGTATTGATATCGGTGGGTCCGGGGTCAAGGGTGCCATCGTGCATACCAAAAAAGGCAGCCTGGTCACCGACCGGTTCCGCATCCCCACCCCGCAGCCGGCCACCCCCGAAGCGGTGGCCGGGGTGATCGGGGAGATTGCGAAACATTTCAAATGGAAAGGTCCCGTCGGAGTGGGATTCCCCGGTGTCATCCAGCAGGGGATCGCACGCACCGCAGCCAATGTGGACGACTCCTGGATCAACAGGGACCTGAATAAGTTGTTTTCAGAGGCCACCGGGTGCAGGGTGCACGTGGTGAACGATGCCGATGCGGCTGGAATGGCCGAATCAAAATTCGGCGCAGGCAAAGGAGAGACGGGCGTGGTCCTTCTGATCACCGTGGGTACGGGACTGGGAACGGTGCTTTTTGTTAACGGGAAGCCGGTCCCCAACCTGGAACTGGGACACATTATCCTTCACGGCGATGATGCGGAACTCTACGCATCGGACGCGGCCAGGAAGAATGACGAGCTGGACTGGGAAACCTGGGCCGGCCGGTTCAATGAGTACCTGCTGCGGCTGGAAGAGCTGATCTGGCCCGACAAGATCATCATCGGCGGCGGGGCAAGCAAGAAAGGGGACAAATTCTTTCCATACCTGACCACAAAAGCACCCGTGGTCCCCGCCAAACTGATGAACGAGGCGGGGATCGTGGGTGCCGCTCTGGTGAGCAGGTACTACAACAAGATGGAGAAAAAGGCCGGGAAGAAAAAGAAAAAAAAGTAATACTGTCTCAAAGGACAATTTCTTTTATATACTGAGGGATGCAGTCGAAGCAACCTGGCATCTTTTAGCGAAGCTAAATTAGCACGTTGCGAGAATGCATCCCTCAGACATTATCGAAACTGATCTTTTGCACGGCCTCAATCTATTTTTTTGCGGTCCAGTCTTTCAGCGTACCGGCCAGCCTGACCAGCCTCAGGAACTCTGAACGGATCCCTTCCTCATCCGCTCCCCTGGCATCCTTCGCAAGTTCGATCACCTGGCCGAGGGTTGCCTCCGCTTTGTATTCCGATTCCCTGAGGATCAGGCCGAATTCGGCCACCGCGGCGGAAAAACGGAAGTTATCCGAGGTTTCATCCGCCTCCAGCACCTTCCCTTTCACGGGTATCTCCACCATGGTGCTTGTATTTCCGTCGGGTCTTTTATAGCGCAACTTGACGGTCATCAGTTCGGCGGAAAGATCCGGTTTAACATTGGTTTTCGATTCTCTGCGACCGTCACCTGACTGGTATTTCAGGGGATCGATGCTTTTCAGCGGTTCTTCCGATCCGGCGGGGATCAATTCGTAAAGGGCCGTGACCGTGTGGCCCGCGCCCATTTCGCCGGCATCTTTTTTGTCGTCATTGAAATCTTCGTCATTCAGCAGACGGTTCTCATACCCTACCAGCCGGTACCCTTTTACCCGGGCGGGATTGAACTCGATCTGGAACTTCACGTCCTTGGCGATGGTGAACAGCGTTCCGCCGAACTCGGTGATGAACATCTTGCGCGCCTCCTGGATGTTGTCGATATAGGCATAATTCCCGTTCCCCTTGTCGGCAATGATCTCCATCCGGTCGTCCTTGTAATTTCCCATGCCGAAACCCAGGACGGTGATGAAGATGCCATGTTCCCGCTTTTCTTCGATGAGCCGTTCCATCTCGGCGTTGCTGGAGGGACCAATATTGAAATCCCCGTCCGTGGCCAGGATGATCCGGTTGTTCCCCTCCTCGATGAAGTTCTCCATGGCTACCTGGTAAGCCAGCTTCAGTCCGGCACCCCCGGCTGTGGAGCCCCCCGATTCGAGCCGTTCAAGGGCTGCAAGGATCTCCTCCTTCTTTGATCCGGGGGTGGATTCCAGCACCAGTCCCGCCGCCCCGGCATACACCACCATGGCCACCCGGTCTTCCGGCCTCAGTTCGCTGACCAGCATCCGGAAGGCCTGCTTCAGCAATGGCAGTTTGTTGGGCGTTCCCATGGAACCGGACACATCGATCAGTAACACCAGGTTCGAAGCGGGCAACTGCTCCTTCCCGATGCTCTTCCCTTTCAGTCCCACGTGCAACAGCTGGTGGTCCTCATTCCAGGGACATTCCGAGATTTCCGTATACACCGAGAACGGATGTTTTCCTTCCGGCTCGGGATAATCATAGCTGAAATAGTTGATCATCTCCTCGATCCTGACCGCATCCTTCGGCGGCAGCTGTCCCATGTTCAGGAACCTGCGCACGTTGGAATAGGAAGCCCTGTCCACATCGATGCTGAAGGTGGAAAGGGGGGCGTGCAGCACATCCTTGAACCCGTTCTCGTGAATGGCCGAATAGCCTTCCGTGTTCCATTGGGCGACGTTCCCTTCCGGAGGCCTGGCCTGGCGGTAATGATGGTAGCCCGCCTGGTTGCTGGTAAGGACACCCTTGACCCGGTCGGGTGCAGATACATCAGCCGTGGTCTTGCGGGGACTTGCCGAGGCATCATATTCATAATAGATCACCTCCTCCTGTGCCTGCTGTGCGGATTTCATCGTCACGTTGATCCGGTCGGAACTTCCGATCCGCACCTCCGCCCGCTCCATTCCCGGGTGTGTAAAGACAAGGTATCCCGATCCGGGATCCACTGTGATGCGGTAGGCCCCGTGGAGATCGGTGACCGTGCTGACGGCGGTCCCTTTCACCGACACATGGACCCCGGAAAGGGGATTGCCGGATGCATCGGAGACGATCCCGCTGATCACCCTGGACTGGACGGGAGCCATGCCGTAGACAGACATCAGCAGCATGATGAGCATTGAAATTATTGTTTTCATGATTTCCTGGTTTAAGTTTGACCTCACCGGAAGGATGCTCCTTTGCGGCCGATTCCATAAATCCTCCCTCATTTTTTCTTACTTTTAACCATTCTCTTTTCCCGTGATATGCTCCGGATCAGCGGAAAACATCCCGATAAAACGGACGAGGAATTGCTGGGTAAATACCTTTCCTCGGGCGATCTGCAATGGCTGGGTGATCTCTATGCCCGCTACATGCACATGGTGTACGGGGTATCGCTGAAATATCTTGAAAGCCGTGAGGAGGCGAAGGATGCGGTGATGCAGATCTTTGAACAACTGGTCACGGATCTTCCCCGGCACCGCATCCGCAATTTCAGAAGCTGGCTCTATGTACTGACAAAGAATCACTGTCTGATGCAGCTCCGGGCGGCGAAAAGGATGCGCGGTAAACTAGAGGAAATAAAAAACGGGGTTGCATTTGTGGAATCCGAAGAAGAATTGCATCCCATTGACAGAGACGATCCCGGGGTCGGGGATGCGCTGAGGGAATGCATCGATGCCCTGAGAAATGAACAGAAGCAGTGTATACAGCTGTTCTATGAACAGAAGCTGTGCTACAGGGAAATCTCTGAAAAGCTCCGGATGGAGGAGAAGAAGGTGAAAAGTCACCTGCAGAACGGTAAGAGGAATCTGAAAATATGCCTTGAGAAAAAAAATGTCCGGTAAAAAGAAATACAGAAGCGCAGGCGATTTTCTGCAATACCTGAAAGGGGCATTCTCTTTCCGGGAGCGCCACCAGTTTGAAAGGGACCTGGAAGCAGATCCGTTCGCAAAAGAGGCCATGGAAGGACTGGAGCGGCTGTCCCCGGAACAGGCCGAGGAGGACCTGCTCGAAATCTATTCCAGGCTCGGGGAGCGGATAGCGGACAGGCAACCCGTGGGCCGGAGACCTGCCAGGAAAAGGAGGATCGCGGTTTACAGCGCGGCGGCAGCCGTTGCCGCCCTGCTGATCGTGGGAACGGTCTTCCTGCGGCTGTATGATTTCAATCCGGAGCAAACTGAGGAAACCCTGATCGGGGAGGAATTCCCGGCCACTGCGGCAGATAAAGAGGCCCGGTCGACACCGGCTGAAGTCGAAACCGGGGTACAGGAAGGGCCGGTGCGGGAAGAACCCGGGACAGAAGCAGAGCAAGCGCCCCCGAAGGAAGATACCGGTGCCGGAGCTGCGGAAGCGTCCCGGCAGGCTGTCACCGAGGACCGCATCGTACACAGGGAAGCCGTTCCCACCGAACCCGTTGCCGATGCACGGTCAAGGGATGAATCCGGAACTGGCGACGAAGTGATGGCACCCGAACATGCCGAACTCATGACACCCGAACGTGCCCAGGTCCCTGCCCCGGTTCAGGCACCGGTCGCCGCGGAAAAAGATGAAATCGCGCGCCGGAGATCGGAGGCGGCCGGAGCAGCCCAGGGGAAACTGGCCGGAATGGAAAGCCGGGACACCCAGCCGGAGGCTGAGAAGAAAGGGACCCACGTGGAGGAGGTGGTCATGTATGACCTGGCAGAATTCGCCGCGGCAGAGTCGGCAAACCAGGTTGTATTTCTGGATGAGCAGCTGCAGCCCATGAAAACCGCTTCCGGAGCAGCACCCACGGCCGGATTTGAGGCTTTCGGGACCTATGTAAGGGAGAACCTGCGGTTCCCGGACGAAGACACCAGCACCCGGCGGGCCGTGGTCATCCTCCGCTTTACGGTAACCCCCGAAGGCTCACTCACGGACATCCGGCCCCTGCGTACCCCCGGGGAGGCATACACCCGTGAGGCTGAAAGGTTATTGCTCGAAGGTCCCCCGTGGGATCCCGCCACTGAACAGGAAAGAAAGATCGAAGATCATGTACGGCTAAGGTTTGTTTTCAAAAGATAATGTAACACCTGTCGTTATGAAAAACAGACTTTTGAACCGTGCGGGACTACTGTCCCTGGCGGTTGTCCGGAAACATCAGCGTACCACCGGGAACTCGGTAATGCGCAATGTGGTACAGCCGTATGGGATGAGGGTGATTTCCTCTTCAGGCTTGCTCTGCAGGTGTTGGAGTGGGAGACTGTGCGGGAGGGGACCGGCCATCTCCCTGTAAAGGGTCCAGTCCGGGATCACCTTTCCCCTGGTTTTCAGCAACACCGGGGCGCTTTCGATGCTCCAAGGGTAGAACTCCGGATTTTTGGCAGATGATCCGTCCGTCCCACTCCCGGGAGCCTGCGCCTGTACCCTGAATTCAAATCCATTTTCCGGATCCAGAACCGCCGCCTCCAGCAATCCGTAATTCCACGGATCCGCAGGCCTGACCTCATCAAAAGCGCCCCACCGGTCGATGCTGTCCACATGGCTCCATGATCCCCCGATCTTCAGGGCATAGACGAGGGGACCGCGGTGGACCGATACCGAATGCTCCACCCACCTCTCCAGGGTGGTCTTCATGGGAAGGTGCAGCTCCAGCAGGTCCCCGTCCTCCCATTTCCTGTGAACAACGGCCATTCTGCCGCCCGGTTCCGTTTGCAGCGGGCGACCGTTCAGTGAAAGCTTGGCCTCGCTGCACCAGCCGGGGATCCGGACATGCAGGGGGAAATCCGCCGGACGGGGAAGGGATATATGAAAACGGACCGTTTCCTCGAAGGGATAGCCTGTCACCTGGCGGATGGAAACCTCCGTGCCGTCACCGGTCCTGGTCCGGACCGTGCAGGGGGCATACATTACCGCCGCCAGTCCCCCGTCCGCCGTACCATACCACAGATGGGTCACCAGCTTGGGCCATCCCTGGTGCATGTTGCAGGTGCAGCAGGGATACCCGGTGAGCAGTCCGAAGCAGAGGTCCGTATTCCCGTGGTGGTCCTCTTCGTAAAAGTTATGCCGGTGACGGGTCAGCATCACCTGGTTGGCCTGCTGGAAATACTGCCGGGAGGAAAAATCATCGGAGATCTGCGCCGGAAGTGCGTTGTAGGCGATCCGTTCCAGGTGGTCCATGAACTCCACATCGCCGGTTACCCCGATCATCTTCTCCAGGGAATACATCAGCTCCACCACCGAACAGAGCTCGATCCCCTGGGTGGGAACACGTCCGTGCAGGGGCTCGTCCCCCCCGTACATACCCTGGGGCTGACCGTGAAAACGGCGGATGTCCCGGAATGCCTTCTTCACCGCTGCCAGGTACTCCGGACGCGGATCCTGCTGGGACCGGATCACCGGTTCCTTGATCCCCTGTGCCAGGTTCACGCAGTGGAAAGCCTGGAGCTGTTCCACGCACAGCCTTCCGGTAAGGGTGTCATCAAAGGGATAGCGGTTCCCCGTGTTGTAAGGATACAGGTGATCCAGCTCCGCTCCCCCGTAGCAGTCTTCGTTGAGAAACACCTCCGTCCACGGGAAGGTCTGTTCGTGGATCAGATCTGCCAGCTCCAGCAGGAAGGATTCCCCGGTGATGTTGTACAGCCAGTAAACCATCATCAGGTTATCCCCTCCCCTCCGGTTGGCCCAGAAGGACCAGTGGTCCAGGGGGGTCTCCGGTAACCGGGCAAGCTGGTAACGGAAATAGCGGCTCATCAGATCGGTCACCCGTCCATCCCCGGTGGTTTCGTAGTACTGCTGCAGCACCTTCAGCATCACCATCTTGGGCCACCAGTCACGCCGCCTGGACTTCTGGATGCCCGGTTCAGGTTCGGGTTCTGTTTCGAAGGGGACCGGACCGAAATAACCTTCAGCCGTCTGACTGTTCAGGGTCCATTCGATCCATGGCATGGCTTTCGCCTTCAGTGAATCATCCTCCAGCAGCCAGGCCAGCGGCACCAGTCCGTCCAGCCAGTAGGGGCCCCGTTCCCATCCGTCACCGTCCCCTCCAAGCCATCCGTTCCTGCTTCCCACCACCGACGGATACAATTCATCCAGGTGTCCCGTCATCCCGTCCCGCATCTGTTTCAGCTGGTGGAGCAGCCACCCCTCGGGTTTGACCGTCCCCAGCGGCAGCTCGACATAGGGATTGGGGGCCAGCGGGAGCCGGTTCTGCAGTCCGGGCGCCTGGTCCGTCCGCTCCTCCCCCGTGCAGGATGCAGCGAGGAGGACCAGCGCTGCGAAGAACAGAAAGAGATTATTTTTCGGTCCGGGATCCATTCCAGCAGGGAGCAGAAAGACCCCGGCTCAAGCCGGGGCAATCAGTGTTTTGCGGAGAGAGGGGGATTCGAACCCCCGGTACGCAGAGCGTACAACGGTTTTCGAGACCGCCCCGATCGACCACTCCGGCATCTCTCCTGACACTTTGCAAAAATAGAAAAATTCTTCTATCATTGCCGTTTACTGGAGATCTCTTATGACAATGTTAAAATACAGGATCATTTTTTTGCAGATGGCCGGGGTCACGCTGCTTGCGGCGGCCTGCAGGCAGAGCGGGCTTCCCGTCGAGGACGAGGAGGCATACCAGGCATCCGTCGAACAGTGGAAGGAGGAGCGGCTGGAAAGGCTGAAAAAGGAAGATGGCTGGCTGAGCCTGGCGGGGCTTTACTGGCTGAAAGAGGGGGAGAACCGCTTCGGGTCGGATCCTTCCAATGAGATCGTATTCCCGGAAAAGGCAGCAGGCTTTTGCGGCACCCTGACCCTGAGCGAAGGCCGGGTGACACTCCAGGCGGCGGAAGGGTCCGGGATCCTTGCCGGTGGAAGTCCGGTAAATATCATGGAACTGCGGGATGACCAGACAAGAAACACCACGATCCTCCGGCAGGGCGACCTGTCATGGAACATCATCCGGCGGGGAGATCAGTACGGGGTCCGTCTGAGGGACCGCAACCACCCCCGCATCGGCGAATTGAAACAGATCCCCTCTTTCCCGGTCCGGACCGGTTATGTGGTGGAGGCCAGGCTGGTTCCGTTCGATGAGCCCCGGACCATCCGGGTGGCCACTCCGGTGGAAGGCTTCACGGAAGAGTACCAGTGTCCGGGTGAACTGCAATTCAGGCTCAAAGGGATTAAAATGACCCTGCTTCCCTTCATTTCGGGCAAACAATATTTCCTGGTATTTGCCGACCAGACCACCGGACTGGAAACCTATGGCGGAGGGAGGTTCCTCTATGCCTCAAAGGGGCGTAGGGGAAAAGTCATCCTGGATTTCAACAAAGCCTACAATCCGCCCTGCGTATTCACCCCGTATGCCACCTGTCCCATGCCTCCCCGGGAAAATTTTCTGCCCGTCCCCATCGAGGCTGGAGAAAAAACGGTCCACCTCGACTAGGGTATAACCTTACCTGAGGAAGTCAAACCCCTTCGTGTTCGGTCCTCCGGATGATCTCCTCCTGCAGCTCCCGCCCCAGGGCATTGAAATAATCGCTGTACCCGGCTACCCGCACGATCAGATCCTGGTGCCTTTCGGGATGTTTCTGGGCATCCCGGAGGGTGGCGGCCGAAACCACATTAAACTGGATGTGGTGGCCGTTCCTGCTGAAATAGGCCCGGATCAGCTGGGTGATTTTCCGGATGCTCCTTTCATCCCTGAAGAAATCGGGGGTGAATTTCTGGTTCAGCAGGGTCCCTCCCGTTTTCAGGTGGTCGATCCTGAGGGCTGAATTGAGGACAGCGGTGGGTCCCCTCCGGTCCATTCCCTGCACGGGTGAGATCCCCTCCGAAAGCGGCTCACGGGCCAGTCTCCCGTCCGGCGTGGCCCCCACCACCTTTCCGAAATAGATGTGGCTGGTGGTGGGAAGCATGTTGATCCTGTAAGTGGCCCCGCGCGGACTGAGCCTTCCCGTGACCGAATCATGGAAGGCCTCGAACACCCAGCGGGCGTGCCGGTCCGCTGCATCATCATCATTCCCGTACCTGGGGGTCTCATACAGCAGGGAGGCCCTGAGCGCATCCTGTCCCCCGAAATTGTCTGCCAGCACCCGGAGAAAGGTCGCCATGGTAATCGATTTCCTCTCAAATACGTGCGTATGCAGGGAACTCAGCATGTCCGTCACCGAGCCCAGTCCCACCCCCTGCACATAGCTGGTATTGTACCTGGCCCCGCCCGCATTGTAGTCCGTGCCGTTTGCGATGCAGTCGTCGATCAGCAGCGACAGGAAGGGGACCGGCATGTGGAGGGAGAAGATCCTTTCAATCAGGTTGTTCCCCGCGATCTTGATATCAATAAAGTGGTGCAGCTGCCTGACGAACGCTTCCTTCAGCTCCTCAAAGGATCCGAAATCGGCCGGATCCCCTGTCTCCGGTCCGATCCGTTTCCCCGTCATGGGATCCACCCCGTTGTGCAGGGTGATCTCCAGCACCTTGACCAGGTTGAAATACCCGGTGAGGATATAGGCTTCCGTTCCGAATGCCCCGCTTTCCACACAACCCGAGGCGCCTCCCCGCCTTGCATCCTCCAGCCGTTTGCCCTGTCCGGTCAGCTCCAGAACGATCGCATCCGTATTGAAGAAGGAGGGCTGCCCGAAACCGGTTTTCACTATGCGGACCGCCCGGTCCACGAATTCATCCGGATTCTTCCTGCTCACCTGGACCATGGAGGAGGGCTGCAACAGGCGCATCTCCTCGATCACATCCAGCAGGATGAAGGTGAGCTCATTCACCCCGTCCGACCCGTCCTCTCTCACCCCTCCCAGGTTGATCAGGCAGAAATCGGTGTAGGTGTTGCTCTCCTCGGCGGTCACCCCCACCTTGGGGGGCGCGGGATGGTTGTTGAACTTGATCCAGAAGCACTGCAGCAGTTCCCGTGCCCCGGCTTCATCCAGGATCCCCTTTTCCAGGTCATTCCTGTAAAAAGGAAGCAGGTGCTGGTCCAGCCTTCCAGGATTGAAAGAGTCCCACGGATTCAGTTCGGTGATGACCCCCAGGTGGACAAACCAGTAATACTGAAGTGCTTCATGCAATGTGGAAGGGGCACGGGCGGGCACGCTGCGGCAGACAGCCGCCATTCGCTTCAGCTCTTCCTTCCTTCCCCTGTCCGCTTCCCCGGCCCCGAGCGCCTCCAGCGCTTCCGCGTGCCGCTCGGCAAACATGACCAGGGCACCGGCACAGATCTCCATGGCACGGAGTTCCTCCAGCTTTTCATAGGCCTGCGGATCACCATGGAAATCAAGCGCTTCCATTGATTTCCGCACCTCGCCGGCCATCTCCCGCATTCCCATCCGGTAGATCTTGTCCCCCAGCACGGTATGACCGGGGGCCCGCTGTTCCTGGAACTCTGTAAAAATGCCGGCAGCATAAGCTTCCTTCCACGCATCGCTCATGTTCCGGAAGATCCGGTCCCGGTTGGTCTTACCCTCCCAGTAAGGAATGATCACCTCCCGGAAGGCTTCCCGGGTCTCCCGGTCCACCCGGAAGGACACTTTCTCCCTGCCGTCCAGGGTCTCCAGGTCCTTCAGCGTATGCAGGTTGATCTCCGGGTAGGTGGGAGTGGCCTTCGGGGCCGGTCCCCGCTCCCCCACGATCAGTTCCCCCTCGTTGATGCAGACCGCCTTGTTCTTCAGAATGTATTCGAACAATCTGGCGCGCTGCACGGGGACAGAATACTGCATGGGTGACAATTCCCGGTAGAATGCCGTGACGAGCAGTCCCCGTTCCGCCGAAATGCGGTTCACCGCTTCCAGGCTCTGTTTTCTCAGTCTTTTTACACGTTCGTTCATTTCATTCAGTATTCCTCTGTGTTGTCCGTTCAGTCCCCATTCAGTCCCCATTCAGTCCCCATTCAGTCCCCGTTCAGTCCCCGTTCATCCCCCGATCAGGACCTCCAATCCGGTCTGCTCAAACCGTTTCTGCAGGGCTTCCATCATTTTCCTGCCCGGCTCCTTCACCTCCGGCAGCCGGATTGCTTTTCCCAGTCTGCTGTATTTCTGACCGGCGATGCGGTGGTAGGGCAGCAGATGCACCTCCCTGCACCGGTCGCTTCTCTCCTCAAGGAATGAGATCATCCTGCCGGTCTCTTCATCCGATGTGTTGATCCCCGGGATCACGGGAATCCGGAAGATCACCCGCGCCCCCGCCTCCAGCAGGCGGTCCGCGTTGGAAAGGATCAGACCGTTGCCTGTCCCAGTATATTTCAGGTGCAGTCCGGGATCCATGTGCTTGAGGTCATAAAGGAACAGATCGGTGTCATCCAGGATCCGTTCAAAATCCGTCGCCGGGACATGCCCGCAGGTATCCACGCATGTATGCAGGCCGGCCTTCCTGCAGACCCGGAGCAATTCCGAAAGGGCCTCCGGCTGCATGAGCGGCTCCCCGCCCGAAAAGGTCACCCCGCCGCCCGATTCGGCATAATAGTGGCGGTCTCTTAAAATGATCTCCATCAGATCCGCCGTCCCCACCTGTTCACCGTATGTCCTGCGGGCAGGCACGTTCCTCCCGTCCACCTGTCTTTCAACCTCCACCGTTTCGGGTTCCGGCAACTGGCTTTCAGGGTTGTGGCACCACCAGCAGCGGAGGGGACAACCCTTGAAAAAGACCGTGGTGCGGATCCCGGGTCCGTCATGAACCGCGAAACGCTTGATATCGAAGATGGTCGCAATTTGCATCCCGTGCTGATAAGTAAGTCAGTAAAGGAAAAAAACGGAAAAAATGGGAAATTGGAAATGGTACAATGGGAAACGGGAAACCGTGGATCCGGCCTCCTGTCAGAGATATAGCATCCAGCACTCGTACAGCCCCCTGCCGAAACGGTGGTACAGGTATATATGCGGAAAGTTGTGTTTCATCCTGCTGCAAGTTACACAATCCTTTCGACTTTCGACTTTCGACTTTCGACTTTCGACTTTCGACTTTCGACTTTCGACTTTAGACTACCTTCAGTTTCCATTTTCCCCTGCGAAAGATGATCATCGCTAAAAAGGTCAGCGTGGACTCCCCGATCAGGATCGCATAGCATACCCCCTGGAGATGCAGATCAAACACCCGGGTGAACAGGTACGCCAGGGGGATCTCCATCAGCCAGAATGCGATCACATTGATCCATACGGGAGTGGCTGTATCCCCTGCCCCGTTGATGGAATTGACCATGACCATCCCCATGGCATACACCACGAATCCGAAGCTGATCACCCGCAGACAGGTGACCCCGCTCTGCATGACCAGCGGCTGGTGGGTCCCGTCGATGAAAAAGCCGATGAAAGCGTCGGGGAAGACAATGAAGAACACAGAGATGAGCCCGAGCAAAACCATGTTCCCGATGCCTACCAGCCATGCGGCGCGTTCGGCCCTTTCCGGTCTGTTCGCTCCCAGGTTCTGACCCACCAGCGTGGCCGATGCGTTGGCCATCCCCCATGAAGGTAGGAGAACGAACATCACGATCCGGATGGCAATGGTATACCCGGCCACCACCTCTTCGCCCAGGCTGGTGATCACCCAGACCAGGAAGATCCAGGAAGCAGTGCCGATCAAATTCTGGCCGATGGCACCCAGGGAAAGCTTCACCAGTTTGACGACCTCTTTCATCCGGATCACCAGCTGTGCCGCTGCGATCTTCACCCGGTACCTTCCCCGGCCCAGCAGACAGACCTGGTAAACGACCGCCAGTCCCCTTCCGGTGCAGGTGGCCACCGCCGCACCCTTCACCCCCATCTCCGGGAAGGGTCCCCATCCGAAGATCAGCAGGGGATCGAGAATGATGTTCAGGATGTTGGCGAACCAGAGCACCCGCATGGAGATGGCAGCATCCCCGCTGCTCCTGAACACCGCATTGATGATGAACAGGAGCATGATCACCCCGTTGCCCGCCAGCATGATGGCAGGATACATGTATCCCGTCTCCACCGTGGTTTCCGACGCCCCCATCAGCCTGAGCAGATCCTTTGCAAAGAAAATCCCCGTAAAAGCGAAAAGGGTCGAGACCACGATCCCGGTGAAGATGGCCTGGACTGCCGCGACGGCTGCCTGCTCGGGCCGGTTCTCCCCGATCCTTCTGGAAACCAGGGCGGTGGTCCCCACACTGAGGCCCATGCCGATGGCATAGATGACGGTCATCACCGACTCGGTGATCCCCACCGTGGCCACCGCCTCCGCTCCCAATCTGGATACGAAGAAGATGTCTGCCAGCGCAAAGACAGATTCCATGATCATCTCCAGGACCATGGGGATGCTGAGAAGCAGGATCGCCCTTCCCAGCGGAATCCTGGTAAAATCCCTTTCCGACCCGGAAACGGCCTCACGGAGATCCTGAAGGAACCTTCTGAATGATGACAGGGAAGCCTGCGTACTGGTAACTTTATGTGACATTGATCTGAGAATTACTGGTTAGGAAGAGAAAAAACTGACGGCTGCGCTTCAGAAGAGGCGCAGAAACCGGTCCACCGCAATATTTCCAGTAATCCTCATTGTAAGGGGGATTGATGGTTCAAAAATAGGGGCTTTGCTTAAAAGATCAAAACAAATCCCGGAAAATTATTATTTGCTGTTCAGGGATATCCCGAATATCCGGTACACCTTGTACACCTTTCCCCCCATGTATTCCATTTCGGCGCGCACACGGGTGTTGGTCTCCATTTCAAGGTGGCTGTCCATGTATGCCATCTTCCCCTTTCTGGCAGATTCAAGCATGGCTGAACCCATGATCGCATCCAGTCCGCGGTTCTGGTAATCGGGCCGGACCGCCCCCATCAGAAGGTTAAGCTGTTTTGAGCGCAGACCCGAGAAAAGGATATGCAGGAATCCCAAGGGGAACAGGTATCCCCCCGACCGCCTGATTCCCTTGCTGATATCGGGCATCGCGATGATAAATGCGACTGTCTCCCCGGCACCATTCTCGATCACCTTGATATACCCCGGATCCATGATCATCAGGTACCGGTTGGCAAAATCGTCCATCTCTTCCAGGGTAAAGGGCATGAACCCGTAGATGTGTGTAAAGGTTTCATTAATCAGGGAAAAGATAGGCCTGATCATCGGCTTCAGCTCCTTTCGCCGGGTAAACTCCCTGAGCCGGATATCCGGATTATTCACCCTGGCCCTTTCTGCGATCTTCAGGTAGAGTTCAGGTGTTTTCTCAGGGATGGGGATCTTGTAAACCACCAGATCGAGCTCTTTTTCAAAACCCAGCGCCGTCAGGTGATCGATCACGTATTTATAATTGCAGTGGGATGCGATGACCACCGGCTCGTTGAAACCCTCGATCAGATAGCCCTGGGGATCTTTGTCCGAGAACGCCAGGGGACCGACCAGTTTTACCATCCCCTTGCTCCGGGCCCACTCTTCCAGGTATTCCAGGAGCGCGCGGCTTACATCAAGGTCATCCCACGTTTCCAGGAAGTTGAAGCGGGCATGTTTCTCCCGGTGAATGTCATTGTACCTGTGGTTGATGACCCCCATCACCCTTCCCACCAATTCATTTCCCCTGAATGCAAGAAGCATGATCACATCGCAGTACTGAAAGGATTTGTTCCTTTTCGAATCGAAGAATTCCCATTCATCCGAGTAGAGTGGCGGGACCCAGTTATCGTGATCCCTGTGGACCCTGGCGGGAAGATGGATAAACTTCCGCATGTCCTTCCGGGAACTAACCTGCCTGACGGCGATCTCCATGAGATCCGGTTTTAGTGGTAGTTAAGGTGCGTAAATTAGGTTTTTTTCCAACATCAAATGAAATGGCCAGCCTTTTTTTTCCCACTTGGGGGCTTTTGCCGGATTCCCGGCGCTGCCGGGAAAACCGGTCCGGTTGTAATTAAAACTTCGAAGCCAGCTCCCGGAGGGCTTCTCCCGAGACCCGGTTGATGATCCATTCATCCATCAGCTCCGCTCCCATGGATTTGTAGAACTGGATGGACGGCTCGTTCCAGTCCAGCACGACCCACTCCATCCTGCCGCAGTTTTTTTCCACAGCCAGTGAGGCCAGGTATGCAAGCATTGCCTTCCCGAACCCCCTTCCCCTGTATTCCCCGAGCACAAAGATGTCCTCCAGGTACAGGCCGGGCCTGCACAGGAAAGTTGAAAAATTGTAAAAGTAAAGTGCATAGCCCACAGGCACTTCCCCGTTGTAACCGAGGATCACCTCGGCGACCTTTTCCGGTCCGAACAGATACTTTTCCAACGCTGTCCCGGTGGCCACCAGGATGTGGGACAACCGTTCATATTCGGCCAGTCTCGTGATCAGTTCAAGCACCAGGGGTACATCTTCCGGTTGCGCCTGCCTGATAAAGAATCCCTCAATTTTCGTTTCGATGATCTCCATCCTTTTCTTCAGGTGTTATCGTATGTGGATATAAATGCCGGTCGGTCCATGTAGTACTGCCTCACATGGTCGGGCAGGTTGATGAAGCGGATCCTGATATCTGCATCGAAACTTCCCAGCACCCTGTGCAGGATCCCGAGCCTTTTGGGATCCGAGATCAGGTGGTGGTGCGGGGACCGGGTATCCATCATCAGCATGGCCAGGTAGTGATTTTCCCTCTCCAGCACGCCCTCCATCAGTTCATAGAGCGCCGTTTCATGACCGGGCTCGCAGTAAATACCGTCGAAGGCGAGCAACCGGAGGGCATCCGGGTCCAGCCGGCGGCTGACGGAAGGGATCTTCACCAGGAGTTTTGCCAGCCGGTTGATCCATTCGCTTCCAAAATCCACGATCCGCCAGGTCACGGGATGTGTTTTCAATCCGGCCACCACCCTGCCGGACTCCCTGATCACGTAATAATGGTTGTCCCTGAAAATGTTATCCGCGCTGAAGAGGGTGTGGTCCCTGTAAAATTCCCTGATCAATGGCAGCATCTCTTCCTGTCCGTCCGGGGACATCAGCTCCAGCCTCCTGCTCCTTCTGGGATTCATCCGGCTGAAGGCGAATCCGCTCACCTCCCCCACCTTCTCCAGGCCTGTCTGTTCACTGAAATTCACCGACCTGAGGTTTTTATTCTCCACGATCCCGAAGATGACCGCGGGTACCACGCCCTTCCTGCCCCCGTCCCTCAGCAGAGAGGGATTTGCGAAAATGGGCTTGATGAACCTTCCCAGCACCGACGTCCGGTCGGCTTTCCCTTCCCTGCTTTCGTTTTGTCTGCTTCTCCGGGGGACGGACCTCATGGGGGCTTTGATAGAGAAATAACGGATCAGCCAGCTGTCATGCTCCAGTCCGGCAGCCTCGGCAGTCCTGCCGCAGAATCCCACCGATCCCAGCATTTTCCCTCCTTTGCGCAGGAACATGAAATAATTTTCGCCCAGCGTAGAGAGCCTCTCTTCGATATCGGTATGCCTGTAGCGCAATCCTCCCGGCGTACCCAGCACTGTCTCAAGCATGTGGGCGATCAGTTCCTCCCCGGGGGAGGACTGCACTTCCACGGTCAGGTCATGGTAGGTGAGCAACGTCCGCGAGTCCTTCATCAACGGGATGTTTTTTCAACGGGTTCCGGCGACGGAAGGATCCCCTCCTCCGCCAGCGATTCTTTGATCAGTCCGGCCCACAACCGGTATCCTTTGCGGTTCAGATGCAGCATATCGTTCCTGAACAGGGTGGAATCGGGGCTGCCTGAGGGCAGGATAAATGCCCCGCGGGTTTCGATGAAATACAGATCCGGGTTCCTGTCACAATACTTTTGTATCTTCCGGTTGGCATCCCTGATCCGGCCGGAAGCATGCCAGCGGCTGGGCGTGGGGGTGGTCTCGATCCAGAATACCGGTGCATCCGGGGTATGCTCACGGATCCGGCTGACCAGGATCCGGTATAGCTTCAACACTTCCCCGGGAGTCCTGTCCCGCTCCCCCCCCGAAATATCGTTGGCTACAAAAATGAGGATCGCCTTATACGGCCCGGATTTGATGATCCTGTCGGCATAATAATTAAAATCCGAGAGTTTGGCCCCTCCATATCCGCGCTGTATGACACGGTAGGGGGACAGGTCGCTGTGGATGCTGTCCCACAGCCGCACACTGGAACTGCCGGTCACCAGAAGCGTATTTTCATCCGCCTGCTCCTCAAGGTCCAGAGAGTCAAACCTTGCGATATCGGGTTCCCAGATGAGCACCTCCCCGGAGTGGATGTAGCGGTCCACCGAGGCACATGAGATCATCAGCAGGAGGATCGCGGAGCAAAGCAGCAGGCCCTTTCCTGGTTTGTCTTTCATGTGAATGAAATTTCAGGCCTTAAAATACATATTTTTACCGGGAAGTGAAACCGGAACATTTCCCCGGCATGCATGTTATGGAATAAAGAATTTATCGCGAACATGTTCCACCGGTCCGGGCTGATATTCCCCTTATTCCTGATCTTCCCGATCTTCCTGATATTCCTGTCCCCTGCAGTGTCACATCCCGTGAAAGCGCAGGGATTGTCCGGAGATACGGTCAGGCTCGGGGACGTGACCATCACCGTGGTCCCCTTCCGAGAGCATTACCTGGAGGTTCCCGGGGGAATTGTGCGCATTCCGGCGGAGCAGGGGGAACCGGGCCGTGCCATCAGCGCATCGGACCTGATCAACCTGGCCCCCGGTGTATATATGGCTTCGGGAAGTTATAACACGGGCCGGCTGGTGATCCGCGGGGTGGGCTCCCGGACGCCTTACCAGTCAAACCGGATCAGGGCTTACCTGGACGACATCCCCCTCACATCCGGGGATGGATTCACCTCCCTGGAGGACATGGAGGTGATGGGGATCGGATCGGTTGAGATCCTGAAGGGCCCCTCCTCGGCCCTGTATGGGTCGGGACTGGGAGGAGTGGTCCGGTTCAATACACCCTACCCTGAAGAAGATGGTTTCTCAGCCGAAACGAGCCATTCCATCGGCTCGTTCCTGACCATGAAGAACACCGTTTCAGCAGGCTACAAAAAATCGAAACTGGCTCTTCACGGGGGATTCAGCAGGTCTTATTCGGCAGGATTCCGGGAGAACAGCACCTATGCCAGGAACAGTGCCTATTTCAATGCCAGGTATTTCGGCCTCAGGAACGAGCTTTCGCTCACCCTCCACCTGACCGGCCTGCGGGCCGGGATCCCCAGCTCGCTCAGCGAGGATGATTATCTGAACTCACCTGAAATAGCAGCGGCCAACTGGCTGGCGGTGGAGGGATACGAAGCCTATTTCAGGGTGGTAGGGGGACTCACCCTGGAGACGGAGATCAGCAGGCGGCTGACGAACCGGCTGGTGCTCTTCTCCACCTTCAGGGATCCCTATGAAACCAGGCCCTTTAATATCCTGGACGACCGGTTCGGAAATGTGGGGTTCCGGGAAACATTCCAGGTGGAGCTGGAGCGGGCGACTTTTCAGGCCGGGATCGAATTTTTTCACGAACGGGTTGACTGGCAGATCTATGAGACCCTTGAAGGGGGAGCGGAGGGAGGGCTCCTGGCCGGTCACCGGGAACGCAGGCGCTATGTGAACACCTTCCTGCTGTTCCACCTGGAACCGCTGGAGGGACTATTGATCGATGCCGGCGTAAATATGAACCTGCTCGACTACAGGCTCACGGACCAGATGGCGACCGACTCTGCGGACCTTTCCGGCCACTACCGGTACCGGCCGGTTTTGTCGCCCAGGCTGGGGATCAGCTACCGCCTTCGCCCGGGGCACCATCTTTATGTATCGGGGGGACACGGATTCTCTGCTCCCTCGCTGGAGGAGACCCTGCTTCCCGGGGGGAATGTCAACACGGAACTCAGGCCTGAAACAGGATGGAACGCGGAGGTGGGTGGCAGGGGTGTTTTCCTCCGGGGTGCCGTCCGGTATGATGCCACCCTTTATTCGGTTTACCTGCGGGACCTGCTGGTCACCGAACGGACCGCCGAGGATCTGTTCACCGGGGTGAATGCGGGCTCGGCTCTCAATTCAGGCCTGGAGCTCATGGCCCGGTTCCGGCCTTCCCTTGCCGCGGGCCGGTTGTTCCTTGATCCGGAAGCCACCCTGGGATATACCGTCTCACGCAACCGGTTTGTGGAATTTATGGACGGGGGGACCGATCATTCGGGGAACCACCTGCCGGGGATCCCCTCCCAGATCTTTCACGCCTCCCTTTCCGGGAGGCCGGGTCCGGTGCGGGTCGGCCTGCAGTACCGGTACACGGGCAGGCAGTGGATGGATGACAGGAATGAAGAGCTGTACCGCGGATACCACCTGGTGTATCTCCGGATAGACTGGACCATTGATCTGCCCGGCTCACCGCTGGAGATCGGGGTCAACGGAGGGATCCGCAACCTGTTCAATACCCGCTATGCTTCCATGATCCTGGTGAATGCCCCCTCATTCGGCGGAAATCCGCCCAGGCCCTATTATCCAGGTCTCCCCAGGCAGTTTTTCGGGGGAGTTGCCATCCGGTACGGGAAGGTCACCAGAGGTGGTGCACCTGCTCCCTGATGTACCGGTCATAGATGGCCGACGCCCCTTCCATCTGTTCCCGGGTAAGGGGCTTTTCATCCAGCGCCCTCAGGTTCGAATGCAGCTGCTCCGGACGGGAGGCACCGGGGATCACGCAGCTCACTTCCGGGAACATGAGGACCCATCTCAGGGCCACGGGCGCCAGGTTTTCCCTCCCCGGGAACAGCTTCTTCAGCTCCTCCACAGCGTCCAGTCCCCGCTCATAATCCACCCCCGAAAAGGTCTCTCCCCTGTCAAACGCCTCCCCCTGCCGGTTGAAGGTCCTGTGGTCACCTTCCCCGAAGGTGGTCCCCCGTGAGAATTTCCCGGTGAGCAGTCCGCTTGCCAGCGGGACCCTGACAATGATCCCCACATCTCTTTTTGCGGCTTCGCTGAAAAATTGTTCCGCCGGTTTGTGCCGGAATATGTTGAAGATGATCTGTACCGTGGTGACATTCTCATGGCGGATCGCCTGCAGGGCCTCATCCACCTTTTCCACACTCACACCCATGAAGCGGATCTTGCCCTCCTCCTTCAGGCGGTCGAACAGAGCAAAGATCTCCGGTCTCCGGTACACCTCGCCGGGAGGACAATGCAGCTGGATCAGGTCCAGTGTCTCCAGCCCCGAATTCCTCAGGCTGTCCTCCACAAAACCGCGCAATGCCTGCGGGGTGTAGGCTGCATTGGCGTGCGGGGAAAGCCTCCTGCCGCATTTGGTGGCCACGTAGACCCGTTCGCTGCGGCTGCGGACCACCTGGCCCACCATTTTTTCGCTGAGCCCGTCCCCGTAAACATCGGCCGTATCGATGAAATTGATCCCGGCATCAATGGCTTCATGCAGGATCTTTTCGGCGTTTTTCATGTCGAATTCCTGCCCCCACTTTCCACCCACCTGCCAGGTGCCGAGACTGATCTCCGAGATTTCAAATCCTGTTTTTCCGAGTTTTCTCTGATGCATGTTCATCTCTTTTTAATGTTCCGCTTTGTTGTTCCGCGATCGCCTGATCATTACCCACCGGCATTCTCAGATGGTGATCTGTTCACCCGCATTCCCGCGCATTTTTGTAACCTTCCCGTTGCATCGGACGGTAAATTCCCCTTCCGCATCCGGGACGATCCGCGCCTCCTTCACCCGGTGATCTTCCCAGCGGATATCCACCGTGTAGCCGCCCCTGGCACGCAATCCGGTCACACTTCCACTCTCCCACGCTTCGGGCAGGGCGGGCAGAAGGCGGATCTCCCCGTCGTGGCTCTGCAGGAGCATCTCGGCGATTCCCGCCGTTCCCCCGAAATTCCCGTCGATCTGGAACGGGGGATGGGCATCCAGCAGGTTGGGGAATGTCCCCCCTCCGCTGTATTCCAAACGCTCGTCAGGATGGTAGAACCGGAGCAGGGTCTTGATGGCATCAAAGGCCATTTCTCCGTCCAGCAGCCGTGCCCAGAGGGAGATCTTCCAGGCGATGGACCATCCCGTTCCCTCGTTTGTGCGCAGTTCCAGGGAGCGCCTGACCGCATCTGAGAGAGAGGGAGATGTGTTCATGGTGATGCTCCGCCCGGGGTGGAAGGCGAAGAGATGAGACACGTGCCGGTGACGGGGATCCGCATCCTCCCAGTCGTGGTACCATTCCTGCAGGTTCCCTTTTGCCCCCACCCGGTAGGGAAGCAGCCGGCGGAGGGTTTCTTCCGCTTCCCTCCGGAAAGGTTCATCCGTTCCCAGCACCTGAGCGGCATCCCTTACCTCCGTCAGGATTTCGCGGATCATGGCCAGGTCGGCCGTGCCTCCGTAAAGGGTGGCGCCCCGGTATCCTTCCGGTGTGATATACCTGTTTTCGGGAGAGGTGGAAGGGGCGGTCACCAGGAGGCTGTCCCGGTCCTCCACCAGGATCCCCATGCAGAAACGGGCCGCCCCTTTCATCAGCGGATATGCGTACTCCCTGAGAAAGGCGGTGTCCCGCGTGAAATCAAAATGTTCCCACAGGTGGGTGGCCAGCCACGCCCCGCCCATGTTCCAGTTGGCCCACATGGGATCTCCCTGTCCGAAGTCACCCACCGGATTCGTCATGGCCCACAGGTCGGAATTGTGGTGGCAGCACCAGCCCGGGGCATTATAGAAATTGGCGGCGGTCACCTCCCCTGTCTTTGCCAAATTCCCGATGAACTGCAGCAGGGGGAGATGCATTTCCGGAAGGTGGGTCACCTCCGCCGGCCAGTAATTCATCTCCAGGTTGATGTTGACGGTGTAGTTGCTCGACCAGGGCGGCCGCAGGTGCCCGTTCCAGATCCCCTGCAGGTTGGCGGGCACGCCCGGGGTCCTGGATGAACTGATGAGCAGGTACCTGCCGAACTGGAAGTAGAGTGCCACGAGGTCTCCGTCAGAGGGATCCTCCCGGAACAACTTCAGCCGCTCGGGTGTGGTGAGTGTGTCACTCGCAGGTTCCCCCAGATCCAGCGAGACCCTGTCGGAGTAGCTCCTGAAATCCTCCCGGTGCCGCTGCAGCAGGTCCCGGTACGGGTCACCGCTGACCGCATCGATCCTTTGCCCGGCAAGGAACCCCTCATCCTTTCCTTCCCTGGAGGGATCCCTGTCGAAGCCATTGAAGCTGGTCTCCACGGCCGACACAAGCACCACCTCCGAGGCATCTTTGATGACGAGCGCCTCCCCGTCCGCCTCCACCGTTCCGTCGGTTGTATGCACGGCGGTGACCACGCAGAACCGGGTTCCCCTTCCCTCTTCAAACACAACGGCATCCGGCATCTCGCCCCGGTAGCTGGGTTCGGCATGCACCTGTGCACTGCCTCGCATGACCAGCTTCCCGTCCCCCGCACTGACCCGGTGTAACAGCTGGCTGGTTGTGCCCAACCGGAATTCCAGGCGACGGTTCCCCGAAGCTTTGAGCCGGATCACCAGCAGCTGGTCCGGGTGGGACACGAACATCTCCCTCCGGTAAAGGGTTCCGCCCATTTCAAATGAGACTGTGGAGACCCCGTTGCGGATATCCAGTTCCCGTGTATATTCCCGCGAGGCTTCTTCCGGTGCGAAATCCAGGTACAGGTCCCCCAGCGGCGCATAGGATTCGGAGAATTTTCCCTGCAGCTGTCTTACCAGCGAGTCCGCAAGCCGGTAATCCTCGTCGAAAAGGGCCCGGCGCACGGCAGGAAGGTGCCGGAAGGCTTCCGGGTTCATGTTCGGGTCAACCGGCTCGCCGGCCCAGAGTGTTGCTTCATTGAGCATGATCCTTTCCCGGGAGATCCCCCCGTAAAGCGTGGCACCGATCCGGCCGTTGCCCATGGGGAAAGCCTCTTCGAATATCCGGGCGGGGGCATCCATCCGGATGATCCGTTCCGGCCTGTCTTCATTTTCCGTACCGGTCACCCGGTCACAACCCGTCACAGCGAGCAGGACGGGAAAAAACATAAACGACGGAACAGGCAATGCGATCAGGATTCTGCGCATATGCATATTATCTTTTGGTTTCGATCACCTCATCTTCTGGTTTCGATCACCACCACCCCGTTGGCGCCACGGGAGCCGTACATGGCCGAGATCCCGTCCTTGAGCACGTCAATGGACCGCACTTCGCAGGGATGGATCCAGCTGATATCGCTCATGATCACCCCGTCCACCACGTAGAGCGCTTCCGAACTCAGGTTGATGGAGTTCACCCCCCGGATGATCACCGCTCCGTTGCTCACCGCCACCCCGGGGAACCTTCCCCTGATCAGATCGAAGATATTCAGGTAATTGCAGAACTCGTTGTTCTCCTGTTGCAGGTGACTGACCGCATAATTGAGATCCTGCTGATCGATGTAACCATACCCTGTGGCCACCTGCCTGTTGGATTCCGAGTCAATGAAAACGAGATTGATCTCGAGGGTATCCGTTTCATCACCGATCTTCCGGCTGACCGGCTTGAATGCTTTGGGTTTGATCCGGATAACATCCTTGCGGGCGCATACGATGCTGAACCTTCCCAGGGAATCGGACTTCACGGCAGCCCCGGTTTTCTTGGCGGTCACCTCCACATTCTGCAGCGGGAACGTATTGAAGGTCTTCAGCTTCCCGTAAACCACCCTGGTCTGGGAGAACAGAACCGGCGAGGTCATGAAAAGCAGCCCTGCCACATATATCAGGATCCGTTTCATTGTCAAGATCCGTTACTTTATCAAAACCAGTTACCTGTGATCCTTCCGGCAGGTATGATCATTGGTTTTTTGCCTTTGTCTCGATGACCACCACCCCGTTGGCTGCCTGGGCTCCGTATATGGCAGCCCCCGCATCTTTCAGGATGTCGATGCTGACCATCTCACACGGGTTCACGAAATTGATGTCCGAGACCTGGACTCCGTCCACCACGTAGATGGCTTCCGTGTCCTGGGTCATGGATTTCTGTCCCCTGACGAAGACCCCTTCACCACCGGCCGAGCTTGCCCGGACCTGCACACCGGGGAACTTCCCCCTGATCAGGGAAAAGACATCGGTGTAATTGCAGAAGTCGTTGTTTTCATCCTCCAGGTGTGTCAGGGCATAGGCCAGGCTCTCCTCCGAAAGGTAACCCATCCCCGTGGCGATCTGCCTGTTCTTGGGAGTATCCCTGAAGATCAGGTTGGCCCGGATGTATTCGTCGTCCGGTTGCACCCTTCTGGTCATTCTCTGGAAGACCTTGCCCCTGATCTGGATCACATCCTTTTCCTCACATACCAGGGAAAATTCTCCCAGCGAATCGGTCAGCACGGCAGTCTTTGCCTTCTTTGCTCCTACCTCCACATTCTCAACGGGATACCGGTTAAAAGCGGTGAGCCTGCCCCTGACCACCCTTGTCTGTGCGAAAGAAGATACCGAACAGAAAATGGTGAGTGCAATAATAATGATGGATTTCATAAAGATAGATTTAACATAGTGAAACATCGATATATTGATGCATCCGGAGCAAAAAACCCTATTTCGCCGGGCTTTCCCCCTCAGGATCACTTTCCCGCCACTTTTTTTACCTTCCCGGCGGTCAGCCGGATATGTTCGGGGGTTGTGCCACAGCATCCCCCGACAATATTTGCGCCCGCATTCACCAGTTCCACCATCAGCGGGGCCATCTCTCCGGGTGTCTCAGGAAAGACGGTTTCTCCACCCCTGTAGACCGGTAGCCCTGCATTGGCGTGGACCAGTATGGGCAGGTCCGGCTCCGTCCGCCTGATCTCCCGGACGATCTCGATCATCCCCGCGGTGCCGTTCCCGCAATTGGCCCCGATCACATCCACTCCCTCTTCCCGGCACATCTCCAGGTATTCCCGGATCCCGGTCCCCATGATCGTCCTGAACCCGCTGTCCCTGGTCCGTTCAAAGGTGAATGTACAGGCAACTTCCAGGGAGGTGCCATTCTTCGCTGCCTGGATGGCCAGCCTTGCTTCATCCGGATCGGCCATCGTCTCCACCACAATGCCATCCACGCCCCCGTCGGCAAGGCCCATCACCTGTTTCTGAAAACCGTCCAGCAGTTCCTCCGGGGTGATCTCACCCATCATGACCATCTTCCCGGTGGGACCGACCGAGCCCAGGACGAGCACCTCCTTCCCTGCCGCCTTCCGGGAAATCCCGGCTGCCGCCCGGTTAATTTCATAGACCTGCTGTTCAAGTCCGTATGCCCGCAGCTTGGCGGGACTCCCCCCGAAGCTGTTGGTCAGGATGATGTCCGATCCGGCCTCCACGTAGGAGCGGGCCACTTCCAGAACGTCATCCGGACGGGTAAGGTTCCAGGACTCGGGGCATTCGCCGGAAGCAAGCCCCATCCGGTGCAGCAGGGTTCCCCATGCCCCGTCGGAGATCAGCACTCCCTTTTCCCTGATCCTGTCAAGCAGTATTCCCATTGGCAAAATTTTTCCCGGGGACCGCTCCCCATTCACAAAAATACTTTTTTTTCCCGGAGTTCGCAGCCGGTATCCGCTAGATGTATTTGTGACCATCATCGGTTTGGCTTATATTTACCGGGATGAAAAACGAAACCGGCAGAAGATGAAAATCCTGATCGATGCGGATGATGCCGCCACAGGACTCAAAAAGGTGATCGTGGACCACCTGAAGGACAAAGGCGTCCAGGTGGAGGACCTGGATTACCTGGGAGGGAACCCCGGCGCCGCCTATCCCGAGGTGGCATTTAACCTGGCGAAAAAAGTGCAGGCCGGGAATCTTGACCGGGCCATCCTCATCTGCGGCACAGGACTGGGTATGGCCATGATGGCCAACAAGGTGGAAGGGGTTTTCGCCGGGGTGTGCCACGATGTGTACTCCGCAGAACGGCTCCGTGCCAGCAACAACGCCCAGGTGCTGACCATGGGCGCCCGGGTGGTGGGTGAGGAACTGGCCAAGACCATCGTGGATGCCTGGCTCAAAGCCGAATTCCAGGGCGGAAGATCCGCGCCGAAGGTGGACAGCATGCGGAAACTGGAAAAGGAATCCTTTAAAAAATAGTGTCATGCAGAAATTCATCAATGATCCCTCGCTCGTGGTGGATGAAATGCTCCGCGGATATGTGAAGGCAAATGCCGGCCTGGTCAGCGCCACGGAGAATGAACGGGTACTGAAATACAGGCATGCCCCGGTGAAGGGGAAGGTGGGCATCGTCACCGGGGGCGGATCGGGTCACAAGCCGGCTTTCATCGGTTACATCGGGAGGAACATGTGCGATGCGGTGGCCGTGGGCGAGATCTTCACCTCCCCGCCCGCACAGATGTTCTACGATGCCATCAAAGCAGCTGACGGAGGGAAGGGAGTGGCCATCCTTTACGGGAATTATGCGGGCGACAACATGAATGTGGACATGGCCATGGAAGAGGCGGCCGGAGATGGGATCCGGGTGAGGAAAGTGGTGGCCAATGACGATGTCCCGTCTGCTCCCCCGTCGGAAAGGGAAAAGCGCAGGGGCGTGGCAGGTGAGGTCCTCATGTGGAAGGTGGGCGGAGCCAAAGCCGCCATGGGCGGATCGCTTGAAGAGGTGATCTCCGCCGCACAGAAAGCCATTGACAACACCCGGAGCATCGGGGTGGGACTGAGCGGGTGTACCATTCCCGAGGTGGGCCATCCCAACTTCAGCGTGGAACCGGGGAAGATGGAGGTAGGGATCGGGCACCACGGGGAACCGGGGATCGAGGTGGCGGACCTGCAGATGTCCGGGGAAGTGGCCCGGAGAATGTGCGATGTGGTGCTCCTGGACCTTCCGTTTCAGAAAAGAGATGAAGTGGTGGTGCTCATATCCGGACTGGGTTCCACCCCGGTAATGGAACTGTACATCCTGTACAACGACGTAACCGCCATCCTGAATAAAATGGGCATCCGGGTCCATTGCTCCTATGTGGGCAATTATTTCACCTCCCTGGAGATGGCCGGGGCCACCCTCACCCTGATGAAGCTGGATGATGAGCTGAAATCCTGCATGGATTACGAAGCCGATTCGGTGGGTTTGAGGCAGTTTCAGAGGAGATAACCATATGACGGCTGATGGTTTAACAAACATAACTGATCCCCTCACGTGAATTCCTTCAAGAACAGCGACGGCGCGTTCATCGTGGACCGGATGATCGCGGCCATACGCGAAAACAAGCAATACCTGAGCGACATTGACGGAGCCATCGGGGACGGAGACCACGGGATCAACATGAACAAGGGATTCACCCTGGCCGGGGAGGCGCTGGAAAAAGAACCGGGTGATTTTTCCCATGGTCTGAACATCCTGGGCAGGGTTCTCATCATGAAGATCGGGGGTGCCATGGGTCCCCTCTACGGGAAGATCTTCAAAACCATGGCTGCCGGCTTTTCGGGGCGAGACGAAATCGATGCCGGACTGTTCCGCGAAACGATGAACCAGGTCCGGCAGGCAATGGAGAAACTTACCCCCGCCAGGGTGGGCGACAAAACCCTGGTGGATGCCCTTTACCCGGCCATCGAGGCATACAACCGTTCCCTGGATGAAGGGGGAGGTTTCAGGGAGGCGCTGGAAGCCATGAAAGCCGCCGCAGAGTCGGGCAGGGACAGCACCAGCGGGATGATCGCGAAGATCGGCCGTTCCAGCCGGCTGGGAGAGCGCTCGCGGGGAGTGACCGATGCGGGTGCCGCCTCCTGCGCACTGCTGCTGGGAGTGATGGCCGACAGTATCGTGGATCTGCTGTGATCATGACCCCGTCAGCCGGTGAAGCCCGGCTGTCAGTATCCCTGTTCAGTATCCCTGCATCTTCAGGCGCACCTGGTCCAGGCTCTCCCTGGATCCCACCAGCGTCACCACATCACCCAGCCGCAGCCTTGTGTAGCCATGTGAGATGATGGGATTGCCGCCGCGGGTCACTGACAGGACCAGCACATCGGAAGGCAACCGCAGATCCCGCAGCGTGCGCCCGTGGTAGGCGGAGCTGCGCACCTCGATGTCCACCGAATCCTGGGTCTCTTCCATTCCCAGCAGGAGGGTCGTGGCGATGGGGGCACGGACAAAATGCTCCAGCAGGGAGACCATGGCCGTGTTGGGATCCATCACCATTGCCCCCAG
>JAXGMU010000018.1:0-58045 GCA_040768485.1 Bacteroidales bacterium
ATCGCTGCATGGAACTGGCTCCGTCGCGGGTTCTTCCCTATGACCAGTTTATAACAGGGATCACCGTTCCCGGTCCCCGGGGAGGCATCATTCACCATCCCGGGATCATTGAAGCATACTACAGGTGCGGCGAGGAGGAGAAGGCCAACGGGATCCTCAGGGAGTATTATGAAACACTCGTCCATGAATACAATTACTACAATTCCATGAAGTCCAGGCACAGCGTATCGATCCAGAGAGAGATCAGCGAAGCCATGTTCCAGATCGAAGAGATGAAATACCTGCTCCAGGAATATGAACAGGACGAGTTGATGATGGAGCTGGGAATCACCGAGGAAAGCCTGTTCCCCTTCCCCGGATAGTGTTCATTTTTTCCGCTCCATCAGAATGGAAGCGAAACTGTAGAGTTCCGTTTTGCGGTCTTCCTCCCTTTGAAGATTCTTCAGTTTTTGCAGGGAAGCATCGTAGAAATCCCCGATCTTGTTTTCGGTCAGTTCTTTTACGTTTAAATCATTGAAAACCGAAACCACTGCTTCAATTTTTTCCTCACGTTTGAAATCCTTCCGGCTAAGCCATCCTGTAAGTTCTTTTTTCTGAACCGGGTCCGCATGATCCAGGGCTTTGATCATCAGGAATGTCTTTTTGTTGTCCACAATATCCGTCCCCACTTTCTTCCCTGTCTTTTCAGGATCTCCATAGGTGTCCAGCAGGTCATCCTGCAGCTGGAATGCAATCCCCAGGTTCCTCCCGAATTCATACAGGTCCTCCGCATCCTTTTGTGAAGCACCTCCCAGGACGGCTCCGATCTTCAGGCTGGCAGCAATCAATACGGCGGTCTTCAGTTCGATCATATGCAGGTATTCCTCTTCGGTGACCGTGAGCCGTTGTTCAAAATTCATGTCAATCTGCTGTCCCTCGCATACCTGCATGGCAGTCCGGGTAAAGATATCGTGTACCGTGTTCAGCACCACCCCGGGAGCCTGGTT
Source organism: Bacteroidales bacterium (assembly GCA_040768485.1). GTDB lineage: Bacteria > Bacteroidota > Bacteroidia > Bacteroidales. Next base: position 987 of record JAXGMU010000018.1, read on the forward strand.
CATCAGCCGGCTGGCCATGATGGACATCACATCCCCGGATAGGATGGCCACATTTTCATTGTATTTTTTATGGACGGTGGGACTCCCCCTTCTCAGGTCCGAACGGTCCATCATGTCGTCGTGGACCAGCGTGAAGTTATGGAACATCTCGATGGCAATGGCAGGCATCAGGGCTGATTCCACGCCCCCCGAATAGAGGTCGCAGGCCAGCAAGACCAGTGCAGGTCTGATCCTTTTTCCTCCCAGCGATAGGATGTATTTTACCGGTTCATACAGCTCCCGCGGCGTATCCGGAATAAAGATTGTCTGGATATGTTTTTCGACGAGGTTCTGGGCTTCGGACAGGGTATACATGGCTGCACGACGGATTTATCACAGGCAAGTTAGTGAATTTCAAATCAAGATTGGCACAGCTCTTGAACAATATGCTTGAGGAATGCATTTAGAATGTATTCATCAGAATCATTAACTTTAGCGCTTCGAATAAACGAAAGTTGCATGAAGTATCTGAGAGGAATCTTGCCCCTGCTGATATGTCTGGCCCTGTCAGGTTATTCCAGCATGTACGGCCAGGGGTACCGCATCGAGGTTGAAATGAAGGGACTATCAGGTGACACCCTTGTGCTGGGGGAATATTTCACAATCCGGATGATCCCCATTGATACCATTCAGCTTGACAGGCAGGGGAAAGGGATCTTTTCCGGCCCCGAGGCGCTCGACGGGGGGATGTACCTCATCTACCTGGATCCGGACCATTATTTCGATTTTCTGCTCGGGGACGACCAGGCGCTCTCCATCCGGGCAGACACCGCAGATCTTGCCGGGAGCGTCAGGTTTGAAGGATCTGAGGATAACCGGATCTTTCAGGAATACAAGGACTACCTGCAGCTGAAAAGAAATGAACTGGAAGCCCAGCAGGCCCTCCTGGAGAAGGCCCCGGATGACAACGAGACCGAACGGATCAGGGATGCACAGAAGCGGATCAACCGGGAGATGGAAGAATATATGGACCGCATCGGAGCGGATCACGGGGAATTGTTCGTGAGCGATTTTATCGGCGCCACCCGCGAACCGGTTGCTCCCGATGAACTTCTGAACGGGAAACGCAGGCACGACGATTCGGTAAGGTATTTTTATTACAAGGCCCATTACCTGGACCATTTCGATCCTTTTAACATCCGCCTGCTGCATACACCGATCTACGAGAGCAAGATCAAAAACTTCATCAGCCGCGCCACCACCCAGCATACCGATTCACTGATCGCAGCGGTGGATTACCTGCTGGAGGGGTCCCGCGGCAATGAGGATCTCTACCGGTACCTGCTCATCACGCTTTTCAATCATTTTGCCGAAAGCAAATACATGGGGATGGAGGTGGTCTATTTCCATATCGCGGAAAATTATTATATCCCGGATGCCACCTGGAGCAGTCCCGATTTCATCAGCAAACTGAAAGAAAACCTGGAAAGGAGCAAACCCACCCTAGTCGGACAGAAGGCGCCCGATCTGCTCATGCGCAGGATCCCGGCCGAGCATTTCCAGATGGCCGCCCAGGACACGGCCATCAAAAGGGATCCCCATATCGGGGAGGAATTTTTCATTCATGAAATTGATGCCAAATACACCATTCTCTATTTCTGGGAAGCGGATTGCGGGCACTGTAAAACCATTACGCCCGCCCTTCATGAAGTATTTCAGAGACTGAAGGACCAGGATGTGGAGGTTATCGCCGTGCATGTGATCAACTCCGTGGAAGGAAAGGAGAAATGGGTGGATTTTATCAATAACCACGGGATGTACGACTGGATCAACTGCTGGAGCCCCTACAGCAATGAGTTCCGCATATTGTACAACCTGCAGGCATACCCGCAGCTTTTCCTCCTGAACCGGGACAAGGAGATCATCGGGAAGCGCATATCGCCCGAGCAGGCGGAGCTGATCATCAATAACCTGGAAAAACAAGAAACCTGAAATTGATATCCTGATATTTGTACCATGGATTTCAAACCCATCCGTCTAATCCTTGAGGACGGTTCCTCATTCGATGGTAAATCTTTTGGATTCGAGGAAAGCACAGCAGGTGAAGTGGTCTTCAACACGGCCATGACCGGTTACCCGGAGAGCCTGACCGATCCGTCCTACAAAGGGCAGATCCTGGTCCTCACATATCCCATCGTCGGAAATTACGGGGTACCCCGGGAGGATTCCGAAAACGAACTGTACAAATTCTTCGAATCGGACAAGCTGCATATTTCTGCCCTGGTCATTTCCGACTATTCCTGGGAATATTCCCACTGGAATGCCGGGCGCAGCCTGGGCGACTGGCTGAAGCAGAACCGGATCCCCGGGATCTTTGACGTGGATACGAGGATGATCACCAAATTGTTGCGCGAGAAAGGGTCCATGCTCGGCAAGGTGATCTTCGACGAACGGGAGCCAGATTTTTACGACCCCAACCGGGAGAACCTGGTGGCAAAAGTGAGCACCGGCGAAAGGAAAGTTTACGGGTCCGGCCGCTACCGGATCCTGCTGCTGGACTGCGGGGTCAAATACAACATTATCAGGTACCTGCTGCAAAGGGACACCACCGTGATCCGCGTGCCCTGGGACCACGACATCAGCAAAGAAACATACGACGGCCTGTTCATCTCGAACGGACCGGGCGATCCCAAGCGGTGCACCGACACCATCCGGACCCTGTCCAAATGCTTTGAATCAGACAAGCCCATTTTCGGGATCTGCCTTGGAAACCAGCTGATGGGCCTTGCCGCGGGGGCGGACACCTACAAGCTGAAGTACGGGCACCGCAGTCACAACCAGCCAGTGTTGGAGGTGGGAACGGACAAAGCCTACATTACCTCCCAGAACCACGGATATGCCATCGACAACAAAACCCTTCCCGGAGGATGGGAGCCCCTGTTCATGAACCTCAACGACAACACCAACGAGGGGATGAGGCACGTGGAGAAACCGTTCTTCTCCACCCAGTTCCACCCGGAAGCTTCGGGAGGGCCCACCGACACGGCCTACCTGTTCGATTTGTTCCTGGAGAACATCAAAGCCAGCCTGTGAGGTACACGAGGTAAAGCGCTGGTAGAACGGGATGTGGATTTTGTTTTCTGTTCTCTTGGTCCAGTTCCTGCCTAGTTGTTCGTCCTGGAGCTCTTTGCCGTTATAGAGGTACTTGTTGTCATTGAGCACCGTTTTGGGCTCACTATCTTTATGTTGGACACTTTCCACGAGATGAGTAATTCTCCAGGCTTTGGTTTAAAGGTAACTTTTTTACTTTCAAATGAAGTTTTCAATTGAAAAGAAAAAATGCGGGATATTCCGCCATGCCGGGATTATAGCCGGTGGGACATACATTCACATTATGGGCTGTTTCTTTGGGCTGCAGCTTTTTTGGCGTGTCTTTTTGCCTGAAGCGGGCCGTATGGCAACTGCATAAAAGCATGACAATAAAGCTGCTGCAGAAGGGCGAGGAGTGGGATTGTTTAGATGTCGCTTTGTATCTTGGATGGATGCTGGTCGGTATTGAAGATGGTGAGGATATTCACGTATTCATCGGTTAATTCGTAGATAAGCTTATACCGCCATTTGGATACAGATCGGAAGTTTCCTGGCAACTTGTCCAGGTATACCTCTTTGGAGTATTTTTCAGGGAAGTGGCCCAGGGATCCTCCCAACTGGATCAGGGTTTTTTTCACATGTTTGGCTGCACTTACAGAGTCCTTGGCAATGTAGTCGTAGATACCATCGAGTCTCTGTTCAGCCTTTGGTGACCATCGGACAGGAAGTTTTTTCTTTACCACCCTTCAATTTTTTTTTCCATCTCCTCCTGGGTGGTATAATGACCAGCCTTAACCTGGGCAGAGGCCTCCTTGACTTCTTGTATCAGGTTTTCCTGGGTGATAGGAGTACCATCAGGTTCATATCCTACGATATCTGATCCCTCGTATTCCCTTCGCATGGCATCAACCATTCGAAGGAACCTTTCGTCCGCCTTGTCGATATAGCTGCGGACCTCTTTTCTTAACTCTGCTGTTCCCATGACACCGTTTTCTACAAATTTAACGATTAATATCCACTTTTGTTTTACCCCAACGGATGACGCTTCTCGATGGCTGCCTGCAGCTCATCCAGGCCGCTCTGGCGGATCGTCCTTGTGTTCAGGATCCTGTCCGGGAACAGCGGCCTAAAAGTCTCCACCAGGTAGGAGATCCCTTCACCGGCTTCCGCTGTACCCCGAAGGGTCACCTGGCGGACAAAGCTCTGGCCGAGTTACTCGTCCTGGAGTTCTTTTCCGTTGTAGAGGTACTTGTTGTCACCGGGCATTTTCACAGTCTGTATGTTTTGGTGGGGAGCAGATCATCTGATCTGTCCGCTCCCGTAGATCACATATTTATAGGTGGTCAGTTCCTTCAGTCCCATGGGGCCCCGTGCATGCAGCTTCTGGGTGCTGATCCCGATCTCCGCCCCGTACCCGAATTCAAATCCGTCGGTGAAGCGGGTGGAGGCATTCACATACACAGCAGCGGCATCCACCCGGTCCAGGAAATATTGGGCATGGGTGTAATTCTCGGTCACAATGGCCTCTGAATGCCCGGTCCCGTATCTGTTAATATGATCCACCGCCGTTTCCACGGAATCCACCACCTTTGAACTGATCACCAGGTCCAGGTATTCGGCTGACCAGTCCTCTTCAGTGGCGGGCACGGCTTCGGGGATGATCCGGCATGTGGATGCATCTCCCCGGATCTCCACGCCACCTTTCATGAGCTCCTTACCGATGAGCGGAAGCAGATTTTCCGCCACTTTTTCATGCACCAGCAGGCTTTCCGCCGCGTTACACACCCCGGGACGGTGGGTCTTGGCATTGTAAACGATGGATACTGCCTTTTCCGGATCGGCATCCTCATCCACGTAAACGTGGCAGTTCCCCACCCCCGTTTCGATGACCGGCACCGTGCTGTTTTCCACAACCGCACGGATCAGTCCCGCCCCGCCCCGGGGGATGAGGATATCCAGGTATGCGTTCAGTTTCATCATGGCCAGCGCACTCTCCCTGGTGGTGTCCCCGACCAGCTGCACCATATGGGGATCCAGTCCGGATTCATCAAGGGCCTGGTGGAATACATCCACGATGGCATTGTTGGACAGGAACGCTTCCTTCCCTCCCCTGAGCACGCACACATTTCCCGTCTTGATGCAGAGTCCCGCCACATCGGCAGTCACATTGGGCCTGGATTCATAGATCACCCCCACCACCCCCAGTGGAACCCTTTTTTTCCCGATGAGCAGCCCGTTCGGCCGCTTTTTCATCATTTCAATCTCTCCGATGGGATCCTCCAGCTGCACGATTTGCCTCAGTCCCTCCGCAATCCCCCTGATCCGCTCTTCCGTCAGTGTCAGCCTGTCCAGGATGGCTCCCTGAAGACCCGCTTTCCCGGCCTCTTTCAGGTCCGCCCTGTTGGCTTCAAGGATCTCCCCGGCAGAACTTTCAAGCAATTCAGCCACCCGGAGCAAGATCCCGTTCTTCATTTCCGTGTGAAGCACGGCCAGCTCCCCTGAAGCCTTTTTTGCCTTTTTTCCAATCTCAATGAGTTCTTCCATGGTTAACCTGCCTGTAAATTCGTTGTTTCGCTGACGAAGAACGTACCCAGGTCCTTTCCGTCCAGTACATCCAGGATGGTATACGGATCGGTTCCGTCAGCGATGATCACATCCACGTTATGCCCGCGGCACAGCTCCGCTGCGGCCACCTTGGAGGCCATCCCCCCCGATCCCATTTTTGAGGAACCGTTCATATCCACATCTTTCAGATCATCACCGGCGTTCATCACCTTGGGAACTTTCCGGGCCGACCGGTGAATATGCGGATCCGACGTAAATACGCCGTCGGTATCGGTGAGGATCATCAGCAGTTCGGCATGGACCAGGGTGGCCACCGCAGCCGACAGGGTATCATTGTCCCCGAACTCGATCTCGGCGGTGCTAACCGTGTCATTTTCATTCACCACCGGGATGATCCCCATATCGATCAGCTGGAAGAGTGTGTTCCTCGCATTCCGGCGACGGACAGCATTCTCGATCCCGTCCCTGGTCAGCAATACCTGGGCCACTGTCTTGTGGTACTCGTCGAAGAATTTCTGGTAAAGCCGGATCAGTCCCACCTGACCGATGGCCGCCAGCGCCTGTTTCTTTACCAGGTCAGCGGGTTTGTGGTCAAGTCCCAGCATGCCCATGCCCATACCCACCGCACCGGAGGTGACCAGGATCAGTTCCCTGCCGCTGTTGTGAAGATCCGCGATCACCCTGACAAGCCGTTCCATGCGCTGCAGGTTGATCTTCCCGTTTTCATATGTGAGCAGGCTCGTACCCACCTTGATCACGATCTTCTTTTTGTATTTGAGGTATTTTCTGTGTGTCATTTTTCGCTGTAATAATTTTTCAATGCCTGTATAATCTCTGAAGTGCCGGCAAAGCGGAATGCCGCGTAAGCCTTCCCCAGCTTTGTCCTGATCTCTGATATGCCGGGATTCCCTATGCTTCCGATATGGGTATAGGAATGTTCCCGGCCGGGCCTGTAACGACCTTTGTCAATTTCTGCAGCCACTTCCCTGTAGGCATCGCGGAAGGACATTCCCTCCATCACCTTCTTGTTCACTTCCTCGACGGAATAGATATACTGATATGTCTTTCCCTCCAGGATTGATCTGTTCACCGAAACCTGATCCATCACATGCTGCATCATGGACAGACAGTCCTTCAGCTCGCCGATGGCCGGGTGCAGGATCTCTTTCAGGATCTGGAAATCCCGGTGGTACCCCGAAATGAGATTGGTGGTCACGGCACTGATCTCCGAAGGCAACCGGACGAGCCGGTTGCATCGTGCCCTTACCAGTTCCAGTACATCCGGATTCTTTTTATGGGGCATGATACTGGACCCCGTGGTAAGCGTCTCCGGAAGGAAGATAAAGTTGAAGTTCTGTCCCGCAAAAAGCACGGTATCCATGGCCAGTCGTGCCAGTGTGGACGCCAGGGCACTGATTCCCGAAGCCATGTACCACTCGGTCTTCCCCCTGTTCAGCTGGGCATTCACCGAACTGACATGCAGGCTGTCAAACTGCAGCAACCGGGTGGTCAGTTCCCTGTCCACCGGGAAAGAAGAGCCGAAGCCGGCTGCCGATCCGAGCGGATTCTGGTTGATGACCGCGTATATCCCGTGCATGAATTTCATGTCATCCGCGAGTGCCTCTGCATAGGCTCCGAACCAGAGCCCGAAGGAGGAGGGCATGGCCACCTGCATATGGGTATAGCCCGGCATGAGCACCTCCCGGTACATTTCCGCCTGCCGGCACAGTACCTCCCCCAGTGAAAACACCTGTCCGGCCAGCTCCCTGATCTCGTCACGCAAGAACAGCTTGATATCCAGCATGACCTGGTCGTTCCGGGAGCGGCCGGTGTGGATCTTCCGGCCCGGATCACCCAGTGATTCGGTCAGCATCATTTCCACCTGGGAATGTATGTCCTCGATCCCTTCCCCCAGTTCCATCTCCCCCTTCGCAGCATGTTCATAAATACCGGCCAGCCCGTCCAGCAGCATTTTTGCTTCCTCCCTGCTGACCAGTCCCGTCTCCTCCAGCATGATGGCATGAGCCATGGAACCCATCACATCATAGGGTGCCAGCTGCAGGTCGAACTCAGGATCCCGGCCCGTGGTAAAGGAGAGGATCCGTTGTTCAGTGGAAATATTTTTATCCCAGAGTTTCATTTGCTGAGTCTTTTATTTTTTGTTTTCGGAACATTTCCGACAGGGTTTTCAAGAGAGATGTATATCCACTGAGTCCCTCCTCCAGCTCGCTGAACAAAATGAATTCGCCCGCCGTATGTGACCTGGACGGATCGCCCGGTCCCATTTTAATGGCGGGATATGGCAGGAGCGCCATGTCCGACAGGGTGGACGAGCCATAGGGCCGGAGACCGCATTTCCGGATGGCTTTCATCAGGAAATGATCCGGATCAATGGAGGAGGACTGAAGCCTGGTGGAACGTGGAGTGAGTTCCGCCCTGCAGACCGACCTGACCATCTCGAGCATTTCCCGGTTGCTGTACCTGTCGTTGCTCCTCACATCCACCACATACCGGCAGAGGTCGGGTACCACATTGTGGTTCGTCCCCGCACTGATCATGGTCACCTGTGCTCCCGGAGCGGGAAGCCACTGCGATTGTTTATCAAACTTCAAACCTGAGATGGCCCGGATGTCCTCCATGGCCGTGTAGATGGCATTTTCACCCTCACCGCGGGCAGCGTGGCCTGCTTTACCCCTTGCCACACCATCCAGCACCATCAGTCCCCGCTCAGCCACTGCCGGCTGCATCCCGGTGGGTTCCCCCACGATCGCCCCGTCGATTTCCCCCAGCAGTGGTAAAACGGCGCTGATTCCGCCGGGTCCTGAAATTTCCTCCTCGGCACTGATCAGCAGCAGGAGGTCCATATCCCTGTTCAGCGTGTCGGAAAGCTGCTCATAGGTGGCGATCATGGCCACCACAGAGGCACCCGCGTCGTTGCTGCCCAGAGCGGTGATCCGGTCCGGACCGGTCCGGGGCCGAAGGGGATCGCTCGTCCAGCCCGCCACCGGTTTCACCGTATCCAGATGTGAATTCAGAAGGATCCGCGGTTTTGTCCCTTTTTTTCCGGCCGATGACAGGGATCCGTCCGGTGCACCCACCAGCAGGTTATGATGAATTCTTTGCACACTGAATCCCCGGGACACGAAATATTGCTCGAGGAAACCGGCCCGCGCTCCCTCTTCCCGGCTGTATGCCGGAATGGCAAGCATTTCGGTCAGTAATGCGATATGTGCGGCCTGTTGCTTCATTTCAGATCTTCGATCCCCGAATGGGATTTGAGAATTCCTTTGATCATGGCCGATGTGAGCCCGAAGTGCTCCATCTCATTCAGTCCCGCAATGGTGCATCCCATTGGTGTTGTGACCCGGTCTATTTCAGTCTCCGGATGGTGCCCTGTCTTCATCAGAAGCTCTGCAGCACCTCTTGCCGTCTGCGCGGCGATCAGTCCCGCCTCGTCCGCATGGAAACCGATCTGTATTCCGCCCTGGGATACCGCCCTGATGAACCTGAGAAAAAAGGCGATTCCGCATGCAGCCAGAACGGTGGCAGCAGGCATGAGCTGTTCCCTGATGACCATCACCTGTCCGAGCGGTTCAAAGAGCTGCCGGGCAAGCTGAACGGCCGCTTCATCTTCCCCGGCAATGCAGGTCATCGATGCGCCGTATTCAGCGGCAATGTTGGGCATGATCCTGGCAACGGGGAGACCGCACCCGCACCACTGACGGATCTCGCCGATGGTCACCGCGGCAACCGTGCTGATCAGTGTTTTTTCTCCTTCCTTCAGCCGGGGCGCCATGGAATGCAGGATCTCTTCCGCCTGACCGGGAAGGACTGCCAGGATGATGACATCGCAGGATGAGAGAAGCTTTTCGTTGTCTGCTACCTGGTAACCAAGTTTCTTAAAATCAGCCAGCAGGCCGGTCCGCTTCCTGGACAGGCAGACCTGCGAAGGTGCCATTTTCCCGTGGGTAACCATTCCCCTTGCGATGGCGCCGCCGATGTTGCCCGCCCCGATGATCCCTATCTTCATTTCAGTTGCTTTCATTTCCTGTCCTGTTACTCCGAGGATCCGTTGACTGCGTACCAGATCCGCTGCTGGGTTCCCAGGATCTTTGTAAAACCATCTACCTCCGCAGCCGTCCAGGCGCGGTTCATTTCCCCGTAGGAGGCATATTCCGGATTCATCAGATCGAAGGGGGATTCCACGCCTGTGACCGCAAAATGATAGGGCCTGATCCTGATCTTCACTTTCCCCGTCACATTTTTCTGTGAGGATTCCAGGAATTGCTCCAGGTCACGCATGACCGGTTCCAGGTATTGTGCCTCATGGACGAACATCCCGTACCAGTTGCCCACCTGTTCTTTCCAGTGCAGCTGCCAGCGGGTGAGCACATGTTTTTCCAGTGCCAGGTGGGCGTCGATGATCAGACGTGCAGCAGCAGCCTCAAATCCGACCCGTCCCTTGATCCCGATAATGGTGTCCCCCACATGTATGTCCCTCCCCACACCCCAGGGCGCAGCCATTTCTTCCACCTCCCTGATCACTTCCAACGATCCGGGCTTCCTGCCATTGAGACCCACCGGCTCTCCCCGGCTGAATTCAAGGGTGATCAGCTCGGTACTGGTTTTCTTCACCACGGCCGGATAGGCCTCTTCCGGCAATTCATCCCCTGAACTCAGGGTTTCCTTTCCCCCCACGCTGGTCCCCCACAGCCCCTGGTTGATGGAGTATTTCACTTTTTCAAAGTTCATTTCGATCCCCTGACCGCGGAGGTAGTCAACCTCATCCTCCCTGGAGATCTGAAGCTCCCTGATGGGGGTGATGATCTCCAGCTCTGGGGCGAGCACCCGGAATACCAGGTCGAACCGGACCTGGTCGTTCCCGGCAGCCGTCGAGCCGTGTGCAATGCTTCCGTAACCCTGCTTTTTCGCATGCCTGACCAGCGCGATGGCCTGAAATGTACGCTCCGAACTGACCGACAACGGATAGCTGCGGTTCCGCAGCACATTCCCGAAAATCATGTACCGGATGCATTTCCGGTAATATTCACCGGTCATCTCCAGGACCGTGTGGGAAGCGACCCCGAGCTTCTTTGCATGCTGACGCAGCTGCTTGAGCTCCTCTTTGCTGAATCCGCCGGTATTCACAACGGCCGAGTGCACTTCCATGCCCTTTTCCCTGGCCAGGTACACCGCGCAGAACGATGTGTCCAGTCCCCCGCTCAAGGCCAGCAATACCTTCTTTTTTTCCATCTTCTATCAGGTGTGGTTCATCTTCACATTGGCGGCCGACCGGTGCTTCTCCCCGTTGAGGCCCTGATCCCCGGCCGGATCCAGGATCATGGCCGTACACAGGCAATGGGTGCGTTTGGTCCGGACCAGGATGTCATAATAGGGACACGTCTCGCATCCCTTCCAGAACTGTTCATCGTCGGTGAGCTCCGAAAATGTGACCGGCTGATATCCCAGCCTGCTGTTGATCTTCATCACCGCCAGGCTGGTGGTCAGTCCGAAGAGTTTCGCCCCCGGAAACAATTCCATGGATAGTTCCAGTGCCCTTTTTTTGATCTCACCTGCCAGTCCCATCCCCCTGAAGGCAGGGGATATGACCAGTCCGCTGTTTGCCACGAACCTGCTGTGGCCCCATGACTCGATATAACAAAAGCCGGCCCATTCTCCGTCCGAACCGCATGCGATCACCGATTTCCCCTCCATGATCTTAGCAGTCAGGTATGCTGCGCTTCTGACTGCAATCCCCGTATTTTTCTGGAGGGAGGCCTCGATGAGGGCCTGTTCGATCCGGGGAACGTACTCCAGGTGTTTTACCGATGCGATGGTGATCTTGATATCTTTTTGCATGATCGCTCTTATTTAATTGACAAGTTGTTTCACAAGGCCGGGGATTTTCACCTGAAGCAGGTTGACCAGATCGCTCCTGGTGACACCATCCCTGGGAATGATCAGGATCGTATCGTCACCCGCTACGGTTCCCGCAATTTCGTAAGCATTCAGATTATCGATCGTAAAAGCCAGGCTCTGGGCATGTCCGGGCAGGGTTTTCACGATGGCCATTCCCTGCGCAAAATCGATGGATACGAATCCGTAATAGGATGAGCCGGGCCGGGGAAGCTTTTCAGAAGGTTTGTCGCTGTCCGGCAACACATACACGTACCCGGTCCGGTCGTCCGGTTTCTTGGCAACCTTCAGGTACTTCAGGTCCCTGGAGAGGGTCGCCTGGGTCAGTTCATACCCCTGCTTCTCCAGGAGCTTCATCAGCTCCTCCTGGCTGGATATGTGCCTGCGGCTGATGATCCGCCTGATCTCCATCAGCCTTTCGTTCCGCTGTTTCATACAATCCGTTTGCCTGTATATGTATATTTATACATTTATAATGCAAATTTATACATTATTTTTATTTGAATGCAAGTCTGTCCGCATTTTTTTCTATTTTTATGGCCGGCTGAATTATGAGAAAAAACGGGATCAGAAAGGTACTCGTACTGGGATCTGGCGCGCTGAAGATCGGCGAGGCCGGGGAATTTGACTACTCCGGGTCCCAGGCCCTTAAAGCCCTCCGGGAGGAGGGGATCCAGACCGTTCTGATCAATCCCAACATTGCCACGGTCCAGACCTCGGAAGGGGTGGCCGACCGGATCTACTTCCTGCCGGTTACCCCCTATTTCGTGGAGCGGATCCTGGAGAAGGAGAAACCGGACGGGATCCTGCTGGCCTTCGGAGGCCAGACGGCACTGAACTGCGGGGTCGAACTTTTCCGTTCCGGGGCACTTGAAAGGCACCGGGTGGAGGTGCTGGGGACTCCCGTCCGTGCCATCATGGATACCGAGGACCGAGAACTGTTTGTGGAGAAGCTCAGGGAGATCCGGGTGAAAGCCCCCAGGAGCATTGCCGTCACCTCGGTGGAAGACGCGCACAGGGCCGCCGGTGAACTGGGATATCCCATCATCATCAGGGCCGCTTATACGCTGGGGGGACAGGGAAGCGGGTTCTGTGACGACAGCGAGGAACTGGAGAGACTGGCGAACAAGGCTTTCTCCTATTCCCCGCAGATATTGGTGGAGGAATCACTCAAGGGGTGGAAGGAGGTGGAATATGAAGTGGTCAGGGACCGGTTCGACAACTGCATCACGGTGTGCAACATGGAGAACTTTGACCCGCTGGGGATCCATACGGGCGAAAGCATCGTGGTGGCCCCCTCCCAGACCCTGACCAACAGCGAGTACCATACCCTGCGGAAATTATCCATCGACATCATCAGGCACATCGGGGTGATCGGGGAATGCAATGTGCAATACGCCCTGGACCCCAACTCGGAAGATTACAGGGTCATTGAAGTGAATGCCAGGCTGTCGCGTTCCTCCGCACTGGCCAGCAAGGCCACCGGGTATCCCCTGGCTTTCGTGGCGGCCAAACTGGCCCTGGGATTCGGATTGCATGAGCTGCGCAATACCATCACAAAGACCACCTCCGCATTCTTCGAACCGGCACTGGATTATATCGTATGCAAGATCCCCCGGTGGGACCTCAATAAATTCCAGGGAGTCTCGAGGTTGATCGACTCGAGCATGAAATCCGTCGGGGAGGTGATGGCCATCGGCCGGAGTTTTGAAGAGGCGATCCAGAAAGGGATCCGGATGATCGGACAGGGGCTGCACGGATTCGTGGGGAACCAGCACGTGGAGATCGGTGATATCGATCGTGAACTATCAGAACCCACAGACATGCGCATCCTGGTCATCGAAAAAGCACTGAACGAGGGGTATTCCATCGACCGGATCCACGAGCTGACGAAAATTGACAGGTGGTTCCTTGTGAAGCTCAAGAACATCCATGATCTGAAGATCCGCCTGGAGCAGGTCCCCTCCCTGGACCGGCTGGATGACGGTTTACTTGTCAGCGCCAAGAAAGCTGGATTCAGTGATTTCCAGTTGGCACGCCTGGTCATGCACGGGGATGTGACGGAAAACATGCTTGCAGTGCGTGAACACCGTACCGGTCTGGGGATCGTTCCCTGTGTGAAACAGATCGATACCCTGGCAGCCGAGTATCCGGCCCTGACCAACTATCTGTACCTCACCTATGGCGGGAACGAGCATGATGTGGATTTCATCCACGATCAGCAGTCCGTGATCGTGCTCGGTTCGGGGGCGTACCGGATCGGTTCCAGCGTGGAATTCGACTGGTGCAGTGTGAACGCGCTGAAGACCCTGAATGATGAGGGATACCGTTCCATCATGATCAACTACAATCCCGAAACGGTCTCCACCGATTATGATGTATGCGACAGGCTCTATTTTGATGAGCTCTCTTTTGAACGGGTCCTGGACATTTACGAGCTTGAAAAACCCAGGGGGGTGATCGTATCCATGGGCGGACAGATCCCCAACAACCTGGCCATGCGGTTGCACCGGCAGGGTGTACACATTCTGGGCACCTCGGCCGGATCCATCGACAATGCGGAGAACAGGCACAGGTTCTCCATGTTGCTGGACCGGCTCGGGATCGACCAGCCGCGATGGAAGGAGCTCAGCAGCATGGATGAGGTCCATGCTTTCGTGACCGAGGTGGGCTACCCGGTCCTGGTAAGGCCTTCCTATGTGCTTTCCGGAGCCGCCATGAATGTGGTTTCAAACCCCGAGGAACTGGAAGGGTTCCTCTCCCTGGCAGCCAATGTCTCCAAGCAATATCCCGTGGTGGTCTCTGAATTCATCGAGCAGGCCAAGGAGATTGAGATCGACGCAGTGGCACGGGATGGCGAGCTTTTTTCCTATGCGATCTCCGAACACGTTGAATTTGCCGGGGTTCATTCCGGCGATGCCACGATGGTATTCCCTCCGCAGAAGATCTATTTCGAGACGGTGCGAAGGATCAAAAGAATCACCCGGCAGCTGGCCGGCGCACTGGAGATCTCGGGTCCGTTCAATGTCCAGTTCCTGGCAAAGGACAACGATATCAAGGTGATCGAATGCAATCTCCGGGCCTCCCGCAGCATGCCGTTTGTCTCCAAGGTCCTCAAATCAAACCTGATAGACCAGGCTACAAGGATCATGCTGGATATCCCTGTGGAAAAACCGCACAAATCCATCTTTGACCTGGATTACATTGGCTGCAAGGCGCCCCAGTTCTCATTTTCCAGGCTGAAGAAAGCCGATCCGGTCCTGGGGGTGGATATGGCCTCCACCGGTGAAGTGGGGTGCATCGGGGAAAATTATTACGAGGCGGTCCTGAAAGCCATGCTGTCGGTTGGATACACCTTCCCGCGGAAAAATGTACTGCTCTCCACCGGTGAAATGCGCTCCAAGGTCGAGCTGATCAATTCGTGCAGGATGCTTGTTGAAAAAGGCTACCAGCTGTTTGCCACACACGGGACCCACGAATTCCTGGACCTGAACGGGATCCCGTCGGTCGACCTGGCCTGGCCGGACGAGGACCGGAAACCCAACGTGATGGATTACCTGAAGGCCAAGAAGATCGACCTTGTGGTGAACATTCCCAAAGACCTTTCCTCCCATGAGCTTTCCAATGACTACAGCATCAGGCGCGGAGCAGTTGATTTCAACATCCCCCTGATCACCAATGCGCGCCTTGCCTCCGCATTCATTTATGCGATCTGTAAAATCGCTCCGGAAGATATCACCATCAAAAGCTGGGATGCTTACTGATACCCGGGGGGATATGAACACTCCCTGTGAATATTAAGCTTTACAGCTTCGTCCGGGCTTTTCCATTTCTTCTTAACTTTTGGACCATCCGGGTCATGACACCGGTTCCAGCCAGATGATCCTTATAACACTTTTGACCATACACAGATGAAAAGAATTGTAAAAATTACAGGCACCCCTGTATTGCTATTGCTGATCGGACTTTTTACATGCCCCGGCCTGGAGGCACAACAGGGCTTCACCTACCAGGCCGTAGCCCGGAACCTGTCGGGCAGTCCCCTCCCGGACCAGCCCCTCAGCGTGCGGATCGCCATTCATTCCGGTGAGTTAAACGGGACCCTCATCTGGCAGGAAGAGCATGACGTCCAGACCACATCCCTGGGACTGTTCACACTGACGGTGGGAGATCCGGAGGCCATGAACAAAACCGGGACCGTCGATTCATTCGAGGAGATCGACTGGTCGGCCGGCCCCTATTTCCTGCACCTGTGGATCAAGCAGGACAGGGAATTCATGGATATGGGCGGGGCTCCCATTCAGACGGTGCCCATGGCACGTTTTGCCGCCTCTGCAAAAAATGCAGCGGGGAATTTCAGCGTTCAGCCGGGGGAGGAGACCCAGCCGGGCGAGGCGCTGTTCATGGTAAGAAGAAAAGACGGACAGCCCGTGTTTGCCGTGTATGAGGACATGGTCTGGGTGTACGTGGACACCACTGCCAAAAAAGGCGTGAAGGGCGGATTTGCGGTGGGCGGATACCACCCCTCGAAGGGGGTTACACAGGAATACATGCGTGTCACCTCGGACAGTGTCCGGGTATACATCGACGCCGATCCGGATACCAAAGGCGTGAAAGGCGGATTTGCGGTGGGGGGGTACAACCGCTCCAAAGGGATCGCCGATGACATCTTCCTGAATGTGTCCGGAAGCCGTACGGTTGATGTGGTGGAGGACAACCCCCAGATCATGTGGTACCCGCTTAAAGAGGCATTCCTGGCAGGGAACATCCATGTGGGCTCGGTGGACAGTGTGGGCCGCAATTCCACCGCCATGGGCTTCCGGTCGGTGTCCATGGGAGATTACTCCCAGGCGTTCGGGTACCGGAGCATGTCCATCGGGAACTATTCCACCTCGTTCGGCAACAGGAGCATCGCGGAAGGGAGCGACGCCTATGCGATGGGGTCCGGTGCCGTCGCTTCGGGGGATAAATCCTTCGCCATCGGGGTCGGTTCCAGCGCCAGCGGATATTCGTCCGTGGCCATGGGGACGAGTGCCTTTGCTTCGGGCGACACCTCCGTCAGTATCGGTTCTTCCTCGGTCGCTTCAAACAGGGCATCGGTAGCAATCGGAACGGGATCCGAAGCTTCCGGTCAGCTGGCCACCGCCATCGGCTACAATGCGCTGGCGGCCGGACTCCGGTCCATTTCCCTGGGTGCTTATTATTACAGGACGTTCAACTTCATCCCCCCCATTATCATCATTCCCCCGCTGTTCCCCAAAGGAGAGGACCCATTGTTTGAACCGCCCAAGGAATCCGGATCGACCAAAGGCACCTTTGTAACCCTGCCGGTTTTTGCGGACAGGGACAACCAGGCCATCGGGACCTACTCCATGGCCATGGGGAACGGCAACCGTGCCGAAAACGGAGGGATCGCCTTGGGGGTGTTCAACGATGCCATGGATGTTTATTCCACGGCAGTCGGATTCGGGAACCAGGCAGTGGCCCCCTATTCATTTGCCGGGGGATTTGCCAACAAGACCGAAGGACAGTTTGCCACCGCTTTCGGCCGTTACACCAGTGCCGCATCCGTGAATTCATTCGCCATCGGCACCTATAACCAGTCGACCGGGAATCCCGGGGAATGGATCCCCACCGATCCGCTTTTCCAGATCGGGAACGGGGCATCCAGGGATGAAACCCATGATGCATTCCGGGTAAACAAGAACGGCTCCACATACATCAGGCCGCAGGAAGCAACATACGGAGTCTACCTGTACGGTTTCAACAATTTATACAACAGCTACCACTACAGCCGGATCACCTCCGAAAACACATATACAACTGCCACCGCGCTGTATTCCAGGATGTACAGCACAGATCCCGATGTGGGTAATGTATACAGCGGTTATTTCAGCGGACAGGCAACCTCGGACACCTACCAGGGGCTTTATGCGGACCTTCGCACAGGGGATGCCATCGACGTGGCAGAGTATATTTACGACACGCATGGAGATACCGAAGCCGGGGATGTGCTGGTGGCCGACCCGGACAAGGGTGAAAGTGTCATCCGTTCACAGGAACCTTATCAGACCTCCGTGCTGGGGGTGGTGTCCACGAAGCCCCATATGGTGATGGGAATGGAACTGGTGATGGATGAGGAAACGGGCGAAGCGATCCCGGAGGTGCGCGCCACCAGGCTGGCCCTGACCGGCCGTGTCCCAGTGAAGGTTACCGATGAGAACGGTCCAATCCGTCCGGGTGACCTGCTGACCACTTCTTCCACCGGGGGACATGCAATGAAATGGAGCCTGCTGGACGTGAACCAGGCGACGGATTTTGAATCACTCCGGTCCATTGTCGCAGAGAACGAGCGAAGGCGCAATGCGGTGATCGGGAAAGCACTGGGATCGCACACCTCGGGGACAGGAACCGTGATGGTCCTGATCTCCCTGCAGTGAGCTATCCTTTCAGTGCCTCGGCACCACCCACAATCTCATTGATCTCTTTGGTGATGGCCGCCTGCCTGGCTTTGTTGTACAGCAGGCTCAGCTCCTTCAGCAGCTCGGTGGCGTTGTCGGTTGCCTGGTGCATGGCAGTCATCCGTGCCCCGTGTTCGGCTGCATGGGAATCCAGGATCGCCCTGTAAAATTGCAGCTTCAGGGACCTTGGGATCAATTCCTCCACAATGTAACGCTTGGAGGGTTCAAAAATGTAATCCACATACCTGGACTCGGTCTTTTCTTCTGCCAGTTTACGGAGCTGAATGGGAAGGAATTCTTCTTCCTGCAGGATCTGGGTGGCCGCATTTTTAAAGAGGTTGTAGATGATATCCACCTGGTCATATTCCTGGTCGGTATACAGCTTCATGATCTTCTCGGCGATCCGGGAAACACCGTCAAAGGTCAGCTCATCAAAAATATCACTTCCGTTGAAAATCACACGGTACCCTTTCTTGCGCAGGAAATCATACCCCTTTTTACCGATGGTGATGAAATCCACCTGCTGTGCCATCATCTGATCCCCGTACACTGAAAGCGCCCGCTGGATGGAGGCCTTGATCACATTCGAATTGAAGGCTCCGCACAACCCCTTGTTGGAGGTGATCAGCACCAGCAGAATCCGCTCCCTGTCCCGCTGAACGGCATACCTGTTATCCTTGTCATCCTTCAGGCTGTCCGCCACACTTGCCAGGATCTCATGCAGCTTTTCCACATACGGCCGGAACCGCAGGATGGCATCCTGTGCCTTTCTGAGCTTTGCGGCCGAAACCATTTTCATGGCACTGGTGATCTGCCTGGTGGAAGTGATGGAGGCCCTTCTGACCCTTATTTCTTTCAGTGTAGCCATGAATCCTACTTGATCCTCGCGATGATCTCTTTTGCCGTTTTCTCGATCACACCGGTCAGTTCATCGTTTAATTTTCCCTGGGACAGCTCCCTGAGTTCCTTTTTATGTTTCAGTTCCAGGAATTCCAGCAATTCCTGTTCGAACTGTTTCACTTTCTCCTGCGGCAGATCGGCCAGCAGCCCCTTGGTCCCGCAATAGATAATCGCAATCTGCTTCTCCACCGGCATGGGTGAATACTGGTTCTGTTTCAGAATCTCCACATTTTTCCGCCCCTTATCCAGCACCGCCATGGTGGCCTGATCAAGATCGGACCCGAATTTTGCAAATGCCTCCAGCTCCCTGAACTGTGCCTGGTCAAGCTTCAGGGTTCCGGCAATTTTCTTCATTGATTTTATCTGGGCATTTCCCCCCACCCTGGATACGGAAATACCCACATTGATGGCGGGACGGATCCCCGCATTGAACAGGTTCGCTTCCAGGAAGATCTGGCCGTCGGTTATGGAGATCACATTGGTGGGAATGTATGCGGAAACGTCCCCTGCCTGGGTTTCAATGATGGGCAGGGCGGTCAGCGATCCTCCTCCCTTAACCATCGGCCTGAGGGATTCGGGCAGATCGTTCATTTTGCTGGCCACATCGTCGGACTGGATGATCTTCGCCGCACGTTCAAGCAAACGGGAATGCAGGTAGAAAATATCGCCGGGGTAGGCTTCCCGTCCGGGAGGCCGCCGAAGCAGCAGCGAAACCTCACGGTAAGACACAGCCTGTTTGGAAAGGTCATCGTAGATGATCAGCGCCGGCTTTCCGGTATCCCTGAAGTATTCACCAATGGCGCATCCGGCAAACGGGGCATAAAACTGAAGGGCCGCAGGATCGGCAGCCGTGGCGGAGACGATGACTGTATAATCCATGGCGCCCGCTTCTTCCAGCGTCTTCTGGATATTGGCCACCGTGGATCCCTTCTGCCCGATGGCCACATACACACAGTAAACCGGTTCTCCCCTTTCGTAGAACTCCTTCTGGTTGATGATGGTATCCACCGCGATGGCCGTTTTTCCCGTCTGGCGGTCACCGATGATCAATTCCCGCTGTCCCCTCCCGATGGGGATCATGGAATCAATGGCTTTGATACCGGTCTGCAGCGGCTCATTCACAGGCTGGCGGAAGATCACACCCGGCGCTTTTATTTCAAGGGGCATTTCGATCATGTCCCCCGTGATGGTCCCTTTCCCGTCGATGGGTTCTCCCAGGGTATTGATCACCCTGCCCAGCAACGATTCGCCCACCATGATGGACGCGATCCGTTCGGTCCGTTTCACGGTGTCTCCCTCCTTTACAAGTTCCGAGGATCCCAGCAAAACAGCCCCCACATTGTCTTCCTCAAGATTCAGCACGATGCCCATCACACCGCTGTCGAATTCAATGAGCTCGTTAGCCTGCACATTGTTCAGGCCGTAAATCCGGGCAATTCCGTCACCCACCTGAAGGACCGTCCCCACTTCTTCAAGCTCAATTTCACCTTTGAATCCTTCGATCTGTTTTTTAAGAATTTCCGAAACTTCGGAAGCTTTGATCTGCGCCATGCGTTACTTCTTTTCAATATGTGTTTGCACCAATTTTTTCTTCATTTTCTTCAGGCTGGACAGGACGCTTGCGTCATACTGCATATCCCCGATGGTCAGGATGAACCCGCCGATCAGCGCCTCATCCACCGAAGTGGTCAGTTCCACATCCGCCTCGTACGTTCTTCCGATCAGATCCGTGATCCGCTTTTTAACCGCCTCATCTACCTCCAGGGCCGTGGTCACGGAGGCAGTTTTAATGCCGCGGGACCGCCTGTACAGGTCCCTGTAGTTCCTGGCAATCGAAGGAAGGTACGATTCCCTGTTATTTTTGATCACCAGCCTGATCATGGACATGGAGATCCCGGAGAGGTGCTCCTTCAGGATGGATTCCGCCAGCTGGTATTTCTTGCTGTCCTTCAGGGAAGGAGTATTCAGCATCTCATTGAAATCGCTGATCCTGCAGACACCTGCCAGCAATTCCATGTCCCGGTACACCCGTTCCTCGATCCGCTGTTCCGATGCGCTCTTGAACAGGGCCTTTGCATACCTGACTGAGATCTGACTTTCATTCATGGTTTCCTAATTCAGGTCGGCTTCACTGATCAGTTTTTCAACCAGCTTTTTCTGTTCTTTCGTGTCCTCCAGCTCTTTCCGCAGGATCTTTTCCGCGATGTCGACCGATAACCTGGCCATCTGCTCCTTCATTTCGTTGATGGCAGCCCTTTTTTCCGATTTGATGGATTCCCTGGCACTTTTCACAATCTTTTTGGCTTCGTCCGATGCCTGCTCCCTTGCCTCTGCAATCAGTCTCTCCCTGATCTCTTTTGCTTCCCGCAGCATGGCATCACGCTCCTCCCTGGCTTCAGCGATGATCTTTTCATTATCCGCCTGAAGTTTTTTCATCTCTTCCTTGGCCCTGTCAGCTGCTTTCAGTGCCTGTTTGATGCTTTCATTCCTTGCCCTGATGGCGGTCAGGATGGAAGGCCAGGCAAATTTCCCCAGGATAAACAGCAACAGGAGAAAAAACAGGGTCGACCAGAAGATGAGTCCGATTCCCGGTGATACTAGATCCATATTGTTTTTCTTTTTTTGTTCTTCGGAAAGACCTGCAACCAACCGTTACAGGTCTTTTTTGCTTTGCTGCATTAACCGATTGCCATCATGGAAACCACAACCGCAAACAATGCAACCCCTTCGATCAGAGCAGCAGAAATAATCATTGCCGTCTGGATCTTTCCTCCGGCTTCAGGCTGACGTGCAATGGCTTCCATCGCCCGTCCCCCGATCCAACCGATTCCCAGCCCGGCCCCGATTACTGCCAGTCCTGCTCCGAGTGCTGCTAATGTACCTGTCATAACGCAATAATATTAATTGAACGACTATTCATGGTGATGCTCAGGCATCGCCAGTCCGATAAACAATGCTGATAACAGCGTAAAGATATATGCCTGCAAAAAGGCCACCAGTAATTCGATACACAACATGAAGATGACCATCACAAGAGAAGGCACCGACATGAAGATCGATTTGAATATGAAGATCATGGAGATCAAACTCAGCACAATGATGTGTCCTGCCGTAATGTTGGCAAAAAGTCGGATCATCAGTGCAAAAGGCTTGGTGAACATGCCGATGATCTCGACCGGGATCATGATGGGCGCCAGCCACACCGGTACGCCCGGCGTGTTAAAGATATGCCTCCAGTAACCTTTGTTCCCGCTGAAGGTGGTGATCAGAAAGGTAAACACGGCGAGTGTCATGGTCACCGCAATGTTCCCCGTCACATTGGCACCGAACGGGAAGAACGGGATCAGACCCATCAGGTTGTTCAGCAGGATAAAGAAGAAAATCGTCAGCAGGTAGGGCATGTACCTTTGATATTTCTCCTCGCCTATGTTGGGGATGGCAATGTCTTCTTCCACAAAAACCACGACCGGTTCCAGGAATCCCTGCAACCCCCTCGGTTCACTGATGCCTGTCCGTTTATAGGACCTGGCCAGGGAGAGAAATACCCAGAGCAGGATCACCACCGACAACATCATCATGAAGACATTCTTCGTGATGGAGAAATCCAGCGGAAGCCCTTCCTCCACCAGTTCCCCGTTCCGATCAACTTCAACGATTTTTCCTTCCAGGTTCTTCCCTTCAGCCTGACCGTGCCCCATCCTGAAACCCCTGTGGGTGTGCCCGTGGGCTAATTTTTTTGAAGAGAAAACATGGAATCCCGAATGCTTGCTGTAAAGGATCACGGGCAGATAGACGCTCACGTGCGTACCATCCTTCTTTGTGATGATATGCCACTCGTGGGAGTCCTTGATGTGCTCCATGATAAATTTATTGGCCACAAACTTCTCCTCCCCTGATGTGTGGTCCTGCCCGCCGGCCTCTTGCGCTTCACCGGAAGTCTCGTGCTGAACATCTTCCTGGGAGTGACTGGTTTGCGCCTGTAAGACCTCTGTGGGAAAAAGGATGCCAAAAGTGAAGAAAACAATACTTACTGCGGCAATAAATCTCAAGGTCACAATCAGCGTAATTATTTATTTTTCAATAATTTGAACAGGTGTGCTGCCAGAAAAAAAGTAAAGATCAAATATAGTACAAAAAATACAATGATAAATGGGATCCCCAGATTTTTTATAACCAGCCAGTACCCCAGAAGATACAGGAGGCAGAGCAGGAATTTCAGCCCGATCCCCAGCAATACCCGAATCACCTGTTCGCTGCTGCTTTTTTGGGATCCCATGGAGATGACAAAGTAAACCAGCATGCTGACAAAGGTGAAAAAGGCCAGTGTAAGGATGAAGGTATTAAATGAAATTCCGGTATTCACCCGGGAGAGGAGAAGGAGCCCCGAGATCATCAGAACGGAGGAAAGGACGAGCAGTTGCCAGGTGAAGCGGATCCGTTCAATCATCTTTCTTTTTCATGAAATCCCTCAATGATAAATAGAGTCCGGCAAATACTCCGACCACAGTGAGGATGGCTGTATAAACCGGTTTTTCGCTGGAAGCCCTTTCATCAAGCCGGGAACCCGCCCAGTAAAACAGCAGGATGATGACCAGCATCTGGAATCCCATACCCGAGTACCTGGCAAACGTATTCAGGCCGGAGGATTTCTTACTGTCCTTCTTTTGGCTTTGGGGCCTGCTCTGCGATGACTTCTTTTTTTCCACCCATGTCACATTTACCTGTGAAGATGGCCCCCGGTTCAATAGCCAGTTTACCGGTTTTAATATCCCCGTAGACCTTCGCCACCGACCGGAGCGACAGCAGCTCTTCCACTGTCAGCCTTCCTTCGACAACGCCCTCCACCTCACAATTCCTGCAGTGGATCTCGCCAGAAACCTTCCCCGACTGGCCGATGAATACTTTGCCCTTCGTGTTCAGGTTTCCGATCAGGTTCCCGTCAAATCGGATATTTTCGCTCGAAGTCAGATTGCCCTCAATGGTGGTGCCCACCCCGATCATATTGATCTTGTTGGTGCTGTCCGGTTCATCAGTCTTTGCCATAGCCTGTTTTGTTTTCAAAAATAAAAATTATTCTATTCCCCGTCATATGCCCACCTGAGATATATGGATCCCCAGGTGAATCCCCCTCCGAATGCGGTAAGAATCAGGTTGTCCCCCTTTTTCAACTTTGGTTCCCATTCCCAAAGACACAACGGGATGGTGGCGGCGGTGGTGTTCCCGTATTTTTCGATGTTGACCATGACCCTTTCCCTGGGGATTCCCATGCGCCTGGCCACTGCCTCAATGATCCTCATGTTTGCCTGATGCGGTACCAGCCACTGGAGATCCTCCGGTTTCATCTGATGCTTTTCCATCAATTCGATGGATACATCGGCCATTTTCGAAACCGCCACCTTGAAAACCGCCTGTCCTTCCTGGTAGACAAAATGCTCGCGTGCTCCCACGGTCTCATGTGAAGGGGGACGCACCGATCCCCCCGCTTTCATGTGAAGGTGTTTCACACCGGTACCGTCCACTCCCATGATGGCATCCTTCATTCCCAGCCCTTCATCGACAGGCTCCAGCAACACCGCACCGGCCGCATCACCGAATAGCGGACATGTGGTGCGGTCGGTGTAATCGGTAATGGCAGACATCATATCGGTGCCCACTACCACCACTTTGCGGCAGGTCCCGGACTGGATAAACTGTGCACCTGTCTGCAGCGCATACAGGAACCCCGAACAGGCTGCAGCCAGATCGAAACTCCAGGCATTGACCATCCCGGCCTTATCACATATCAGATTGGCCGTCGCCGGGAAATGATAATCCGCTGTGATGGTGGCGCAGATGACGAGCTCAATTTCCCCCGGTTTTGTCCCTGTTTTCCTGAGCAGCCCTTTCACAGCTTCTGCACCCATATCCGAGGTGGCCCCCTCTTTCAAAATGCGTCTCTCCCTGATCCCGATCCTCTGCATGATCCACTCATCGGTGGTTTCGACCATGGTGCTCAATTCTTCATTGGTGAGTCTGTAGTCAGGCACCCAGCCGTGAATACCTGTAATTCCTGCCGAGATTTTATTCATTGATCCAGTGATTAAATTTTGTGTTCAGTCACCAGTTTCAGCGATTTGGGACCAAATGCACCATAGGGGTATGAGGGATGGGCAGGCAGATTCATCTTAAGGGACGATGAGCCGGGCTACGGTATTGACCGGATTAACCCAGCTCAGCTTCAGAGTCGATCACCAGCTTGCCTTTGTAGTAGAGATTCCCGTCCACATAATATGCATGATGACGTTCATGCACAGTACCTGTGGTGGCACACGTGGACAGTGTGGGCGCTGTGGCTTTATAATGGGTCCTGCGCTTGTCTCTTCTTGTTTTTGAAGTTTTTCTTTTCGGATGTGCCATTTTTTAATGATTATTACCAGTAATTCCTTTCAATACATTCCATCTGGGGTCCGTCTTTTCTTTCCGGTGATCTCTCCTCTCACGATGTGCCGCCAGAATTTTGATCATTTCCGGATTGCAGGTGGAATTCCCGTTTATATCAAGGGGATGGATCCGCCTGTACGGGACCGCCAGTACCACGAACTCATAGAGATACTGTCTGACATCGATTTCGTGATCATCTTTCCCGATCACGATCACATCATCATCCAGCTCTCCGGGCACGTCGCCCCGTTTTACAATCAATTGCTGAACGGAACGAATCTCTGTCATGAACGGGTCCAGGCAGCGGTCGCACACGACTTCCACCTCCCCTTCCAGATGGAAACAAAGGGCCAGTGCGCCTGCCCTGTTGTCCAAAACCACCCTGGCTGTCAACTCTCCGCGGGTGATCTCGGATCCTTCAAATGATGCAAAGAACTGCTCCTCCAGGTGAAATGAAAAATCATGCTCCCCTTCGCTCAACCCTGAGATCCGCACTGTGTATGGTCCACTCCTGCTCACAATTCTTCATTTTGGGTGTGCAAAAGTAAAAATTAATCTCGTATAAAAAAACAATTCGGGGCCATTCATTGGGAGGGATCAGCCGATCACCTGCCTGATGGTTTCGATAAGTGAATCGATAAAAAAATCGTCTTTGGTAAGATACCTGCTGGCCCCGTTTTCCATAAATTCGGTGAGCAACAGATCATCTCCCTGCCCCGTCAGGATCACCACGGGTACTTCTTTGTTGACTTTTCTGATCTCCTTCAGCGTATCCAGTCCGTTCAGCCGGTCCTCATCCGGTCCCGCAAGGATGTGATCCAGAACAATCAGGCTGGGACTTCTGTGCAGATTCTCAAGACATTCTTCCCCGGTACGGTAAGTGACCACCCGGTAATCCTCCCGGCTCTGGAAGGTATACTCCAGGAGGTTGAGGATTATCTTGTCATCATCAATAAAAAAAATCAATTTTCCCATTGCAGCGCATCATTCCCCGGGGAGGGCATCCTGTAAAAGTATAAAAATATTTTTACTCTGTTGCATTGCAACCAAAGCTGGCATCTTCCGGACACTATTGTCCGTTTTCGTACGCCTATGAATCAAAAATGAACATTTTCAGTGCATTACGAAAATATTTACAGGCTTGATTTCTTGTATTTTGAACTCTTTGGCACCAGGATTGATAGAAAGATGCTGGCACAATATCATTTGTATCAGGATAAAAAACCCGACATCCATGTCTTTGTTTAAAAACTATTTCCTGTCACTGACCCGTTATGCGGTCAGGGATAAATTCTTTTTTATACTGAACCTGCTTGGCCTTGCCGTGGGGATTACCGCTTCCATTCTGATTTTTATCTATATCAGGGATCAGGTCACCTATGATACCCACAATGAAAATTTCAAGAGGATCTACAGGCTGGAAGGGGATTTTTTCATCAACGAGAAGCAGGACCTGACCGCCATTGTTCAGATCCCGCTTGCTCCCACCCTTGAGGACGAATACCCTGAAATCGAAGCTTCTGCAAGAATCCTCCCGCAGCGGGATCTCTACTTCGAGCACGGCGAGGACACCTTCAAGGAGGACAGTGTCATGTGGGCCGACTCCACCGTATTCAAAGTGTTTACGATCCCCTTCATTACCGGGGACCCCTCTTCAGCACTCACCGAACCGTTCACAATGGTCATGAGCGAGTCGCTGGCCAGAAAATATTTCGGGACCTGGGATGTGGTCGGGAAAAGCATGAAAGCACTGGACGGGTCCAATTATACCATCACGGGTGTCTTCCGGGATCTCCCCCAGAACACCCATTTGAGGTTCAACGGACTGCTTTCCGCAACAACCATCGAAGAACGGGTAGGCAGCGAACGGTTCAATGACCGCAGTGCCGGTTCCTTCTGGAATGTGAACACCTATGCCTTTGTGCTGCTGGCGGAAAACACCACACCGGAAATGATCCTGACCAAATTCCCTGAATTCTATGACAAGTACATGGCCGAGCTGGGTGAGCAGATCAATGCATCGTTCGACCTTCGGATCACTCCCCTGTCGGATGTTCATTTCCAGAAAGATGAACTAACATGGGACCTTCCCAAGGGGAACATGAACTATGTTATCATCATGGGCATCATCGCGGTGTTGCTCATATTGATCGCCAGCATCAACTATACCAACCTGACCACTGCCAGGGCCGCCAACCGCGCAAAGGAGATCGGGATCAGGAAGGTGGGCGGCGCGGACAAAAAGGTCCTGCGCAGGCAGTTTCTGGGCGAATCAGTGATCACGGCACTTTTCGCCGGTATCCTCTCCGCCTTCCTGACACTGCTGGTCCTGCCCCTGTTCAACGACCTGGCTTCAAAGCAATTTGACTGGCACATCATCCTCAAACCTGCCATCCTTCTCTTTATCCTTGGGATCTCCATCCTGACGGGACTGTTGTCGGGGATCTATCCTTCGGCATACCTGGCTTCATTCAATCCGGTCAGGATCCTCAAGGGAAACGGTTTCAATGTAAATGAACGGGGGTGGCTTCGCAAAGGGCTGGTGATCGCCCAGTTCCTGATCTCATCGGTCATGATCATCGGTTCGATCATCGTGGCCCTCCAACTGAGGTTCATCCAGCACAAGGACCTGGGATTTGACAGGGACCGGATCCTGATGCTCTCTCTGAACGACACGGCTGTCATCAACAACGTGAAGGCCTTTATGGAGGAGATCGAAAGACATCCGGCCGTGGAAGGAACGGCGCTGTCCACCACTGCTCCGGGAAGATTTTACGGGAAGCAGGTGATGACCGCAGAAGACCATCAGGGACAGTTGCAGGAAAAGGCATTCAACAGCTGTGTAGTTAATCACGAATACGCGGAAGTCATGGGGCTGACGCTGGTGAAGGGAAGGTTCTACGACCGCAAATTCGGATCAGACATGACCAACTCCGTGGTGGTGAATGAGGCGCTGGCAAGGGAAATGCAGTGGGGTGACAGTGCCCTCGGCAAGCAGTTCATCGTGGGGGTGAACATCCTGGGCGCGAACATTCCTGTCGGGGAGATCATCGGGGTGGTGAAGGATTTTAACTACGGATCGCTGCACAATCCCGTGCAATCGCTCGTGCTCATTTGCAGGGACAACGTGCAGTTCATGCGCACCCTTTCGGTACGCGCGCAGGAAGGTCACATGCAGGAGGTACTTAACTGGGTCGAGGAACAGCGGAACAAATTCAATCCCGCATACCCGATCCAGTACAGTTACCTGGCCGATGAACTGGATGCCCAGTACAAAGAAGAAAAGATCATCTTCGCACTGGTGATCTCCTTCACGGTACTGATCATCTTCATCGCATCGCTCGGATTGCTGGGACTGTCAGCATTCATGACAGTGAAAAGGACCCGGGAGACGGGAATCAGAAGAGTGATGGGTGCTTCCCAGAACCAGATCCTGACCCTGTTCCTGTACCAATTCTCCAAGTGGGTGGTCATTGCCAACCTGGTTGCCTGGCCGGTTGCTTACTTTGTGCTCAGGGACTGGCTTCAGAATTTCACATACAGGATCGAATTTCCTTTCTGGACCTTTGTTGTATCTTTGCTGCTGTCGTTAACCGTGGCCGTGATCACAGTAACCTGGCAGGCGATGAAAGCCTCGAGAATGAATCCGGCTGCATCCATCAGGGTTGAATGAGCATACTGAAGGTACTGGGAAAGATAATCATCATTAACGGAGAAACGGCGGACTCGGCGGAATTTCATCCCGGCATGTCCGCCGATACCTATTATGAAGTGGTCCGTCTGATCGGAGGCAAACTGCTTTTTCTCCAGGATCACCTGGACCGGCTGAGCCGATCACTTTCAGGTTCGGGAACGGAATACCCGGGCGACCAAACCCTTCGGCATTACCTGAAGCTGCTGCTCCGGTACAATGATTTTTCAGAAGGGAACATCCGGATCTGTGTCCGGGCCATGCACGGGGAGAAGCCCCAGGTCCTGTGTTATTTCATTTCCTTCTCCTATCCCGATCCGACCATGTATGCCGAAGGGGTGAGACTGCTTACCTACCCCCATGTGCGTCCCAATCCCGGCATTAAAAAGTGGGATGATGCGTTCAGGATGGCGGTGGGTCGTTTTATCCGGGAACACAATATCTATGAAGCGGTTTTGCTGAACCGGAAAAGGCAGGTCACGGAAGGGAGCCGGTCAAATATCTTTTTCATTGACCGGGACAACCATCTGGTGACCGCGCCCGCGACCGGGGTTCTGCCGGGCATCACCAGAAAATATTTGCTGCGGATCTGTAAGGAGGACGGGATCCGTGTGGTGGAACGGATGGTGTCCCTGGATGAACTTCCCGGAATGACCGCCTGCTTCTTGTCGGGCACCTCGCCCAAAGTGCTTCCGGTAAGACAACTGGATGGTTTTGTTTTCACCGCTGCTCATCCGCTGGTGATCCTGCTCATGGAGCGGTTTGAAGGGATCCTGCAGGAAAATCTTGAGCAAATTGATGAGGTAAACCCGGCCAAGCTGAAAACAAATACCTGACCGTTCATGTCACATGAACAGACCAACAAAACACGAATAAAAGATGAAAATGAAATTTCTGTTACCCGCGGCATTATTTCTCATCGCCATCTCACTTGAAGCCCAGGAAAAAAGGGTCTATCATACCAGCGGTGCCGAGACCATTTTTTCAGGTGCCGATATGAGGTACGACCTGCATAGCGTCAACACCAACGTACGGTTCACCATGTTCTTCCATTCCCAGCATCATGTGAACCTGGATCTGACCAGCAACATCGGATTTTATACCGGTTTCGGCCTCAGGAACATCGGACTGATCGCCGAGGATCTGTACCAGCATATCGGATTTTTGAACATTGACAGGAACCATCCGGATTACGACAAGAACGTCAAGATCAAACGGCGGAGCTATTCGCTGGGATTCCCGATTGCGCTGAAGCTGGGATCCTTTAAAGACCATTTCTTCCTTTACGGGGGCTATGAATACGAATGGATGTTCCATTACAAACAGAAGCTGTTCATCGACGGGGAAAAACACAAGCTCAGGGAGTGGACAAGCGACCGGGTCAATTCCTGGATCCCCTCGTTCTTTGCAGGGATCCAGTTTCCCGCGGGATTCAACCTGAAATTCAAATACTACCTGGATGATTTTCTGAATCCGGATTTCAGGGGGACCGATTTCGGGGAAGCGGTTGATTACAGCCGGTTTGACCGCAGCCGCATCTGGTACATCGCTGTTTCGTTCATGGTGGACCGGAATCTCGTTAAAAAGTGGACGGGCAGCGATGACCGGGAGAGTGCCATGGCCTTCTAGATATCCGGCAGGCTTCCATTCAAATAGTCCTTAAATCCCTCTGTATTTATCCCAAATCATAAAAATCTTAAATTAATAGGATTACGGGATCCTTATATCTTATTTTGTTCTGGTTAAACTTAAATGTAATCATACAATGGAACAAAAGCTTAGATTTGCACGGCTTCTGGGGATGGGAGCCGCGATCATCGCTCTGCAGGCATGTGATCCCGAAGCGGTCGTGGAAGAAATCCTGACCGATCTTACTGAAGCGGATGCTGCTGCGCTGAAGAGCAAAACCTCTCAAACGTTTTACGGGCCGGCCCAACCGGTTGGGAACGGGGTGGCCAGGGCATGGATCATGCAGGAAAAAGACGGGACCCCGCTTGAGGTAGGTGTCACGCTTTCGGAAAAAGCACTTTTAAATCTTCCCGGGCACATGGCAGAATTTGAACTGGATCTGCCGCATCAGGCCGACAGTGACTTCTACACCCATGCCACCGTGGACTGGAATCCCGCGGGTCATGAACCTCCCGGAACCTATGACCTGCCCCATTTCGACATCCATTTCTATATCATTTCCAAAGAGGACCGCATGGCGATCGGTCCGGGTGACCCGGCGTTTGACATCGAGCCGGCTCCCCTGTTCGTGCCCCCGGCCTATCTGAAAACCCCGGGCGGAATCCCGCAGATGGGAGCACACTGGATCGATCTGCTTGCCCCTGAATTCAACGGGGGAATCTTTACCAGGACATTTATCTGGGGTTCCTACGACGGGGAATTCATTTTCTGGGAACCCATGGTCACCAGGGATTATCTTCTGACCCGGCCAAATGAAGAAATAATCCTCAGGCAACCATCGGCATACCAGCGGGATGGATGGTACGCCACAAAATACAGGGTATCTTATTCGGAAAGGCCGGGAGAATATACCGTGGCACTTTCAGGGCTGGTTTACCACGCCGGGACACCCCTTCCATAAATAAGGATCCCGGAACATTCGGAAGGTCCTGTTATCCCGGTGCTTTCATTGGCTTCACTGTCCTTGAAAGCCGAAAGAGGGGAACAGGACCTTCAAATCTTTTGTGCAATATCCTTCGAATGATTACCTTTGTCTGCCCGAAGGGAGACCGGGGTGTTAGCTCAGTTGGTTCAGAGCGCATGCTTGACAGGCATGAGGTCACTGGTTCGATTCCAGTACATCCCACGGTGAGTCCGCGCGGTTGGCCTGCTAATGGTTCACCGCGTTTCTTATTTGAATCCGCATGAACATAAGATCGGATACCGGCCTGCCCACCGCTACCAGGGAATGGGGATGGAAATTTCATCTTCTGGGCGTTCCCACCGATCGCGTAATGCCCGGCGAAAGATACCTGTCCCGCTATAAATTTTTTGTATCGGGTTTTGACAGCAGCCCATTCGGGATCGAGTGGATGCGTTTTGAAAAGGATTCCCCGGTGCATCCGCTGATCCGTGAGGTCCCCCACCTGGCTTTTGTGGTGGAGGATCTGGAGGAGGAACTAACGAAACGTGAATTCACGGTCATCGGGGAACCGGGTGAACCTTCCGAAGGGATCAGAACAGCCATGATCGAATATGAGGGTGCGCCCGTTGAACTGATGGAATTCAAAAAATGAATCGGAAAGAGATCAAAGTCCCGACAGCCATTCGATCCATCCTTCCATTCCTTCTCCGGTACGGGCCGAAAGCATGAAGAATTTCAGATCGGG
The DNA here is from genome assembly GCA_040768485.1 of Bacteroidales bacterium. Taxonomy (GTDB): domain Bacteria; phylum Bacteroidota; class Bacteroidia; order Bacteroidales. Next base: position 33,347 of record JAXGMU010000018.1, read on the forward strand.
ATTCACCCGCAGGGCAGACTCCCTGATCCGTTCCGGGTCGGAGTCCAGGTGTGGCATCATGTCAACCTTGTTGATGATGCAGACGTGCGATGTCCTGAACATGTCGGGATATTTCAGGGGTTTGTCATCCCCCTCGGTCACGCTCACGATAACCACCCGGTAATGCTCCCCCAGGTCAAACAGCGAGGGACAGATCAGGTTTCCCACATTCTCGATCATCAGGAATGCCCCCTCCTGAATATCGAGTTTTTTCATCGCCTCACGGATCATCAGCGCATCCAGGTGGCAGGCACTGCCCGTGTTTACCTGAACCACCGGGACTCCCGTTCTGTCAATTCGCTCGGCATCCAGCATCGATTGCTGGTCCCCTTCTATGATACAGAAAGGTTTCCGGTCCTTAAGCCGCGCGATGGTCTGTTCCAGCAGGGTTGTCTTTCCCGAACCGGGCGAGCTCACCAGGTTGAAGGCGGTGATCGCCTTTGCCTCGAAATAACCCCGGTTCCTCTCCGCCATTAAATTATTCTTTCCCAGGATGTCTTCCCCCACCGGCAGCTCGGCAGAGCCGTGTTCATGGCTATGGGAATGCGGGTGGCTGTGTGGATGTGTATGGTCATGGGAGTGGGGGTGGTCATGGACGTTGACCGCCTTTTCGCCCGGAAGACGAATGGTTGCCTTTTCGCCCGGTTGTCCGCATCCGCAGGTATCACACATGGTCTTTGTTGTTTTATGGTTCAACGATCAATGACCTGATCCGCAGTTCCCTTCCCGTTCTGATGTCGAACCGGAAGGATCCGCATGCGGGACAGGGCGAAACGGGTCCCTCGAGGGAAAAAATCTGTCCGCAATCCCTGCACTGTCCCGTTCCCTCGATGGAATCGATATGGATTTCAGCACCCTCCAGCATGGTGTCTATTGCACAGGAATCCATTGCATAGTGGAGGGTTTCAAGCATTACACCGGCGAACGCTCCGATCTCCAGGTTCACCCCGGTGATCCGGCTTTTCCCTTCACCGCGGGCATATTCCTCGGCAATGGTAACAATATTTTTCGCAATCGCAAATTCGTGCATCTGAATCAGCATATTCTGGGGAGTTGTTCCCCGGTGAGCATATGGATGATCCGCCTGCCTCCCGCGATGGTTTCCAGCACCACCTTCCCCATGTTCCCGGTGGTAATTTCACCGATGACGGCGGCATTTTCTCCATCCGGATGACTGTGCAATGTATGAAGAATTCCCTGGCTTACCGACTGGTCTGCGACGATCAGGACCCTTCCTTCACAGGGTACATACAGCGGATCGAAGCCGAACATTTCACTCAATCCCATGACCTCTTCCCTGACAGGAATGGCCGGTTCCCTGATGAGCACGCCAAATTGCCTGCCTTGCGCCAGCTCGCAAAGCACCGTTGCCACCCCTCCCCTGGTGGGGTCACGCATGAAATGAACATGGTCAAACCGTTCCAGCACCGTTCCGATCAGTTCATTCAGAGGTGTGCAATCGCTTTTTAAACCTGTTTTCATCGGGAATCCCTCCCGCTGGCTTAATACCGCCATGCCATGGTCGCCCATATACCCGCTGATGATTACCTGGTCACCCGCTTTTACATGATCAGCGGAGGCAATATGGGCATGTTTTTCAGAGATGATCCCCACACCCGAGGTATTGATAAACAATTTATCGCATTTGCCTTTGTTCACTACCTTGGTATCCCCGGCCACGATCTGCACGCCGGCCTGTTTTGCAGTCCCGGCCATCGACCGCACGATGGATTCCAGGTCCTTCACCGGAAACCCCTCCTCTATAATGAAACCCGCGCTGATGTAACGTGGGACGGCACCGGAAACCGCCAGGTCATTGATGGTGCCGCTGATTGCCAGTTTCCCGATATCCCCCCCGGGGAAGAACAGGGGGTCCACCACGTAGGAATCGGTGGTGAATGCAATATGTCCCTGTTCCTGTGGAACGACCGCTGCATCTCCCCCTTTTTCCAGGAAAGGATTCCGGAAATATTTCACGAACAGGTTCCGGATCAGCTCATGCATCTTTTTTCCGCCGCTTCCATGCGCCATCATGATCAGTTCATCCATCACTTTGAAATTTAAATGCGTTTTGACAGGTGCCCTCCGGGGATACCATTCAAGCCCCGACCGGAGTTCCCGGATGGCATGTTTTTCCGAAAAGCGTACAATCGGAGGGTGCTGCGACTCCCCTCAGGATCTTTCCGCAGATGCACCCTTCGGGTTCCACCGGGGGTTCCACCTTCACAAGGATCTGTCCTGCTGCATCCATGTAGGCAAATTCATCCCGCAGGACCAGCCCGCTTTTTTTCACCGTGCCCAGCCCGCGCCATTCGGTATCCTCAGGCCGGAACACTTTTTCCATCATTTCCAGTGCCTTCGGGTTTCCCTCTTTTCTGACCGCTCTTCTGTAGGCATTTTCCACCCGCGGCTTTCCGTCACTGACCTGCTTCAATAGCATCAGGATGGCCAGCAGGATATCCGCCGGCTCGAATCCCGCAATCACACAGCCCACTCCGTACTTCAGCGGAATGAAACGGTAGATCTCCTCGCCTGTAATGACACTCACGTGGCCCGGGCAAAGGTATCCGTCAATTTTGACGCCTTCCGAAGCCAGCATTTCCAGGGCGGGTGGCATTACCTTATGGGCGGAGAGAATATAGAAATTCGTCAGTTGCTCCTTCTGCGCCTGCAGGATACCGGCAGCTGTCGCGGGTGCGGTGGTCTCGAATCCGATGGCAAGAAAAATTACCTTTCGCCCGGGATGAGCGCGCGCCAGTTCAAGGGCTTCCGTTACGGAGTACACCGTGCGCACATCCGCACCTTCCGCCCTGGTTTTTTCCAGCGTGGAGGTGGACCCGGGAACCCGCACCAGGTCGCTGAATGTGGCGATGATATGCTGCCTCTCTCGGGCCAGGGCAATGGCATGATCCATGTACCCCACCGGGGTAACGCAAACGGGACATCCGGGACCGGACACCAGCCGGATACCGGCGGGCAAAAGGGAAGGGATATCGAACCTACGGATGGACATGGTGTGGGTGCCGCATACCTCCATGAATACAGCTTCTGTATCGCGGAAGAATGCAATCCGGTCCGCCAGGCGGTCGATCACCTGCCTGTTCCTGTATTCGCTGACGTATTTCATCGTTCCCCGTCCTGATCCATTTCGCGGAATATTTTCAGTGTTTCCTCCGCCTCAACGGGATCAATTTTCTGTATGGCAAATCCGGCATGCAGGAGAACGTAATCTCCTTCCCTGACATCATCCAGTAACTGGATCCCTGCCCTGAATGTATTACCTGATACGGACACCTCCGCCGTCTCGCCGTGCAGCGCGATGACTTTCGCCGGAATGCTTACACACATAACTGATCTTTTTTAGCGGCACCTATCATTAATTGTCCCAGCGCAATACCCCCGTCACTGGCGGGAACCTGCTCATGGGTGAAAACCTCGAAATCCTCATCCCTCAACAAATTCTCTGTCCGCCCGAGCAGGAACCTGTTCTGGAATGTCCCTCCTGAAAGCACCACGCGGTTCAGTCCCGTCTCATCCCTCATTTTACGGGCCATGATCTGGAAAACCGAGACCACGGTATGATGGAAACGGGCCGAAATCACCGGGGGCGGAGTCCCCCGCCTGAGATCCTCCACAACCTGCCCGATCACCCCGTTAAAATTCAGCGGATCGGATTGTTGGATATCGTAACCTCCTCCTGAATGGGGATCCATCAGTGCTTCCAGCCGCATGGGAGCCTCGGCCTCGAAGCGGTTCACCCTGCAGATACCCAGCAGGGCGGCCACCGCGTCAAAGAGCCTGCCGGCACTGGAGGTCATGCAGGTATTGATATGCCGGTCAGCCGCGTACAGCACTGCCTCAGCTTCCCTCTTTTCCAGCTGTTGCGTGAAAGGGATTCCCAGGTCAAAGAGTTTTTCCCCGAATGCCCGGTTCAGGTAAACCAGTCCCATCCTCCAGGGTTCCTTTACGGCTTTATCCATTCCCGGCAGCGGTACATAGTCGAAATGACCGTAACGCTTGAAACTGTCACTGCTGCAGATCAGGAATTCCCCTCCCCATACCTGGTGGTCGGGACCGTAGCCGGTACCGTCCATGCTGATCCCGATCACCTCCCCGTTCAGTCCATGCTCCGCCATGCACGAAACAATGTGCGCATGGTGGTGCTGGGCCCTGATCACGGGAACACCTGTTTCAGCCGCCATGGCGGTGGAGTAATAATCAGGATGCAGGTCACATACCACCAGTCCAGGCTGAAACCGGTAGAGCTTTCTGAACATCCCCAGCGCCTCCCTGTAGAATTTTTCCGTCTCCAGATTCTCCAGATCGCCGATATGCTGGCTCATGACTGCCTGGTTCCCTTTCCCGATACAGAAACAGCCCTTCAGGTCCGCACCGGTTGCAAAGATCCCCTCCACATCCCGGTCCACGTACACGGGCTGGGGTACATATCCCCTGGACCTCCTGTACAGCCTCTCTTTCCGGTTGACCACAGCCACGACCGAGTCATCGATCCGGTTGCTGATCTCCCTGTCATGATACAGGAAGGCATCCGCCACCCGGCCCAGCTTTTCTGCTGCCTCCCGGTCGCCTTTGATCACCGGCTCCTCTGAAAGATTGCCGCTGGTCATGACCAGTACCGGGGTACGGAGCCGTTCAAAAAGCAGGTAATGCACCGGCATGTATGGGAGCATGGCACCCACCGTGGCCAGTCCCCCGTTCACAGCCTCAGGAATTTTTCCTGTGAGCGGGAGTAGCACAATGGGCCGTCTCCAGCTCCGGACCGCATCCAGCTCTTCCCGGGAGCAGGATGCAAATTGCTGCAGGACATGTTCATCCCTGAACATCACCGCAAAGGGTTTGGCATCCCGCTGTTTTCTCTGCCTCAGCCGCAGAACCGCCCCTTCATTCATTGCATCACATGCCAGAAAATACCCGCCGATGCCTTTCATCGCCAGGATCTTCCCACGGTCAATCAGCCGGGCGGCAAGAAGAAAAGAGGTTCCGGATACACGCTCCGGCTCCCGGCCGGCCATATGGAAACGGTACTGCGGGCCGCATGCGTTGCAGGCAACCGGCTGTGCATGGAACCGCCTGTCCCGGATATCTTCATATTCCTTCCGGCAGGTATCGCACATCTCAAAGGCTGACATGGTGGTGCGCTCCCTGTCATAGGGGATGGAACGCACAATTGAAAACCTCGGTCCGCAATGGGTGCAGTTGATCAACGGATAATCCAGGCGGTGCTGCTGCTGTTTCATATCCGAAAGACATTCCCGGCAGACTGCAATATCGGGTCCCACCTCGGTCATTGCATCGGAAAGGATGCGGCTCTCCCGGATGGTGAACGTGGGGTGTTTTTCCCGATCCGCCCGGGCTTTGTCCTGATCCGCCCGGGTTTCGTCGCGGTCCACCCGGTACACATCCAGGGATTCGATGGAGGCGGCCACCGGCTTCCGTTCGCCGATCGCCCTTACAAATGCTTCAATCTGTTTCCCGTTTCCGACGGCATGGACGAGCACCCCCAGGTTGTCATTCTCCACCCAGCCGGTGATGCCATGTTCCACGGCCAGGCGGCAGATGAAAGGCCGGAACCCGACTCCCTGCACACGTCCCCGGACCCTTATCCCGACTGCCTTCACTTCACCGGATTCTTCTGGCGAAACCGCCACCGTGCCGGCATTGGATCCTGACATGTATTTCTCCGCGTCATTCATTCGCAGCCACAACTGTCCTTCTCGCACCAGGAGCAATAGATCACCCCTTCCAGCGCGTTGCACAGGTTGATGTTATCGATCACGATGTGGGGAGGGGCCTTCAGGATGATCGGTGCAAAATTCATGATGCCCCTGATGCCGCAATCGATCAGCCGGTTGCACACATCCTGTGCGGATATGGCCGGCACGGCTATAATGGCCACAGTGATTCCCCTCTCCCGGATATAATCCTCCATTTCCTCCACGGGCAGCACCGGAATGTCCGCATTCCTCTTAGATTTGGACGGGTCTATGTCGAATGCGGCCACTATGTATTTTCGTTTTTCCGTAAATCCGCATTCATACCGGGAAAGTGCCGTTCCGATATTCCCCATTCCCACCAGGATCACTTCCTGCATCACGTTCTTTCGGAAAATTTCATGCAGTTTGTCCAGGGTTTCATCGACGGAATACCCTCCTTTTCGTTTGCCCCTGATCTCAAACTCTGAGAAGTCCTTGCGCACCTGTTCGGCGGTAACCCCTGCCTCCCTGCCGAGCACGTAGGAGTATACCTTTTCGAATCCCAGCTCCCTGAGCCTTACCAGGCACATCTGGTACTGAAGCAACCGCTTGATGCTGTTCTTAACGATCATTTATTGTTCTGTTTTCCTACATTATCGCAACGTTGCTTCGCTCGTCAGAAGATAAAAATATTCAAAAAAATTTATATTTTTCTAAGTTAAACCAACAAATACTTGACTTGAGTATAGATGTATCCTATTTTTATTTCCTGCATTTAATGTGAAAATTTTAACATTATCATGCCAGACAGCTTTCTCATTTCTGACCAGAACTGGGATAGGATCCTGAAAGAACTGCTCACCGAAAATGAATTGTTCGCTCCCCTTGCTTCAGATGACGTCCTGGAATACCAGCTTGTCGAAAATGAGCAGGACCTTTCCCGCATCGTTTACAACCATCCGAAACCTGCATCGCCGCTAAAAACATTCTTCCTCCCGGTGAAGGAGAATGTGACCCGGGACATTGGGAAAGAAAGGCCGAGGATCATCCTGGGGATTCCCGCATGTGACCTGGCCGGGCTGGGGCTTCTGGATGAGATCTACCTGCAGGAGCCCCTGGTGGACCCGTACTACCGGGCCCGAAGGGAGCGTACGCTGCTGATCGGGACCGACTGCCACTCGATCCAGGAGCACTGCCACTGCACCAGCTACGGGATCCGGCCGTTCCCGGAGGTGCATGCGGACCTGGGCCTGGTCCGCCTGGGGGACATATATCTCCTGTATACCGGGTCGAAAAAGGGTGAGCAATTCATCCAACGCCACCGGGATACCGGTTATTTTTCACCTGCAGGCGAAGCGGAACTCCGCAAAGTGGAGGCGCTCCGCGGGGAAACGACACGGCAATTGCAGGAAAAGAATGCCGCGCTCCCCGACTATGAAAAAACGGGGGCCCTGATCCGCCAGTCGGAAGAATCCATCTGGAAAAAATATGCAACCACCTGCGTATCCTGCGGAGCATGTGCCGCCATCTGTCCCACCTGTACCTGCTTTTTACTCATTGACAGGCCGGGATTTGAGAAGATCCGGAACCTGGATGCCTGTCAGTATCCTGCCTTCGAAAGGGTCGCCGCCGGTGAGGACCCCCTGGCGGAAAGGCATGTTCGTTTCCGGAACAGGTACCTGTGCAAGTACGTCTGGAAACCATCCGGCTTCGGATCCATTGCCTGTACGGGCTGCGGGAGATGCATCGAAGCCTGTATCGGGAAGATCAACAAGAACCAGCTGTTTGTAGAATTATCCTCATAATCCACCATAGAGATGCAGGAGTTTGAAACCATCACCAGGCCGGTACATCAGAACATTTATAAACCCATCCGGGCCACGGTGGACCATGTGATCCGGGAGTCGCCCACCATCATGACCATCGGAATGATCCCCGAACAGGAGTTCAAATTCAGGACCGGTGAATTTATCGAGGTCACCATTCCGGGGGTGGGGGAAGCCCCGTTCACGCCCTCCTCTTCACCCCTTGAAACCACGAGGCTGGAAGTCACGGTCATGCGGGCCGGTTATGTGACCGACCGGATCCATCAGCTGAAAAAAGGGGATGTGATCGGTATCCGGGGCCCATTCGGGAGGGGCTATCCACTGCATAAAATGTACGGGAAAGAGATCGTGATCCTGGGCGGCGGCTGCGGATTCGCACCCATTCGTTCGCTCCTGTACAACCTGATGGCAGAGAAGGAGAAGTTCAGAAAAGTAACCCTCTGCTACGGTTCCAAAACCCCGGAAGAGTGTATATACAAACCATTTATCCAGGAACTTAGGGGGATCGACAAATTCGAGGTGTTCCGTAGCGTGGACAAACCCGATGAAACCTGGGAAGAAGCAGTCGGCGTGGTCACCCTCCTGCTGGACGATCTGAAGGTGGATGTGCCCAATGCCGTTGCCGTGATCGTGGGGCCTCCCATCATGATGAAATTCGGCACTTTGAAGATGCAGGAAATGGGGTTCCCGGATTCGGACATATACCTGTCCATGGAAAAAAATATGTCATGCGGCCTGGGAAAATGCGGGCACTGCATGATGGGCAAATATTTCGTGTGCAAGGACGGCCCGGTATTCTCATACGATGAGATCAGGGACCAGCCCGATATCTGGAAATAAAATTAACCGGTGTGCGCCATGAAAAAAAAGGTACTGATCGATATGATCAAATTGCGTGATTACGAAGACCTGCCTGTGGATGCCATTTTCACGTCGGGACCGGCTTTGAACGGGCTCCGGACCATCCGCGAAGAAGCAACGTTCGAATTCACCTGCCGCCGGTGCGAAGACGCACCCTGCATTTCGGTTTGTCCGGCCGACGCACTCGAAAAGGAAGAGACCGGAAGGGTGATCAGGAATGTCAACCTGTGTGTACGGTGCAAATCATGCATCATGATCTGTCCCTTCGGCACATTGATGGATGACCTGTTCGAAATAAAACCCAGGGACAGGATCTTCGACCTGGATGATGAAAAGGATCTGGAGGCTTTCATCAGGGCATGCCCCGAAGAAACGGTTACCCTTTATGAAGGAGAGGAAGATCCCGGTGAGCACATTTACAGGCTGAACGACAGGGTGTGCGTGAAGGAGATTGTTTGGAATCAATAAAAGATACTGACAGATGCTGAAAGAATTATTCTATTTTCTGGTGTATCCGGGCCTCCTGTTCGCAGGTGTGGTGGGGGGATTCCTTTCCTGGTTCGACAGGAAGGTGACCGCCATGGTCCAATTCAGAAAAGGTCCCCCGGTACTTCAGCCTTTCTATGATTTTCTGAAACTGCTGCTGGTCAAGGAGACCATCCTTCCCGCCAGGGGATCAAGAATCACCTTCCTGCTTGCGCCTGTTTTCGGGTTGTGCGGTGCGCTTACAGCCTGTGTGTTCATTTTTCTGCCCCTGCTGGGGATCCGGACCGGTTTCCAGGGGGACATCATCGTCATCTTTTACCTGCTGGCCATCCCTTCCCTGTCTTACATGATCGGCGCGCTGGCATCCGGAAATCCGCTGGCCGCCGTGGGCGCGTCCCGTGAAATGAAGCTCATACTCGGCTATGAACTTACGTTCCTGCTGGTGATCATGGCGGTGATCTTCAGGTCGGATTTTTCCATCAGCCTGTATGAGATCCTGGAAAAGCAGGAAACACAGGGAGCTTTCATCGGGAGCATTTCCGGGGTGATCCTGTTTGTGGTGGCCCTGTTCACCATCCAGGCAAAACTGGGACTCGTTCCTTTTGATATGGCAGAGGCGGAAACCGAGATCAACCACGGACCATTCATCGAGTATTCCGGCGCCCCCTATGCCCTCATCAAGCTTACCAAGTACATCATGCTCTTCACCCTCCCTGCCCTGGTCATTGCCCTGCTCATGAAAGGACTGCAATGGGAAGGGATACAGATCCTCTGGTCGGTGCTGAAAATCGTCGGGGTGGTGCTGTTGCTCACACTGATCAGGAACACCAACCCCAGGCTCAAGATAGACCAGGCCATGAAATTCTTCTTTTTATGGATGAACCTCCTGGCCGTGGTATCCATTGTACTCATCATCTTCGGACTATAAAAATTCTGCACATTGGCATTCAAAGATTTTATATTCAAAAAGTCACTCTGGCTCTTTCACTTCGGGGGCGCATCCTGCAATAACTGCGACATCGAGATCCTGGATTGTTTGACTCCCCGGTACGATCTGGAGCGTTTCGGGATGGTGCTGGTGGGCAGCATCAGGCATGCAGATGTTTTGCTCGTGAACGGCTCCATCAACCAGAAGGACAAGGTACGCCTGCAGGAGCTTTACCACCAGGCCCCCAGGCCGATCCTGGTGGTGGCGATCGGAGCCTGTGGCTGTACCGGGGGAATCTTCGCCCAGGGGAACACCTTCGCCGGTCCGGTGGATCAGATCATCCCCGTGGATGCTTACATCCCGGGATGCCCGCCCAAGCCGGAGGCCATCATTGCCGGGATTGTGAAACTGTTGAATAAAAATTAATTGGCATGACTGATCCGCGTACAACCATACAGAACGCCCGGGAGAAATTCGGTGTCGACATCCTGGAGGTGACCGTCAGGAGCGAGAAGAGGATCACCCTCACCATCAGGCCCGCATCGCTGATCCCCGTGGCGGATTATTTTTTCCGTGAGATGAACTACCGGTTCGTGATCGCCACGGCGCTGCATACCCGGAAAGGAATGGAGGTCTTCTACCATTTCTCTGACGATTTCTCGGGACTGGTTCTCAATCTCCATGTGGTACTGCCCGCGGACAAACCCGAGATCGAATCGCTGACGGGAATGTTCGAGGCTGCCAACTGGATCGAGCGGGAGATGCACGAGATCCTCGGCATCAAATTCCTGAACCACCCCAACCTGGAGAAGCTCATCTCGGAAGGGAACTGGGCAGAGGGTGTATATCCCTACAGAAAAGAATTCAACCAATAAATGACCATGGCAAAGCAAACCATCATACCGGTCGGTCCATATCATCCGCTGCAGGAGGAACCTGAACTTTTCAAGCTCTACTGCGAGGGGGAGATCGTAAAGGACATCAAGTGGGAAACAGGGTACAACCACCGGGGGATTGAAAAGCTGAGCGAATCGAAGACATTCGACCAGGTATTCTTCCTGGTGGAGCGGATCTGCGGGATCTGCTCCACTTCCCATCCTTTTGCCTTTGCCAATGCCATGGAGGAGATCTGCGGGGTGGATATCCCCAACCGGGCCAAGTACATCCGCAGCATCATCGGAGAGCTGGAAAGGATCCACAGCCATCTGCTGTGGCTGGGTCTGGCCGGGCACTTCCTGGGATACAACACGGTATTCATGTGGGCCTGGAAGTACAGGGAGCCCGTCCTGGACCTGTTCGAAATGATCACTGGCAACCGGAACAGCTATGCCATGTTCAAGATCGGGGGCGTTCGCCGCGACATCCCCATGCAGATGATCCCCGAGGTACAGCAGAAGATGGATGAATTCAGGCCCAAGCTCGATCTGCTCACCGGAGCGGTGACCGACGACCCGGTGATCCATGCCCGCACAAAGGGGGTAGGGGTGCTTACCCGCCAGGACTGCATCGATTATGCAGCCGTGGGTCCGGTCAGCCGGGCTTCCGGACTGCCCCACGATGTGCGCAGGGACGATCCCTACGCGGCCTATGGCATGGTGGACTGGAAAGTGATCACCTCCACCGGAGGAGATGTGTACGCCAAGGCCGAGGTGCGGCTGCTTGAAATGTACGAATCCATTTCCATCATCATGCAGTGCCTGGAGGGTCTGAAAAAAGAGCCCGAAGGGGATACCGAGATCCGGATCAAAAACGTGCCCGGGGGCATGGCCACCGGCCGGGCCGAAGCACCCCGGGGAGAGGTGTTCCATTGTGTGTTCACCGACGGCGGGAGCACCCCGGTGCGGCACAAAATCCGGGCGCCCAGCTACGTGAACATCGCCACTTTCAGGAAAGCCTGCGTGGGACAGACCATCTCGGATGCCACCATTTCCCTGGCAGCCGTTGACCCCTGCTATTGCTGCACCGAACGGATGGCCATGGCCTACGACATCAGCAACGGAAAAAAGATCCTTTCGGGAGAAGATCTGATCCGGCTGTCCCAGGCAAAAACAGAGGAATTAAGAAAAAAAATATAAATCATCTGTGATGAACGAGCTTTTCTATATCATTGTTCTACCCGTCGCTGCAGGGATCCTGCTTTTCCTGGTCCCGGAAAGGGCCAGGTGGATCAAGGGGATCTTTGCCCTGGTCATCTCTGCCGCAAGCCTGTTCTTCGCCATCAGGCTGTTTAGGCTCCCTGCAGGGATCGTCACCCCCGACCTGCTCTCCTCCTGGTTCGCGGAGGGCTCCCTGTGCCATCAGCTCATGAAGGGAGCAGGCTCTTTTGCAACGTTCAACATTGACAGCCTCAGCAAATTCATCACCCTTTCCATCTGCGCTTTCAGCGTACTGGTGTCGCTCTATTCGCTGCGATACATCACAAAGGATCACCAGATCCGGAATTACTATCCCTATCTCCTGCTTACAGCCGGATTTTCTGCAGGCACTGCGCTGACCGACAACCTGCTGCTGTTCCTGTTTTTCTGGGGGATCCTGGGTTTGACCCTGTATCTGCTCATCAGGGGTCACGACGAGGAAAGCTCCGATGCCGCGAAAAAAACCCTGATCATGATCGGATCCTCCGACGGCATCATGATCCTGGGGATCGGGATCATCTGGAAGATCTCCGGTACGCTGTCGATCTCCGGTCTGACACTCCCCACCAGTTCGCCCCTGCTGGTTACCGCCTTCCTCGCCCTGCTGGTCGGGAGCTTCACCAAGGCAGGAGCCTTTCCCCTGCATACCTGGCTGCCCGACTATGCGAAAAAAGCCCCCGCCTCCTCCACCGCATATCTCCCCGCCTCGCTGGACAAACTGCTTGGCATATATTTTCTCTACCGCATCTGTATTGACATGTTCGAACTAAATCAGGGACTGGTCTTCCTTCTGTTGCTGGTGGGTGTGCTGACCATCATCCTGGGAGTGATGATGGCACTGGTGCAGCACAATTACAAGCGGCTGCTCGGGTACCACGCCGTTTCACAGGTGGGATACATGATCCTGGGGCTCGGGCTGGGCACCCCCCTTGGGATTGCCGGGGGATTGTTCCATATGGTCAACAACGCCATCTACAAAGGGGGGTTGTTCATGACCGCCGGCAATGTGGAGCAAGCCACCGGAAAAGAGGAGCTGTCCGATCTGGGAGGACTTTCCCGCGCCATGCCTGTCACTTTTGCAGCCACCCTGGTTTTTGCCCTGTCCATTTCCGGGGTGCCCCCCTTCAACGGATTTGCTTCGAAATGGCTGATATACCAGGGAATCATTGATTTCGGGCAGGGGGCCGGGTGGACCAATCAGCTCTGGTGGATCTGGCTGGGACTGGCCGTGCTGGGTTCGGCGCTCACCCTGGCCTCATTCCTCAAGTACTGCTCGGGGATCTTCCTCGGCCGGAAACAGAGAAGCTTGGACAAGGCCAGGGAGGTTAATCCCCTTATGTGGATCTCTCCCGCCATTCTGGCACTGGTATGCATTATTTTAGGGGTATCCGCATCCTCATGGGTGGTTCCCCGCATCATCATGCCCCTGCACGGCACTTTTGATTATGCCGGGGTCTGGCAATCCGGCGCGGTTTCCATCCTGATCGCGGTCTCCATCCTCCTGGGAATCATTTTGTACCTGATCGGAAATATCAAACGGTTCCGGACCGAGGACAGTTTCATCGGCGGAGAAACTTCCCGTGAGGAGATGCGATACCCGGTAACCGAGTTTTATAAGACCATCGGGGAATTCAGGTTTTTCTCTGTGCTCTACCACCAGGCTGAAAAGAAATGGTTCGACATCTATGACATCGGCCGCGGGATGGTGCTCTCTGCCGGCAAATGGCTCAGCCGGGCACATACCGGGATTCTCACCGCCTATGCCATCTGGCTTTTCGCGGGACTGGTCATCCTGATCCTGATCTTGTTTAAAACATGATAAACTGCATATGACCATGGAAGCAATCCTTACCATCATATTGATTTTCATGATCCTGGGGGCCATCTATTCGCTCCACGCCAGGGATCTTCTGTCTGCCCTGATCTCCATGGGGATCGTGGGATACGGACTGGTGATCTGTTTTCTGCTGCTCAAGGCCCCTGACCTGGCCATTGTTCAGATCCTCGTGGAGACCATTACCCTGGTCATCATGGTTTCCGTGGTGCTGGACAGCACGAGGCACGAGCTGAAGGAAAAAGCATCCATCGTCCACGACGGGCAGTCGTTCATCAACTCCAGGTACGTTGGAAATATCTTCATCGGGGTGCTGATCGCCCTGGTTCTGCTCTATACCTATCACTTTGCCATTGAGAACCTTACTCCCTTCGGGGAACATCTCATGCGGATGTCGGGACCCTACCTGGAGGATCCGGCTTCCACAACCGGCAGTGCCAACATGGTCACGGGTGTGGTCTTCGATTACAGGGGATACGACACGCTCGGTGAGGCGACCATCCTGGTCACAGCCGTGGTGGGGGTGCTGACGGTCCTGAGAATACAGGGAAGAAAATAAAAACCATCTGTCATGAAAGGAATGTCGGTTATTGTTAAAAAAGTGGCCCAGTTGCTATCCGGACTGATCTTTATGTACGGGGTGTACATCATCACGCACGGTCACCTCACGCCCGGGGGAGGATTTGCCGGCGGCGCCCTACTGGCCGGGTCCATGATCCTGCTGGTACTCGCATTCGGCAGCGACGTGATGGGGCTGAAAAAAAGGGAAACGGGTTCCTCCATCATCGAGAACTCGGCCATTCTGGTGTTTATCCTGTTTGCCACGGTTGCCATGCTCGTGGGTACCCGGGTGTTCTTCCACAATTTCCTGCCCGGGGGAACCCTGGGTGAACTGATCAGCGCAGGGGTCATCCCGCTCTACAACATTTTTGTGGGGATTGAGGTGGGTGCTGCCCTGTTCACAATTTTCCTTGCACTTGTCATCTATAAAGAAGAGGTTTTAAAATGATACTGTATCTGCTTTGTTTTTTGTTGTTCCTGATCGGCCTGTACGGGGTGATCACCCGCAGGAACGTCATCAAGATCGTCATCGGTCTTGTATTCATGGAATTCAGTGTTTTTCTCCTGCTGGTGCTGGTGGGTTATGTGGAGGGCGGGGAAGCCCCCATCCTGGATAAAACAATCGTCAGCGGTCCCTTTGTGGATCCGCTGCCCCAGGCGATGGTCCTGACGGCCATTGTGATCGGTCTGGCATCAAATGCCATGCTGCTTGCCATTGCTATCAGGCTGTACAAGAAATACGGCACGTTCGACATAAGGAAAATCAATGAATTAAAAGGATAGCCACATGAGTCAACTCATCCCGCTTTTTGTCATTATCCCCCTGGTGGCCGCGTTCCTGATCCCCATCATCGGGAAGTTCCTGGAGGGATTCCAGAAGGTCCTGACGTCGGCTGCATTTCTGGGTTTGAGCGTGCTGACCGTGTACTTCATCTGTGCCGGTCCAGGCGAACCCCTGCTATATACGGTCGGGGGATGGGAGCCGGTCAGGGGAATCCCCATCGCCATCTACCTGGTGGCAGACGGCCTGAGCATATTCATGCTGGCGATCACCAGTGTTGTGGGGTTCCTGGTGAGTATCTATTCCATTTCCTATCTGAAGCGGTTCACAGCCCAGAATAATTTCTTTGCGCTCCTCTGCCTGATGATGGGAGGAATGAACGGGGTGGTCCTGAGCGGAGATTTGTTTAACCTGTTCGTCTTCATGGAGATAGCCGTGATCGCTTCCTATGCCCTGGTGGCATTCGGCATTGAAAAACAGGAACTGGAAGCCTCTTTTAAGTACCAGGTCCTGGGCGGTATCGCGTCGGTGCTGATCCTGTTCGGGGTAACCATGCTCTACTGGAAGACCAAGACACTGAACATTGCCGATGCGGGGAACATCCTTCGTTCCTCACAGGACAGGTCTTTCGTTGT
Organism: Bacteroidales bacterium; assembly: GCA_040768485.1. GTDB lineage: Bacteria > Bacteroidota > Bacteroidia > Bacteroidales. The sequence continues at coordinate 49,147 of JAXGMU010000018.1, forward strand.
CTTCACGCAGCTGTTCCTGATCACCGGATTCGGACTGAAGGCAGCCCTGATCCCGTTCCACGCATGGTTACCTGATGCTCATTCATCTGCCCCCTCACCCATCTCGGCCATGCTGTCGGGGGTGCTGATCAAAACCATCGGAATTTATGCCATCATCAGATTATTCTTTAACATGTTCACCCTGAGTGATGAAATGGCCGTGACGATCACCGCGCTGGGTGCCGTCTCCATGGTTCTGGGATCTTTCCTGGCCATGTACCAGTGGGATATCAAGCGGATGCTGGCTTTCTCGAGCATCAGCCAGGTGGGCTATATCGTGACGGGGATCGGGATGGGAATGATCATCCTTGCAAGGGACGGGGACCAGCGGGTGGCGGCGCTGGCTATCAGCGGGGGACTGTTCCACATGATCAACCACGCCGCTTTTAAAGGGCTGCTGTTCCTGAATGCAGGAGCCATCGAGCACGAAACCCATACCAGGAACATGAAATCACTGGGAGGCCTTTCCCGTTCCATGCCGATCACTGCCTCCACCTCCATGGGCGCCTCCCTGGCTATTTCAGGGGTCCCACCCTTCAACGGTTTTTTCAGCAAGCTCATCATCATCATTGCTGCGATCCAGGGAAAATTCTACCTGCTGGCCGCCCTGGCCGTGCTGATCAGCATCATTACCCTGGCCTACTTTATGAAATTCCAGAAATATACCTTCTTCAACAGGCCGGGGGCACGTGACAGAAAGAAGATCAAAGAAGTTCCCTTCGCCATGTGTTTTTCCATGATCGTCCTGGCTGTGCTGTGCCTGGGACTCAGCCTGCTTATTTTTCCCGGGATCAGGGAGGTTGTCCTGGACCCGGCGGTCCGCGTGATCATGAATGCATCGGAATATGCACCATCTATAACAGGTTTATGACATGAGATACGTTGCACATTTTATCGTCCTGTTCGGGTTCTGGTTGCTGCTGACCCTGGATCTGTCCGCAAACAACCTGATCGTTGGCGCGGTATCCGCCCTGCTGGTCTCCGCCTACTTCGGACGGTTTTTCATGCAGGGCTACCGGAAAGTCTTTCATCCACACCGCTATTTCTGGTTCATCGTATACCTGTTCATCTTCATCTGGGAATGCGTGAAGGCGAATTTCGATGTGGCCTACCGGGTCCTGCACCCCGCCATGCCCATCAAGCCAGGCATTGTGAAGGTCAGGCTCGAACTGAAGACCAACATCGCACGCACCCTCCTGGCCAATTCCATTACCATGACCCCGGGCACGATCACGGTGGATATCATCGACGACTTCATTTACATCCACTGGATCTATGTGAGCAGCACCGATCCCGAGGTGTATGGGAAGAAAGTATCCGGCAGATTTGAAAAATACCTAAAACTGATATTCGAATGAACACGTTCCTGCATGTGATCCTGTATGCCCAGATCCTCCTGTGTTTCTTTTGCCTGTACCGGGTGGTCAGGGGCCCCACCATTCCCGACAGGATGGTGGGCATCGATATTTTCGGCATCCTGGTGGTCGGGATCTGCGCCATTCTGACCATCATGACCGGCAGGACATTCATTATTGATATCGGGATTGCCTGGATCATCCTGAGTTTTATCGGCACACTGACATTAGCCAAATACTTAAGCAAAAAGAAATTAAATGAGTAGCACAGCCATTATCAGCCTCGTCTTTCTGATCATCGGGCTTCTGTTCAACCTGTTCGGCTGCATCGGCCTGATCCGGCTGCCGGACGTGTACAACCGGTTGCAGTCCGCAACCAAATGCGTCACCCTGGGAACCTGCAGCATTCTGCTGAGCCTGATCTTCTACTTCGGTTTCAACGATACGGGGGTCAAGGCCCTCATCGCCATTCCGCTCCTCTTCTTTTCAGCCACCGTGGCGGCCCATGCCCTGGTAAGGGGTTCGTATTTTTTCGGCATCAAAATGGGAGAGGGCAGTGTGAAAGATGATTACAAAGAGCAGGCTGACATCGAAGAACAAAAGCATCAAGACCATGAAGTATCCTAAACTGAGGGAGCTGAAGGAGGCCATTCATTCCCTGGTAACACCGGCCTACACCACCCGGTTCCCAGCCGAACCGCACCGGCCCGCAAAGAATTACAGGGGTAAGCCCGTGGTGGATGATGCCAACTGTGTGGGCTGTGAGACCTGTGCCAATGTGTGTCCCTCCGGGGTGATCACGTTCACGGACGACCGGGAGAACCGGAAACGGATCATTGTGCGCGATTACGGCCTGTGTATTTTCTGCGGCCAGTGCCAGGAACATTGCATCACAGGGAAAGGGATCAAGCTGTCGGACGAGATCTTCGACATGGCCAGTTTTGACAGGAAGTCGCTCGTGGAAACCCAGGAGAAGGAATTGCTGATCTGTGAAAGCTGCGGAGCGGTGATCACCACGCGGGAACATATGGAGTTCATGCACCGGAAACTGGGACCCAGGGGGTATGCTTCCATCCTCAACCTGAACATCCTGAATGAAAAGCTCCGCCTGGCAACCCGCGAGGATACCACAACAGAGGTGAAGGACGGCCTGAAGCGGAAAGACATGTTCAACATCATCTGTCCCAACTGCCTCAGGAAAGTGCTGGTCAGAATAAGCTATTGAAAACCGGATCCACTCATAATCCTGTTCCTTCGCCGCGCCGGATCCTTTTCGTAGGGATCGGCAATGTACTCCGGCAGGATGACGGTGTGGGGGTATACATTTCCAAAAGGATCCGGGAGTCGGATCATACAATCGTGCTTACCGTGGAGGTGAGCATCGAGAATTACATCGGAAAGATCAACCATCTGAATCCGGATCTCCTGGTGCTGATAGACTGCATGGATTTTAACCGTCCACCCGGAACCTGGAGCCTTCTTCCCGTTGAACAGATCAGGACCCATGCACTGAATACCCATCATATTTCCCTGAAACAGGTGTCTGAACTGTTCAAAATGCCGGTCTGGGTGCTGGGCATCCAGCCCCGGACCACCGCGTTTGGAGAATCAATGAACCCCGAAGTAAAACATGCGGCCGATCGCCTCGTGGAGGCGATCAACCGCAATAAGTTCCAATTCGGAGAGTGAAGTCTATTCCTCCCTGTACTGGATTTCAGGGATCCCGTCCTTGAGCGCCACCGCGTGGTAGATGGCTGCAAAGGAGGCTGAGATCCACATGACCGAGATGATCACACCCACAAACAATGCGATCAGTCCAGCCAGGACAATAAATATGGCCAGGAATCCCATAAAGAAGATCTGCCACCCATATCCCCGGGTCATATCCCAGCTGGTCCGCAGGGCATCCATCACATCCATGTCCCGGTCGATCACCAGGTAAGGCACGAATGCAAGCCGGCAGGCAAAGATGATCCCGGGTACGATCAGCATCACGATGCCCAGTCCGACGATCACTCCCACCACGATGTTGGCCACCACGGCGTTCCAGTAATTCTTCTGGAAGACGGCGAACATGTCCCTGATCTCGATCCGCTCCCCCCGGACCGCTTTGAGGAAAACCCATTTCACACTGTAACTGATGGGACCCGCCACAAAGATCCCGTAGGCGATACCGAACATGGCCAGGGGTACAATGAACCATTCAAAGTGCTCCGTTTTCCACTGGAACATCCCTGCCGGCCCCGACAGGATCAAATAGACGATGGAGACCACCAGCAGCTCCACGAAATATACCCACAATATCTTCCATCCGATGCTGTAGCTTCGTCCCGCTTCGGGGTAGAAATCATATTTTTCGCCATTATGAATTGTTTCCATTTTTCTGCGTTTTTGGTTCTGCTTATAAAAATAGGGTGCTTTCAGCCGGATTCCTTCAGACCATGGTAGTGTTCTGAATATTTCCAACTTAAGTAGGAAGCCGGGTTATGGTCTACTTTAGTAGGAATTTTCCGGCCTCTGACCGTGAAGACGTTCAATTGTTGTATATTGAGCCTTCCATTCCTGGATCATGGGAGAGCCGCTGCAACTCATACTGCTCCTGATTGCAGTCATCGCCGGAGCCATGGCTGTATTTTTATCCTTCCGGCTGATGAAGCGTTATCCCCTTCCCCATGTAAACAGTTATTTTTATTACCTGGTCTTTTTGTTTATTTTCGGGATGTACGGTCTGATCGGTTCCGGGATCCTCGGGTTCACACTGACCCGGATGGAGATTGAGGAAAGATCGATCCAGTCGGCCAGGCTGATCGCGATTTTCCTGGGGATTCCTTTCCTGGTCCTCTCAAAATACATGTTGCTGAGATCCTTCCTGGAATATTTCCGGAAAAAGATCCCCTCCCTGTTCACAATTCCTTATTTCATGGCCGGAATGGCGGCCCTGGTGCTCTACGGAGTGTTCGTGATCAGGTTCAGCCGCTTTAACCAGGGCGATGTTGCCTTGCTGATCAGGCTGCAGAGATGGGTATTTACCGGTTTCCTGTTCCTGACCTACTTTGCGGGCTGGGTGCTGACCCAGTGTATATCCAATGAAACCACATGGTCGCATGAAAAAAGGTTCATCAGGAACTTCAGCACCACTTACCTCCTTTACATGGCCATCTGCTGCGGCATCTTTCTCTTCCTCACCCGGCATCCCGTCTTTCCCTCCGTCTTTATCTTCTTTTTCCTGGCCTGGCACCTGATCCCCATCCTGTTCCTGAACCTCCACCTGGGAAAGCACCATGCCCCCGCGACCAGGCTCCAGGCGGGTTTCGAATCAAAACTGGAGATGTTCTGCGGGAAATACGACATCTCCAGCAGGGAAAGGGAAGTGGTCCAGTTGATATGCAAGGGATACACCAACCAGGAGATCAGCGAGTCCCTTTTTATCTCCCTCCAGACAGTCAAGGACCATGTGCACCACATCTTCGTAAAAACCGGTGTCAGGAACCGGGTACAGCTCACCAACCTGATCCGTTCTGTATGAGACCTGTACCGGATCATAAGGAAAAGGTACTGAAGCTGCTCAAAGCACTGGATATTGCCTTTGAGATCCATGAGCACCCGCCGGTGGGAACAGTGGAGGAGGCCCTTCCTTACTGGCAGAAGATCCATGCCACTCACTGTAAAAACCTTTTTTTCAGGAACCATAAGGGAACCCGTCATTATCTCGTCATCCTGAGGCATGACAGGATGTTGAATATCCGGGACCTGGAACAGCGGCTGGGACAGGGAAAGATCACCTTTGCCTCACCCCGCCGGATGGAGCGTTACCTGGGATTGACGGGAGGTTCCGTATCGGTATTCGGGCTGATCAACGACACGGGGAACCACGTCCATCTTTTCCTGGACGCCGGTCTGGAATCCGCTTCCCGGATCAGTTTCCATCCAAACGACAACACGGCGACCGTGGTGATTTCCCGGGAATCCTTCCGGCGGTTCCTCGGGTGGACCGGCAACACCTACGAGTATATCAAACTCTACGATGAATGACCCGGTATATTGAGGCAATTTTCATAAATTGCACAGGTATAATTTGATACAAATGTATGTGAACCAAGCGAAATGGTTTTTCCTTACCGCGTCCCTGTTCATCATTGGCCGCGCCTGCAGCCTGGATCCGGATCCCGGTCCTGAACTGCCCGAGCCCATTCATTCCTATTTCATTCTTTATAACTATTTTCCGGTCTCCTACGACCTGCTGTGGGAAGTGAACGGGTATACCCTCTCGGCAGCCCACATCTATGGCGGCACGATCCTCGGATTTGTAAACCTCGACTCAGTGGCGAACGACATCTCCTTCGCCGTGAAAAATTCAGAAACAGGTGCTCCCATCACCGAAGGCAACTACCGCATGGAAGAGTACCAGTTCACCATGTTTGCGGTGATGGGCACCGAGCAGGATCCGTATATTCTCTCGGATCCGCTGGATCTGACCCCGCCTTCATCAGGCATGATCAGGATCCGGTTCATCCAGACGTGCAGGAACCTTGATCCGGTGGATGTGTATATCGGTGGATCTGCAGAAGAGAAAAAGGTCGTGACCGGGCTGGCTTACAGGGAGGTTTCCGGGTACCTGGAATCATCCCTGAATGATCTGATGGACAGCGTGATCGTAGCGAATCACGGAAGCGCTACCGACACCGGCTCCGTTGCCATTTCCACCTCCGGTGCCGGCATCTTTCATCCCGACAGGGTCTACCTGGGCGTTATCGGTTATCCTGACCGTTCCGACACCACTTCGGCCAGGCTGACATTCTATGACCAGCCTGTCGAATACTGATCTGAAATGACAATAATATAAAACCCTTAAAAACACAGTCATGCAAAAAAGAGATATGAAGCAGCATGTATCCTTCGTGGGTGCGCTGCATGTCGGATTCGGAATTCTCGGATTGCTGGGCGCGCTGGCGATTTACCTGGTGCTCCGCTTTGCCTACGGGTATGTGGAACATGATCCCATCGCCAGCCAGATCCTGCCCTTTGTGGGCAACTCCATCTCACTGGTAATCATCTTTTTCAGCAGCCTGGGGATCATCGGCGGGATCGGGCTGTTCACCTACAGGCCCTGGGCCCGGATCCTGATTTTGATCGTGTCGGCCATCAACTGCCTGAACGTGCCCGTCGGAACTGCCAAAGGCGTTTACTCCATCTGGGTGCTCATGCAGCGGGAGACCATTGACATGTTCGAACCCGGGGAACCTGCTTCCTGAGCAGGTCAGTACCTTTCGCGTTCGGTATAGTGGGTGTGAAGCAGCTCGTGGGACTTGTGGCCCAGGGGCTCGCCCAGGAAGTTCTTGTAGATGGCAATGATCTCCGGATTCTCATGGGACTTCCTGTATTCCAGCGACATATCTTCCTCGTATATGGCTTCGGCACGCTTCCTGCGGATCTCATCATTGGTGGGAATGGGTTGTCCGCCTCCGCCCAGGCAACCTCCCGGACAGGCCATGATCTCAATGAAGTGAACATCCACCTCGCCATTCTTCACCCCGTCCATCAGCTTCCGTGCATTTACCAGACCGTGTGCCACGGCGCATTTCAGTTCGACTCCCTCCAGGAAGCTCCACTCATCCTTGCAACCCTCGATTTTCACATTGGCCATCCGTACCCCTTCCATTCCGCGAACGGGTGTGATGTTCAAATCCTTGAAAGGCACCTCTTTCCCGGTAACGATCTCGTATGCCGTTCTCAGGGCCGCTTCCATCACACCCCCGGTGGCACCGAAAATGACCGCTGCCCCGGTGGAAGCACCCATGATGCTGTCATACTGATCTGCTTTCAGCTTGTTGAAATCCACACCTGCCTGTTTAATCATCCGGGCCAGCTCCCTGGTGGTAAGCACAATATCCACATCCTTGTAGCCACTTGACCGCATCTCGGGCCGTTCGGCCTCATATTTCTTGGCCGTACAGGGCATGATGGAGACACTGACCACATTTTTCGGATCCAGTCCCCTTACCTGTGCGTAATAGGTTTTGGCCAGCGCCCCGAACATCTGCTGGGGTGATTTGCATGTGGACACATGGCGCAGGTATTCCGGATAGGTGTGTTCGATGAATTTGACCCATCCCGGCGAACAGGAAGTAGTCATGGGAAGCCTGACCGACTGGTCTTTATCCTTCAGTACACTCTTCAGCCTTGTGAGCAGTTCGGTACCTTCTTCCATGATGGTCAAATCGGCTGTAAAATCGGTATCCAGCACGGAATCAAATCCGAGTCTTTTCAAAGCGGACACCATTTTGCCGGTGACCCGGTTTCCCGGGTTCAGGCCCAGCTCCTCGCCCAGTCCGACCCTCACCGCGGGTGCGGTCTGCACCACCACATGTTTCTCCGGATCAAGAATGGCATCCCAGACCTCATCCAGGTAGCTGCGCTCCACCAGTGCCCCGGTGGGACAACGGTTCACACACTGACCGCAGTTCGTACAGATCACCTCACCCATGGAAAGCTCTGCGAAAGTGCTTATCTTCTGCTTATTTCCTTTATAGGCAACGGTCAGCGCGTTGACTCCCTGGAGCTGCTCGCAGGTCCTGACACACCGCTGACAGCGGATACATTTGCTGTCATCCTTCTGGATGGAGGGAGAGAACATGTCTATGGTGAAGTTCTTGTGATCCACCAGATCCAGCAGGATGTGGTCGCCCACGCTGAATTCATTGGCAAGGTCCTGCAACTCACATTTTCCGTTCTTGTAACATTTTGTGCAATCGGCCCTGTGTTCCGAAAGCAGCAACTCGATGATGTGTTTCCTGGCTGCCCGTACCTTGAGCGAATTGGTCAGGATCTGCATGCCTTCGTTCACCGGCGTGGCGCAGGCGGCCACAAGCGTTTTTGCTCCCAGCGACTCAACGACACATACCCTGCAGTTCCCGGCCACACACAGGTCGTCATGATTACACAGCGTCGGTATCCTGAAGTTCAATTTCTTTGCGGCATCGAGAATGGTGGTCCCCTCCGGTACTTTCACAAGCAGGCCGTTTACTGATAGATTTACCATGATCTCCGATTCTTAAATTTCCTGATTAATAAATGATCTCTTCCCTGAAATTCTCAACGATGGAGCCAAAGGCATTTCCCACCGACTGGCCCAGTCCGCATTTTGAAGCGATCTTCATGGTTTTGGCCAGTTTCAGCAACTCTTCCAGGTACCTGGAATTCTTTTCCCCGCGTTTTACCGCCTGAATGCCCATCAGGAGCTGCTGGCAGCCCACCCGGCAGGGGGTGCACTGTCCGCATGACTCTTCTGTAAAGAAATCCAGGTAATTATGCAGCACATTGTACATGGACCGGGTGCTGTTGAACAGCTTCATGGATCCCCCGGTGGGAACTCCTTCAAATCCGATGATGGTCTCCTCAAATTTTTTCCGGGGTACGCAAAAGCCCGCGGCTCCCCCCACCTGTACTGCCTTTGTGTCGCCGTCTCCGAACTCTTCCACAAATTCGTACACGGACATCCCCAGTTC
>JAXGMU010000019.1:0-4779 GCA_040768485.1 Bacteroidales bacterium
TGATCAGTTCCATTTTTCGCTCATATGCATCGATCAGCGCCAGCGGATTGTAGCCGTCCACCCTTTCCGCATGCATGTTGTTACGGTTCACCGCCGCACCCACCCGGGCTGCGATGGAGTATCCCATGGTCTCGCCGCTGGTCTGTCCCCCCATCCCGTACTGGTTGTTCATGATGTTGAAAATGATGGGCAATCCTCCTTTCATATCCCCTTCCCACAATTTTGTGAACTGGTCCATGGCCGAAAAAGCCAGGCCCTCCCATACCGGACCGCATCCCAGGGAAGCATCCCCGATGTTGGCCACCACAATGCCGGGCTTCCGGTTCACCTTTTTATACAGGGCCGCCCCCACCGAGATGTCCCCCGATCCCCCCACAATGGCATTGTTGGGATAAATCCCGAAGGGAGTGAAGAAGGCATGCATGGAACCGCCCAGACCCTTGTTGAATCCGGTTTCCCGCGCAAAGATCTCCGCCAGGGTCCCGTAGAGCAGGAATTTGATGGCAAGAGATTTCACATCACCCGTGTGCCCCTTTTCCACAATGGAGAGGATCCGTCCCTCAAAATATTCCTTCATGATCTTCATGAGCCTCTCCTCATCCAGCTTCTCAATGGCGGAAAGTCCCTTTGCCAGGATCTCCCCGTGGGAACGGTGGGATCCGAAAATGTAATCGTCCACACCCAGGTGGTAGGCCATCCCCACCGCGGATGCTTCCTGTCCGATGGACAGGTGGGCCGGACCGGGATGGGTATAGGCGACTCCCTTGTATTCTCCCTTGGTCTTGATGGTATCCAGCATGGTCTCAAATTCCCGGATGATCTGCATGTCCCTGTAGATCCTCACCAGGTCGTCTCCGGAGTAACGGGACAGTTCCTCTTTCATCGTTTTGTTGTAGGCATTGACCGGGATTGATCCCAGTTTCAGTGTCCCGGACTTTCTCACTTCGGCGGGATTGATGAATTGTGTTTTCGGCATTTTCTATTCAGTTTAAGATCTTTGTCATTGACTATTGTTCCCTTTTTGGTGTGCGGCAAATCAACCGTGCGTGGCAGATCAACCGTGCGCGGCAGATCATTCGATCATGTCCGCGGAAAGGCTTTCAATCTCATTTTTAACGGCAGCAAGGAATAATGTGGCCGGTCCCCCGTCCAGCGCCCTGTGATCATAGGTGAGCGACAGTCCGATAAATGGCTGGAACCCGAAGTTCCCATCCTCCATCACCACCGGACGCTGGATAATGGTATTCACCCCCAGAATGGCCACCTGCGGGAGGTTGATCACCGGGGTGAACATCTCCACCCCGTAGTTCCCCAGGTTCGACACGGTGAAAGAAGCAGCCGGGGGAGAAAGCAGATCGGGCGATACATTCCCTTTTCTGGCCTGCTCCGCCAGGGCCCGGAGCCTTTCGGAAAGGCCCGGCAGGGAATAATCACCGGCACGTTCCAGCGCGGGGACCATCAGCCCCCTTTCCGTATCCACCGCAAATCCCAGATTCACATGTCTGAATTTCCTGATGCGGTCACCCATAAAGTGGGCATTCACACCGGGATGCTGCTTCAGGGCGCGGATCACTGCGAAGCAGACCATGTCGTTGATGGTGATGTTGTAGGGGGATCCCTCCCCGCGCTTCTCTTTCACCAGTTTCCGGAGCTGAAGCATTTTTGAGGCATTGGCGCCCAGGTGATGGGTCAGCTGCGCAGAATTCTGGAGCGACCGGTACATGGCTTCCGAAACCAGTTTCCTGAAGTTGCTCAACGGAACATCCTCATAACCGGCTCCGGTGTCCGGCATTCCTGTATCCGGGACTCCCGTATCCAGGACTCCGCCCTCCACCAGATCCCTGGTGGTGATCCTTTTGTGCGGTGTGCCCCCCTCTCCCGGGACAGACAATCCCTCCTTCTCCATCTTTTTCTTTGCCAGGGGGGTCAGCCGGTCGCCTCGCCTGACCGCTTCCACCACATCCCTTTCGATGATCCTGCCCCCGGGTCCCGAGCCGGTCAGGGAAGTCACGCTGACCCGCTTTTCCTTCGCCAGCCTGCGTGCCCTGGGGGAGATCGCCACCCGGCCACCCTCCCCGGCGCCGCGCTTCGCTGCAGTTTCTCCGGAGCGAGCATCCGAAGGCCGTTCAGTAGCAGTATCGGGATCTGCAATTTCCGTCCCTGCAGCTTCGGTATCGGCTGCTCCCGAAGGTGCACTTCCGGCTTCCGGGGCGAAATCCTCCACCGGTTCCCCTTCCTTGCCGACCAGCGCCACGTTGCTCAGTACAGGCACCTCATCTCCTTCTTCAAAGAAACGGGCCAGAAGAATGCCATCCACGGGCGATTCCTCCTCAAAGGAGGCTTTATCCGTCTCATATGCAAAAAGAAGGTCCCCTTTTGAGACCTGCTCCCCCACTTCCCTGAACCATTGCGTGAGGATACAACTTTCGACTGTTTGCCCCTGCCTGGGCATAATTACCGCTGTTGCCATATTCTCAACTTGTCTATACAAGAACAAATATATTACTAAATTTCAATATTTGAAAATATTTCTTCATAATCGTTTAAATATCTATGGATATTGCTTTTATATTAATCAGAATTGGACTATTTTTAACATGGATATTTTTACTTATATTTACAATTATTTATTTTGGTAATTACAAATTGAAAGAGTCTACATGGCACTCAAGGAAGCTCCCCACTACAGGAGACTGTATGAACAGCTGCGGATGCTGATTGAAGACGGTACCTTCAGGCAGGGCGATCTGCTTCCCTCAGAAAACGAGCTTTGCGCCGCCCATCACCTGACCAGACCCACGGTGAGGAAGGCGCTGGATATGCTTGTCAACGACGGATTTATCCTGCGGAAACAGGGAAAAGGCAGTATCGTCAGGGGCAAACCGGGGGGAATCGGGATCCTGTCGCTGACCGGGACCACCTCGGCCATCGGCGGGGATCACCTGACCACACGGATCATCATGAAACCGCGGATCAGGAGTTGGACGACCGCCTTCGGCTTCGAACTTACTGATCATGAGAAGCAGATCGGGTGTATCTACATGGAGCGGCTCAGGCTGATCAACGAAACGCCGGTATTTTACGACATCAACATGATCCCCAATCTGAATCTTCCCCGGTTCACCTCCCGGAACTTTGAGGACCGGTCCCTCTTTGAAATCCTGAGAAAGCACTACCAGATCCAGGTCACCGGAGGCGAGCAGAAGATCCTTGCCATCAAAGCGGACAGGAAAATCCAGGAACACTTCGGCGTAACGAAGAACCATCCCATCCTCCGGCTCGACCGCAAAATGGAGACCAACAGGCTCGGTTTCTCCTTTTACAGCCAGGTGTACTGCAATACAGAACAATACAGCCTTACCGGGAGGTTCTGAATCAGAGGTTGAGTTTTCGCCTGAGGGCTTCAATCCGCTTCCGGGCCTCGGGAGAAAAGATCGCCACCGCGGTCAGGATACCGATCAGCAGGAGGATGAACAGGTTCCCCTTCGACTCGCGTGAAGCGAAGCTGCCTCCGGATTTATTCATCCTGAAGAGGAGGTAGAATATACCTGCTACCAGGCTGATAATGATTGCCGTGATCATATTACAAAGTTATCGGATTTTCAGATATCTTTCGTTTTAATTTTCGGGAAAAGGGCTGATAGAAGAATGCTCAGGCCCAGCACCCCGACGATGACAAACAGGGAATAGACCGGCTTGTATCCGACATGGTCAAGCCACTCGTGACCGATCAGTTTCAATCCCACGAACACCAGCAGGATGGAGACTCCTGTTTTCAGAAGATAGAACCGTTCCACGATCTTTACCAGCAAAAAGAACATGGATCGCAATCCTAGTACAGCAAAGACATTGGAAAAGAAAACGATATATGGATCGCGGGTAATACCGAAGATGGCCGGAATGGAGTCCAGCGCAAAGACCAGATCGGAAAACTCGATCATGATCAGTACGATGAACAGCGGTGTCAGAAACAGGTGACCGTTTTTCCTGATGAAGAACCTTCCTCCCACATAGCGCGGAAAAACCCTGAATCTTTTTGACAGGAATTTCACCACCGGATGATCCTGGGGCGGCTTCCGGTTTTCCCTGTTCCTCTCCAGGTACATCTTCACCCCGGTGTAGAGCAGGTAAGCGCCGAATACATACAGGAGCCACTCGAACCGGTAGATCAGCGCAGCTCCGGCGAAGATGAAAAGGAACCGCATAACGATCGCTCCAAGGATCCCCCAGAAAAGGACCCTTTTGTAATCGGCCTTTCTCACTGAGAATGCGCCGAGGATGGTCATCATGACAAAAAGGTTATCAATGGAGAGCGATTCCTCGATCAGGTAACCGGCCGCAAAATTGATGGCAAGGTTCCGCCGCAGCAGTGCCAGTCCGGTCTCCAGGTCAGGCTGTTCGGGCGATAAGTAGGGATAGTACCTGGTAAGTACCTTCCCCAGTTCCCCGGTGGACCTGATCCCGTAAACGGTATCACCGAAAAAAAACAAAAACAGGGCGAAGAGAAACGCTAGCGAAATCCAGACACCTGACCAGGTGGCAGCTTCCCTGAGGGACACCTCGTGGCTTTTCCGGCCGATGATCAGCAGGTCAAACATGAGGATGCCCACAATCAGCAGTACAAAGAGGGAGAGGAAGAGGATATTGCCCTGCATAACACGAAAAATGATTGGCTGGATTAGTCTACCTTTGCAGTTCCTTCACCGGTCAGTTCCCAGCCGGCCACGCCCGCAGATACAATGAATTTCATGGCCTCGGCGGGATTAAGATCAAGGGGAT
>JAXGMU010000019.1:4789-58021 GCA_040768485.1 Bacteroidales bacterium
AGGCGCGCAGCATGCTGGGGCATTACCTGTTCCGCGGGGACGATGAACAGCTCCCCGGAGAAATTATAGGAATGGGGAAAATATACCGCCACCTTGTCTTTCTCCCCGATGAGGGAGAGGTCCTCTTCGGTGAGAAATCCCATTTTCTGAAGGTTGGTGACCGGGTTGACCAGCACGAGCACAGGCCTATTGAACTTCCGCTCTTTCCCCACGAAAGCCGAGAACAGGTCATTAAAAGCGGAGAAAATCACTTTCAGAAGCGGGATCTTGGCGATGAGGCGCCTGAAAAAATATTTGAACGGCCGTGCAATGATCGTCTGTCCGATCAGACCTGTGAGGATCAGCAGCAGCACGATAACCACCACCCCCAGTCCGGGGATATAGATACCCAGTAGCACCTCCAGCCATTCCCTGAGCAGGTTGTCCACAAATTTGAACACCACATAGATGATATACAGGGTGATCCCGATGGGCGCAATGTAAAGGATCCCCTGCAGAAAAAAGTTTACCAGTTTTTTCATACCGCCAGGTTTATTTTTCTTTTAAAGTTATCATTATTTCGTGGGATAGATGAATCAGTAGGCCAGCACCACGCTTGCGTGAGACGGAAGAGCCCTGTAGATGGCACGCAGGTCCTCTGCAGGCAGCCTGATGATAATCCTGGGCCGGTATTCCTGCCTTTTGAAACATAGAAAATCTGCCAGTACCCCCATTTTCTGTCCCGTTATGATAGCGAACCTGAAACAAAGCCTGGTCAGGTGATCCCTGATCCCGCGATTGATGTCCTGTTCAAAAATAACCTGAATTCCGGGTTGCAGCGATAGAAGGAAAAATGCCGGTCGCTGTACCAGGGTGTCAGGAATAAAGGCATCCGGAAGCGCTTCTCCTGGATTTGAAGGAGCATGCCTGACCATGATGGGTTCCTTGACAAAGGTGGCTTTTTGCAGATCTACACGGACCGGTTCCGAAAAAATCTTCAGATATTCCCGGATGGGCAACGATTCCAGGAATGGATCCATGACCAGTCCGGTAACCCTGGTCTCGTGCAGGGTGACTCCGTGCAGGCAAAGTAAAACTGAACTATCCCTCAGATTAACAATCATTTGTATCGAATCCAAGGAAGAGATCTTCAGCGATGCTTTCATATATGCAACATCTTTCAGCAGGGCTTCAAGGTCTGGATGGTTATACGATGGATCATACTGGCTGATGAATACCGAATCGGCCTCCGAATAATTCCTGTATATCTTCAGCCGGTAAACGGGTGCTAGCGCGTAACCCAGCGTAAAGAGAAGCAGGATCATCAGTGCCATGATTCCTGCGGCAGAAGGCAGAATCCTGCGCCAAGGCCAGGCAATCAGATATGTACGAACTTTACCGATACAGGAACGGATCCCCATCTTTAATAAATAAATACCCTGGAACCGACAGATAACGCATGGTAAATTACTTCAAGGTCCTCGTCACCCATCCTGACACAACCATGGGTGACAGGCAACCCCAGGAAGCGCTGGTAAAGAGTTCCGTGAATGAGATAACCCTGACCGAGATCAAGTGCATAGTCACCCAGTACGCCGTATTCAAAACGGGAGTAATGATTGTCTTCAGGGACAGGCAGACCATCCTCCACGAATGCCCAGTCAGGTTTTTTCCAGACAGGAGAAACGATCTTTCCCTGGATCCTGTATTCTCCCCGGGGAGTCCTGAAAATCCACTGCTGGGCATCTCCGTTTTTTAGAAGAATGTAACTCCCCGTGGAGCACCTGCCCTTCCGGGTGACAGTTTTCCCGCTGTAAAGGGTAAATTTGTTTGATGATGAATTGATCACCAGGTAGAAGGAACGGGGTGTTCTGCGTGCAAGTTTGGTTGCAGTCTGTTGCAGTTCATCCTCCAGATTGTCCCGTGCGTGAACGATTGCGGCTGGATCAACCGTTGTTTTGCCCGCACCGGACATACCTGCTTCGATTACCAGACGTTGCAGCAGACCAGGCACAAACACGATGAAAAGGAACAGGAAAAGAACTGCAATCCCGATCCAATGCTTTCTGACCACGGAATGAATGCACCAGTATAATATCCGGCCAGGTTTCATGAACTCATCTTTTTACCTGGTCCAGGGACCGCAAGGAACCAACAATGGCTACCTCGGTCCCTATTCTGCACCATGTGAATAATTGATCCATATCCTCGTTCTTCAGGGCTATGCACCCGTCGGTCCAGTCTGTCCCCTTCCCTCCGTGCCCGTGGATCTCGATCAAACCCCCGATGCTCATTCCTGGTCCATACAATCCGCTGTTCCTGTTATCCCGGAATCTTTTCCTGTCCTCATCGTTCGGGTAGTCCAGGAGAAACGCCTTGTGGAAACGGGTTGCATTTCCCGATTTTTCTGCAATGATCCGGTAGATGCCTTCGGGTGTGGAGCGATCCCCCTGGTGGTTCTTATCCCCGATCCAGTTCGGACCCAGTTCCACACAGAAACTGTCCCTTGGAATCCCATCGCTGTACAGGATGCAGCCCCGGGCAAATTTGTCGATGACCAGGCAAACGGTCCTTTTCTCCCTGGAATTCTGTATGGTCCTCTCTTCCCATCCTTTCCAGATTTCAAACCGGCTAAAATATTCCTTCAGCACAAGGTCCACCTGAAAGGTGACCTCTTCTATCATCCTCATGGAGGTGTTGATACTCTCAATGGCGAGCAGCAGATCACCCCTCCGGTAAGCCTCCTGTGCTTGTTTCAGCAACATCCTCCCGCGGGAAAGCGCTGGCTCCGGATCCTCCGGCAGCGGGATACGCCTGCCATATTTCTCATACCCTTCTAACCGTGCTTTTACATTGGTGATTTTTTCTGCGACCTGTACATGGAGCTGATCTGACAGCAGGGCTGTCTTTTCCATCGAAAGTCGCGCCAGCACGGAGGCTTTTTCTGCATATACCCTTACCAATGAATAATCCCTGGCAAAAAACATCTTCTCGTTCTCTACTCGCCAGCACGTCATGGCAGAGTCATATGAACACTGTGCAAGCCTGTAATAATCAACAGCATAAAGATCGGCTCCCTGTCTTCCCGCCAGGGAAAGTTCGGTACCTGCCCTGCTGACCAGTTCCACTGGAGGTTTATCCCACTGAAGTATACTCCAGAGGATACCTGCACTGATCAGGATCACTGATGGCAGCAGCCATTTCAGCTTTTTTCTACCTGGTTTCCCGGGATGGACTGTGTACATAATTAAAAAAAGGGTGCTCTTTAAAACACCCTCTTCGGATTGGATCGCATCCTTCCTGCTTTTCTCTCAACTCCTCCTGCCAGCCTTATACTTTGCGATAACGTCCTGTAACTCCTTGTTGATGGAGGTTGCATTTTCCCTGGCTGAATTGGCCACGGAAAGTGTGGTCAGGTATTCCCCACGCTCCAGCATGGATTGAGCTTCTGCTACCGTTGTCTCGATCGTATTCAATTCATTTCCGATAGCCATCAGGGCAGAAGTACCCTCTTTTCCCTTGGGAGCCTCCAGGATGAGCTGTCTGTTGGATTCAATTAGGCTTACCACCTCCTCGAGCGTGGAACGGATCTCTTCAGTCAGTTCCATTTTCCGCGTTTCGGTTTTGGCCTTCACCTCTCCTGCAAACTGAATCAGACCTGTCAGTTGCTCTTCCGATGTCCTGAAATTCTTGATGAGTTTCGATTTTTGCTCTTCAACGTTGTTCAGGATGGACCTCATGGAGTCCTGAAGAACCAGATATTCCTCGGGAAGGTAAAGCTCAGCTCCGGCAGCTTCTGCCTCCTCTATGGCGGCGTTTGCTTCATCAATCTTCTGCTGTGGAAGACTGGAACAGCTGACTATGAAAATAGTGACCAGTCCGGTGACTGCCGCTGCCCATAATCGTTTCTTTTTCATTTTTGTTGTTTTGTTTTAATCATTATTTTACGTTTGTTTTATTGCAGACCATTTCTCTGTATGGTATGCCGGATCGAGATTTAGACGGAGAAGGCTTTTAAGGTAACATTCATTCACAGCTTTGTTGACAAGAGAAGATTTCAACCACATGACTGACAAGGAACTTGTCGACATGATCCGGGAAGGGTCCGGCAACGAGGGTTTCGGGGTGCTTCACAAACGGTATTACCGGAAAGTGCTTGATAAATGCTACAGCATGGTCAAGGACAGGGGCACTGCCGAAGTGCTTGCGGAGGATATTTTTTCAAAAGTATACGAAAAGCTTCCCTCCTTCCGGCAGGAGTCCTCTTTTTCTTCCTGGCTCTTTTCCATCACCTACAATCACTGCATTGACTATATGCGTGAAAAAAAGCACCTTCATTACCCGAACTGGAACAGGGAAAACGAGATCCCCCAGATCATGGATGAGGAAGAGGATGCGGGTGAAAGGATCACCTATGAGAAACTGCTGCAGGTGCTCGAGCAGATCCACCCCGAAGAGAAAGCTCTGCTGGTGATGAAATACCAGGATAACATGTCCATCAAACAAATCAGCAGCGCATTAAGGATTACCGAGGCGGCAGCTAAGATGCGACTGAAACGGGCCAAGACCAGGGTCCTTTTTCTCTACACAAGGCAGTTTTTGAGTTAGCTCCTGTTACCATGCAGAAGATCTGCGTCTTAACATATATATAAGTCCGAGATGGAACAATTGCTTGAAAACCTGGCCGGCGGAAACCGGTTTACTCCTCCCGGTCGCTGTCTGAAAGCCTTCAATGATCAGTTCCGCGGTGCCGCAAGAACCGAATGGAATGAGAAAGGAACCGGATTTGAAGCCATTTTCTACAAGGACAACCTGGAACATATTGCACTTTACAGGCAGGATGGAAGCCTGATCGAATACAAGATGTCCCTGCCGCCCGAATCTCTCCCCGATGCAATCAAAACAAGCCTGGAAAACAGGGGTGAGATCATGAATTCTGTGCTAGTGAACAAGGGTCACAGCATTGAATATGAAATTATTATCAGAGACCATGCCCTTCTGAGGCATCTGCTCCTGTTCACACAGCTGGGAGTGGTGGTGGAGGAGAAAGACCTTTAGACTGCAGTTTTTTTCTTTGCAGTCAGGTTACTACCGGCCAGTGGTTTCGTCAAAATACAAGAGAAAACTTTCATTGTATGTTATTGGAAGAAGATGCCAGGCAGCGCAGAGGCAATGCCGTAGCGGCGATCATAGCGCTGGTCCTTATTACCATCCTGGTGGTTATTTTGCTGTTTATCTGATAGAGCTTCCCTGCCTGTTTTCGGAATGGAATTTGCGGTGACCTCAATAACAGTTCACCTCAGATTTCAGGTCATGTAAACAAAACAAATACCTGCAGCATGGAGCATCCTCCTTCTCGGGCTGACCCCGCTGACGGGGCAGAAATCAATTTACAGCTTCCCCTTTGAAAATATATTCCGCCTTCCTTCCATGGAGATGCGGATCGACCATGAGGGCATTTCGGCGACTTACCAGACCATCAGCAACCTGTCCACCACCGAAATCACCGTGCTGACGGAGGATAAGATGGAACAAACCTCCAGGAGTTTTATTACGGATAACAGGGTGGTTGATGCGGTCCGTTTCCTGGAATACTACATGAGCGACCAGCTCCTGGGGGTTTACAGGGGCGTCGGCAGGGGAAATAAAGCAGAGGGCATGTTCCGCTCCGGCACCGCCCGCATCACGCATCAGAAAGCCATGCGGAATGCCCTGGAGGACCTGAACGCAAAGATCATGGGAGATTCGATCCTTTTGGCTACATTGCACCCCTGATTTGAATGAGCGGTGGCCACAGGCACAGGGAAACTGAAAGCAGTGCTTTTTGATATGGACGGGGTCCTCCTGGACTCGGAGGCGTATATCTGTCGTGCCGGTATCGGGATGTTCAGGGAAAAGGGGTACCGGGTGTCACCGGAAGATTTTATGCCCTTCACAGGCATGGGCGAGAACCGCTACCTGGGAGGGGTGGCAGAAAAACACCGCATCCCCTTCGAACTGGAAAAAGACAAGGCCCGTACCTATGAGATCTATGCATCGCTTGTGAAGGGAAAGCTTTCTCCCATGAGGGGAGTGCCTGAATTTCTGAGAAAATGCGTGGAAAGGGGCCTCAAACTGGCCCTGGCCTCCAGTGCCGACCGGATTAAGATCGACATCAATCTGCGGGAGACCGGTATCTCTCCAGAAACGTTTCTGGCCATTGTCAGCGGTCTGGATATCGTTCACAAAAAACCAGCTCCGGATATTTTCCTGAAAGCGGCGGAAATGGTGGGGGTGCATCCACCCGATTGCCTGGTGGTGGAAGATTCCATCAGTGGTGTGACCGCCGGGAAAGCAGCCGGTGCCAGGGTCCTGGCCCTCACCACCTCGTTCAGTGCGGAACAGCTTGATCAGGCGGACTGGATCACGGAGGACCTCTCCACGGCAGGGGATGAACCGCTCGGCTGGTAGACTTCCGGGTGTTCTGCAATGCTTTTATTGGCGGTTTTATTGTTGTACGATCAAATCACGGCCGGACTGTCCGCCTGGTTCGTCCCGTTCCATTGGGATTACCGATACCGGGCCTTCCAGTCCGGATTTCATGACCTCCCATCGGGAAGCATCAAAGGGCTGGTAATGGATATTCACAATGTTGATGTCATGAAATTTCTTCCATTCCAGTCCGTTACGGTCCATGTAGCTGATCCGGTTCGCCATAAGGTTGGCCACTTCAATGACCAGCTCATTGCTTCCTTCCCTGAGCAGGTGACCCGCTTCAACGGTGAACGGGTTGCTGAAGCACAATCCCAGTTTTTCGCCGTTGAGCCATACGGCTGCGCTCTCATAGACCGTCCCCAGGTCAAGCAGGTACTGATCCGCCGTCAGCGCCGGCATTTCAAAAGTGGTCCTGTAGACTGCCGTACCGGCGAAATTGTTCCACAGACTGTCACCCAGACCGGTCCAGGGAGCGAGCTGCTCCAGTTGGACCATCCCGGGAACCAGGGGTCCTCCCTGCTTTCCTTCCAGGGTCCAGGGACCCTGCACGGGAACCGGATCCCCGGTCCTCCTGTAATAATCCCACGGCTCCGCTTCGGGCGCATCGCCCTCGAAGGTGCGCAGGATCAGTGCCTCTCCCGATGAAAGTTGCACCCTTACATGCAGCCTGCCCGCTTTTTGCTCCGCATCTGCCAGTCCGGTATTACCGGTCTGCGGGTCCAGGACCATCACCGACCGGGCCTTCGTTTTCAAGGGCAGCATGGTATCCAGGGCATCAGGGGTGTGATTGACCAGGTAGTAATAATGGCCGTCCGTCCCCGCCCGCCTGCAGTATTTCAGGCCGTACCGGGTGATCTCCTCCGGTTCGATCCCCCTGGAATCAAGCGCTTTGTGAAAATCCTCCGAGAGGAGGACCACCCCTTTACCCGTGCGGCATTCCATGAGTCCGTCTTCATTCTCCTCGAATGCGAGCCCGTCCAGCAGCCCATGGAATTTTTCCTGCCGACTTTCCAGGTCTGACAATCCGGGTACATCCCCGGGGAACTGCTCCAGGACCACCACCGCACCGTCGCGGGCCATCTGTATTATTTTCTCCAGTGTCTCCGGCGGGATGTTTCCACATGCGGGAACGACCAGGGCCCTGTAGGGCAACACTCCGGGTGCCGTGATGATCTCACCGTTCTTTACCCCGGCCTTCGCCAGTAACCGGTCCGAAATGAAATCGAAGGTATGTCCCTTCTCCTCCATCTCCCTGACCGGGGCGTAATGGAGCCACTCGCCGATGTTATGGACGGTCAGCTGCATTTCCAGCCCTTCGGGATTGCTCCAGATGTCATGCACCGGCCAGTAAACCAGCACCTCGTTATCGGGTTTACCCTGCTGCAGCACGGACTGGCAGCGGGTCACATACCGGTTCAGTCCCTCGAGATGGGGCCAGAAGCTGTTGGAAGGGGCGAAGTTCACCGACGCATAAAAGAGCCATCCGGGCCAGGGGGCATCCACCGGCGAATAGGTGGTCCCGTGGTAAAAGAGATGGTTGATCCCGGCCAGGAACGCCTCCTCGGCCTCCGGTTTGCACTGGGCCAGTGATACCCTGAAATGTTCCCCCAGCCAGGTGAAGGTCTCGTTGGAGATGAGATGCTTCCCGGTCACATGCGCGGCCGAAGTGGCCAGCTTCAGCATCATCGGGTCGGGTTCGTCGTTCATCCGGTCGCTCGAATCCTGCCTCAGTCCGGCAATCGGGTAGTACCGGTGACCGTAGATCTCACATTCCGGAATGTCCACCGCAGCATACAGATCGATCAGGTTTCCCGGTGAACCGTGGGCCTGGTTTTTCGTCACGGCCGATCTCCGGTGTGCCCACTCTGTCCACGGCTGTGTGAAATGCTCCAGGAGCAGTTCGGACAGCGTCAGCCGGTAGTCGTACTTGACACGGGTCACCATTTCCATGTCCCCCTGTCCCGCCAGCTCCCGGATGTGGAGACGGAGATCATACCCCCTTCGCTGCCTGAATTCTTCGAACAGTCCGGGGGTCCAGCTTGCATTGTACACCTCGTAGCTGTCATTGAAAAAGGCACGGATATGCGGATCCGAAGGAAATGCCTCTCCGAATCTCGCCAGGTAGGCCTGTACAGCCTCCTCCGAGAAATGATCCATGGAGAATCCCTCCCCGCCGGGTGCGGCCCGTTTGACCATCTGTCCCGTCTTCCCGCAGAAAGCCGCGTAGAGTTCCCACACACCTGCATCCAGGCTCCACTCCAGGTTCCCATCAACGTCCACGTGTTCTGTAATATCCAGCACCTCTCCGCCGGGACCGTATGCAATTACCGCATCGGGCAGGATGGCCTGTTCCGGCTGCCGTTTTTCAAAGGCCACGATCTTTTCATCGAGGGTCTGCCCTGCCGTCAACTGATAATCCCGGATGATCAGCCTGCTGGCTGCATACTCCCTGGAGATCCAGGGTCCCCCGAAGGGCCAGCCGGTGCCCTGGTTCATGTCCACTCCCATGTCCAGTTCCTCCGCCCGCTCTGCCGTCAATGAGAGCATCCGCATCCACTCCGGGGAGAGGAAATCGATGTTCCGCTCTTCATTCCCTTTCACCCCGTAAATGGGGGTGATCTCCACACCTCCGAATCCTGCATCCGCATACTGCCCGAGCAGTTCGGTCAGGTTTTGCTCATCCACCCCACTGCCCATCCACCACCAGCGGGTCCAGGGCTTTGATTCCTTTGTCACTTCGGGCCAGCCGTCCGGTCCGGGGGTGTCGGAAGTATTGCAGGAGCACATCATGATCAGGGATAATGCAGAAACGAAAATCTGTGGGAAACGCATGGTGATTTCTATTAATTGGTTCAACCTTTTTAGGCCCCTCAATGTAAGGAAAAGATCGCACCTGCCCAACTTCATCCTTCTCTGATGGTGGTCTCGTGCAAGTGAATCTGCTTCGGCACATCGGCAGGCTCAGGATCGGGGAAGGGATGGCCTTAAAGGCAAAACGTAACCTGAGCGAGGGAGCACTGACCCATAATCCGGGATACTCGGTATCTGATAAGAAGTCTTCCGGTTTTTCTGTTTATTTTTATCGAGGGATGTCTTTGCCTCCTTTCAGACTTCCCCCGGTTCTTATTAAAATCATCTCATTTAAAATACCCGCCATGAAAAAGAGATTTACATACATGCTGCTGGGCCTTCTGCTTTGCCAGGCCCAATGGATTTTCTCACAGGACCTGGCTGCCCGGACAGGGTCCTGGGGCGACCAGGGGAACGGGACCTACATCAATCCGGTGCTGAATGCGGATTATTCCGACCCGGATGTGGTACGTGTCGGTGAAGATTACTACATGGTCTGTTCAGAATTCCATTTCATGGGGATGCCGGTGCTGCACTCCAGGGACCTGGTGAACTGGACGATCGTCGGGCGGGTGTATGATGAATTCAAATTCGCCACGGAGTTCGATACGAACGAACGCTATGCGGGCGGAAGCTGGGCCCCGGCCATCCGGTACCTTGACGACAAATTCTGGATCTATTTCTGCACTCCTGACGAAGGATTGTTCATGACTACGGCTGTAAAAGCCGAAGGCCCGTGGGAACCGCTTTTCCAGGTAGCCGACACGGCCGGCTGGGAAGACCCCTGTCCCTTCTGGGACGATGACGGCAGGGCGTACCTGGGAAGGAGCATCGTGGGGGCGGGACCCATTTACATCCACCGGATGAGCCCGGACGGGAAAATTTTGCTGGACAACGGGGTGATTGTCTATACAGGGCCAGTGGCCGAGGGGACCAAGATCCACAAAATGAATGACTTTTATTACCTGAGTATCCCGGAAGGCGGGGTTTCAAGTGGCTGGCAGACCGTGCTGCGCTCCAAAAACATATACGGCCCCTATGAAAAAAAGGTGGTCCTGGAGACGGGAAGCACCCGGATCAACGGGCCCCACCAGGGTGCCTGGATCGATTTGCCAAATGGCGAGTGGTGGTTCATGCATTTTCAGAGCGTGTTCACCATCGGCCGGGTGTGCCACCTGCAGCCCATGCGTTGGATCAACGACTGGCCGGTGATGGGTGTGGATATGGATATGAACGGGATCGGCGAACCCGTATATGTGTGGAAAAAGCCGGCTGTGGGAAGGACTTACCCGGTGACCGCGCCCCAGACATCGGACGATTTCAGCGGAAGACACCTGGGGCTCCAGTGGGCCTGGAACCATAATCCGGTCACCGAAGCATGGTCTCTGACCATGGAACCTGGCTCCCTGAGCCTCACCTCCCTCCCTGCCAGATCGCTCAGGGAAGCTAAGAATACCCTGACCCAGAAGGTGATGGGATCTAACGGCGAAGCCACCACCCTGCTACTCACCGGTGAGATGGCAAACGGACAACAGGCGGGACTGTGCATGATCGGCAGGGAATACAGCCAGATCGGCATAATGAAGGAAGGAAACCGGTTGTTTGTATATACACAGATCAATGATACCATCGCCAGGGAGCCTTTCGGGGGTTCAAAAGTCTACCTGAAAGTGATCCATGAAACAGAAGAGATGGTCGCACCTGAGGGACAGCCCGAAGGGGGTCGCCGGATATCCCCTCTCCAGCGTCCGGGCAACCGTTACTATTACAGCACGGACAACCAGGCATTTCATCCCCTGGGTCCTGTATTTGCCGCCACCTTCGGGAACTGGAAAGGCCCCAGAATAGGACTTTTCAGTTACCATACAGAAGGAAACGGGGGAACGGCCAGGTTCGACTGGTTCCGATACCTGTACGATGGCCCCGGGAATGGTGAACATCCTCAATGAGCAGGACACCAGCTATCCGTTCAACAGCACGGGCGAAAGATCAAATTTGATAATCACAAACAACACAGAATCAATAAGATGAAGTATATTTTCGAAACAGTTTCCGACAACACATGCCAGAGTGACCGGGCATATCACCACACAACCTGGCTGATTGTCCTGTTATTTGTGCTGAACAGCTGCGGAGGAGGAACCGAACGGATCGACCGTGAGGAAGTGGTGCGGCGGCACCTGGTAGAGGTGACTTCCGTGGACAAACTTTCCTCCCTGACCGTTGGCAACGGGAGGTTTGCATATACGGTCGATGTCACGGGCCTCCAGACATTCCCGGAATTCTACGCTGACGGGGTATCCCTGGGGACCCAGAGCGAATGGGGCTGGCACAGCTTCCCCAACGACAGCGGGTATGTTTTTGAAGAGAGCCTGGTGAATTACGACTTCCACGGAAGGGAGGTCCCCTACTCTGTGCAGGTGACACAGCCCGTAAGAAAGCGGGAAGCGGTCAACTACCTGCGGCAGAACCAGCACCGGCTGCATCTGGGCATCGTGGGACTTTCCCTGCTTCACGCAGACGGCACCCCGGTCCTGCCCGGCGAGATCGGGTCGGTGGAACAGACACTGGATCCCTGGAACGGCGAGATCCGGAGCACATTCACCGTGGATGGCAATCCCGTTGAAGTCACCACGGTGGCCCACCATGAGCTGGATCTGATCGCCGCGGAGATCAAATCACCCCTGATCGGGAAGGGATTGCTGCGGGTGAAACTGGACTTCCCCTACCCCGATGGTGCACACACGGGAACGGGATGCGACTGGGACCGTCCGGAAAAACACAGCTCGCAGCTCACAGCTGCCGTCGACGGCGCGTGCATTCACAGGCAGCTGGACGATTGTTCTTACATGGTTGAACTGGCATGGGAAGGGAAGGGTACCATACGGGAGAAGGAAAAACACCATTTCCTGCTGGAACCGGACCCCGGTCAGTCCACTTTCTCATTCAGCTGCCTGTTCACCCCCGGGTTCCCGGACACTCCGTTGCCCGGTTATAAGGCCACCGCAGCCAGCAGCAGCGAGGGCTGGAAGGATTTCTGGATGAGCGGCGGAGCGGTGGATTTCTCCGGGAGCACCGATCCCAGGGCAGCCGAGCTGGAACGCAGGATCGTGCTGTCACAGTACCTGACCCGGGCCCAGTGCACCGGGAGTTTACCCCCGCAGGAGACCGGCCTAACTTTTAACAGCTGGCACGGAAAATTTCACCTGGAGATGCACTGGTGGCACGGGGTACACTTTGCACTCTGGAACCGGACGAACCTGCTGGAGGAAAGCCTGGATTACTACCTGGCCATTGCCGATAAGGCGAGGGAAACTGCACAGCGGCAGGGATTTGACGGGCTGCGGTGGCCCAAGATGACCGATCCCGCCGGGAATGACAGTCCCTCGTCGGTGGGCTCTTTCCTGATCTGGCAGCAACCCCACATCATCTACCTGGCAGAGCTCTGTTACCAGGATTCACAGGAGAGGGCACTGCTTGAAAAGTATGCCGGCATTGTTTTCGAGACCGCGGATTTCATGGCCTCCTACGCCTGGTATGACCAGAAGAACGACCGCTATATCCTGGGTCCCCTCCTCATCCCGGCCCAGGAACGGTTACGTGCCGAAACCACCATCAATCCACCATTCGAACTGGCATACTGGTACTGGGGACTCTCCACCGCACAGCAGTGGAGGGAACGGCTGAACATGGAGCGGGTTCCTGAGTGGGATGCCGTGCTCGGCAAACTTTCAGGGCTTCCGGAATCGGACGGCCTCTATCTGGCCGCCGAAAGCGCCCCGGATTCCTATACCAATCCCCGCTACATGAGCGATCATCCGGTGGTGCTGGGGACCTTCGGGATGATCCCGGAGTATCCCATGGTGGATACGGCGGTCATGAAACGGACGTTCGATCATGTGTGGGAACACTGGCGCTGGGACGAGACCTGGGGCTGGGACTTCCCCATGACCGCCATGGCGGCCGCACGGCTGGGTATGCCGGATAAAGCTGTAGATGCGCTTTTTATGGATGTGGAGACAAACACCTACCTGCCCAACGGACACAATTACCAGGACCAGCGCCTGCGGATCTACCTTCCCGGGAATGGGGGACTTCTCAGCGCCGTGGCCATGATGTGCGCCGGGTTTGAGGGACAGAGCGGGAATGCCCCGGGATTCCCCGGCGACGGTACCTGGATGGTGAAATGGGAAAACCTGGACGGACTGCCCTGAGCAGGCGGACTGCCTGTAAAGGAGTGGTAGCAGCCTAATGCACGCTTTTCCGGATCTCGGTGGGTGCTGCGCCCAGCTTGTTCCGGATGGTCCTGCTGAAATAGTAAACCGAGTGAAAGCCCAGCTCGTAGCTGATCTCTTTGATGCTTTTATCGGTATGAAGCAGCATTTCCTTGGCCCTCAGGACTTTCAGGTCCAGGTGGTACTGGACCGGCGGCACTCCCGTGTACCTTTTGAACATTTTCCTGAAATAGGAATACCCGATGTGGTTTTTTTCGGCGAATGACTTGAAGTCAATCCGGGATTCCACGTTTTCCCGGATGGAAAAACAGGCATCCTGGATGATCTTCTCCACCCGTTTTCCGGTGAAATCTTTCTGCCGGTCGATGGAGACGATGAATCCCAGCAATTTCATCACCATTCCCGCCGCCACCTGCTGGTAGCCGGGCCTTTCTTCCTGCACATAGCTGAAGATCTTGTAGTAGGTATCGATGATCTCCTCCCGGGGACCGATATGCACGACCGCACTGTGCCCCGTGAACCAGGGTCTTGAAAATACCTGGTTCGCGATCATCCCGGTAAATCCCACATAGTGCTCGATCCATCCGATGCTTTTTTTCGGCCTGTAGCGGTGCCATTCCCCCGGCCGGGTGATCAGCAGCGAGCCGGGACTGATCCGGTACCTCCCCTCCCTGTTTTCATACACCCCTTCACCTTCGGTGATGTAATTCACCTGGTACTCGTTGAGTACCCGGCCCTTCTCGAAGGTAAAGTAGTACCCCGAAGGGTGATTGTCCGGGGGATAGACAACCCCGGGCCTGATGACCGCTTTTCCGGCACAATTCAGACAAAGTCCCCAGTCCCTGTCCTCCTGTCCCGGATTCACATATTTGAGGAATTCATCCACAGACTTTGACTTTCCAAACGACTCACAATTTAGTTTTCAGGATCAAATTGTGCAAATAAATACCCAGAATAGTCATTGACGCCGGGTTGGAAATCCGCTATATTTGATGAAATTTCAAGTGTCGCGATGATCGGAATTCTGCTAATTGCCATCGGAAGCCTGGGTGCCGCCAGCTTCTATGTACCTTTTAAAAAGGTAAAAGAATGGTCCTGGGAATCCTACTGGATCGTACAGGGGGTTGCGGCATGGCTGCTTGCTCCCTGGATCGCCGCCTGGATCACCGTCCCCCAGGGTAGCCTGATGGATATCCTGAGGGAATCGCCTTCCTCCGCCAAATGGCTGACCATGATGTTCGGGGCGCTCTGGGGAATCGGGGGACTCACCTTCGGGTTGAGCATCCGTTATATGGGGATCGCGCTGGGACAGAGCATTACACTCGGGCTCACCGCTGCACTGGGAACCCTGATCCCCGCGTTCGTGGCAGGCGAAAACCTGTTCCAGTCCCGCGCCGGGATCCTCACCCTCATCGGGGTGGCCATCGCCCTGGCGGGAATCGTGATCGTCGGGTACGCAGGTGCACTGAAGAACAAGAGCCTTACCGAAGAACAAAGAAGGGAGGCCGTAAAGGACTTTGCCCTGAAAAAAGGGATCCTGATCGCCCTTCTCTCGGGGGTGATGAGCGCATGTTTTGCCTACGGCTATGTGGCCGGCGTGCCCATTGACGAGGTGGCGGCCAGCCACGGGACCAATCCGCTGTTCGTCAGCAATCCGACCCTGATATTCATCCTGCTGGGTGGATTTGTGACCAACCTGATCTACTGTGTGTTCCTGAACATCAGGAACGGCACCTACCGGGATTATACCTCCGTGTCCGCCAGCGTCTTCCTGAACAACGTGGGATTTACGTTCCTGGCCGGATTCCTCTGGTTTCTGCAGTTCCATTTTTACGGGATGGGCCGGAGCATGGTCCCCGAATCCATGGTGGCATTTTCATGGAGCATCCTGATGGCCCTGAACATCGCATTCAGCAACATCTGGGGACTGGTCCTCAAGGAATGGAAAGGGGTCTCCAGGAAAACGCTCATCGTATTGTTCATCGGGATCGTCATCCTGATCCTGTCCACTTTTGTCATTAATTTAACCTGAACATGCACAAGCGCGTAGCCTTTAAAATGAAGTTATATCCGGGATTCCTGGAGGAATACAGGAAGCGGCACGGCGAGATCTGGCCGGATCTTCGCAAGCTACTGAAAGACAGCGGCGTGTCGGAATACAGCATCTTCTTCGATGAGGAAACCAATTCCCTGTTCGCTTTCCAGAAGCAGGCCGGGGAACAGGGCTCGCAGGACCTTGGGAAAGAGGAGATCGTAAAAAAATGGTGGAAATTCATGGCCGACATCATGGAAACCAATCCGGACAACTCGCCGGTTTCCATTCCCCTGGAAGAGGTTTTCTATATGGAATAACTGACACAAACCAAAAAAACAACATGATATGAGTCAATCGGAAAAAGTCAGAAAAGCATACGAAGCGGCAAAGGAAGAATACGCCGTACTCGGAGTGGATGTGGAAGCGGCCATGGAGAAGCTGGACTCCTTTCCCATCTCCCTGCACTGCTGGCAGGCAGATGATGTGGGAGGGTTTGAAACCCCCGACGCGACCCTGTCGGGAGGCGGCATCCAGGCCACGGGCAATTACCCGGGAAAAGCCAGGAACATTGAAGAACACCGGATGGACATTGAGAAATCCATGGACCTGATCCCGGGAAAGCAGCGCCTGAACCTCCATGCCATTTACGGGGATTTCATGGGAGAAAAGGTGGACCGCGACCAGATCGAGGTGAAACATTTCCAGAGCTGGATCGACTGGGCAAAGCAGCTGGGCATCGGAATGGACTTCAACTGTACCACCTTTTCACACCCGAAAGCCGCCGATGACCTGACCATCGCGCACAAGGACAAAGGGATCCGGGATTTCTGGATCGAGCACATCAAACGTTGCCGCCTGATCGGCGCAGAAATGGGGAAACAGCTGGGATCCCCCTCCATCCACAACATCTGGGTGCAGGACGGATCCAAGGACATTCCCATGGACCGGTACACGCACAGGGCCATCCTGAAAGAATCGCTGGATGAGATCCTGTCCGTGAAATATTCAAGGGACCACCTCAAGGATGCCGTGGAGGCCAAACTATTCGGGATCGGACTCGAGGCCATGACCGTGGGAAATGCGGAGTTCTACATGGGCTATTCCGTTGCCAACCAGATCCTCATCTGCCTGGACAGCGGCCATTACCACCCCACCGAGCAGGTGGCTGACAAGATCTCCTCCGCCCTGCTGTTCCTCCCTGAAATTCTCCTGCATGTGTCCAGGCCCATCCGGTGGGACAGCGATCATGTGGTCACCATGAACGACGAGACCATGCTGATCGCCCACGAGATCGTCAGGAGCAATGCCCTGGACCGGGTACACATGGGACTGGATTTCTTCGATGCCAGCATCAACCGCATCGGTGCATACGTGGTGGGCACCCGGTCCGCCCAGCAGGCCATGTTGTTTGCCCTGCTGGAGCCCAGGGACATGTTGCTGAAATACGAGGAGAACAAGCAGTTCTTCGAGCGCCTGGCCGTGCTTGAGCTGATGAAGGCCAAACCGTTTGGTGCCGTCTGGGACTATTACTGCATGAAAAATGATGTCCCGGTGGCCCAGGATTACATTGCCGAAATACAGCAATACGAGAAAACGGTCCTCAGCAAGAGGTCGTGATCTATGGTTTTTTTCATAAGCAGTGTTTTTAGTTAAACATCGGGACAGCGGCGCTTGTGTAAACAGCGCCGCTGTTTTTATTGACGAACATCAACCCTAAGAAAATGGCCACAGAAGCAGTACTGATATTCGATATCGGAAAAACGAACAAGAAGGTCCTGTTGTTTGACAGGGACCTCAGGATCCTGGATGAGCAGGAAACGATCTTTGAAGAGACAACGGATGACGACGGATTTCCATGCGACGACATGGATAGGCTGGAGAAATGGGTCCTGGACTCGTGCAGCAGGGTGATTGCCGATTCCCGGTACAGGGTCTGCGGCATCAATTTCACCACCTACGGCGCCACCCTGGCCTACCTGGATGCCTCCGGGAAACGCCTGACCCCTGCCTATAATTACCTGAAGCCCATGCCCGGGGGCGTGGTGGAACCGGTATACAAGAAGCACGGGGGCAGGGAGGAATTCTGCCGGAAAACCGCCTCTCCGGCGCTCGGTATGCTGAACTCGGGCTTCCAGGCCCTGTGGCTGAAGGAAAAGAAACCGGAAATTTTCGAAAGTGTACACACGATCCTCCATTTCCCCCAGTACTTTTCCTATTTGCTCACCGGGGAGACAGCCTCCGAACATACCTCCATCGGATGCCATACGGCCATGTGGGATTTCGATGCCATGACATACCATCCCTGGACGAAGCTTCTGGGCAAGACCCTGCCCCTCCCCGAACCGGTCGGCACGGTACATCCGAACATCCAGAACAGAGGCGGGATCCCGGTGGGGATCGGGATCCATGACAGCTCCGCCTCCCTTGTCCCCTATTTCATGCATTCCGATGAAGCGTTTGTGCTTGTATCCACTGGAACGTGGTGCATATCCATGAATCCCTTCAACCATACTCCGCTGACTGCCGCAGAGCTTGAACAGGATTGCCTATCCTACCTGAGCATCCAGCAGCAGCCCGTGAAATCTTCCAGGCTTTTCCTGGGCCATATCCATGATGAAAACGTGAAATACCTGTCCGGGGTGTACCAGGTGGACCCGGGTGTATACAAAACAATCACCCCCGATGAAACACTGATCAGGCGGCTCGGAGGAAGAACCCGCCGGCAGCGGGTCTTTTTCAGGGAAGGCGTGCCGGAGGATTCGGTGGACCGGTCGGCGGACCTGTCCCCCTTCGCCGGCTTCGCGGAAGCGTATCATCAGCTGGTGGCCGATCTGGCGGACCTCACCGCCGGGGCCATCGGGCTGATCCTCGATGAGAAAGACAAAACGAAAAACCTCTATATTACCGGCGGTTTCAGTAAAAATCCGATCTTTGTCACACTGCTGGCCGGATATTTTCCCGGTAAGCGGGTGTATACATCGGAAATCGCCAATGCCACCTCCCTGGGAGCCGCGCTTGTGATATGGAATGCTGTTGATCCGGCTTTCAGCGCAGCCATTGACCTGGGATTGAAACAGTGCGGATCCTGAGGTGTAAACTGTACAGGTCAACACAACCGGTTCATGGAAAAGATCGATACCGTACTGCAACATCCGCGCGACCAGATCACGGAGATCATCCGGCGCATTTACGAGGCACAGCTGACCACCACATCGGGCGGCAACATTTCCATCAGGGACACCGAAGGACATATCTGGGTCACCCCCAGCGCCATTGACAAAGGGTCCCTCCAGCGGAAGGACATCGTCTGTGTGAAAGCGGACGGGACCATCACGGGACATCACAAGCCTTCTTCCGAGTTCCCCTTTCACAAAGCCATCTATGAGGCAAGGCCCGACATCAACGCTGTGATCCATGCCCATCCACCGGCGCTGGTCTCCTTCAGCATTGTCAGGAAGCTGCCGAACATGAACGTGATCCCACAGTCAAAATATGTTTGCGGACCCATCGGGTATGCCCCGTATGCCCTCCCGGGAAGTGAAGCCCTGGGAGAAACGATCGCCGGGGAGTTTAAAAAGGGATTCAATGCCGTGATCATGGAGAACCACGGGACGGTGGTGGCAGGCAGTGACCTCAAGGATGCCTTTGTGCGGTTTGAGACCCTGGAATTCACGGCCCGGACGATCATCAATGCCAGCACCATCGGAACGCCCCGCTACCTGAAGGATGAGCAGATCGATAGGTTTCATTCCCAGATCCCGGAAGATCTGCCCGAAATGGAGCGGGTGGTACATACCGGGAAAGAACTTTCCATCCGTAGAAACATCAGCCAGCTGGTCAGGAGGTCCTGCCTGCAGGGACTGATGATCTCCTCTTACGGAACAGTCTCCGTCAGGTGGCGGGAGAATGATTTTCTGATCACCCCCCGCGATGTGCCCCGCTGGGAGATGGATCTTCAGGACATCGTGCAAATCAGCAACGGCAAAAGGGAGCCCGGCAAGCTGCCAAGCCGTGCGCTGAGGGTCCATCAGCAGATCTACCGCCAGAACCCGCACATCAACTCGATCATCCTGACGCAGCCCAGGCACATCATGGCCTTTGGGGTATCGGGACAAAAAATGGATGTGCGTACGATCCCCGAGAGCTGGATCTTTTTGCAGGACATCCCCGTGGTGGAATTCGGGATGCAGTTCGAAGAGGCAGAGGAGCTGGCCGGATTGTTTTCCCCGAACACACCCGCGGTGATCATCAAAAATGATTCGATCATCGTTACGGGCGACAAGCTGTTGCAGACCTTCGACCGCCTGGAGGTGGCCGAATTCAGCGCCCGTTCGCTGATCATGAGCACCCCGTTAGGGAAGCTCGTCCCCATCAACCAGCAGCAGATCGAAGATCTCCGGAAGAAATTCCTTTCCTGAGGGTATATACGGGCCTGGCAGCAGGTTCAGACCCTGCCCCGGCTTCTGGCCACACTCCGCCGGTAATTCTCCACCTCCCATTTGTCGATCGTCCTGATCTGCTCGTCGGTCATGGGATGGGGCCCGCCGAACTGTTCGGAAAGATGGCTGATCTTCATCATGTCCGTAAACACCTCCAGCACGGTGCTGATACATGGCTGGTTCTCCTCCGCGATGATCAGGCCCCCTTTTTCTTCCAGAATCACTTTGGGAAAATACCCGTGAAGCTTCCTGAATTGTTCCAGGGCACCACTGATCTGCTGCTTTTCCATTCCCGCTTCCAGAAAGAGATAGTTCGATTTGCAGTAGACAATGATATCCGGTGTGAACGGCCTGCTGATTTTACTGAAAGCGGCACTGCCGGAGTAGAAATGGCTGATGAGATCGCTGGTATAGCTTCCGGTTTCCAGTTCAAAGGAATCGAAAAAACCGGCTACCGCCTCCGTGGTCCCGGAGGAGTATTCTGTACACCGATGATCCGGGAAATTCAGGTTTTTCCCTTCCCCGATGCTGAACTCAATGGAATCGTAAATGGCCTTTATTTCTTCCGTGGTATCGGCACCCACAAAAACACCGTGATTCTGGAGGAAAATAATCTTTGGATCATTCCCGCAGCTGTCATGGTAGGTCCCGATCCGGTCCTGGAGCTTTTTGAAAAGGATGTATCCCGGATCGGTGTATTCCACGTACAGTGCTTCGTTTCCGAATCGTTCGCGGACCTCCTCCTCCGCATGGTTGGAGCACATCAGGGCATTCGCCAGGGTCATGTGCGTGTGGACCACAAAAGCATATTCGATCAGGTTGTGCAGGGAGGTTTCCACCGATGGCCTGAGTCCTTCCGGGGCGATGGTGGCAACCTTCAGGTCATTCTTGACCTCCTCTTCCCGCTTCAGCGGATCCTTGCTATAGATCCTGCTTTCCATTTCCCTGAGCCGGTCTCTTGAGAGCATTACAAAACCATCCGGACCGATATCAGCAAGATAAATCCCGCTTGCTTTGATCCATAGCTTATCCTGTGTCTTGAAAGATGTATTCCCTCCTCCTGCGATCACATATTCCGGATTGGCACCATAATGATGCGAGATCTCCACCAGGGAATCAATTGAGTCAGTCATGTGTTGTCTGGTTTGGTAAAAATTAAAACTACAAAAAAAAACAGTAATTTTCCTGAAGCGGCTATTTGCCTGCTCAGCAAACAACAATCCATGGTTACATGAAAGAAAAATCCATGTCATTTCGGCCCGGACGATTGCTTTCCCTGGATCTTTTCAGGGGACTGGTCATGTTCCTGCTGATCGCAGAAGGAGCCGGTATCTATCATACCTGGCTAAATGCCACGGAGCCGGGGTCCGTCATGCACGGCATCGCCCTGCAGTTTCACCACCATCCATGGAACGGACTCCGGTTCTGGGACCTGGTCCAGCCCTATTTCATGTTCATCGTGGGGGTTGCCATGTGGTTCTCGGTGAAAAAAAGAGAAGGCCGGGGAGATTCCCGAAGAAAAATCACCCTTCACATTCTCCGGCGCTGCCTGATTCTGCTTGCCTTCGGGGTTGGACTCCACATCGGGTACAAGGGCAGGCTGGTCTGGGAGCTCTGGAACGTGCTCTCCCAGCTGTCGGTCACCATCCTGATCTCCTATGCCATCATGCGGCTGCCCGGAAGGACCCAGCTGCTGATCTCCCTGGGACTGCTCCTGCTGAGTGAATCCCTCTACCGGTTTACGGGGATCCCGGGGTATGACCAGCCTTTTGTAAAGGACCACAACTTCGGCTCCTTCATGGACATGGTGCTCATGGGAAAGATCAACGACGGGGGCGGCTGGGTGGCCTTCAACTGTATCCCCACCGCGGCACACACCATCTGGGGGGTCCTGGCAGGAAAGTTGCTGGCATCACAGCTTTCCGGGTGGAAAAAGATCAGGATCCTGCTCGCTTTCGGCATCCCGGCGGTGCTGCTGGGCTATGTCCTGGACGGGGCGGGACTGGATCCCATCATCAAGCGGATCTGTACTGCCTCCTTCGTACTCACCTCCGGGGGATGGGCGCTGCTCACCCTGGCATTCTTCTACTGGCTGGTGGACCTGGCAGGGATGAATAAATGGACCTGGTTCTTTGCCATCGTGGGGATGAATCCCATCTTCATCTATGTGTTCATGGAAACCGCCGGGAAACAGTGGCTGGTCGATTTCTCTTCCTATTTCGTGGCCGACGGACTGATCCGGCTGGGATCATCAGAAACCCTGGCCATGTTCATCAATTCGGTGGTAGTACTGGCTATCGCCTGGCTGCTCTGTTACTGGCTCTACCGCCGAAAGATCTTTATTAAAATCTGACCGGTCAGGCAACTATGTTTAACCAGGCGGCGGGCATTTACAAAGACCTGGGTAATGACAGGATCATGGAGATCATCTGAAATTCAGTATGAAGCTGGGGGGCTGCTGGATCCACAAATTCAGCCATGTTGATTGACATCTGCCTTACAGGTACATCAACTTCGGATTAGGTTTGAATTACAGGTTATAGGATGAAACACAGAACTACATTGCTCATGATTTTCCTGGTCCTGACCCTTGGTACGGTGCCTCAGTATGGCCAGGATGAACCGGTAAAGGGCAAGCCCTTCAAACTGGCCCTGATCCAGATGACAGTCATCGGTGGTGACAGGGAGGCTAACCTGGCTCATGCGGGAGACCTGATCCAAGAAGCAGCCGGAGAAGGAGCCCAGATGATCCTGCTCCCCGAAGCCATGGACCTGGGATGGACCGATCCATCGGCGCTTACCGATGCAGAGCCTGTACCTGAAGGGAGGACATGCAGGTTCCTTTCAGAAATGGCCTGGAAACACAGGATCCATATCTGCTCGGGCCTGATTGAGAAAGAGGGGGAGACCGTATACAATTCAGCCGTGATCATCGATCCCCGGGGAGAGGTGATCCTGCTGCACCGGAAGATCAACGAGCTCGATATCGGTCATCCCTATTATGCACTGGGGGACATCCTCAATGTGTGCCGGACGGAACTGGGGACCCTGGGATTGATGATCTGTGCCGATGCCAATGCGGCCGACCGGGTGCTCACCCGCTCCCTGGCCTACATGGGTGCCGATGTGATCCTCTCCCCCAGCAGCTGGGCAGCACCCGCCGACCATGACAACCTGGAGGAACCTTACGGCCAGCTCTGGAGGGATGCCTATATGCCTGTTGCCAGGGAATTCAGGGTCTGGATCGCCAGCGCCAGCAATGTGGGCTGGATGACCGGCGGCCCGTGGAAAGGATGGAAGGGGATCGGGTGCTCCATGGTCATCAGTCCCGACGGAAAACAGGTCCTGGACGCTCCTTACGGGGTGGATGCCGATACCATTCTCTATGTGGATATCGAACCTGAATCCCGACCGGCACGGGGCACCACCTGGTGGCAATACTGGGAATAGCTTTACCCCCGAAATCTTACATATCATGACCGGCTAAGATCTGACCACACTGATCCGGTCCAGAGGATACCAGTCAGATCCCGGGATTCTTCCTGACATAATCGCGGATGGCAGGGTGTTCCATGACCACCTCCCTCTCTT
Organism: Bacteroidales bacterium; assembly: GCA_040768485.1. Classification (GTDB taxonomy): domain Bacteria; phylum Bacteroidota; class Bacteroidia; order Bacteroidales. The sequence goes on from JAXGMU010000019.1 coordinate 28,393, forward strand.
CTTTTGATAGGTAGACATCTTTGTTGCCCCTGATAAGGGACTCCAGCGGAATACCGAGGTATCTGTTCAGAAGGATGATCATTTTCATGGAAAGCGGCCTTTTCCGGTTAAGCACCTCCGAAACCCTGGTCTTCCCGCCAAATAGCGGGGCTATATCTTTTTGCTTCAAGCCCATCTGTTCCATCTGGAATTTGATGGCCTCAATGGGATCAGGCGGCCCCAGGGAATAATGTTCCTGTTCATATTTTTCCACCAGTATAGCCAGCAACTCCAGTTCTTCTCCAAGTTCAGGATTAACGTCGAACTGTTCGTCATTTAGGTGCATCAGCTCATAAATTCTTTTACACGCCGACTCATATTCGGCCTCACTCCGGATCATTTTAATCTCCATATCTGATCTTTCTTACATCGATTTTATCATATTCAACATGTGATCCAAACCAGATCACATAAATAATCCCGTATCTGTAAATGATATCCACCACCAGTCTGAATTCATTGCCTTTGATATTTAAAACAACTCGTTTTGACGAAATAATACTGACATTTCTCAACCTGGCTTTAAGATCTGCAGGGCTATTCCAGTAAGAGTATCTTGCAAGGTAAATCCAGGCTTCCAGTGATTCTCTTGCGGGTGAATACCGACTCTGGCTTGTATATAGCCGGAGCGTCTTTTCCTTGATGATACGCATATCTTATGAACAAAGATAATGAAAAGTTACCAAAATTAGTAACTTTTCAACAGGATGATTTACTGCTCCTTTATTGCTCGAACAGGTCCGATATCTACAGGTAAGACGAAAAAAATTACTCCCTCACACCACCGGGAAATTCCAGGGTGACCGGTACTCCGGGGTGATGAGGGCATTTCCTTTCTGGGAGTTGGTGATGCTTCGGGCTTTCTCGTCATAGACCACCCGTTCCCCGGCCCAGTGGGAGATGTTGCCCAGGTGTGCATAGAGGGCGGACCGGTGTCCGATCTCGATCCCTGCATTCAGCGGATCACCATACCGGATGGCCCTGATGAAATTCTCGCAGTGGTTCAGATGGGACAGCTGGTCGCCGGGCTGCTCTTCCATCTCCTCCATGCGCCATTCCTCGCCGCCCCATTCGGGGAACACCCGCCATTTGTCACGGTCCGCCACCAGTGTGCCGTTGGTCCCGATGAACTTCACGCCGTACAACTGGTCGTAGGGTCCCTGCTGCACGCCCCCGTTGTGTTCCCAGACCATGTTGAACCCGTCCATCTCATACAGCACTGTGAGTGTGTCCGGCATCTCCAGAGCCCGGTCCCCGTGCGCAAAGATCCCCCCGATGGAGGCCACCGAACGCGGCCCTGTCTTCACATGCATGGCCCAGAGTCCCATATCGATCAGGTGCACCCCCCAGTCTGTCATCAGTCCCCCGCCGTAATCCCTGAACATCCTCCATGACCCGTGGAAACGGTTCTTGTTGAAGGGACGGTCCGGTGCGGGCCCGAGCCAGCGGTCATAGTCCACCCCGGGAGGCGGTCCGGAGTCGGGTACCGGCATATTGCCCGCCCCGTAATTGAAGTTGGCCCAGTACTTGACCTGCCGGATGGTTCCCAATTTTCCGGAATGGACAAATTCCATGGCAGTTTTCCAGTGGGCGCCACTGCGCTGCTGCTGCCCGACCTGCACCAAACGCCTGTATTTTCCCGCTGCATCCAGCATCACGTTGATCTCGCCAATGGAATTGGCCAGGGGCTTTTCTACGTAGACATGCTTGCCTGCCCGGCAGGCGTCTACCACCTGAAGACAGTGCCAGTGGTCAGGGGTTCCTATAACCACCGCATCAATATCTTTGTCATCCAGGACTTTCCGGTAGTCCTTCTCCAGCATTGGACGGCTGGATCCCGCTTCCGCCAGGGCCCCGGACTTTTCGGCCAGCACACTTTCATCCACATCGCACAGGGTTTTACACACCACCCCAGGTTGTTTCAGCAAATCTTCCAGATCGCCCCATCCCATGTTCCGGGCCCCGATCAGGGCCAGGGTGATCCGGTCATTGGCACCCAGAATCCTGCTGCCGGCCAGCAGCGATCCGGGCAGGGAGTATGCGATTCCGATGCCGCCAGTGGCGGCGGCGGAGGTTCTGATAAATGTTCTTCGGGTTGGCATGGGGGAAGAGTTAGAGGAGTAAGTTGAGTAAGTTGAGTTAGGAAATGTCTAAAAATCAAGGGTTTTGAGGTAGTTGATACTGGTTTGGGCACATTCCTGTTCGTTTTCCGGGTCATCGTGCTCCACGATGAGGTGTTTGAACCCGGCCACGTCCCGGTAGGAGAAAAGGTGCGGGAAATCAAGGATCCCGGAACCCACGCAGGCGAAGCTCCTCAGGTCGGGAGAATCATAGGAATCCTTCACGTGGACCAGCTCGAAGCGTCCCGGGTATTTTTCGAAGTAAGTGGTGATGTCGGCACCTCCCTTGTGGGCCCAGTAGAGGTCGATCTCCATGGTGACCAGCTCCGGATCGGTTTCCTCCAGGATATAATCATAGATCACCCGGTTGTCCAGCCTGCCGAACTCCTGCTGGTGGTTGTGCAGGGCGAACCGCAAGCCGTTATCACTGCATAGTTTTCCGATCCGGTTGCTTTCATCCACTGCAAACCTCACATCATCCCATGTGAGGTTCTCCGCACTGTTCATCCAGGGCCAGTAGCAAACCAGGTATTTTTTTCCCATGGCCAGGCATTCGTCCACAGCTTCCCGGAGGCCATCCCGCTGCAACGGAGCCATGCTGGTGCCCCCCGCCAGGGGAACCAATCCGATGCCGAGCATGTATTCCTTCAGCACGGCGGGGTCCTCTCCCCAGGTACCTCCGAACTCCAGGTATTTGTAACCCATTTCTGCAAGCAGGGCCATGGTCCCCCTGTGGTCGGCCTGCATCATCTGCCCCACCACGTTGGTGATTAAACCGAAATCATGTAATGGATCACGGCTTTTCGCGCATCCCGGACGCAGGCCAGGAAGCAGTGAGAGCCCGGCGGCACCGGCCGCGGTGGTGGTCAAAAAATTTCTGCGTTTCATCTGGATAGGATTTCAGGATCATGAAAGTTAGAAAAAACAGGTGAACCAGGGGCAGATCCTTTATCCGATTGTTCCTTTATATTCACCGCAACAGGCTTTTCTCAGACAGTACGTATCTGAAAAAAGGTTAATTTTATGTGTATGAAAGCAACTACAATGATCGGTGTGGCCCTGCTGTCGGCCATGAGCATTGCCTGCAACCAGAGCGACTCCCGGACCGGGCAGGAGAATGAAAATCAATCCGCGACCGGGAAGATACAAATGAATATCCTTACTGAACAGGAGGCAAGAGATGGCTGGGTATTGCTCTTCGACGGGAAGACCACCAGCGGATGGAGAAACTTCAACCAGGATACCCTTACCGGCTGGGAGGTGGAAGACGGGTGCCTGGTGGGACTCGGCCTGGGAGGAGACATCGGCGGTGACATCATCTCCGTGGGCGAGTACGGGGATTTTATCCTGAAATGGGAATGGAAACTGGGTCCGCACGGGAACAGCGGCGTGATGTACCACGTGGTGGAAGGCGGGCAGTATGAAGCTCCCTATGAGACCGGCCCGGAATACCAGCTCATCGAGGACGGGGATTACAGGGACGAGGTGGGAAATCCATATCCCCTGGAAGAATGGCAGAAAACTGCGGCCGACTATGCCATGTACCTTCCCGATGAGGAAAAAAAGCAGGTGCATGTCCGCGACTGGAACAGTTCGAAGATCGTTTTCACGGGCGATAGCGCACAATACTGGCTGAACGGGCAGAAGGTGCTGGAATTCGTACCCTGGAGCGGGGACTGGCACCAGCGGCGCAATAGCGGGAAATGGGATGACTATCCCGATTACGGACTGGCGAGAACGGGACACATCAGCCTGCAGGACCACGGAAGCAAGGTGTGGTTCCGGAACATCAAGATCAGGGAGCTGGAATGAAAAGCCTGCCATACCTCATATTCATCAGCCTGGTCGCCGCTTCCGGGGACCTGATCTGACTGAGAAAAGAAATGAACCATGTCTGCATCAAGAAGAGAATTTATAAAAAAGACGGCAGCCGGATCGGCGGCTGTGATCGCAGGAGGGGTCCTGCCCGGTTTGAGTGCCCGCAGTTACGGACGGATCCCGGGAGCCAATGACAGGATCCGGGTCTCGGTGATGGGAGTGAACGCCAGGGGCCTGGCCCTGGCAATGAATTTCGCCCGCCAGGAAGACTGCGACGTGGCCCATATCTGCGATGTGGACAGGCGGGCCTTGGAGCGCTGTGTGGAAGCTGTATCGGAACGCCAGGCTGTAAGGCCGGAAGGATTCACGGATTTCAGGAGATCACTGGAAGATCCGGACATCGACGCCCTGGTGATCGCTGCCCCCGATCACTGGCATGCTCCCGCCTCCCTGCTGGCCATGCAGGCGGGCAAGCATGTATATGTGGAAAAACCGTGCAGCCACAATCCGCATGAAGGGGAATTGCTGGTGGAAGCCGCCGCACGGTACGGCCGGGTGGTGCAGATGGGCAACCAGCGCCGTTCATGGCCCCGTGTCATGGAAGCCATCACGCGGTTGAAGGAGGGAGTGATCGGACGCCCCTATTTTGCCAGGGCCTGGTACGCCAATAACAGGGGAACCATGGGCCGGGGAAAGGAAGCCGCTGTCCCGGACTGGCTCGACTGGGAGCTCTGGCAGGGACCGGCCCCCAGGAGATCCTACAGAGACAACCTGGTGCACTATAACTGGCACTGGATCTGGCACTGGGGGACCGGGGAAGCCCTGAACAACGGCACCCATACGGTGGATTTGATGAGATGGGGCCTAGGAGTGGATTATCCTTTAAGGGTCAGCTCCAACGGGGGACGTTACAGGTTCGAGGATGACTGGGAAACACCCGATACCCAGGTGATCAGCATGGATTTCAGGGAGGGTGTGACCATGACCTGGGAGGGACGGAGCTGCAACGGGAAGGAGATCGAGGGCACTTCCGTGGGAGTGCTCTTTTACGGGGAACAGGGCAGCATGCTGATCCCGGGAGGTGACGGCTATACCATTTACGACCTGGATGGCCGGGTGGTGGAGAAGTTCACCAGTGAGATGGAAGCGGACCCCATGAACCCTGTTAATCCTGCAGAACTCCTGGATGCCCTGCATATCAGCAACTTCTTTGACGGGATCAGGCTAGGGGCACCTCTCAATGCAGCCATCGACTCGGGCCATATCAGCACGCTCCTGGTACAGATGGGGAACATCTCCCAGCGGACAGGGCGCTCCCTGGAGATTGATCCGGCCAGCGGACACATCGCGGGGGACCGCAAAGCGGGGGAATTCTGGTCCCGCTCCTACGAAAAGGGCTGGGAGATGAGGATCTGATAGCGCTAAAAAACAATCCAGCAGCCGTCAGAAATCGGTGTCGGGTTCTGGCAGATCCAGTTCTTTGATCCAGATGTTGCGGTAGAGCACCGGGTGGCCCTCGGCCTGCAATTTGATGCCCCCGGGGCTATCGGTGATCCCCTTCCCTCCGTCATTCCCGCCGTCGATCCCTGACCTCTGTCCGCCCCACACCTGGTTGATGCCAATATTGGTGTAAGCCTTGTTGCCGTTGAAATAGAGGGTCACCATTGCTTTTTCGGTCCGCTCGCCGTTTTCGAACCGGGCCGCCCGGAAGATGAGGTCATAGGCATTCCATTTCCCCGCGCCCCTGTAATGTTCGTAGGGGCTCTCCGTCTCATTGATCACCGCACCCATCCCGTGCATGCTCGAGTCTCCGTCCAGGATCTGGATCTCGTAGCGGTTTTGCAGGTAAACCCCGGAGTTGCCACCCTCCTGCTCCACCAGGAACTCCACATGGAGCCTGAAATCACGGTATTTTTCCCTGGTCACGATATCTGCCGCGCCATACTTTCCTCCCGCTGCGGCCGGATCGTTGCTGTTCAGCACCATGCCATCGTCCACCGGATCGGGCACAAGCTCCCATTTGATGGGCATTTCGGCTTCAAAACCGGGTCCTTCCCAGTAGACCCATTTTTCATCCAGCATTTCACGGGTGCCATCGAATAAGATGTCTGCCCCTGCCGGGGCCCCGGCCCCCACCCCCACCCTGTTGCATGAGGTAAAAATCCCCGCGGTCAGGATCAGGGTGAAAATGACCGCGACCTTCAACAAGCCGGAGTAATTTGATACTGTTTTCATTTGTCTGTTATTTGATGGTAAATTCTGTTATTTGATTGTTAATAAAGGGTCTGACCCTGTCAACGACCGATGTTATCGGGCAGTCCTTTCACATACCGGAACCCCTCCACTGGTTTTCCTTCCCTGTACCCGATCCTCCGGCCAACGCGCTCCCTGACCTCCGCTGCTTCCTCATCCGACAGTTCAGGACCCCGGTAATCATACCATCCGGAACTCCACTGGCTCACATATTTCGACATGGCGGTGATCTTGGCATCCACATACCCGCTGATGTCCACCCAGGTATTCTGATCCTCTTCGGCCGAATCGAACAGCATATATTCCTCCACGGTGTGGGCCTCAAGCCCTTCCATGGTGATCTGTCCCTGGAACAGCAGGGGCCACATGGCCGCCCTGGCCGCATCGGCCGCCAGGTAGGATGATGCCCTGTGATCCGCCTTGTGCCAGCGCTGTTCCCCTTTACCGGGATCAAAGGAAAAGATCACATTCGGTCTGAGTTGCCGGATGAGCCTCACCAGTTTGGCCACCACCTCCTTCTTGTTCTCATATTCCAGCATTCCGTCGTCGTAACCCAGGTTGATGTAATGGTCCCCGGGAATCCCCAGGACGGCCAGGGCCGCCTGTTCCTCCTGTTTCCGGATGAGGGCCAGGTCGACCATGGACAGGTCGGGATCCTGGGTCCCCACATTCCCGGTGGTCAGCATCGCGATATACACTTCGTTTCCATGGGCCTGCAACAGAGCCAGTGTCCCCATGGAGTAAGCATCGTCATCGGGATGTGCCCCGATGAGCAGGATGGTCCTTCCCCTCCACTGTTCGACCGGTACCTCCGGCTGCGCGGAGGTAAGCACGGGAAAGAGGGAAAAAACGGCAATGATCAGAAAAGTACGCATGGTTCATATGGTTTTAATAATCATGGCATCAGTCGAATTCGATCATGGCCTTCATGACCCCGTCCCCGTACGCAGCCACCAGGTCGAAGGCTTTTTTCGTATCGCTGAACGGGAACCGGTGGGTGACCATTCGGTCCACCCGGACCTCCCCACTGTCCAGCATATCCAGTGAGGACTGCACCTCGCCGTTCTGCCTTCTCACATTCCGGATGGTCACCTCCTTGTGCCTGGTGGCATCCACCGGAACGCTCCAACGGTCAAATTCAGGGATGCCGATGATCATCAGCTTTCCGCCCGGTTTCAGCAGATCCACCCCGTTTTCCAGTGCATCTTGCTGTCCGCAGCATTCGAAGACCACGTCCAGGGATTCGGGCACCTCGCGGGAGATTTTTTTCACCACATCTTCCCGGAGGGGATTGGCGGTGAGTGTTGCACCGGATGCCTCGGCGATCTGCAGCCGTTCATCGATCTTGTCCGTGACGTAGATCCTGCCGGCACCCAGGGCAAGGGCCGAAAGCAGGACGCTCATCCCGATGGGGCCGAATCCCAGGATCCCCACGCTGGCTCCCCGCAACAGGACCGACTGCCTGACGGCGTACAACCCGATGGACAGGGGCTCCGAGATGGCTGCCTGGTCATAGGTCATGGTGTCCGGGATCCTGAAACAGCTGCCCGCGGGCATCACGATGTATTCCGAGAGACACCCTTCGGCCTGTCCCGGACAACCCAGGAAACGAAGCTTCCTGCAGGTATGGGGACGGCCCGCCAGGCACTGGTCGCACTCCCCGCATGGCATGGCGGGATCGATGGCGATGCGGTCGCCCGGCTTCAGATTCCGGACTCCCCCGCCCGCCGCTTCCACCCGGCCTGCCCCTTCATGGCCCACGGCGAAGGGGTACCGCACCACCTGGCTGCCGATCCGGCCGGAGACATAATAGTGGATATCCGATCCGCACACGCCGACGGTCTTCATCCTGACGAGTACCTCGTCCTCTTTGAGGGTGCCCGGACCGGGGACCTCCATCATCTCCATCTGGCGGATGCCCGTTAACTTCATTGCTTTCATTGCTTTCCTTTTATGTTATTCTTTCCCTGACCGGGGATGGTAACTGATGATGGCCTCCCTCAGGTACTCCCGGTCCAGGTGGGTATAGATCTCCGTGGTCATGATGGATTCGTGCCCCAGCATTTCCTGCACTGCCCGCAGGTCGGCGCCTCCGTCCACCAGGTGGGTGGCAAAAGAGTGCCTGAATGTATGGGGACTGACCGTTTTTTTGATCCCGGCAGCCTGCACCAGTCCCTTGATGATGGTGAATACCATCACCCGGGTCATCTTCCGGCCCCGGCGGTTCAGGAAAAGGATGTCCTCGCTGTCCTTTCCGATGTTCCATGCGTGCCGGTCCGGGAGATAGAGGTCGATTTCCTTCAGCGCCCTGTCGCTCACCGGCACCAGCCGCTCCTTGTCCCCTTTCCCGAAAACCCTGATGAAGCCCTCATTCCGGATGATGTTCGTGATCCGCATATCCACCAGTTCACTGACCCGCAATCCGCAGCTGTACAACACCTCCAGCATGGCCTTGTTGCGCCGGCCCTCGGGCTTGCTCAGATCGATCACCGACAGGATCCGGTCGATCTCCCCCACGGTGAGCACCTCGGGCAGTTTCCTTCCCACCCTGGGGCCTTCCAGCAGGGCTGACGGATCCCGGCTGATGCGCTCTTCGAGCAGCAGGTACCTGTAGAAAGCCCTGATCGCGGAAAGGATCCTCGCCTGGGTCCTGGCCGAAAGCCCCATATCGCTGATCCACACCAGGAACCGGTGCAGGTGCTCGTGCTCCACCTGCTCAGGTCCCGCATGCACCTGCTGCATCTCCAAAAAATGGGATATCTTCCGCACATCGGAAAGGTAGGCGCTGATGGAGTTGGACGACAGTCCCTTTTCCAGTTTCAGGAATTCCTCAAAATCCTTCAATGCATGGTCCCATTTCATCAGAAAGAAAAAAGTACCGCCATTATGTGTAAATTTGCAGGGATGAAACAAACCGTTGTATCCATCATTTTGTTTCTGGGCGCGGCGATCCCGTTCCCCGGGTCGCTCACCCTTCAGGCACATCCGCTGCATCTTTCCGTTACGAATATAACATATGAAAACGGAACCCTGAAGGTGTTGATGAAAACATTCCGGGACGACTGGGAAATTGCCTATTTCCACTACCACAGCCAGGTGATCGATTTTACGGAGAAGGAAAACCGGGAGGCACCGTGGTTCGGGGATTACCTGGAAAACCGGTTCCGCATCTCGGCCGGCAGCGGGGAAAAGGCCCTGCCGATGGTGATCGATTCTGTCACCATGGAGGGGGATGACATGACCATCCGGATGCACGCCCTTGCCCCGGGAGAACCAAATTCTTTGTACATTTACAACGCCCTTCTGACGGATATCTACCCGGATCAGACGAATCTCGTGATCTTTGGTGACGGGAAGAGGCAGACTGGTATAAAATTTGACGTTAGAAAACACGATGAAGAAGTGCCGCTGAGATGAGCCGATGAAGAAAATCTTCCTTCCGATATTATTCATGTGCTTCCTGATCCCTTCCCTTTATGCCACGCATAACAGGGCCGGGGAGATCACCCTGAGACAGATCGATGAGCTCACCTATGAGATCACCATCACCACCTTCACCTATACCCTGAGCCAGGCGGACAGGAACAGGCTCGAGGTGCAGTGGGGCGACGAGACCTACTCCTATGCCAACCGGGTCTCCATCACCAAACTGCCCAACTTCTACCAGAAGAACATCTATATCACCCAGCACACCTATCCGGGACCCGGACTGTATGAGATCGTGGTGCAGGATCCGAACCGCAACCAGGGGGTCAAAAACATCCCCAATTCGGTGAATGTCGTGTTTTCCATCAAGACCACGATCATGATCAATCCCACCCTGGGGAGCAACTCGACCCCGGTGCTGCTGAATCCTCCCATCGACCGGGCAGCCCTTTACCAGGTCTTCATTCACAATCCGGCCGCCTATGATCCGGACGGGGACAGCATCTCCTACAAGCTGACGGTCTGTACCGAGCAGGACGGCCGGCCCATAGAGGGATATACCCTTCCCCCGTACGGGGATACGCTGTTTGTGAATGCCGTGACCGGCGACCTGACCTGGATCACACCGATCGACAGCGGCATCTATAACATCGCCATGGATGTGGAGGAATGGAGGAACGGTGTCAAGATCGGCAACATCGTGCGGGACATGCAGATCGAAGTCTACAACACCACCAATCACCAGCCCGAGCAGAACGAGCTGGGCGACTACTGTGTACAGGCCGGATCCACGGTTGCCTTTGATGTGATCGCAACGGATCCCGACAACGACACGATCCTGCTCAGTGCCACGGGCGGACCCTTCGTGGTGGAGGAGAGTCCTGCCACCTACCAGGTGGATGCCGCTTCGGCCGCGTACGGATACAGCAGGGCCAGGTTTACATGGCACACCAAATGTTCCCATGTGAGGGACCAGAACTACACCGCTGTGTTCAAGGCCGAAGACGGCAATCCGGAGATCACACTGGTGGATCTCCGGAACGTGAACATCAAAGTGATCGGACCGGCCCCGGAAATGCCCGTCCTGATCCCCGGAAGCAATTCGGTGTCCGTCACCTGGTCCGCCGACACCTGTCTCCCGGTGACCGGCTACAGGATATACAGGAAGATCGGTCCCGCCGGATACGTGCCGGACACATGCACCACAGGGATCCCTCCGGAAACGGGTTATGAAATGATCGGGCAGACCGGCAGCAGGCTTGATACCATATTTACCGATGACAACGACGGGAGGGGACTGGTGCAGGGGAACGAGTACTGCTATGTGATCGTTTCGGTTTACCCGGACGGTGCTTTGAGCTACCCTTCCACCGAGAGCTGTACCCCCCTGATCGAGGGGGCTCCCTCGATCCTGGAGGTGAGCGTAACGGAGCATTCTGAAAACGGGACCATCCGCCTGGCCTGGGCAAAGCCCGACGAACCGGATACCATTCCCGGGGCGGGGCCTTACGAATACCTCATCTACCGGTCGGAAGATTTGATGGGGCAAAACCTGGCCGAGGTGGGCTCGCTTTCCACTCCGGACCTGAGCGACACTGTATGGCTGGATGAAAATGTGAATACGACCAGGTTCCCCTGGTCCTACAGCGTGGAGCTCTATAACGATACACCGGGGAACCGCATCCTGCTGGGCAGGCCCGAAACCGCTTCCTCCCTCTACCCGGAGCTCACGGGCGGGGACAACCAGGTGGAGATCCGGATGCGGAAAAATGTGCCGTGGATCAACGAGGACTACACCATTTACAGGCTCAACCCGGGCACCGGGGAGTATGATTCCATCGGATACACTACCGAAGAGGTGTATGTGGACGCAGGACTTGCCAACGGGGTGGAGTACTGCTACCGGGTCACCAGCACGGGGTGGCGGATCCTGGACGGGGCGCTTTATGAAAATGTGAATTACAGTCATACGGCCTGTACTGTTCCGGTGGACAGCACCCCTCCATGTCCCCCCTACCTGACCGGCTACTCGGAATGTGACAGCGGGTACAATCACCTCACCTGGCGTTACGAGGACTTCAATATTCCCTGCGCCCTGGATGTGGTCGGCTACAGGCTCTATTACCGGCCCACGCTGGATGCGCCTCCCATGCAGATCGCCGAATTCGGGGACTGGTTCGACACGGTGTACAACCACTATCCCGAACAGTCACTGACCGCCTGTTACTTCGTGACAGCCATCGATTCCTTCGACAACGAGTCGGTGCCTTCCGTGTTGCTCTGCCTGGATGAGTGCTCCAACTACATCCTTCCCAACGTCTTCTCACCCAACGGGGACGGGATCAATGACATTTACCGGCCGCAGCGGACCTCCTACGTGGAGCGGGTGGACATGAAGATCTTCAACAGGTGGGGACTTCTCGTGTTCGAGACGGAAGATCCGGACATCCTCTGGGACGGGAAGGAGATGAAAACGGGACGGCTGGTGGCCCCGGGGGTCTATTATTATATCTGCGATGTGTATGAATACAGGCTGACGGGCATCGAGGTGTATGCCCTGACCGGATTCATTTATGTTTACTCCGGAGAAGACAATGATGTGTTTATCGAATAGCAATCGGAGGATGATGAACAAATGGTTGTTCCTTGCAGCGGCACTATTCCTGGCACCACCCTTATGGGCGGCTCCGGCGGATGATCAGCCTGATCTTTACCTGGCGGGGCGCGCCTGCATGGTGAAGGATCAGTACGATTCGGCCCTGCATTTCCTGGAAAAAGCGCTGGAACAGCGGCCCGGCGATGCGGACATCCTTTACCACCTGGGTATCTGTCATTTTCAACTGGGACAATACCCTGCCGCGCATGATGCCTTCCTGGAAGTGGAAAGACGGAGACAGGGAATGGCCAGTTTTTACCTTGCCAAGACAGAGATAAAGCTGAACCGCCCCGTCCTTGCCCTGCGATCGCTCAGGGATCACCTGGAATCCCGTTACAGGGTTTCCGAAAAGCAGATCCTGCTGGATGAGGATTTTTCCCGCCTGGAGCAGATGGAAGGGTGGCAGGCGCTGTGGGAAGAGAAAGAATGGTATGGCAGCGGGGACAGGGATTTCCGGGAAGCCATGTTCCTGAAGGAGCGCGGCAGTGTGCTGGATGCCCTGAACATGCTGAACGCGCTGGATGAACAGGGGTATGAAAGAAGCAGGGTACGGTATGAGAAGGCCCTGATCTATGCCGGTCTCGGAAACGGGAAAGCTGCCCGGACGGAGATCAGGTCCGCCATCAAAAGCGATGTGAGGAACCTGGATGCCGTGCAGCTCCTGGCCCGTTACCAGGTGGAGGACGGAGACTACGAGGAAGCTGTCACGGGCCTGAGCAGGGTCATCCGTCAGGATCCGGCCCGTTTTGACGCCTACCTTCAACGGGGCGCGGCACGGAGCCTGAAGGGCGATCTGGTCGGGGCGCTGGAGGATCTGGATCTGTACCTGCGTTACTTTCCCCTGGATGACGGGGCGGTCTACCAGAAAGGGATGATCCAGTTCGACCACGGAAAATACCTGGATGCGATCCAGTCTTTCAACAAGGCCCTGCAGATGGACAACGGGAAAGCTGCGTACTATTTTGCCAGGGGACGCACCTATGCGGCCACGGGGACCACCAGGTACGCAGAGAATGACATGGCCATGGCCCTGGACCTGGATCCTTCGAACGGACAAATCTGGTTAGAGAAAGGCAAACTGGCGGAAAAGCTCGGCAGGAGAAAAGATGCCTGCCACTGCTTCGAGAGGGCCTTCAGGTACGGAGTTTTCGAAGCAAAGGAGTACCTGGATAAAAACTGCGGGCGGTGGTAGGTCCGCGGCGGCAGGTCCGGGCGTAGGCAGGCCCGGGCGCCCCCGGTCGCCGGCAGGTCCGGCGCCCCTCAGTGGATCCTCGAGAAGTATTTGATGAACTGGGCCCGCTCGTAGACGGAAGGATCCTTCAGGTTGCCATAGTTCATCGTTCCCCGGAAATCCTTCAGAGATTCATATTCCCTTTTTTCCATCCATTTCCGCATTTCACCGGTCATGTCCCTGAGATAGCCGATCCCGTTGCGGTACAGCACCGAGCATACCTGAACGGCGGTGGCCCCGGCCAGGATCTGTTTGACAGCTGCCATTCCGCTGTGCACCCCCGTGGAGGCAGCCACATCCATTTTGCCGATCCGGGAGGAGATGATCCCGACCCACCGGAGGGAATGGCGAATATCCGCCGGGGAACTCAGCACCTCGGAGGATCCGAAACTCAGATCATCCGGGTTGATGTCCGGGACATAGAAACGGTTGAAAAGCACAACAGCTGCGATCCCCCTCTTATACAGCTGGTCCACCATCCAGGTGATGCTTGAAAATTCGCTACCCAGCTTGACGATCACCGGGATGCTGACCTGCTCCTTCACGCTGGCGGCCACATCCAGGTAGGCGGCTTCATAATCCCTGGGATTTTTCTCCCTGTCCATTGGAAGGAAATAGATGTTCAGCTCGATGGCATCGGCTCCCGCTTCCTGGATCCGTCCGGCAAATTCGACCCACTCCCTGGATCGCATGCAGTTGATGCTTGCCATGACGGGGATCTTCGCCTTTTCCCTGGCTTCACTGATCAGCGACAGGTAATCGTCCAGCGAGCTCTCCCTGGAGTAGGCTTTCAGATAATCCTCCGCCTCGGTATGTCCGCTCCCTTCGGCCATGGAACCAACCTCGTACATGATCTGCTCCTCGAACAGCGATTTCAGCACAACCGCACCCGCACCGGCAGCGGCCATTTTCGTAATTCTCTCTGCGGAAGCGGTCAGACCGCTGCTGCTGACGATGAACGGACTTTTCAGCTTCAATCCCGCGTAGGTGGTGGATAGATCAATCATATCTTTGTGTTTTACTGGTTCCTGGGTCCGAATATGAGGCTGCCGATGCGGACCATGGTGCTCCCTTCTTCGAGGGCAAGCCGGTAATCGCCGGACATCCCCATGGACAGCTGGTTGAAGGCATCACTGCCGGCGAAGACGGATCCCCGCAGCCGGTCAAACAACCCCTTCAGGTAACGGAATTCACGGCGGACCTGCTCCATGTTCTCCGTGAAGGTGGCCATTCCCATGAGTCCCCTGATCCGGGTGTGGGTAATCCGGCCGAATTCTTCTGAATGAGTCAGTGCATCCAGCTCCTCCTCCGAAAGCCCGAACTTGGTCTCTTCCCGTGCGATGTGCACCTGCAGAAGCACATCCGTCACCCGGTTGTTTCCGGCGGACTCCCTTTCGATCACCTTCAGCAGCTTCAGGCTGTCCACCCCATGGATCATATGCACGAAATGGACCAGCAACTTCACTTTGTTGCTCTGGAGGTGCCCCACCATGTGCCACCTGATGTCAGCAGGAAGGGAATCCTTCTTCTGCATGAGCTCCTGGACCCTGTTCTCCCCGAAATCGCGGTGACCGGCCCGGTAGGCTTCAAGGATGGTTTCGGCCGGTTTCGTCTTGGTCACCGCCACGAGTGTCACATGGCCGGGAATCTCCTTCCTGACAAGTTCCAGATTTTCGGCAACTCCCATTGCCTAAAGATAACACTTATTCCAGAGAATGGATCACCAGACCGCTCCGTAGTTTGGGTTCAAACCATGTGGTTTTAGGGGGCATGATCATCCCGTTGTCGGCAATGTCCATCAACTGTTTCATGGTCACCGGGTAGAGGGCAAAGGCAACCGCCATCTCCCTGCTGTCCACCCGCCTGACAAGCTCCCCGAGGCCCCTGATCCCTCCCACAAAATCGATCCTGTCGGACTTTCGCAGATCGGTGATATCGAGCAGCGGAGCCAGTACCTGGCCGGAAAGGACGGTCACATCCAGGCAACCGATGGGATCTGCGTCATCGAACGTGCCTTCCCTGGCATCCAGGGAATACCACCTGCCCTCCAGGTACATGCCGAAATTGTGCAGCCGCCGGGGTGTATGGATCTCTTCTCCCCGTTCCTCCACCTCGAAGCGCTCATTCAGCGCAGCAAGGAACTGCTCAGGTGTCATCCCGTTCAGATCCCGGATCACCCTGTTGTAATCGATGATGGTCAGCTGGGAGGCGGGGAAATGAACAGCCAGGAAGAAATTGTATTCTTCGTCGCCCCGGTGGTTGGGATTCTGGTCCCTGCGCTCCTTTCCAACCAGCGCTGCGGCCGCCGTACGGTGATGTCCGTCAGCCACATAGGTGAACGGAATATCCTTTTCGAAGATTTCTGTGACCTGCCGCCCGATTTCGGGATCGCTGACCAGCCAGAAATGGTGCCCGATCCCGTCATCCGTGGTAAAATCATATTCCATGGGCCCGGCCGTCACCCGCCGGATGATGGCATCCAGCCCCGCATGGTCGGGATAGGCAAAGAAAACCGGTTCGGCATTGAAATTGGTGACCCGGATGTGGTTCATCCGGTCCTCTTCCTTGTCGGGCCTGGTCAGCTCATGCTTTTTAATGACCCCGTTCAGGTAGTCATCCACCGATGCACACCCCACGATGCCGTACTGCGTTTTGCCGGCCATGGTCTGTGCGTAGATATAAAACATCTCATGCGCATCCCGGCGCATGGACCCCTTTTGGATGAGTCTTTCCAGATTTTCCCTGCCCTTGTTGTATACCGCATCCGAATGAAGCGGGGTTCCCGCGGGCAGGTCCACCTCCGGCTTGACCACATGGAGGAACGACCGGGGATTTCCCCTCACCTCCTCCCGTGCCTCCTCCGAATTCAGCACATCATAGGGCCTGGAGGCCACCTCCTTCACATGCTCCTTTAGGGGCCTGAATCCCCTGAAGGGACGAATAACTGCCATGAATCAATTGACTTTAAAGGTGGTATCGCCCTTCTCCAGGAAGTTCACGATCTGCCTGGCAGCGGCGATCCCCGCATTCCTGTTTGCCTCGGCGGTCTGGGCGCCCATTTTTTTGGGAGTGAAGAAACAACGCTCCCCGAAGCTGGTCTCCAGCTCCTCCTTGCAGCCGGGGGCAATATCCGACAGGTACCTGAAATCCTTTCTTTCCCTGAACATTTTCAACAAGCCTTCCTCATCGATCACCTCCTTCCGGGCGGTGTTCACCAGGGTGGCCCCTTCCGGCATCTTGCCGAGCAGGTCAAAATTGACCGATCCCTTTGTATCTTTATCCGAAGGGAGGTGCAGTGAAATATACTGACACTTGCTGTAAAGGCTTTCCGCACTCTCCTCGCAGACCACCCCGTCATTCTCGATGATGATCCGGTCGATGTACGGATCGAAGGCATATACCTTCATCCCGAATCCCTTGCCGATCAGGGCCACGATGCGTCCCACCGCTCCGTAGGCATGGATCCCCAGCTTCTTTCCCCTGAGTTCGGTTCCCGTGGCGGGGGTGAATTTGTTCCGGTTCAGAAAGACCATCATGCCAAATGCCAGCTCGGCCACGGCATTGGAGTTTTGTCCGGGCGTGTTCATCACCACCACACCTTTTTCGGTGGCCGCATCCAGGTCCACATTGTCGTAACCGGCCCCGGCGCGGACCACGATCTTCAGGTTCCGGGCCGCCGCCAGCACCTCCCTGTCCACGATGTCGCTCCGGATGATCATGGCATCGGCATCCGGAACCGCCTTGATCAGCGCGGCCTGGTCCGGATATTTTTCCAGCACCCTCACTTCATGTTTTGCATCCTCCAGGACACGTTTCACCTCGGTCACCGCTTCGGCCGAGAATGGTTTGACTGTTGCTATGAGTATTTTAGCCATGGGATTGCATTTTCTGGTTATACTTGTTTTTCAAACTCCTTCATGGTGTCGATCAGTGCTTCCACGGACGACCTGGGCATCGCGTTGTAGATGGAGGCCCTGAATCCGCCCACCGAACGGTGCCCTTTGATCCCGGACATGCCGCGCCCGGTGGCGAAGGAGAGGAAATCGGCCTCTTTGTCTTTGTACTCCTCGTTCATCACGAAGGTCACGTTCATGATGGAACGGTCCTCCTCGTTTTTCACGTTCGACACGAACAGCCGGTTCCGTTCGATCTCGTCATACAGGATGGCTGCCTTTTCCAGGTTCAGCCGGTGCATGGCCTTCAGTCCCCCCTGTTGCTTGTACCAGCGCAGGGTGAACAGGGCGGCATAGATGGCCACCACGGGCGGGGTGTTGAACATGGACTCATTCTCGATGTGGGTTTTGTAGTTCAGCATCGTGGGGATGGCCCTGTCCACTCTGCCCACCATGTCATCCTTGATGATCACGAAGGTCAGTCCCGCCGGGGCCAGGTTTTTCTGCGCCCCGCCGTAGATAAGCGCATACTTCGACACGTCCATGGGCCGGCTGAAGATGTCGGAGGACATATCGGCCACCAGGGGGACGGGTGCATCCATGTCCTCTTTGATCTCGGTTCCGAAAATGGTGTTGTTGGTGGTGATGTGAAAGTAGTCGGCATCGCCCGGAATGGTATAATCCTTTGGAATGTATGAGTAGCCTGCTTCCTTGGATGAGGCAACCACATCCACCTGTCCGAAGAACTTCCCTTCCTTGATCGCCTTGCTGGCCCATGATCCGGTGTCCAGGTAAGCTGCCTTCTTGCTGAGAAGGTTGTAGGGCACCATGCAGAACTGGAGACTGGCTCCTCCCTGCAGGAAAAGCACATGGTATCCTTCGGGGATTTCCAGCAACTCTGCAAACAATTTCCGGGCTTCATCCATGATGGCAATGAACTCCTTACTGCGGTGGGAGATCTCCATCACTGACAGTCCCGACTGATCCAGGTCCAGGATCCCTTTTGCAGTGTTCTCCACGGTGTATGGAGAGAGGATGGAAGGACCTGCGGCAAAATTATGTTTCTTCATGACAGATGTGAGATTTAAGGTGTTGTTATTTCAATCACAGCTAAGTTATAAGATATGCAATTGTTCGCCAAGCATTGTGAATAACTTTCATATATTCGTTCGTTTCTCACTTTTACTTCATTTTAGTAAGTTCGACCAGCGTGTTTTCTGTCAGCACCGGGATCCGGTCCGTACGGTCGAATTCATGGCAGTACCCGATCACGTCGTCCAGTTTGTTCTTTCTGAGCCGGTGCCGCTGGGCCACCTTTTCCAGATAATCCATCATGCCGTCACTTGCATGCCTGTACAGGTCGATGGATCCCCGGGTGGCATCACAGATGGTATAAAACCGGTCGTCCCGCAGCACCATCTCCGCCAGGGCCCCTGCAAAAAGCGTGTCCTCCAGGTTGAATTTGTTCTTCCAGCCTGCACACAGCACCAGCAGGTCCTTCTGCTCACGCAACAGATGGGCCGCCAGCGCCGAGATGTTCAGGTAGGCCCCAATGAGGACCTGGTAAGCAGCGGAGGCCAGCCGGATGGCGTTGGTGCCGTTGGTGGTGCTGTAAACGATCACCTGACCGGCTACCCGCTCGGGTGTGAAATTGAAGGGTGAGTTCCCGAAGTCTGCGAAATCGCGCACGATGCCATCCCGCTCCGCCGCCACCATGAAGCCCTTTTCCTTGTATGCCCTGGCCTCCTCCAGGGTGCCCACAGGAATGATTTTCCGCACCCCGTTCATAAAGGCTGTCACGATCGCCGAGCTGGCCCGGAGGACATCCACCACCACCACGATGGCCTCCCTGTTTTCGTAATATGGAAACAGGGCCGGTGAGAAACAGACCTCGATCTTATGCTGCTGCATCATACCATGTGGTTCCTGTCCGGCGGGGTGATGAGATTCGCGCAACTCAAAGCTGGTCCGCTTTATAAAAGGGAGGCCTGACCACCACGGCGGGGATCTGCTTGTTCCTGATGGCGATCCGGATCTGCGAACCGACTGCGTCATGGGGCACCTGCACATATCCCATGCCAATCCCCCTGTCGAGCATGGGAGACATGGTGCCGGAAGTGACCTCCCCGATGGTTTCCCCTGAGGGGTTCAATATGGGATAGTGCTGCCTGGGGATCCCCCTCTCCTGCAGTTCAAATCCCACCAGTTTTCTTTTCACCCCCTGTTTTTTCTGTAGTTCCAGCTGCTCCCTGTGGATGAACGGATTTCCCTCCACGAATTTGGTGATCCAGCCCAGTCCGGCTTCGATGGGCGAGGTGGTTTCATCAATGTCGTTCCCGTAAAGGCAGTAACCCATCTCCAGCCTCAGGGTGTCCCTGGCAGCCAGTCCTGCCGGCTCCAGCCCGGTCTCCTTTCCTGTCTCGAACAGGCTCTCCCAGAGACGCATGCCTTCCCGGTTGGGGATATACAACTCAAACCCTCCCGCGCCGGTATAGCCTGTATGGCTGATGATCACATCGCTGATCCCCGCCAGCTCTCCCGTTTTGAAATGATAGTAGGGAATGGCGGAAAGATCCACGGAGGTCAGTTTCTGCAGAAGCTGGGTCGCATTGGGCCCCTGGACGGCCAGCATGGAGATCCCGTCGGAAGCATCCTCCACCGAGGCATGTTCCCGGTTGTGATCCAGGATCCAGCTGTAATCCTTCTCCCGGTTGGCCGCATTGACCACCAGCATGTACACATCCTCCTCAAACCGGTACACCAGCAGGTCGTCCACGATGCCTCCCCGCTCGTTGGGGAAACAGCTGTACTGGATGTGACCGGGAGCAAGCTTCTGCACATCGTTGGAAGTGATCCGCTGGGTGAGTGAGAAGGCGCCCGTGCCCCTGATCCATATTTCACCCATGTGGGAGACGTCAAACACTCCCGCATTTTCACGTATATTCCTGTGTTCATGCCTTACGCCCGCGTATTCCACCGGCATTTCAAATCCGGCAAAGGGGACCATTTTTGCACCCAGGGCGAGGTGCCCCGGGTAAAAGACTGTTCTTTTCACCTGTTCTGGTTTTTTCCCGCAGGGATTATCCTGCTGTAAAGGTAACAATCTATTTCGAGATCACCTTGAATTCCACCCGCCGGTTCTTCTCCCGTCCGGCTGCCGTATCGTTTGGCGCAATGGGCTGCGTGTCGGCGTACCCTTCGTACACCAGCGCATCGGCAGAAATGCCCCTTCCGGTCAGGTAATCCACCACCGCCTTCGCACGTTCCCTGGAGAGCCGCTGGTTGATCCGCAGCGTCCCCGTATTGTCCGTGTGGCCCGAGATCTCCAGTTTGATGCCCGGGTTGTTCTCCAGGAACCGGTACACCTGGTCGAGCGCATCGAACGATTCGGGCCGGAGCACGGCCTTGCCCGTTTCAAAATAGATGTTTTCCAGCACCACCTTGGTCCCCACCTCCAGTTTCTTCAGGAAGAAATCCCGTTCGATCCGCTCATCCCCGGTCTCCCCGGTAAGATCCACAATGTCCAGGAAATAGAGGTACCCGGTGGCATTGATCTCCACCCCGTACACCTTCGGCTCGGGCAACCTGGCCGTATATTCGCCCCGGTCGTTGGTGATCACGTCATACCCCCTGGAGCCGTCGTCGGGATCGATGAAAGAGAGCCGGGCCAGCACCGGTGCGACCCCGCCGATGGTATCCAGCACCCGGCCGGTGACGACCAGGGTGGTGTCCAGCTGCATCAGCACCGGCCTGGTGAGGAAGCCGGTCTTCCCTGCCGGCGGTCCCGCCACCAGTTGTTCCACCGTGGCGGTGATCAGTTCTTTTTCCGATCCCAGGAAGATCACCTTGTAAATGTCCCTGGCACCGATGCCTCCCTCGCGGTTGGCTGAATAGTAACCATAGATCCCTGCCTGGCCGGTGATAAAAAAGAGCTCGTCATCGGGAGTGTTGATGGGATAACCAAGGTTCTCGGGAGCGGACCATGCCCCGTTCTCCTGCCTGAGGGAACGGAAAACATCAAAACCGCCCATGCTGTTGTGGCCCTGGGATGAAAAATAGAGGTACTTACTGTCGGGACTGATGAATACCCCCTCCTCATCGTACCTGGTGTTGATGACTCCCCCCAGGTTCCTGGGTTCGGACCATCTCCCGTTTTCATCCAGGCGCGACACCAGGATATCCTTGCCTCCCTTTGTGAGGTCCTCGTCGGCCGAGACGAAAAAGAGCTCCTCTCCGCCGGGTGCCAGACAGACGGAGGTTTCAGCCTGCTTGCTTCTCAGTTTCCGGGATAGTTTCCTGGGTGAGGTCCACTTCATTTTCTCGGGTTTCAGGAAGGAGGCCAGCACATCCCCCCCGTCAATATGCCCCCTGTAGATGAACATCAGGTTCCCATCCGGTGAGATGCCCACCAGGGCATCGTTGTGGGAAGTGTTGAAGGGTTTGTCCAGCCGGACCGCTTCCTCAAAATCATCGCCCGTCACCGATGACCTGTAGATATCCTCGTTGAACTTGTTGTCGATGGGATTGCGCTTTGACTTTTCAACAGGCCGGCGGGAGGTGAAGAACAACGCGGTATCGTCATAGGCAAAGACGGGATTGTAATCATCAAACCTGGAGTTAACCGCATCGCCCAGGTTCTGGATGATCACCCGGACCGGGTCCTGGGAAAGGGTGCGGCCGTGCTGGCACTCGGTCAGCCTTTTGGTCAGCACGTCGGTATAGGCCAGCAGCTCATCTTCCTCAAGCTGTTCCTTGTGGGCATTGTAGTGCTCGATGGCATTATCAAAATCAAGCACCATGTGGAACGCCTCCCCCAGTAACAGGTGTATGTCGCCGCTCACCTCCGGGTCCAGCTCGAATGCCCTGTGGAGGTAATTGATGGCCTCATACTTGTCGTCCGTGTTCAGGTAACAGACCCCGATCTTGTAATTCAGTGCCGGATTATCCGGGTTGTACTGGTGTGCAAACAGGTAATGGTCCCGCGCCAGGTCATGGGTGCCCGGACCTTCCCTGAAGAACTTGTCCCCTTCCTTAATGCTTTTCCACGCCTCCTTGAATCCCACCTCCGTGTCGGTCCTGAATTTTTTCTTCACGATCTTCACATCTTCCTGTGACCACAGAACCCCATGAAGCAGAAGCAGAAGCAAACATGTATTCATCCATCGCAAAGTCATAGCCGAATCAGTTGTTGTTACATTCCGTTAAATACTCATCCGCTTTCCCGGATCCCAGTTCCTTCGCCCGTTGCCAGTCCTCGCACGCACCATTCAGGTCACCTGTAAGCTCCCTGATCAGTCCCCTGTTCAGATGCAGCAGGGCTTCGTCGGGATACGCTTCGATCGTATTGCCCAGCAGGCTCAGGGCGGGTTCGATCTGGTTCTGCTTCACCAGCACCGAGGATTTGTTCAGGCGGGCGACGGGGAAATCACTGTTCATGGTGATGGCCGCATCCAGGTCCTGGAGCGCCCCGTCCAAATCGCCCAGAAAATACCTGGCATACCCCCTGTTGTTCAGGGCCATGTACAACCCGGGATCCTGTTCGAGCGCCGTGGTGAAATCCTGGATGGCTCCTTCATAATCCCCCAGGAGGATCTTCACCGAGCCCATGTTGTTGTATGCATTGGGAAAAACGGTCTGATAATCGAGCGCCGTTTTGTAATCAAACAGCGCCCCCTGGAGATCGCCCATCCTTCTCTTGATCCCGGCCCTTTCATGGTAAGCCAGTGCAAAATCCACCCGCTGGTCGATCGCTTCGCTGAAATCGTTCGCGGCCATTCCTTCCCGGCCTTCCCTCATCCGGGTCAGGCCCCTGAAATAATAGGCCCACGGATCCTGGAACCCGTTCTGGATGGCGTGGTCGAACAGGATGGCATCGGTGCCCGTGGTATCCTCTCCGTAGAGCAGGTATCCCTTATAAAAATATGCCTCTCCCAGTCCGGGATCCAGCCGGATAGCCCGGTCCAGGTCCTTCATGGCATCACCGGTTACCCCCCACTCCATCAGGATCCTCGCCCGCTGCAGGTAGGCAGGTGCGAAGGTACTGTCCAGCTCAATGCATTCGGTAAGCCTGGCGCTGGCCATCTCATAATCCCCCCGAAGGATCAGGGAGATACCGTCGTTCAGTGCCTTATCGCGCTGTCTTTTCTGTGTGAACGACAGCTGGCCTGAGACGGACTGCAGCGAAAAAATTCCCAATAAAAATATGACTGCCGTTTTCTTCATAGATCGATTTGGTATGAATTTCCCGAAAAGCGTTTCATTTCTAAAAATAAAATAAATAAATTTAGTGGTCATAAGAAGTTTTCAACCTACTGTCCTGCCATTATGATTGCAGACCTTAACTACCTGAAGACCATGTCCGGAGGAGACTCAAAGTTCATCCGTGAAATGATCGAGCTGTTCCGGGAACAAATTGAAGAATACAACGTGGTCATGCCGGATCTGCTTCGCAGGAAGGAATACGACGGCCTTTCAAAATCCGCCCATAAAGCCAAATCCTCCGTCGCGGTGATGGGGATGAGTGAAATGGCCGATTTGTTAAAGGACCTGGAAACCCTGGCCCGTGAAGGGAAAGAGGTGGAACGGTACGAAGCGATGGTCAGCGAATTCCTCCAGCAGAGCCGGATGGCCCTGGAAGAACTGGATAACACCCCTATTTAACCGAAAGTGATATGCTCGAGACCAGGAAAATCGACCAGGTAACCGTGGTGAGCCTGAAGGACACCGACCGGCTGAACGCAATCATCGCAGAGCCCGTAAAGGAAAGTCTGCTTGCCCTGTTTCAGAAGCCCCATGCAAAACTCGCATTTGACCTGAAGGGCATCACCTTTATCGACAGTTCGGGTTTCGGGGTGTTCCTTTCGGCACTGAAGGCAGCGAGCAATAACCAGGGCACCTTCAAGATCTGCCGCGCGAACAAAGAGGTCATGGAACTGTTCAAATTGCTTCAGCTGCACCATGTGTTCGAGATTTACGATGAACTGGATCCCTGCATCCAGAGCTTCAATCAATAAAATTTTACTATTTTAGTCCCCCGAATTTTAAACAACAACGATGATGCAACGAGTGATCATGATGCTTGTTGTGGCAGCCCTGCTGGGTGCGTGCAACAGGTCGGACAAGAAAGAGGGACAGGAATCTTCCCAGCGGCAGGAAATCGTATCTGCCACCGTTGAGGAACTTTTATCCGCACCGGTTGATTACCGGGACAAAGAAGTGGCTGTATCGGGTATGGTCACCCATGTTTGCAGGCACGGGGGACAAAAATGCTTCATCCTTGCCGGAGACGGTGAAACCCAGCTCAGGGTGGTGACCGGAGGAGAGATTGAAGAGTTCCAGACTTCCCTGGAGGGCTCCATGGTCGCGTTCAGGGGGATCTTCAGGATCGGGGAAACAGCTGAAGTGTCTGCCGAGGAAGCAGAGACCGGTGAGCACCATACAGGGGATATGCCTCATTCCGAAGCTGAGCAGTCTGACTACTTTATCGAAGCCACCGAGTTCCGGGAAGTGACTCCCTGATGTGAATGAACTGGAGAAAGTGGAACCGGTGGCTGCACCGGGAACT
This sequence comes from Bacteroidales bacterium, assembly GCA_040768485.1. Lineage (GTDB taxonomy): Bacteria > Bacteroidota > Bacteroidia > Bacteroidales. The sequence continues at coordinate 53,393 of JAXGMU010000019.1, forward strand.
GGGGTATTTGTTCTTCGGGATGACCATCATCTACGGGCTTTCCGGCATTGCCCTGAACCACCACGTGGCAAGGCACTGGGACGCGGACATCATCTCCCGCTCCGATGAATATGCCCTTGTGCTGCCTTCGGTAAAGGATTCGGTGGACAGGAGCACGATCGAGACCATCCTGGAGGTAACCGGGGAGCGGAACGCATACAAGAACTATTATTTCCCGGACGAAAACACCCTGATGATCTACCTGAAGGGAGGACACATCGACGCGGACCTCCCTTCCGGCCGGATCCGGGTGACCACCGTGCGGCACCGTCCCCTCTTCAGGGAAGTCGATTACCTCCATTATAACAAGCCCAAAAAGCTCTGGACCTGGTTCTCGGACCTGTTCGCCCTCGCCCTCATCCTGATGGCCGTATCGGGAATTATCATGCTGAAAGGGAAGAAGGGGCTGACCGGGCACGGCGGGATCCTCGTGCTGGCGGGGATCCTCATTCCGCTGCTTTTCCTGCTGATCCACCTCTGGCTCTGACCTGCCCTGCGGTCCGTCACCTTCCGGTTTCTGATCCGTCCGGAGGAGAGGCCGCCGCGGCATCCAGGCCCTGATCGGGACCGGGAACGAGCCGCCTGACGGGCCGGACCGAAGGGAGGTTCGTAGCGGCGTTGACCGGTCCCGGAAGGGCTGAGACGCTGCCTAAGCTGGTGCGAAGCAGCAGGTTCAGCAGCGATACCGTATGCTGCGTAAGGCGGCGGTGACCGGTCCCGGCCGTTACAAAGCGCTGTCTGCTGCTGAGCCTGACGAACGAAGACCAACTGAACAGGCTGTCGTGCGCAGAACGCTGCCAGAGCGATCTCTAAAAAGGAAGAAAAGGCCATATCCCTTTCAGGCAAAACAGGAAGTCACTTTTTTATGACTTTTATGCTTTTTTGTGACTTTCCATCTTCCCGTAGTCTTTCCTCATATGATTCTAATCACTTTATATATAGCGTTATACGTAAGATGTAGAAAAATATCTGGATGTATTAAAACTCACAAAAATGTGCAAAAGTAACAAATCACTCACTTCGTGAAATGGTGAAACGGGTATCCCTTCTTTTTAATATTGCCAGGTACTGAACCGTCCGTATCGTCCTTGTTTCTCGAAGGATCCCGGGCTGGGACCATGACACTCCTAGCTTTTGGTATGATCGTAAATCCACAATGTATCCTGATCCTGGCATATTTACGGGTTCAGTCTAACTCCCTGCGGTCCGTGACATAGTGTCCCTCTCCCGGGATCCGTCCGGAGGAGAGGCCGCCGCGGCATCCAGGCCCTGATCGGGACCGGGACCGGTTCCCGGAGGGAGCATCGCGGGCGGTACAAAAATTCCGGTGCGGATCCCTGAAACCTCAGGGCCCCGATTCACGTAGGAAAGGTATTCGATTTATTGCTATATTCGGATATTCTGTTAATCCGTCACCGGTATGAGCGAAGAGATCCTGAAAGCCCTGATGCAGCTGTTCGCCATCATTGCCCGGCCCAAAGGTGACACCTCCGACCGCCGCCCTGTGGTGGAGTCCTTTCTGAAAAGACAGCTGAACCAGGAACTCGTGGATGCATACCTGGATGTCTTCGACGGATTTTACCGGAAACATGTGGAGGAGGAAGAGGAGAAGGTGACCAGGAAACACAGCCTTTTGGCAAGGCTCTCGGTAAGGGTGCTGAAGATCTGCACGGCGATCAATGAAGAACTGGCGCAGCCGCAGAAGATCATTGTGGTTTTCCAGCTGCTGGAGTTCATTAAATCGGAAACCCAGGAGATCAGCAAGCAGGAGATGGAGTTCGTCAACACGGTGGCGGACACTTTCCACATTCCAGGTGAGGACTATGAACTGATCAGGGATTTTGTCCTCTCTGACAATGCATTGAAAAATCATCCGGACTTCCTGGTGGTGACCGGCGGGAAAGAGACTCCGGGGGGTAAAAAACAAAAGCATATCCACAGGGAGAACCTGGTGGGGCAGATCCGTTTCATCCACATCCGGTCTGCCAATCTCTATTTTGTGAAATACGCGGGCCAGGCCGAACTGTACATGAACGGACAGCTGCTGGAGCCTCACAAGGCCTATCCCCTGACCACCGGGTCTTCCCTGAGGAACCAGCAAATCGAACCGGTCTATTACAGCGATGTGGTAGCGCTGTTCGTGGGGGACATGGTGAAATCGAAGATCGTCTTCGAGGCCAGTCACCTCACCTACCGGTTCAGGAGCGGTGCGGTGGGACTGCACGATGTGGGATTCTCGGAACGGTCCGGTCGACTGGTGGGGATCATGGGAGCCAGCGGTGCGGGAAAATCCACCTTGCTCAATGTACTCAACGGGTCCAGCAGGCCCACCAGCGGAGAAGTGCGCATCAACGGGATCGATATCCACAGCGGTGACCCCGACATCGAAGGGATCATCGGGTATGTGTCCCAGGACGATCTGCTGATCGAAGAGCTGTCCGTTTACCAGAACTTGTACTACAATGCTAAACTCTGTTTCGACGATTACAGTGAGGATCAGCTGAACGAGACGGTCAACCGTATGCTGAGCAACCTGGGACTGTTCGAGATCCGGGACATCCAGGTGGGCACACCCCTGAATAAAAAGATCAGTGGCGGCCAGCGCAAGCGCCTCAACATCGCCCTGGAGCTGATCAGGGAACCCGCCGTGCTCTTTCTGGACGAACCCACTTCGGGACTGTCCAGCCGGGACAGCGAGAACATCCTGGATTTGCTGAAGGAACTCTCCTTCAAGGGAAAGCTTGTCTTTGTGGTGATCCACCAGCCTTCCTCGGACATCTTCAAGATGTTCGACAGGCTGCTCATCCTGGATACGGGAGGATACCTGATTTACAACGGGAATCCCATCGATTCGATCATGTATTTCAAATCCAGGATGCAGCATGCCGACTGGAACGAAAGCGAGTGTCCCACCTGCGGGAACGTGAACCCGGAACAGGTATTCAACATTGTGGAGACCAGCGTGCTGGATGAATACGGGAAAATGACCCACACCCGCAGGATCTCCCCGCGGGAATGGGGCGAATACTTCAGGGAACAGTTCCGGGAGGAGGGGCCGGAGCCTGCCACCAGGGATGACCTTCCCGCCATTTCCTTCAGGGTGCCGGGCTGGCTGAAGCAGTTCGGGGTGTTCTTCACCAGGGATATCCTGAAGAAACTGAGTGATGCCCAGTACCTGGCGATCAATTTCCTGGAGGCGCCCCTGCTGGCCTTCCTGCTGGCATTCATTGTGAAATATTACAGCGAGGGAGCGTCCAACCAGCTGGGCTATACCCTGGCGGAAAACATGAACCTGCCGGTCTACATCTTCATGTCGGTCATCGTGGCCGTCTTCATGGGGCTGACGGTGAGTGCCGAAGAGATCATCAAGGACAGGAAGATCCTGAAGCGGGAAGCATTCCTGAATCTGAGCTGGTCGGGCTACCTGCTATCCAAGGTGGCGGTGCTGTTCCTCCTCTCGGCCATTCAGGCCTTCACCTTTGTGATCGTGGGGAATTCCATCATGGAGATCAGGGGCATGTTCTTTGAATACTGGCTGGTGCTTTTCTCTGCGTGGGCCTGTTCCAATGTGATGGGACTGCTCATCTCGGACAGCTTCAAGACGGTGGTGACCATCTACATCCTCATCCCGTTTCTGGTGATCCCCCAGATCATTCTCAGCGGGATCATCGTGAAATATGAGAACCTCAACCCGAAGATATCCTCCCCTATGCGGATCCCTTTCTACGGGGAGATCATGTCGGCCCGCTGGGCCTATGAAGGGCTTGCCACCCACCAGTTCATCAATAACAAGTTCCAGCGTAATTTTTACTACTATGACAAGGTGATGAGCAATGCCAGCTTCAAGTCCAATTTCCAGATCAGGGAGCTGCAGAACAAGCTCGTCTTCATTGAAAGGAACCTGGAAAACGGTGAAGAGGCTGAAAATGTGCGGGATGCATTCACGCTCCTGCGGAATGAGATCCGGGACGAATACAGGGAAAGGATGATCATGCATGATTATTACGAAAAAACCCCCACTTATTTACTGAAAGATGCGGAGGACCTCAGGGCCGGTCGCGCCGGGGAGGAACTTCTTGCTTACACAGGGGAATACCTCAGTGCGCTGAAGGAGTTCTACATCCGGGCCAACAAGGAGGCACAGGCGGGAAAAAACACGGTCATGGCCCAGTTCGAACCCGAAGCGCTCAAACAGCTCAAGCGGGACCACTATAACGAAAAACTGGAGGAGTTCGTCACCAACAAGAATACCTTTGAGCGGATCACTGAATTCAAAGGCAACCTGATACAGAAGTACGATCCCATCTACGCAGACCCGACCCATCCGTTCGTGAAGGCCCATTTCTATGCCCCGCGCAAGATGGTGTTCGGGTCATTCATCCCCACCCTCTGGGTGAACGTGATGGTGATCTGGTTCATGACCCTGCTCCTGTACATCCTGCTTTATTACAGGGTACTCAAGAAGGTACTGGATTTCGCCGGGCGCATCCTGCCCCGCCGGAACCGTTGAACATCATCACGCGCATAATACAAACAGAAAAAGGCTGCCCGGAATGCAGGACAGCCTGTATGGAAATGCTGTGTAGAAGT
>JAXGMU010000020.1:0-1939 GCA_040768485.1 Bacteroidales bacterium
GATTGTCCTCAATGAACTGTTCGGACCTGGTCAGTGCCTGCTCCAGTCCTTCGAGACTCTTGTCACTCTGCTGCGTACTTTTTTTCTTGGCCATCGGGTCAATATGTAGGTTTTGAAAACTTCCGCAAAAGTAACAAAAAATAGTAATTTTGTATATGCATCTGAAATCACTTTCTCTGGTTAATTTCAAGAATTACACACAGGTTGAGATCCAGTTCAACGCAAAAATCAATTGTTTCATCGGCGAGAACGGGGTGGGGAAAACGAACATCCTCGATGCGGTCCATTACCTGGCCCTCTGCAAAAGCAGCCTGAATCCGGTGGACACCCAGAACATCATGCACGGTCAGGAATTCTGCGTGATCCAGGGGATCTTCGACAGGCTCGGCAGGGATGAGAACATATACTGCGGGATCAGGAAACAGAAGAAAAAGCAATTCAAAAGGAACCAGAAGGAGTACCAGAAGCTGTCCGAACATATCGGGCTGATCCCGCTTGTGATGGTATCCCCGTTTGACAGTACGCTGATCAACGGGGGAAGCGAGGAGCGGAGAAAATTCATGAACGGTGTGATCGCCCAGTACAGCAGGGTATACCTGGATAACCTGATCAGGTACAACCGGGCCCTCATCCAGCGAAACAGCCTGCTGAAGGAATTCGCCTCGAAGAAAAGTTTCAGCGGTGAGATGCTGGAGATCTGGGATGAACAGCTGATCCGCACCGGACTGCCTTTGTATGAAGAAAGGTGCCGCTTTGTGGAAGAACTGCTCCCGGTGTTCGACAGTTTCTATGGGCATGTTTCGGGAGACCGGGAACAGGTAGCACTTACCTACCAGGCACAGCTCCGGGATACGGATTTTGAGGAGGGACTGCGGCAGTCCCGGGAAAAGGACCGTTACCTGCAGTATACCACCTTCGGGATCCACAAAGATGACCTGGGGATGGAACTGGGGGGACACAGCCTCAAGAAGAACGGTTCACAGGGACAGCAGAAAACCTTCCTTGTCGCACTGAAGCTCGCCGAATTCGAGTTCATCAGGAAGTTGCTGGACATGACTCCCATCCTTTTGCTTGATGATATTTTTGATAAATTCGATGCCTACAGGGTGAAACAGATCATCCGGCTGGTGGCTGAGAACAACTTCGGCCAGATCTTTATCACCGATACCAACGAGACGCGACTGCTGAACATCCTCGGGGAGATCCCGGCCGACCACAGCGTGTTCAGCATCACCCCGGGAGGTATGGTGGACCTGATGAAATCCTGAGATGGAGAAGAAGGATGTGCAGAAGATCGATGCCCTCATGGATCAGTTCGTAAAAGCCAACGGGCTGGAGAGGGGACTGGCCGAGCACCGGCTCATGAGGTCCTGGGAATCCCTGCTGGGTGCAATCATTGCCAGAAAGACAAAGGGCATGTACATCCGGAACCGGAAATTGTTCGTCACCCTGCATTCCTCCGTGGTGAGGAATGAGCTGAGCATGATCAAGCACACGCTGATCAGCCGGCTCAATGAAGCCGCCGGAATGAAAATGATCGATGATATTGTGCTGAAATGATCAGAAGCGTTCCGACAGGGAAAAGAAGAACAAGGCCTCCCTTTCCGCGGTCTCATCCGAATCGGAGCCATGCACTGCATTTTCACGGACCGATTGAGCATACAGCTTCCTGATGGTTCCCTCTTCAGCCTTTTCGGGATCGGTGGCCCCGATCAGGGCGCGGTAGGCTTCCACTGCATCCTCTTTCTCCAGGATGGCTACCACGATCGCTCCCGAGGTCATGAATTCCACAAGTCCCTCGTAGAACGGTTTACCCCTGTGCACTTCGTAGAATCGTTCGGCTTCAGACCGGGTGAGCTGGGTCATCCGGAGTGCAGCGATCCTGAATCCCTCCTCGCAGATCCGGTTTAGGATGGTACCGGTAAGTCCTTTTGACACA
>JAXGMU010000020.1:1949-57741 GCA_040768485.1 Bacteroidales bacterium
CTGGATTTTTCCTGCATATTTACAAATTAATTCCGGGTTTATCAGGTCGCCTCCATTATTTTATAACTTTGCAACTCTTTATTTTTGAAGTGAAATGCTCGGCGAGGAAGTAAGGAAAAAGATCAGGGGGTGGCTGGAAAGCGCGGCCAGGGTGGTTATCCTGACCCACACCAATCCCGACGGGGATGCCATCGGCTCTTCCCTTGCACTGGCGCTCGCACTGAGAAAAAAGGGAATGGACACCCGGGTGGTCATCCCGGACGGGTTGCCCGATTTTCTGAGGTGGCTGCCGGGTATTGAGCTCTCCACCACGTTTGTATATAAAAAGGAAAAGGCCACCGGTTTCCTGGATCGGGCGGACCTTGTTTTCTGCCTGGATTTCAACGACCCGGAACGCCTGAATGATCTCAGGGAGATCCTCTTCAGGTCGAATGCGAAAAAAATCCTGATCGATCACCACGAAGATCCGGGTTCCTTCGCGGATGTCACCATTTCCGAATCCTGGCGCGGATCGGTGGGGGAAATGGTGTTTTTGCTTCTGAGAGAATTGTACGATGAGGACCTGGTGGACAAGGATATCGCCACGAACCTGTACGTGGCCATTATGACGGATACGGGCAATTTCAGTTATGCCAGCAGTTATCCGGAGGTATTTCACATCGTGGGCGAGCTGATGAAATATGAGCTGGAAAAGGACTCCATTTTCAGCCGTGTGTACGATTCTTTCTCGGAAGACCGCATGCGGCTTCTGGGTTATTGCATTCAGAACAAAATGGTGGTGCTTCCTGCATACCGAACAGCCTATATCAGCATCACCCATGAGGAACTGAAAAGGTTCAACCACCGCAAAGGAGACACGGAAGGTTTTGTAAACATTCCTTTTTCCATAAAGGGCGTGCGGTTTGCGGTGCTTTTTGTTGAGAAGAAAGACCGCATCAAGGTATCTTTCCGGTCCCGGGGAACATTCCCTGTGAACAGGATCGCCACGGAGCATTACGGGGGCGGGGGCCATATCAATGCGGCCGGAGGCGATTCGTTCCTCTCCATGGAAAAGACTTTGAAACATTTCGAATCACTGTTGCCGGCATATGAATCGCTGTTATCTCAGTCCTGATCTGTTTGTCTGCGCATTGTTGCTGGTTGCATCCGGCTGCAGGACGCCGGTGCAGGAAGATGTGCAGGTCCCTCCCGACCCTGTCAGGGAACAGTTCATCAGAGCCAACCGGTACATGCAGCAGCGGCACCAGGACCACATCGCCGCATTTGTGGAGCGGGTGGGGTGGGAGGCAGAGGTCACCCCCGACGGACTCTGGATCGTCGTGGAAGAGGAGGGCCACGGCAAGCGGATCAATGAGGGAAGCAGGGTAAGCTACAGTTACGAATCCATGCTCCTGGACGGGACGCCCTGTTACAGGGCTACTGAGGGGGATCCGAAGGTGGTGGTGATCGGAAGGGGAGGTGTGGAATCCGGCGTGGAGGAAGGCCTCGGCAAACTGAGCGGGGGGGCGGAAGCCACATTCATCATCCCTCCACACCTGGCCCACGGGAATTTCGGGGACCGCAACAAGATCCCCGGGAATTCCGTTCTTATCTACAAAGTCCGGATCCTGGATGTGAAACAGGATGGATAAATATATTATTTTTACACCATGTTCATCAAAGTTGACCAAATGCGTGATTTGAAGTTGCCCCGGAACCGGATTTTCATGCTCCTGCTTGCGGCGCCGGCCCTGATCCTGTTTACCGGATGCCCGGATAATTCCGATGAGGAGCAACGGTCCCAGGAACAGCGATTTTTCGATCTCTATATGGCCTCCCGCTATCCGGATCTGGAGCCACAGCCTGCGGGGATCTATTATATCGAACACAGGGAGGGCACGGGTCAGAAGCCGGATGGGGACGACTGGGTGAAATTCAACTATGTTTTTTCAGTGATCCCTGAAGAGGAGGTCATTGAGACCAGCCTGGAGCATGTGGCCATGGAGTATCCGGAGTTGTACGATGCGGATGCATTATACGGCCCCTTCAAGATACAGAACGGAACCATGGTCGAGGGATTTACCGAAGGTCTCATGATGATGCGTGAAGGTAGTCAGGCCACCATGTTCTTTACCAGCAATCTGGGATATGGAGCGAAGGGGAAGGGACAGGTGGGGCCCTACCAGTCGCTGAAATTTGAAGTGGAATTGCTGGAAGTGATCGGGGACATTGAAACGTATGAAATGAACCGCCTGCAGTCTTACGTGGATACCATCGTGGGCGCAGACACCATCCACGATCCGGCCACCAACGCGGTGATGTATTATGTGATCGATGAACCCGGAGACGGCAACGCGATTGCTGAGGACACCCTGGTGGAGATCGTATACAGGGGAAGCCTGATCGACGGAAGGGTGTTCGATGAGAATGATGCGGACGATCCTTTCCGGTTCACCGTGGGTGAAAAAGAAGTGATCATGGGCTGGGAATTCGGCATCCGCAGGTTCACGGAAGGGGCGAAAGGCAGGATGATCATTCCCTATCAGCTGGGGTACAGCGATATCGGAAGCAAAACTTCAAGTGGGCACGTCTCCGTGCCGCCATACGAGACACTGATATTCGAAATCGAGGTGGTTGCTGTGAATTCCTCGACGACGGGCAAGGAAGAGCCCGAGGACTGAAAATTCATTTTCCGAGCAGGAAGATCGCAGGCCGCTTGTGCAGCGAGGGAATGTCTTTCTGCCATGCCGCGATGCTCCGTGTACGAATCTCCTCGGATTCCATGGTAAGGTCTACAGCAATGCACAGCATGGTGGACGGATCACACACCTCAAGCAGGTCTGCTAGCAAAGGATCATTCCTGTAGGGTGTTTCTATAAAGAGCTGGGTTTCACCGGTTCCTTTCAGCACTGCATCCATTTCCCTGATCTTTTTTTTCCGCTCCTGTTTCTGCACGGGCAGATAGCCGTGGAACCTGAACTGCTGTCCGTTCAGTCCCGATGCCATCAGGGCAAGGAGGATGGAAGAGGGACCCGTGAAAGGGACCACGCGGATCCCCTGTTCATGGGCGAGGCGAACGATCTCGGCACCCGGATCGGCCACTCCCGGTACGCCGGCTTCAGTGATCACCGCGGTATCGGTGCCCTGGTGCAGCTCCTGCAGAAAAGAGGGGATCAGGTCGGGTGGCGTATGTTCATTCAATTCGTGAAAAACAAGCCGGTCGATCTCTGTCCCCCGGTCAAGGCTTTTCAGATAACGTCTCGCGCTTCTCAGGTTCTCCACGATGAAAACCCTGATCTCACGGACTTTCCTCCTGACCTCGGTAGGGATCGTATAACCGGTATCGGGATCACCCAGCGTAGCAGGCAGCAGGTACAGAATCCCCTTCATCAGAAATTTTTAATAAAAATAGTTATATCTTCGTCAACAGAGCAAAACAGACAGATTTCAATTGAGAATTACTTTCCTGGGCACCGGCACTTCGCAGGGGGTTCCGGTGATCGGCTGCAAATGCGACACCTGCCAGTCTGATGATCCGCGCGATAAAAGGCTCCGTTCCTCCATCCTCGTCCGGCAGGACGGATTCACCCTGGTGGTGGACACCGGACCCGACTTCAGGCAGCAGATGCTCAGGGCCGGGGTGGAGGGCCTCCATGCGGTTCTGTATACCCACGAGCACAGGGATCATATCGCAGGACTGGACGATATCAGGGCATTCAATTTTCTCCAGCACCGCAGCATGGATATTTTCACCGAAAAGCGGGTGTTGAAATCGTTGAAGAAAGCTTTTCCCTATGTGTTTGTTGAGAAGCAGTACCCGGGTTCTCCCCGGGTGCGGGTGCACCAGATTTCCGGCGAACCGTTCCGGGTGGGCCCCCTGGATGTGATCCCCGTCAGGATGTTGCATTACAGGCTGCCCGTACTGGGGTTCCGTTTCGGTGATTTTGCGTACCTGACCGACGGAAGTTACATTTCCGGTGATGAGAAAAAGAAGCTGTATGGATTGAAGTATCTGGTAGTCAATGCGCTGAGAAAGCAGGATCACATTTCACACTTTACCCTTTCCCAGGCAGTGGGATTGATTGAATCGGTCGGTGCACGACAGGGTTATCTTACCCATATATCCCACCAGATGGAACCGTCAACGCTGCTCAAGCAGGAGCTCCCCCCGAACATTGCACCTGCATATGACGGCCTGGAAATCGAAGTCTGATCCCTGAACAGCCAGGAAGGCAACTGGATGCCGTTGCGGACGGACGAATAAATTTCATCTTATGTTCAAGAAAACATCTATCGAAAATGCTTTGTGGCTATCTTTGAAAAGATAAAACGCTGCACATGGGAATGACAGTCACCGAAAAGATCATGGCCGCCCATGCCGGAAAAGCGGAAGTCAGGCCGGGCGACATTGTGGATCTTTTTATCGATGCACGTGTGGCACGTGATTTCGGCGGGGCCAATGTGGTACAGCATATGGTGCGGAACCGGCTTGAGGTCGGCGATCCTTCCAGGACCTTTTTCACGTTTGACTGCAATCCCACGGGATCTGACCAGAAATATGCCACCAACCAGCATATCTGCCGGCAGTTCGCCCGGGAACACGGCATCAGGGTATACGATATCGACCAGGGGATCGGAAGTCATATCCTGATCGAGGAGGGACTTGCCTATCCGGGATCCACAGCCATTTCCACCGATTCCCACGCGAATATTCTCGGGGCGGTGGGGGCATTCGGACAGGGGATGGGGGACAAGGATACCGCGGCGGCCTGGCACAGGGGGACCATCTGGTTCAGGGTGCCTCCCACCGTGAAGATCACCACGAAAGGGACACTGGATCCGGCATTGAGCGCAAAGGACTTTGTATTGAATTTGCTGGCGTTGTTCGGTGCAGATTCCCTGCTGGGTTATGCCGTTGAGATGGAAGGTCAGCCGGTGGACAGCCTGACCCTGGACCAGCGGATCACCATCGCATCCATGGCCACAGAACTGGGAGCGATTATCATGTTTTTCCCTCCCTCCCGGGAGGTGATCAGCTACTGCCAGTCCAGGGCGAGGAAAAAGATCACCCCGGTCACCGCAGATGCGGACGCATCCTACAGTGATCTCCTGGAAGTGGATGTATCCACATTCACAAGGAGGATCTCCCGCCCGGGCAAGCCCCATGAAACGGTTGAACTGCCTGATGAAAAATTATGGATCGATTCGGCTTTTATCGGCAGTTGCACCAACGGCAGGATCGAGGATATGAGGGCGGCGGCATCGGTCCTCAGGAGCAGGAAGATCGCAGAGGGAGTTGTACTGAAAATCGTCCCGGCCACCGACCGTGTCTGGCAGCAATGCATGGATGAGGGACTGATCCAGGTCTTCAAAGATGCGGGCGCCCTGGTTTCAAACGCGGGCTGCGCGGGATGTGCAGCGGGACAGGTGGGCCAGAACGGGCCCGGGGAGGTGACCGTCAGCACAGGCAACCGTAATTTCCCCGGTAAGCAGGGAAAGGGATCGGTGTACCTGGCTTCCCCGGAAGTGGTAGCTGCCTCTGCAGTTGCAGGTTTTATCGCAGGACCGGGGATGATCCCGGAGCATCCTGAGAAGCGGCCATCGGAGAAAGCGGTCAGAATTGAAGGAGAACCTGTACAATCGAAGAAAACCGCTGAGAACCCGGTCGAAGTGACCGGCAGGGTCTGGTACATTCCGCGGGACCATATCGATACGGACATGATCTACCACAACAGCTACCTGTCCGTGACCGATGTGGATGAAATGGGGCAGTATGCCTTCAGGAACCTGGAGGGATACGAGCAATTTGCTTCACAGGCCCGGGAAGGGGATATCCTGGTTGCCGGAAAGAATTTCGGATCGGGTAGTTCGAGACAGCAGGCGGTGGACTGTTTCCAGTCGCTCGGTGTCCGGTGCGTGATCGCTGAATCATTTGGCGCCATTTATGAAAGAAATGCCATCAATGCAGCCTTCCCGATCCTGGAATGCGACCGGATTCCGGAACTGAAACTTTCCGACGGGGATCTGCTGACCGTCAATTTTGAAACCGGATTGGTAGAGAACCGGACAAAAGGGATTAAGATCACGGCATCTCCATTCTCCGAGATACAGATGGAGATATACCAGCGCAATGGTTTATTTTAAAATGCATGGATTATGAGACTGATTCTTCCAGAGGGATATAAGCCCCTCATCAATTTGAAAGAAACTGAAAAGGCCATCCAGTTGATGAAGGACCACTTCGAAACCGGCCTGTCGTCGGACCTCCGGCTGAGAAGGGTCACCGCGCCGCTGTTCATGTTGAAAGGCACCGGACTGAATGATAACCTCAAGGGTGTTGAAAGACCCATTACTTTCAAGATCAAAGATATGCGCAACCAGGAGGCCGAAGTGGTGCAGTCACTGGCCAAGTGGAAAAGAATGATGCTGCGGGATTACGACATTCAGACCGGGTACGGGATCTACACCGATATGAATGCGCTTCGCCCGGATGAAGAGCTGGACAACATGCATTCTGTGTATGTGGACCAGTGGGACTGGGAGAGAGCGATCCGCCCGGAACAGAGGAACATGGATTACCTGAAGGCCACGGTTAGAAAAGTTTGGGACAATGTGAAGCGCAGCGAGTTTTACATGCATACCTTCTTTCCCCAGATCGTTCCATCCCTGCCTGATGAGATCACATTTATCCATTCGGAACAGCTGTATGAAATGTATCCGGATCTCTCTCCGCAGGAACGGGAGGACCGGATCGCTGAAAAATACGGGGCTGTTTTCATCATCGGGGTGGGATATGACCTGCCCGACGGGAAGCCGCATGACAAAAGAGCCCCTGATTATGATGACTGGAGTACGGAAACGGAGAAGGGCTACCACGGCCTGAACGGAGACATCATTGTATGGAACAGGGTGCTCAAGTCAGCTGCCGAGATCACATCCATGGGTTTGCGGGTGGACAAGGAACAGCTGCTCACCCAGCTGGAGCTCACGGGGCACATGGACTGGGTTGATCTGCTATTTCACCGGAGGCTTCTGAATGACGAGCTGCCCTCGTCCATCGGCGGAGGGATCGGCCAGTCCCGCACCGCCATGCAGCTGTTGCAGAAAGCGCACATCGGTGAGATCCAGTCGGCCATCTGGCCCGGCGAAATGGTGGATCATTGCCGCAAAAGCAACATATTTCTGATCTGAAACCTGTACTGAAAATGTCCCGGACGTTCGTCGAAAAGATTTTTGATGCCCCTGCAGGAGCCATCGTTTTCAGGCAGCCCGACCTGGTCCTCTCTCATGACAATACGGCCAGCATCAGGAAGACCTTCGAGCAGATGGGAGGGGAGAAGGTGCATGATCCTTCACGGCTGGTGATCGTACTCGATCACAACGCCCCGCCCACCAGTGCCAACCTGGCCAACAGCTACCAGTCCATCCGGGAATTCGTCCTGAAACAGCATGTGGAGAAGTTCCATGATGCGGGCAGCGGGATCTGCCACCAGATCATGGCACAATATGCCAGACCGGGGATGATCATTGTGGGCAGTGACAGCCATACCTGTACTGCCGGTGCCTTCAATGCGCTTGCTGCTGGGATCGACCGGACGGAGACCGCCGGCTTATGGGTACGGGGTGAGACCTGGTTCCGCGTTCCCGAATCGCTGAAGATCAACCTGGACGGGGCACTGGGCCCGGGTGTATTTGCCAAGGATTTGAGTTTGTGGATTATCGGGATGATCGGATCGGCCGGAGCCAACTACATGTCCGTGGAGTTTCATGGAGAAGGGGTGGAAAGCCTGACCATCGCAGACCGGATGACACTGGCCAACCTGGCCTCGGAAATGGGTGCCAAGAATGCGGTTTTCCCGCCTGACCGTGTTCTGCAGGATCACTACGGTGAAAGGATACACGGTGTGTGGGCCGACGAAGGAGCCACTTATGCAAATGAAATTGACATCTACCTGGGGGAGGTCTGCCCGGTCGTGGCAGCTCCGCACCAGGTGGACAATGTGATGACCCTGGCCGAAGTGGCCGGGCTGGAGGTGCACCAGGGACTGATCGGCACCTGCACCAACGGGCGGATCGAGGATCTGAGGGAGGCCGCCAGGATGATCAGGGGAAAAAAGGTGAAACCGGGATTCCAGCTGCTGATCATTCCGGCTTCAAAGGATATTTACCTGCAGGCCATCCGGGAGGGACTCATCACCGATTTCCTGGAAGCCGGGGCCAATGTGCTCAGCGCATCCTGCGGCCCCTGCCTGGGGACTGGGCAGGGAATCCCGGCCGACAGTGCCCGGGTGATCTCCACGGCCAACCGAAATTTTATGGGGCGGATGGGAAACAAGAACGCGGAGATCTACCTGGCCTCCCCTGCCGTTGTGGCCATCAGTGCAGTCTATGGAATGATTACGGATCCCGGAAGCACCGGGCGGGCAAAGAAGTTCCCTTACCGTAGGAAACAGTCCGGCAGCGTGACCATTAAAACTGACGAGAAGCGCAGGGGAAAAGGGGTGTGGGATTATTCGGACTGCAACCACCTGAACACCGACCAGATGTTTGCAGGAAATCTTACCTATAACATTCCAAGCTCTGATCCAGAAGGGATCCTGCCCCACCTTTTCGGGGGGTTCGACGGACGGTTCGCCCGTGAAGTACAGCCGGGAGATGTGATCATGGGAGGGGAGAATTTCGGATGCGGAAGTTCAAGGGAACATCCTGCGGTGGGACTTGCCCACGCGGGGATCCGGGCGGTGATCGTCAAATCTGTGAACCGGATCTTCTTCCGCGCCGCCATCAACCAGGGTCTTCCCCTGATCGTCCATCCGGAAGCCGTGATGGCTTACCGCCGGGGAGACAGGGTGGAGGTGGATTTTATCCGGGGCATGATCCGGGTGGGAACTGGGGAATTTCCATTTGAACCCCTTCCTGAGAAACTCCTGGAGATCCTTCAGAAAAAAGGCCTGGTGAACTGGATCCGGGGACGCTGAACCCCTGTACCTCCGGCTTCAGCTACATTAAAATGAACTTTTTCCTATCTTTGCACGACCAATCAGGCCTGGTTCCGTAGCTCAGTGGATAGAGCAACAGCCTTCTAAGCTGTGGGTCGCAGGTTCGAATCCTGCCGGAATCACAAAACCCGGACGGCCGTCCTTGCGATGGCCGTTTGGGTTTTATTCTGGCATATGGATGAGAACCTTTCGAACCGAGCCATCACCGATGGCGAGCTCATGAGTGAGCGAAGTGAACGAATAATCCTGCCGGAACCGAATCCGCATCAGCGGATGAGCTCATGACTGAGTGAAACGAAGGAATAATCACAAAACCCGGACGGCCGTCCTTGCGATGGCCGTCTGGGTTTTATTCTGGCATATGGATGAGAGAATGTATTTGCGCTTATACCATATTCGACTCCTTTGAGATTGTATACCGGCTGGTTTTTCTTCTCCCGACCCTTGCCCCTAAGATGGCCGTGACAAATGACAGGCATAGCCCGATGAACATGATGATCCCGAATGGTGTGGTCCAGAACGAATTATCAAATGTGGCGACAAGCGGGATAAACATATTACAGAGGAGTGGCGCATACCAAACGCTACTTGGATCATTCCAGGCCAGAAAGAAACAGGCGACTGCAATTAATGCTGCCCAGATAATATATCTAGGATTATCGTTAAGAAATACTACCTGGCTATTAATTATACCCATCAGAATGAAAATAATAATCGCAGCCGATATGGATAATGCCCAGCTCGGGGCTGATATGAAATTAGACTTCTTTTTTGGTTTCATCGCTATATCTTGGTTACTGCGGTTTAGCAAATAACTGTACCTAATCCTGCATCAAACGCACACTCACACCAGCTAATGGATGATTATGGCCTTTAACTCCGGCTATGCCCGTTTTGTTATGAAACTCGCTGTTTGGTCTGGCCACATAGAAAAGATAGGGTCCGTCTGCACTTCCGGTAGAACTCCAGAACTTCCCGATGGTATCAATTTGAATAAACAGATTACCATTGTAAAGGCAGTTGCCACCAAAAACCGCATTAAAACCACTGATTCCTCCGGGTAGTAGTTTCTCAAAATTTGTTGTATTCCTCTCACTATCTTTATTCAATGTGACTTTATTTAAACCTAATGATTTATTAAGGACTGTCCACTCTTCCCGACTGGGGAGATGCCAGCCTTCCGGAGCAACTTTTTTTGCCGTTTCCCAATCATACAGGTACCCATATAACGATATGTTGTTTGTGTCATTATTGTACACCCAGTAGTTGCCCTGAACGGGTTTGTATGCAAAATTCTCAGCCATAATCCATTTTTCAGCAATCCTGGCTGTTGTATATACCTTCCCGTCTCTCGGGTCGGTAAAACTGCCGGTCTCCGGTGCCATCTGAGAGGTATCCTTATAATTGCAACTGCATATTGTGATGATTGCCATCAAAACCAGTGGCAGGCAGCAACAGATTTTATTCGTGTTTTTCATGGTTGTTAATAATTGAATTGATATATAACCAGACAGTCAATGAGTTTATGATCCATGTCAGTGATCGCCTATGGTGGATTAAACCATCAAATCAATACAATTTACTATCTTAAAAAACTCAAAGTCAATAGTTTTCGTCAAAATTTATTTAAGCGATACCTGTCGTTCACCGTTCAGCCTCTTTCTCCGGATACGTACAGACCTCATTGTAATAGAAGGGTAATAGCAAAGCCAAAATATTTTGTAATTTGTAAAACTGGAGATACCTGTTTAACCAGACGAAAAAACAACCTTGATCATGAGGAATATTCCTGTATTCTTACTTTCGACTACATTCCTGGCTTTGTTTTCCTGCAGCGCTGAACGGTTACCAATACTCCCGGAGGAAGCCGGGAATTACCCCATTACCACCACTCTGCAGCTGCAGGACCCCGGGTACAGCCAGAAAATAGAGGATCTCTATGAAAGCGGCCTGGAAGGGACTTTCAAAGGGAAAGCGGATGTACCGATCTATTACAGGATCTTCAAACATCCAGAGCCGGAAAAGGGAGCCATTCTGATTTCCACGGGAAGGACCGAAGCCGCTCTGAAATACAAGGAGGTCATTTTCGACCTGTTCAACAACGGGTATTCCGTGTATATCCACGACCACCGCGGGCAGGGCCTTTCTGGCAGGATGGCCGGCGATCCGGAACTGGGATACATCGATACCTTCCAGTTCTATGTGGATGACATGAAACATTTCTATGATGAATTCCTGGCAATCAATGACCATCAAAAGGTTTACCTGCTTGCGCACTCCATGGGAGGGGCCATCGGTATGACTTACCTGGAACAGTATCCGAATGATTTTGATGCGGCTGTTTTTTCTTCTCCCATGCTGGGCCTGAATCCCCCCATCTGCCTGCTGGCTAGAATACTCAAAGGAAAGGAACCTAAATTTGCACCCGGGCAATCGGGATACGAGGATGATTCTGCTTCATTTCACGATAATTCGGTGACCGGATCCGAGATCCGGTATCACAGGATGATTGCTGCTTATGACCGGGTTCCGCAGGCGCGACTGGGCGGGGCGTCCACCCTCTGGGTATACAGGTCCTGCAGGCAATTCAAATACATGTTTGATCATATCGAGGACATCGAGACCCCCTTCCTTCTCTTCTCGGCAGAGAATGAGACGGTCGTGGACCCGGACGCGCACGTTGAATTTACCGAAAATGCCGGGATGCTCAATAAGGAATGCGAAGCATACCTGGTTGAAAATGCGCAACATGAAGTCCTGATGGAGAACGACCGTCAGAGAACTGCAGTGATGAATGCAGCATTGGAATTCTTTGAAGGACATTAATCGGAAAACGTGATCTTTCGCGTCATAGAAACCGAACGGATCCCCATCAAACTCTGGCTGGATGAGCTTGAGGATGATGCACTGCAGCAGGCGAAAAATGCAGCAAACCTGCTTCCGGCTTTTCATCATGTGGCGGTGATGCCCGATGCACACACGGGATACGGGGTGCCCATCGGCAGTGTGCTTGCAACAGAGGAGGCGGTCATCCCCAATGCGGTCGGGGTCGATATCGGCTGCGGCATGTGCGCGGCCCGGATTGTATCAGACATACCGGAAGAGAAAGCGATGAAACAGATCATGGGGGAGATCAGAACGCGGGTTCCGGTGGGCTTCAGCTGGCATCAGGAGCCGCAGGAATGGGAGGGATTTGACCGGGCACCGGAGTCGGAGGTGATCCGGAACAATCTGGAGAAGGCCAGGCACCAGCTTGGGACGCTGGGAGGGGGCAATCACTTCATCGAGATCCAGCGGGGCAGTGACGGCCATCTCTGGATCATGGTGCACTGCGGCAGCCGGAATTTCGGGCTGCAGATAGCGAATTATTATCATCAGCTGGCCAGAACACTGTGTGATGCGCGCGGAATACGGGTACCGAACAAGGAACTGTCGTACCT
The DNA here is from genome assembly GCA_040768485.1 of Bacteroidales bacterium. Lineage (GTDB taxonomy): Bacteria > Bacteroidota > Bacteroidia > Bacteroidales. The sequence continues at coordinate 14,368 of JAXGMU010000020.1, forward strand.
GCCCACCGGTTCCGGACAGGAGGGCGATGAATACATGACGGCCATGCACTATGCCATTGATTTTGCAAAGGCGAACAGGGACCGGATCATGAAGCAGATTCTTGAGGTTTTTGGCCTGGAGGCAGCCGAACAGATCAACATCCATCATAATTACGCCGCCCATGAGAAACATTTTGGCAGGAATGTGATCGTGCACCGGAAAGGGGCCGTAAAGGCGGGGATAGGGGAGAAGGGGATCATTCCCGGATCACAGGGGAGCAACTCATACATTGTGGAAGGACTCGGAAATCCTGAAAGTTTCTGTTCGAGTTCCCACGGGGCCGGCCGCATCATGGGACGCAACCAGGCAAGGAGAAGCCTTTCATTAAAGGAGGAAATTGAGAAGCTGGAAAAGAAAGGCATCATTCACGCAGTCAGGACGGTCAGGGACCTGGACGAAGCCTCGGGCGCCTACCGGGATATCGGGCAGGTGATGGATCACCAGAGCGACCTGGTGAAGGTCCTGGTCGAACTGGCACCACTGGCGGTGATCAAAGGATGACAAACATCATGCACCTTAAATATCCGGTACTCTTTTTCTTCTGTTTCCAGTGTCTCAGCCCTCTGGAATTGAAATCCACCGGCATTGAATCTGTGATCGGTTTCGGGGATTCCATTTTCCATGCCCGGCAATACGAAAAAGCGCTGCATGAATATCAAAGGGCCTTTTTCTTTTCAGGACACACACTCAAATCCATGCTGGGTGAAAAAATCGCAGCATGCCACATCGCCATGGAGAACTTTCAGCTGGCACGTGATTATTACGATTCAGCGAAGTGTTACGCCACATCCTGTCAGCAGTGGACGGAGCTTGAACTGCATAAGATACGCTGCTACATGATGGAGGACCAGTTCGGCGTGGCGCTCCTGCGATTGAATGAGCTGGAGGCAGATACGGGCCGGGATTTTCAGGGCAGAGGGCACCTCTACCAGGGGATCTGCTGCTTTGGAACGGGACAGTTCGGTGCGATGCGTGAACATTTCCTGAAATGCATCCCGGCCACTGATACGCTGCGAATCTCCCAACTGCACGCGTGTTTTGGGCAAGCGCGGTTGCTGAGCAAACCATCCCCGGTCCTGGCAATGATCCTGAGTATTGTATTGCCCGGAGCGGGACAGGTGTATGCGGGGGATGTCAAAGAGGGATTGAATTCACTGGTCCTGCTTGGCGGCCTGGTTTATACCGGAGCCTCCGGTATTCTTTCCGTCCCGTATATGACCGTCCCGTTCATTCAGCGGTATTACCTGGGAGGGATCATGCATGCGAAGGCGCTGGCAGAAAGCAGGAGGGAGAGAAACCGGTACGAATACTTCATTGATCTGAGTCATATACTGCCCGGGGGCGAATCATTCTGTCAGCTGTTCAAACCTGGCGCACAGGAGAGATTCTACCCGGTTCATCTCCGTTCCGCTGATTCGGAGCTGAAGATCCTGTTCAAAATCGCCTACCTGGGATACAAGGAGATCGTGTCCTCGCAGGATGTGGATGCATGCGTGTTCCATCCCTCCTGCTCGAATTATGCCATCGAAGCCATTGATAAAGCAGGCGTATTGAAGGGCCTGCTGGATGGATTTGACCGGCTCTCAAGGTGCCACCCCTTTGTGGGAGAGAATGATTATCCGGTGATCACGGGTGAAGGAAAATACCATGATCCCCCCGGCAACTGAGTCTGCACCGGGTATACTCATCAGGAGATCAGTCAATCCAATGCATTGGTATTTTTGATGAATGCCCATCGAAAAGATGCCAACTGAATGGAATCGACAGATGTATACTCACTGAAAAACTTGATATTCAATGCAAAATTCATAAATTTGGTTGTACTTATCCCTAAAACCAAATCAATGATCAAAAAATCTGTTTTCATTTTCCTTGCTCTATTGGTCGTCCATGCCACGTATGCACAGGATTATAAACGCGTGCAGGTTACCCTCAGGGACGGTCAGGTTCACAAGGGAAAAAACGGAGTTATCTCCGAAGGAGCGCTGACCTTCACCGGCGCCAGCATGCAGAAAACCTACTCGCTTACCGATGTGAACATCGTGCAGGCCAAGGAAGGGAAAGCGCTGAAATGGGCCCTTGGCTGCGGAGGCGGATGCCTGGCCATCGGGCTGATCACAACAGCCACCCAGGCAGGTAAATACAATGACATTTCCGGGGAGACCTACAGTGCGGGTACGCTGCTGGGAGGATCCCTGATCTGGGCGGCCGGGTTTGCCGGGGTCGGCGCGCTGATCGGAAGCCTGACGGATCCGTGGAAGATCGTGTACAACAGGACCACCTCTTCCATTTGGAACAACCTGGATCTGAACCTGCAGGGTGATCCCTATACAAAGGTCAACCTGACCCTCTCCTATAAGTTCCCTCACCGGGCTTATTGAGGGCCGCTTACCTGAGCGCGGTCAGCCTTCTGAAGATGCTGATCCAGCCCGGGCTCAGGACCAGGGTAAGCGTGATCAGTGCAAGGATGGTCTGATAGGTGAATTCTGTGACAATCCCACCCTTTTCACCCACTGCCAGGATCACAAAACTGAACTCGCCCACCTGTGCCAGCATGGCACCCCCCAGGAGACTTTCCCTCCATGGTTCGCCTAGCATGCGCATCATGCTCGTATTAATCGCTGTATTGAAAAAGAAAACAAGCCCTACCAGGAACAGGATCACCGGCCAGTTCTCCAGCACAAAATTGAGGTCAAGCATCATTCCAACCGAGACAAAGAAGATGGCCACAAAAAAGATATAGAAAGGTTCCATTGTGATGTGGATCCAGTCCGTCTCCCTGGTTGCCCTTACGTAGATGCCCGCCAGGAAAGCTCCCAGGTAAGGGGACAACCTGAAGAACTCGGTGGCCATGACCATCCCGAAACAGATGGCCAGGGCACCGAATATCTGTAACTCTTTGTGATCCTGGAAATATCGCAGAAAAGGCAGGTGTATCTCTCTTTTCCGCAGGAGAAAGATCACCATGAAGACAAACAATGCCCCTCCCACCAGCTGAAGCACCAGGTCCTTTACCGGCATGTCCTTTCCCTGCATCAGATCAATGAGGATGATCATCGGGACCAGTGCAATGTCCTGTACGAGCAGCACCCCGATCACATTCCTCCCCACATGGGTGTCCTGCTGTTTCGTTTCATTGAGCAGCTTGATGACCACTGCGGTGCTGCTGATGCTGATCACAAATCCGATCAGCAGGACCCTGATGAATTCCCAGTCGAACAGCCTGCCCAGCAGGAAAACGATTCCCACGGTGATGGCAATTTGCAGGAAGGTGCCGATTACGGGAACTTTCCATGATCTCAGGAGTTCCTCCAGTGAGATCTCCATCCCCACGAAAAAAAGCAGGAAGACAAGCCCGACCACTTCGAACTGATCCAGCAAAGCCGTTTCCTTGACAAATCCGATCCCGTTCGGCCCCAGCAGGATCCCCACGAAAAGGTAGGCGACCACATAGGGAATGCGTATGGTTTTGAAGATCAATCCGATCAGAAGGATCGAAAAGATGACCAGCGTGTAAAGAGGGATCAGGGTTTCGCCGTGCATCGCTCTTTATTCTATATGCAAAGGTTGCGTCACTCTTTCCGGGTGGCGGTTATATCGAAGATACCTGCGGAATAACTGACTTTACCTGCTAATTTGTCCTCAGTGAATTCCCCGGAAAGTGTCACGAGCTCAGCTTCCACATAAAGATTGAATGTCAGGGAATTCTTTTCCAATTTCACATTTTCCGCTTCCAGCATATTGTATTCATCAAAGCCGATGAGAACGCGGTAACCCTCATCGGTTTTTGTAATGGTCATGGTACCGGTGGTATAGCCATCCATGACGTCGGGTGCATGGTATTCCCATGTTCCCGTCGGATCATATTCCCCTGAAGGAATTCCGATCGCAAGGTTCGTGGCAAAAAGAATCATGAACACACAGCAAAGGCTTCTGAAAAAAAAATTTGGATTCATTGAGTTAGGTTTTGAAATGAATACTGAATAAATAAAAGTAATCGGTTCGATCACATAAATATCGCGAAATCATTTGAAATGCTCCATACGAGCTGATCAAATAATAAGGATAAAAAGGCCCGTAAATATTAGTAAAATAAAATTAATATAATACGAATTAAACCTTTTTAAAGTACAATTGTCTAAGGAGTAAATCTTAAAATTTAGACATCTAAGATCATATGAAAAGAAATATTTTGTTCTGTGCAACCATTATTTTTTCGGTTATTTTATTCTTACCGGGAAACAGGTTGTCAGCGAATGCCGATGAGGACAATCCGCCCAGGGGGATTGTGACAGGCCGTGTGATGGAAGAGGGGACGAACACGCCCATGGAATATACGACGGTTGCCATTTACAGTACCGAGGATTCATCGCTGGTGGGAGGAACCGTGAGCGGTCCGGAGGGGAATTTTGAGATCAGGAGACTCCCTTTCGGGGAATATTATGTGGTGACGAACTTCGTGGGTTATCAGAAGAAGGTCATTGACCCGGTGCTGGTGACCCGGAACAATGAAAAGGTGGATCTCGGCCTTCTGGAGATGAGCGTGGATAAGCAGTCCATCGAAGAGGTGGAGATCATTGCAGACAGAAAGCATGTGGAGTACAAGCTTGACAAGAAGATCGTCAATGTCAGCCAGGATATTAATGCGGCAGGCGGTACGGCAGCAGATGTGCTGGAAAACACACCGTCGGTTTCTGTGGACATCGAAGGGAATGTGACCCTTCGCGGAAGTGGCAGTTTTACGGTACTGATCGACGGAAAACCCAGTGTGCTTGAAGGAAGCGATGCATTGCAGCAAATCCCTGCCAGTGCCATCGAGAACATAGAAATCATCACCAATCCTTCTGCCAAGCACGACCCTGACGGGAATGCAGGGATTATCAATGTGATCATGAAGGATAAAACAGACCAGGGACTGAACGGGATCGTCAATGCTTCCGTGGGTTTGAATAACAAGTATCGTGCTGATTTTCTGCTGAACCGGCGCACGGGGAACTGGAATTTCTTTCTGGGGGGGAATTACAACAACAACCTGTACCCGGGCAGGATGACCAGGGAACAGGTCACCTTTACAGATTCGCTCGACAGGATCCTGGAGGCGGACGGTGCATTTGATTTCAGGCGCAGCGGTCTCCAGCTCAAGGGAGGGGTTTCTTATGATTTCTCAGAAACATCTACCCTGACCCTCGAAGCCAGCGGGGGTAACTATGGATTTGGCATCGACCGCTCGAACCGTTCCCATGAGTATACCATGCCGGCAACGGATGATATTTACTATGTAAGCAGAAGCACGATGGACCGGAGCGGTCGCTACCTGAATTTCACTGCCAACTACACCAAACAATTCGATTCCAGGGATCATCAGCTTACCACCATGGCTTATTTTTCCAGAAGTACCGGAGAGGGCATCGAAAAGCAGGAAGATTTCAACACGGAGGAGGATTTTCTTGTGGAAGATGTGATCCCTTTCAGCACGAGGGCCGTTGAGACCGAGGATGAATATGAAGCAAGGCTTGAAATCGATTACGCAAGGCCTGTCGGAGCTACCGGCAAACTGGAAGTGGGCTACCAGGCAAGGCTCGACGATGAGTTTGAGAACCGGCTTTACGAAGAATTTGACAATAATACGGATGTTTGGATCGAAAATGAACAATATACCAGTGGCCTGGATTTTTTCAGAAACATCCAGGCAGCATATGCCACGTACGGGGGTGAGTGGAAAAACTTCCAGTACCAGCTGGGTCTGAGGGGCGAATACACCTACCGGAAAATCGAACACGAAAGATCCGGAGAGGACTATCTGATCAACCGGCTGGACTATTATCCCACCCTCCATCTGGCCCGGCAGTTTAAAAACGACCACCAGCTGATGCTCAGCTACAGTAAAAGGGTGGACAGGCCGCGAGGGTACTGGCTTGAGCCCAATATCAGCTATGTGGATCCCTACACGATCCGGGTCGGAAACCCGGCCCTGGAACCCGAATACATCCATTCCCTGGAGCTCGGTTACCAGAAAGGGTGGGGAATGAATTTCCTCGCAGCGGAACTCTATTACCGGAATACGACCAACCTGATTACAAGGGTGACCGAATTCAATGATTCGCTCGATCTGTTTATCCTCAATGTGCAGAACATGAACAATGACCATTCGGCAGGAGCCGAACTGATGGTCAACTGGAAATTCTGGAAGTGGCTGACTGTGAACGGCAGCATCACCCCTTACTATTACCGCATAAACGGGGATATTAACGGCACTCCGGTGGAGGAGGAGACATTCAGCTGGCGTTCAAACCTGAATACCACCTTCCAGATCACGCCGACCACACGGCTTCAGACCAATATGGCCTACCGCAGCAGAACAGTTACCGCGCAGGGGACAAGGGAAGGGATCTATTACATGAATGTTGCTTTCAGGCAGGATCTGTTTGACCGGAAACTGTCAGCGACCCTTCAGCTGAGGGATGTGTTTGGTACAATGAAACGGGATTTTACAAATACAGGTGAGAATTTCGAACAGCATGTGGTGATGATGCGTGAACCACGGGTGCTGACACTGACCCTAAGCTACCGGATCAATAATTACAGGAATGAACCCGAACGCAGGGGTGAAGGTGGAGGGGAAATGGACTTTGGCGGCGGATTCTGATTCCGCCGCCAACCGGTGTTCTCACTTCAGGATCAACCGGTGGACCTGTGTTGTATGTGCCTGTTTTGCTTCCAGAAGATACATTCCGGGAGAAAGTTCTGACAGATCCAGCTGAAAGGGAAGCCCGTCTACCCTGATACGCTGTACTGGGACTCCCCGCGAATCACGGATCAGAATATCACTGACCGGGTTCCCTGCGTTGATCCAGACCCCGGAAGAGGCAGGATTCGGAACGATTTGAAGGGATCCATCCGGAACCTCAGGAGGGGATTCTGCTTCAGATGACAGGGGCTTTTTGATTTTCAGAAGTGAAAAGATCGTTTCCACCCATTCCGAATACTGTTTTCCGCTGGGATGCAGTCCGTCTCCCGCGACCAGGTCAGGTTGCTGCAGTCCGAGCCTGGAGATGGGGGTGATGTCTGCAAAGGCGATCCCGTATTCAAGGGCCACCTCTCTTTTAATCGCATTGTAAAGGTCGATTTCCTCACTGATGTTCGGATTCCCGTTTCCAAAGGGAGTAAAGGCATAATCGGGAATTGAGACGATAAATACCCTTCCGGTATCCTGATTCGCAACGGAAAGGGCGATGTCGATCAGTTCCCTGAGATCGGGGTCATAGGATGCAATATCCAGTCTCTGGTACTGGTTGTTGACCCCGATCAGCAGGGAGACGAGGTTGTAATCTTTGTCCTCGTTCAGCCGGGTACGGATCCCCTGTAACAACCTTCGGGTGGTCCATCCTGTTTCTGCAATGTAATCGGGATCCGTGGCATCCACACCCTGTTTTCTCAGTTCCTGAATGAGCTGATGGGGCCAGCGTTCCAGTATATCCACACTTTCACCAATGGTGTAGGAATCCCCCAGGGCCAGCATGCGTACCTGGCTGTCAATGGTGACCTGCTGACTGATTACCTGTATTTCCATGATTAATAAAAGCAGCAAAACAAACAGATTTCTGATCGTTCTTCCTTTACATCCCGGGGATTTCATTTGATTCTTTTTTCAATGTACCTGGAATTGATGGAACGAAGGGTTCCCATGTAATCCATTTTAAATTCAAGCAGATCTCCCACCCTGTAATTTTTCTTGTTCTCACCCAGGTTGATGACCAGCATGTCTGAACTGGCACCCACGAAACTGATGCTGCCGTCCGTCGGTTCAAGATGTTCCTGGTCCACGTCCAACAGGCCGATATCGATGATCGCCCTGAAGGTCTTTTTACCGATGTCCTTCTCATCAAAGCTGTATTCATTCCCCTCCACGTTGGTGCCAAGTTCTCCGATGGGGACGACGGGCTTCTCGCTCAGTTCGATGATTTCTCCATACAGCCTGAATACATCCGGATTCATGTGTTTGAGGGTGGTGTCGTTATACACATCCGTCCCCAGGAACAGGGTTTCGCCTACCCTGAAATGGTTGATGGCCTTTGGCAACAGTTTTTTGAGGATCAGCGGAATGGTGACAGATGAGCCGCCGGAAACATAGGGGATCTGCTTGTTGAACCTGGCTTCGATCAGTTGCTCATAAAGGCTCAGCTGGATCAGCTTATCGTGGTTCGGCAACACCCCGTACAGGCAGGAGAGGTTGGTCCCGATACCCACCACCTTGATGTGGTCGAGCTTGAAGACATTGGCATAGAATTCAATAAAATGCTCTCCCAGGATTCCCTCCCGAAGTTCCCCCAGTTCGATCATGATGATGATCCCGTGTGTCTTGTTCTGATTGCGCGCCTCCTCCGAAAGCAGCTTGATGGTCTCAATCTCCGTATTCATGCTGATGTCCGCATATTTCACCACGCTGCTGATGGCACGTTTGGCCGGAGGCTTGATGTAGATGGTTTCAATATCGGGGTTGATCGACTTGATCGCCTTCAGGTTGGAGACCCTGGAATCGGATACCTGGGTGATCCCCAGCTTGAGCAGCTCCGAAAGGTACAGTTTGTTTCCGCACAGCATTTTTGTCACCACGGTCCAGTGGATCCCGTTTTTTCTGAAAAGCCTGTCTAGATACTCAAAGTTGGATTTCAGCTTCCTGCTGTCCAGTGTCATAAAAGCCATGGTTCCCTATTGGTTAATGATCTTTCGGTCAATGTTTTCCGGCAATCGTGCCAGGATCTCGTAATTCAGGGAGTTGTTCATCTCAGCAAACGAGGAAAAGGAGATCTCCGCTTCCTCCTGCCTCCCGATAAGCGTCACCTCATCACCCGGTCTGACCTGCGGATTATCCGAGATGTCGCAGATAATCATGTTCATGTTGACCATTCCGATCACGGGAGCCCTCAGTCCCCGGACGATCACATGGCCATTGTTGCTCAGTGATCGGCTGTAACCGTTGCAGTAGCCCACGGGCAGCACCATGATCCGCATTTGCTGCAGTGCCTGGTAATTCAGGCCGTACCCGATAAATTCACCTTCCGGGATGTCCTTGATGAACATGACCCGGGTCACCCAGCTCAGTGCCCGCCGCAGCGGATCAGTCTTTTCTTTTTTCCTGTGCGTGTAATTGATGAAGGTTTCCCTGGTGGGCCAGTAGCCGTAGATCAGGATCCCGGTCCTGACCAGGTCCATCTGTGTCTCGGGATAATTGATGGCAGCGGCCGAACTGGCAATGTGCCTTTTTCCGGGTTCAATCCCGTTTTCCAGCAGGTTCCGGATCCTTCTGTTGAACACCGCGAACTGTTTTTTGATCCTCATGTGGTTCGCGATGCTTTCCGCACCTGCAAAATGCGATGAGACACCCCTGACGGTCAGGTATTCCCGGTTTTTTTTCAGCAGTTCGATGGCCTTCTTCAGCTGGCTGAGCGTGAGACCGGTCCTGTACATCCCGGTCTCAATGTCCAGGTGGATTTTCGCATCCATCTTCAGCGATTTTGCCGTCTTCAGGGTCCGCTCCAGCTGAAGCAGATCGGATACATAAAATTCAATCCCGTTGCGGATGATCCATTCCAGATCTTCATCACAGATGTATCCCATGATCATGATCGTGGAACCTCTGGCTGCATGTCGAAAGGCCTCCTTTGCCTCCGGGGAGGAAAAGACCGAAAAATGATCGATCCCCAGCGCTTCCAGCGCCGGGATGATCACCGACACGCCATGTCCGTACGCATTTCCCTTGACCACTGCGGAGATCACGGTCCCCGGGCTCACCACTGACCGGATGAACGCCACGTTCTCCCTTAGCGCGTCTTTGCTGATAATGATCCGGGAGGTGCTGCCCATCATTGATTCCTGTATCGCATTTCCGCATATTTGGAGGTGAAGCCGATCCGTTCATACAGCCGCTTCGCCGGATTGTCGTATTCCACATGCAGCTTGACGTCCCCGTCGCAATACCTGAATGATTCTTCGATGATCTCCCTTCCGAATCCTTTCCCCCTGTAACGCTCGTCCACGGCTACATAGACCAGTACCCAGCCGGGGATGTAATTGGCCATGCCCGTCCTGTTCATGATGAGTCCTCCTACCAGTTTGTCCTGGTAAAAGGCGGCCAGCGCAAACCCTCCTTCCGATTTTTCATCGGAAAAAGCGTAATTCAGACACTTGTTGATCTCTTCCCACGGGTCACCAAAACGGTCCAGGTGTTGAAACAGGAAATCAATGAATTCTTTCCTCGTAATATTTTTAAGATCTGTCTCTTTCGTTAATTTTTTAATTTCAAGCATAAGGTTTTTGTTTATTGATGGACAATCATTTTGTATATGGAATAGAACAGATTCACACCGGTACCAATCAATTCATCGGGGAAATCAAAATCGGGATTGTGCAGGGCGGGTTGTTCCGTCCCGGATCCAAGCCCGAAATAACCGCCCCGGTATTTTTCAGTATAGTAGCCAAAATCCTCCGACCATCTGAAGGGCTTTCGGGCTTCTTCCACCGGCAGTTGATTTGCTGAAGCGGCCTGCCGGATCATCTCCACACAGGCCTTGTCATTCACGGTGGCCGGAAAAATCTCACCGTATGAGGTCTCATGCTCCAGATGCTCTTCCCTGGCGGTATCCGACACGATTTTTTCCGCTTCGGCGGTCAGAATGTCCATGTCACTGTCCTCGAACGCCCTCAGTGTGAACCTCATTTCTGCATGACCGGCTGAGGTTCCGAAGGAGATTTCGCCGAGCAGGAGATGGATCACGGTGGAAAAAGTGACATCCCCGAACATGCCGGGACGGTCATTCAACTCTTTCAAACTGCTGATGATCCTGGCCACGGCAACGGCAGGATTGATCCCCTTTTCAGGTTCACCCGCATGGGAGGTCCTCCCGCTCAGCCTGACGGTCATTCCCCTGGAGGCAGCGGCAAAACTTCCCGCTTTCAGTATGACACGATGCCTGGCCGCTCCGGGAATATTGTGCAGGGCGAAGATCCAGTCCGGTTCGATCTCCCGAAAACGGGGATCCCTGATCACAGCCGCCGCCCCCTGTTCCACCTCTTCAGCGGGTTGAAAGAGCAACGCCGCTTTTCCCCGGGTGGGACGGTCGCCGGCGATCTTTCCGGCCAGTCCCGCCAGGATGGCCATGTGGCCGTCATGTCCGCAAACATGAGCCACCCCGGGATTCAGGGAAATGTGATCCGCTCTACTGACTTCCGTCACCGGGAGTGCATCCAGTTCGGCCCTGAACATGACCGTGGGACCCGGATTCCCGCTGTCAAACAGGAACACCCTCCCTGTTCCGGCAACAGGAATGACCCGGTCAGGCGAGAACTGTTCAAGGTATCCGGTAATATGGTCCGCAGTGCGGAATTCCTGATTGGAGAGCTCCGGGTAACGATGCAGGTGTTTTCTTAAAGAAATGAGTTCAATCATCAGGTCGAACGGATTGACAGGAATGGTTATCGCCTGTTTCTTTTCCGTGGGATGGTAAACCTTTCCCTGAAAGATAACAAATTTATTGGTGATACTGTTTAAGATTATTATTTTTGCACTTCCTGTTCACTGACCCGTGGTGTAATTGGCAACACGTCTGACTCTGGATCAGAAGAGTCCAGGTTCGAGCCCTGGCGGGTCAACTTCTTCCCCAGTATTTATGCGGCTTTTCTGAGAAGTTGTTACACTCTGAGGTACTTTTATTCTGATGTCTTTGTTACCTTATTCTCGCCAGCGTGTTTATTCAACCTTTTTGCCTCCTTTGTATTCCAGGAACACAAGAATCATCACAACAATGATCATGGCATTCCAGGCAATATATGACACAATACCGGAAAAACTTAATACCCAGGGAATATGAATCGCTGTGAGAACAGCCCCCAGAATGCTTACAATTCCATTGATAGCCAATAAATACTTGATGTAAATGATCCGGCCTCCCCCTTTAATCACGGGCACCAGGAGCCATAAGGATATTCCCAGGAAGGCGTATCCGAACATTTCCAAAACCCAGCTTACCGATGCCGGATTTGCCATTGTCAGTAAACCGGTCATTTCTTTATTTGAATTGAGCAGGTTAGGTATACAAGCCATCTGAATCATATAGTTGGTGCCAATGATTCCTGCATAAACAGCCGCGAAAATGATTGACATTTTGCTGTATGTTTTCTCCACGGGTGCTTCTGCAAAATTTGCAGCTGCAGATATAAAACCAACAAATCCGAAAATCATCACATATCCGAAAATAAATGGCAGTCCCTGTAGCATATGATAATTTTCTATGAACACATCCACACTTTCCCAGGCCGGTTGTGGTTGCAGCAATGATGTAATTAACACTCCGACCGGACCCGAAAACAGTATGCCAATGATTGTAATCACGGCAAAAACTGTAATGATTCTGTTCAAATCGTTGTTTTTTAAGACCATGGTGTATAAATATTATTTATGCTAAGAAATATATAAAAAAACTACGGATGACCACTGTTCCGGGCAAATTACGGTCTGAGGAGAGGGCCCGGTTGGAAAATCAGCCACATTTACATAGCTTAGGCAGCGGAAGCATGTTTGCAGCGCCGCTGCGGGGAAACAACCGACTTATTTGACTTTTCTTATATTTACATAAACATTGAAACCATGATCAGTTCATTTCAGTTTTCCGCTTTACCTGAAATCATCTTTGGCAGGGGGAAGAGAAGTGAATTAACGGCGGCTGTAGCATCCCGGGGCAGCCGTGTACTTCTGCTTACCGGTTCATCCTCAATTCATAATTCAGGCCACGGCGACGAGATCATCTCCGGTCTCGGGCAGGCGGGCCTGCAGGTCAGACAGGAGGTTATTTCACATGAGCCGTCACCCTCGATGATCGATGGGATCGCGGAGAGGTACCGTGGTGCGGAGATCCAGGTGGTGGTTGCAGTGGGCGGAGGCAGTGTGATGGATGCCGGGAAAGCGGTGTCGGCAATGATCCCCGTGGAAGGAAGCACGAAGGATTACCTGGAGGGGGTGGGGGAAAGGGAACATCCGGGTGTCAAGATCCCGTTCATCGCCATGCCAACCACTTCCGGAACGGGGAGCGAAATGACCAAAAACGCGGTGATCAGCGAGGTGGGTGAACAGGGCTATAAAAAGTCCCTGCGGCACAACAATTTCATTCCCGAGCTGGCCATCATTGATCCTGAAATGATGCTTTCCTGTCCGGCGCGGCTCACCGCCACAAGCGGGATGGATGCATTTACCCAGTTGCTTGAATCCTATATCTCCAGACAGGCCAATCCCATGACGGATGCCCTTGCTCTGCAGGGCTTAAAACACATCAAGAAGTACCTGCTGCGCGCGTTCCTGGAGGGGGAAAATAACCTGGAGGCCAGGTCCGGGATGGCCCTGGCGGCGATGTTCTCGGGGATTACGCTGGCTCATGCGGGACTGGGACTGGTGCATGGTTTCGCCTCCCCGCTGGGGGGATTGTTCGACATCCCGCACGGGGTGGTGTGCGGTTCTCTGATGGCACCGGTGTTTGCCTTTACCATTGACAACCTGATCGACCAGCCCGATCATCCTGCCATCCGGAAACTGATCATCGTGAGCAAGGTGTTTTCTGATTTCAAATACAAGCAGGAAAAGGAGTACCTGAATGCCTTCAAGGAGAAATTGATCCACATGTCCAGTCTGCTCGAGATTCCCCGTCTTTCCGAATATGGGTTCAAGGAGGAGTCTATCCCGAAGGTCATCGAGCAGACCTCTCACAAGTTCCACCCGGTCACACTCACAAATGAACAGATGACCGAGGCCCTAAGAAGCAGGATTTAAGTTCATCCGGGTCGTATCGCAGATCGATTTTATGCTCGCTGAATTGATGGAGAAGTAGTGTTCGTGAATGCGCTTCTCCTCCAGCGTTTGAATTGCAGTTCCCGGCAGATGACGGTTAAATTCCCTTTTTTCCCAGACTTCAGGATTGGTGAAAGGATTGAGCGTGGCATCGTAATTCACGGTGCTGCCGTCCTGGTAAAACTTGATGGGATCCCCTTCATATCCGTCAAGGTAGACGATCAGGCTGTCGTAATAGAATGAAAAATAGGTGTACCCGTCCAGGTAATCGTTGTCAATGCAATAGAAATCATCAGCTACACCCGGCTGGATCCATGATCCCTCTGTAAATTCGGAAGTATATGGCAGGGTATAGATCGGTACCCCGGTCGCATTGTAAATCGACAGCCAGGATTGATCATCAGATGCACACCCGGACAGGAGTATTAAGATGCTTATGATCCCTGCTATCCCTCTCATCTACATCTTATTATCAATTACAATACCGGTATTCGACATGAACAGTTTGATGGCAATGGCCAGCAATATAATCCCGAAAAACTTCTTAAGGATGTGCAATCCACTTGGTCCCAGAAGCTTCTCGAAAAATGTCGTCAACCGGAGTACAAGATACACAATAATCATATTCAAGGAAAGGGCTATCAAAATATTTATTGAGTGATATTCTGCTCTCAGAGAGAGAAGTGTGGTGATGGACCCTGCTCCGGCAATGAGCGGGAATGCGATGGGCACAATGGCCCCGCCTCCTTCACTGTCGTGCTTGAAAAATTCGATTCCGAGGACCATTTCGAGGCCCATGAAAAGGAGAATAAATGAACCGGCAATGGCAAAGGATGAGATATCAACCCCGAAGATTCCCAGAAGCGGTTCTCCGATAAACAGGAAAAGAAGCATGATCCCGAAAGCAACCAGGGTTGTTTTTGCAGGGTAGAATGAGGAGGATTTGGTTTTGATGTCCAGGATTACGGGGATCGAACCGAAAATATCGATGATGGCAAAAAGCACCATGAAAGCGGCCACCACTTCCAAAATGTCAAAATGCATCTTTCACAGATTTGGTTAGGATCTGCAAAGATGCAATTTTTTTCAATAATTGCCCGGTTAATCCCTGGTCTTGATGGTGCAGCCCACCGCCTTGGTGGTGGCAGGATCAGGCGCATTGCCTGCCAGGAGGGCACCGATGGCGTCTTCCAGGTATCTCGTGGTCACGGCGGAGGCATCCATGGCATTGTCATCAATGGCACCTACATATGCCACTTTGAATTTACCGTTCCTGTTCTCAAGCAGATAGATATGGGGAGTACGAGTGGCGCCGTATGCTCTGTACACCTCCTGGGTTTCATCTTTCAGGTAAGGGAACGGAAAATCCCTCTCTGCGGAACGGGCTTTCATTTTGTCGAAAGTGTCCTCCGGCGATACCTGGTCATCGTTGGGATTGATGGCCACCACCGGATATCCTTCCGGACCGAATTTATGATGCAGTTGTATGATTCGCTGTTCATATGCTTTCGCAAAGGGACAGGGATTACATGTAAATACAACAATCACACCTTTCTGGTCGCTGTAGTCGGAGAGTGAAACGGTCGAACCGTCCACATTCCTGAGTGTAAAATCAACCGCGTTGTCGCCCGGTTCGAGACCGGCACCCAGCATCACAATGGCTGCAAAGAAAAGCGAAAATATCAAAATGGTCTTTTTCATGTCAGTTACGGATTAGATTTACTTGTTCAAACAGTTCCTCACGCGTCAGTTCTTTCTCCAGGAACACCCGGTGTTCGTTTTTGTATATCAGGGTGGCGGGGATGGCTCCAGACCATCCCGGGTCCACCCGGTCGATCCATTCATTGTAGCGGAGATCAGTCATCAACATGACAGGTGCCGTAATGTTTTTCTCTTGAAGGAAAGGGATGACCCTGCTTTCAATCTGGTTCGGAAAATCCAGGCTCACCAGGATGACCCTGATCCCCGACGATGCCTGTTCACTGTGGAGATCCTCGAAATAGCCGATCTCTTTCACACAGGGAGAGCACCAGGTGGCCCAGAAATTGATCACATAGGTTGTGTCATCGGTGCGACCCGTCAGGGAGAGAAGTTCTTCCCTTCCGATCTCTGTAACATCCTGAGCAGCAACAGCAACTGTAAAAAACACAGCCAGCGCAAACATGACGGCATATCTTCTCATTGACTGTAAAACACCCCCGGTGCTAATTTGTTTGATCCGACCGTTTTTTTTTTCATCAAACAATTCCGGTCATTATTTGTATTCTACATATGGAGATTATGAAACATTTGCATTCACACATAAACTGTTAAACCATGCCATATACACTGCAGACAGGTGCTTCGGCACCCTATTTCAGATTACCTGCCACAGACGGGAACACATATGCACTTTCTGATTTCAGGGAAGAGTTCCTGGTTGTTTTCTTTACCTGCAACCATTGTCCTTATGTACTGGGTTCCGACGAAATCACCAGACAGACAGCTGAGAAATTTGCAGGCGGGAATGTCCGGTTTGTCGCAATCAATTCTAACAGCGCGCGTACATATGAGGTGGACGGATTTGAGCACATGGTGAAGCGGATGCAGGAGCATCGGTTCCCCTGGATTTACCTGCATGATGAAAGCCAGGAAGTGGCCAGGGCCTACGGTGCATTGCGCACCCCTCACTTTTACCTGTTTGACGGGGAACGAAAGCTCATCTATACGGGAAGGGGGGTGGATCAGCCCAGGGATCCGGAACGCATCACCGTGAATGACCTTGACCGTGCGCTGGAGGAGGCGACCGATGGAAGGGAGATCTCCGTACCGGTCACCAATCCCATCGGATGCAACATCAAATGGGAGGGAAAGGACAAACACTGGATGCCGGCTGACGCCTGCGACCTGGTATGATCAGGCAGAGTAGTAGCTTCGGATCTGTTTCTTGCCCAGATGGATCCTGCTTTTTACCGTACCGATAGGGATGTTCATCTGTGCGGAGATCTCCTTGTAGGAATATCCAGTCAGAAACATCCGGATGGGCTTCTCGTAGACAACAGGCAGAAGATTGATGATCTCGTGCAGCTCCTTTCTTATCAATTGTTCGTCCGGTGTATCATCGGGAGCGGCCAGGGTAAACTGAATCTGGTTCAGGTCGTCCGTATCACTCACCTGTTGCCTGTAGTGGCTGCTTCTCAGATAATTGATGTAGGTATTCTTCAGGATGGTGTAGAGCCATGCCCTGATATGATCGTCGCGAAGCAATTTTCTCCTGTTCTTAAGGGCTTTATAGCTGGTCTCCTGCACGAGATCCATTGCATCATCCTGGTTTTCAGTCAACTGCAGGGCATATAGAAACAGCTGTTTCTGCAGGTTCACCAGGTGTCCCGTAAAATGATCCGGACTTCCGTTTCCTTTTCTGTGTTCCATCGCTGATGGATGGTTTGCAACGAATAAAAGATAGCAAATATCAGAATACGATTCAAGCTGTTTTTATAAAATGATATGAACCATAAATATGAAGGAGACCGGGATTTCGGTGTGATCAGTTGGTGAGTTCTCGCTGGAACATCTCTATATTCCTGGCTATTTTTTCCACGAGCAGTTCCCGTGATTCCCTTGAAGCCCACGCCATGTGGGGCGTGATCAGGATCTTTTCCCTGTCATACAATTTGAGCAGGGGACTGTCAGGTTTGATGGGCTCGTGCTCCAGTACATCCAGTCCCGCGGCACCGATCAGGTTGTCATTCAATGCCTTTGCCAGGTCTTTTTCATTGATGATCCCTCCCCGACCCAGATTGAGCAAAATGGCACAGGGACGCATCAGCTTTATCTTTTCATAGGTAATCAGGTCCCTTGTGCGGTTGTTCAGCGGAGCATGGATGCTCACCACATCCGAGCTCTTCAGCAGGTCATCCAGGTCAAATCGTTTATAGCTTATGTGGTTGTTGCGCCCGGTGGTGGAGTAAAACACCACTTCCATGCCGAAGGACTCCGCGATGCGTGCCACCTGCCGGCCGATGGTTCCCAGTCCGATGATTCCCATCCGCTTTCCTTTCAGTTCCCAGTAAGGTTCCCCGTGATGTGTGAAGGATCCGCTTCTGGAATAGGCACCGCTTTTTACGTAATGATCGTAGTAGTATGGCTTGTTTACCAGGTATAACAGCATGGTGAATGTGAGCTGGGCTACCGAATCTGTGGAGTACCCTGTCACGTTTTTCACCTCGATCCCGTTGTTCTTTGCAAAGTTCAGGTCCACATTGTTCACTCCCGTGGCAGCCACACAGATAAGCTTCAGGTCAGGAAGCTGTTTCATCACCCCTGCATCCATCTCCACCTTGTTAACAATGACCACATCCTTTCCGCTGCAACGCTCCACCACCTGGTCCGGTTCGGTGGCATCGAACATTTCAAGATCCCCTAGCTTTGCAATCAGCTTGAAGTTATTTACCTTTCCTATGGTGCCCCCGTCCAGCAATACAATTTTCAGCATGGTTCCTTCGGTTTGAGGTCTGTGTATTCGGACCAGTATGCTTTTAACAAGCATCCCATAAATTGGTTCAATAGTTCCCGGGGTACTTTCCGGAGGGTTAAGGTTTGTTAAAACCGGATGAAATCGGAATGATTTGAATACATTTAGTCCCATGTGCCCCCGGAGCTTCATGGTGACCGGTGCGCTGCTCGTCGCTGCACATTGCGGCCTTGCGGGTCAGGCCGGGGATTCCCTATTCATACTCACCGGTTTTGTGTATGATGGCATGTACAGGCCGGTTCCGGCCACACATGTGATCAACATCAATTCCGGGGCGGGTGATGTGACCGATACCCTGGGGATATTCCGGCTACCTGTAACAATCCATGACACGCTGTATTTCAGGAATATTGTATATAGGGATACCCTTGTGCCAGCCGCCATGATCTACCCGAAAAAATACGTCCGTGTACAAGAAAGATACCATGCCATTCCGGAAGCAAGGATCTTCAGCTGGGGAAACAGCTATGAGGATTTCAGGGAGGCGTTCATCAACCTGCCGCCGCTAATATCCCTGGGGGAAAAACTCGGCCTTCCCCGACAGGACCCGGATTATATCCCGCTTGAGATGAATGAAGAGAAGGTCAGGAGCGTGGGCTTCCTTCTCACTTCACCGGTCTCCTTCTTTTACCATAACCTGAGCAGGAAACAGCGTTCGGCCAGGAGGCTGTTCATGATGGAGCGAAACGCGGAAGAGATGGATGCTTTTGAAGAGATCCTCAGCCGGTCCAATATTTCATCCATCACAGGTCTTAACGGTGAAGAGCTTGACGGATTCATGCTGTTTCTGAATGAGCGGATCCGTTGCGATTACAGGTGTGCGGAACTGCAGATCTATACGGAGATCCATTCCCTGTGGGAACTGTACCGTGAAGGCCGCATGCATGAGGACAGACGATGATCCCGTCCGAATGCGGACGTTCGGACCCGTTCAGACAACCTGCTGCTTCTCGCTGTCCCAGAAAACCTTCCGGTCCTCCCGGTATGCGATGGTGGCCATGGCAGCCGTGATCCCTTCCTCAAAGGCCTGGTCAATATTGCAGCTGGGCTGCTTTCCCTGCCTGATGCCTTCCAGCCACTCTGCAATATGGAGGTGGGTGGTGTCCACCCTCCGCCCGCCACGGTAAGTGTATAACAATCCCCTGTCTGCGAAGTACTGCTCGGTGGGAGTGGTCACGGCATCCACATTTTTGCGTCCCGGAATGTAGGTGTAAATGGGCAGGTCTGTCCGGATCAGTCCGTTTGCGATCTGTTCTTTGTACCTGGTGCTTTCCTGGCAGGCGTAAATGCGGATGCTGTTGCCCAGCTCCATGGAAGCATCGTGGCCCATAATCACTTTTCCCCGGTCCCTGTTATTGGCCAGGGTGGCACTGTACAGCAGGGAGAAATTCAGCCGGGGGTATTCAAACGTCGCGTTCCACACATCCGGGACTTCCCTTACCTCGTTCACGTAATGTTCAGGCCGTTCATAGAAGTACACCCCTCCCGAGGATACAGCCGATTCCGGGATTCCCATTCCAAGGATCTGGTTGATGGCATCATATTCATGGGTGAGGAGGTCCCCGGAAAGGCCGGTCCCGTAGTCCCACCAGCACCGCCATCGGAAGAATCGCTCGGCACTGAAAGGATGCTTCACTTCGCAGGGTTCCTCGAACTGGTTCCAGTCAACACTCCGGATGTTCGCATCCGGGTGGATATCGTACACCCATGCTCCGTTCGGGGTGTTGCGGTTGGTGCACACTTCGATCAGATTGATGGGTCCCAGCAGGTTTTTCTCCACCGCTTCCCTTGCCTTGATATAGCTCTCAGTCTGTCTTCCCTGGTGGCCCAACTGGAAGATGACGCCGCTTTCCCTGACTGCATCTCTGATGGCAAAAACCTCTTCCACCGTGCGGGCCAGACCTTTCTCCACATAGATGTGCTTACCGGCACGGGCGGCATCGATTGCCATCCGGGCATGCCAGTGGTCGGGTGTGGCGATGATCACTGCATCAATATCTTTTGCCGCCAGCAGTTCCCGGTAGTTCCTGTATCTTTTTGCCGGTTTTTCCATGGTGCCGCCCGGACCTTCCCTCCCCACATTGGAGGCGGCTGCGAGGGCCCGTTCCGCGTGGACATCGAACAGGTCACACACGCCGTTGACCACCACATTCAGGTCATCCTGCCCGAGAAAATCCTCGTACCTGTGATCCCTGGTATCTTTTACGGCCGCATCTTTCCATTCCAGGATCGTTTCCGGATGCACGAAACCGGCCGCTTTCATCAGCTGTGTCCCCCTGATCCCATAACCGATGATACCCAGTCTGATCACGTCGCCGTCGTGGGCATACCTGGTATATTCCAGATCACCTGTGCTCATGTTCAGTTCCCTGGCCAGCCTGTGGCTCCTGAGATGGTCCTGCCTTCTCTTCCTCCAGGCTCCGTAAGCAAATGCACCGATGACGGGAAGCGTGGCAAAGCCTTTCAACAGGTCGCGCCTGTTCATACCGTTCTCCTTCCCGGTTTGATTTTGTTCGCTCATATGATCAGATCCTGTTTTTTTTAAAGATGAACCGGTCGATGCCCACTGTTTTCCACGTGGGAAACAGAAGGATCACCCATAGTGTGAGTAATTCGATGAGGTTTTTATTGACCCACAGATAATTCCCTTCGCTGGGGATCACATATGTGGCCCCGATCAGGGGAGGATGTGACAGGTAATAGAATGCAAGCAGCACCATACCCGCGATGACGGCAGGCCGGGTAAATATTCCCAGGATCAGTCCCGCACCGATAAGGATCAGTCCCCACATGTTCAAAAAATCGATGACGTTGAGCAATGTGGAATTTCCGGCCATGGACAGGAAGATCCCCTCGAACCATCCTTCAGAGTCCATGAGGTATCCGAGGGAGGACCAGTCCGGGTTCAGCAGCTTGCTGATCCCTTCGTAAAGGAAATGCCATCCGATGGCAACCCGGAGGATCACAAGTGACCAGAGTTGCCAGGGTGAGTATTGATCGCTTTTCATGATGAAATCTTATAGAAATGAGCTTTCAGAGGAACGTTCCGAAAGTAACAAAAGAATTTGAAAATCCGAATGAATTACTGCTTGCTTTTTATGGTTTTAATGACAGTCAGCCGGTTTTCGTGATCGATCCTCCTGTAGTCGATGGAATCCGAAAAGGTTCGAACCAGGACGATCCCCATTCCGCCGGCATCCACGGAAGCCGGATCGGTGACGGGCGGGGGATGGTATTCCATGGGATTGAAGGGGATCCCGTCGTCTGTGATCCTGATGGTCAGCAGGCGGTCCTCTTTTCCCACCATCACCCGGATGAGGTGTGGATCCGCGTCCTGAAAAGCAAACCGGATGATGTTCGAGATCAACTCTTCCACGATGACCGTCACCTGCCGGAGCTCTGAGACGGGAATGGCCCATTCTTTTGCCAGTGCGCCGAGATCGTCGCTGATCCTGGAAATATCCTGGATGTGGTTCCGGTAGTGAAAGACCTTTTCCATGTCAATTGTCCCTGATAAACTCCACAGGATTGATCCGTGCCAGACGCCATGTGTGATAAAATACTGCGAACCAGCTGAAGATGATTAAAACCCCTGCACAGAAAATGAATATCCACACCGGGATATCGATCCGGTAGACATAATTGCGTAACCAGCGTTCCATCAGGAACAATGCTGCCGGAATGGAGATCACCGTGGATATCAGGGCCAGCCACAGGTAATGCATCAGTTCCGGCAGGATGATCTGGTATACCATGGCACCGTTGATTTTTTTCAGGGCCGCTGATTTGATGCGCTTCTGCATGAAGAAACCGCTCAGGGCAAACAGTCCCAGTCCTGCAATGATAATGGAAAGAATGCTGAATACGGTCAGGATATTGATCTGGGTGAGCTCAGGTTGGTACAGCTGCTCGATGAGCGCCGAGGAAAATGTAAAATCAAGGGGATAGGAGGGGAACAATTTCTCCCAGACGGCTTTCAGGTGGTCGATGGCGGGGGCGGGATCTCCAGAGGGCATGACCGAGAAACAGAAGAGCCATGTGTACTTTGGAAAGATCACCATGGGGGAAACCTGGTAGTCAAGTCCCGACAGGTGAAAGTCCCGGATGATTCCCTTTACGGGTCCCGGCCAGATGAAGCCGGGATAGTTGAAATGAAGCGTCAGGTTGCTGCCTATCAGGTGTTCTGTGGTGTCAGTGATCATCCGGGCGGCGGTCTCATTGAGCACGAAGAACTCGGCAGAATCCAGCGGATCATATTTTTCGGGGAATCCCGTCCCGTGGATGATTTCGAGGTTGTAAAAGCTTAGAAAATCTTCGTCCACCGGAAACAGGAACAGTTGCTTATCCCCCTCATCGATCCCGTCGATCTCAAATGTATTGGCATCCATGGCTTCTCCGGTGGGTTCCTCCATGCTGGCTGTCACTGCTTTCACGTGGGGGCTCTCGAGCATCATCTCCTTAAATGTGCTGAATTCATCCACGATGGGACGGTGCAGCCCGTAGATATGAATGGCTTCCCGCTCCGATGCCCCAAGCTGAACCGACATGGCAAAGCGGGTCTGCCTGCTGATCATCATCAGGTTCGATACCAGCACGAAAGTGATCATGAACTCCAGGATGATCACTCCCCGGACGAAGAAAGTCCTGCCGGTTGTATCCGGCGGGGGTCCCATTTTGGCCGACAGGTACCTGCGCTGAAGGTAACTGTAGAGTTTACCGGTGGAAACCAGGGCAGTGACCACCGAGCTGATTAGCAGCAGCAGCAGCAACAGGGCAAAGGAGAGCACAATGAGCCCGCTGTCCTGGAAGATGAACTGGCCCGCCAGGCGTTCGATGACAGGTCTCAGAACCAGGGTGAAAAGGATCCCGGTCATCAGGGCAATCGATCCGATGAAGAGGTGATCCACCAGGAACTGGCGGAAGAATACCTGTTTCCCTGCTCCCATCTGCCACTGAACCACGAGCCGCTGCACATGCAACTGGTTCTGGCTGAACGACAGCAGCGTGAAATTGAACCAGGCGAGCAGGAAAACCAGCATCCCTGCGATCATCAGGATCACCACTGTGCGGAACATGACATTGGGCTGGATTTCCCTGGCCAGGTGGGAGTGGAGATGGATCGATGCAACCCGTTGCAGCCGGGGCTGGATTCTTTCAGAAGCATCTGAGTCAAAATTGCTTTCTACAAATAGTCCGAGGTTTTTTTCCATCCGGGCAGGATCGGTCCCCGGATCCAGTTTAAGGTATGTCCAGGCAGTCCCCCGGTACTCCATGGGATTGTCGAATGATGTGAGTACAGAAATCCTGAAATGTGAATTGTCCGGAAAATCCCCGATCACCCCTGTCACTGTATAGGTGGTGGGCCTTACGTCGAACTGGTGCATCAACTCAAAGGTGCGGCCCACCGGATCTGTGTTCCCGAAGAATTTCGCAGCGCAGCTTTCAGTCAGCACGGCCGTGAAGGGTTCCTGCAGCATTGTTTCCGTGTTTCCACGGAGCACCGCCGGGCGGAATATTTCAAGAAAAGCCGGATCACAGGCGTAAGCGAAGGGTTCGTAATATGAGGTTTCATCCAGGATAAAGGCTGCCTTCCGGAAAGGGGCCAGCCTGCCTGCCTGTTGGATGCCGGAGAGTGCATCACTGAAAATAATCCTGTTCAGGATGTTGCCGTGGAGGATCCTTGCAGTATGGCGGTAAAAGCCCTCATTCTTTTCCTCGAATGTCAGCCTGAAGATCCGTTCCCTGTCCGGAAACTTCCTGTCAAAGGAAAGGTGCCATGCGGACCACTGGACGGTTGAAAGAAAGGTGGTGATCCCCAGTGACAGTCCCGCGATGACGAGGACAGCGTAGATCAAATTCCTTTTTAAGCTCCTGAGGGTAATTAAAAGGTGCCTACCGATCATGGCCGAATTCCTAGCAATAGTAAATATAGGAATTCGTCTGTTCAATCAGCAATGATTTACATTTTTTTGAACACCTGCTGAAGGTAATCCCGGATGTACTCCATGGCCTCCACTGCATCGCTCAGGATCATGTGGAAACTCAGGAAACCGTGGATCATTCCGCTGTATTCGATATGTTCCACCTCCACTCCTGCCTGAAGCAGCTTTTCGGCATAGGCCCTCCCGCCGTCCCTGATGGGATCACATTCCGCGGTGATGACCAGGGCCGGGGGAAGATCGGGTGTGAGCTCTGCTTCGAGGGGGGACAGGTACGGGTGCCGCGGATCCGTCAGGTCGCCCATATAATCCGACTTCACCTGCCTCAGGAATTTTTCATCCAGAACGTAACTTTCGGGACCCAGGCCGAAATAGACCCGGGATGCGAAAATGGCATCCACAAAAGTGACTCCCGGATATATCAATACCTGGCAGGCCGGACCCGGCCTTCCATCGTCCCTGCACCGAAGGGCAAGGACCGTGGCAATGTTTCCCCCCGCGCTGTCGCCCATCACACAGAGCCGGTCCGGATCGCCCCCGATCTCGCCGGCATGTTCCCGGAGCCAGCAGAGGACCTCGTAGGCATCGTTTACCCCCGCGGGGAACGGGTGCTCCGGGGCCAGCCTGTACTCCACCGAAACCATGATCGTGCCGGTGACCTCCGCCAGTTTCCCCACCATCATGTGGTACTCCTCCACACTTCCGTACGAGAATCCTCCTCCGTGGATGAAGAGTGTGACGGGATGGTTCCCTTTCATGCTTTCTTTCGAGGGATAGTAGATCCGGACGGGAACCGGCTGCTCGCTGAAGGTGATCAGGGTATCCAGCGTTTTGCTCATGCGGGGGGTGAAGATCCTGTAGATCCAGTTGCCCGGTTTCTCAAAAGATGCGGGATCCTCCATCACCCTGTTGATCTGCTGGAGGAGGTAATAGGCACCGGGTTTCAGGTAGGTCCCCGGTTCCGGCGTGGCATATTTAATTTTTTTCCTTTCGTTAGACGGCACATACTTCTCCGGTTCCTTCGCGTAACAGAAACCGACGGAAAGAAGAACCACCAGGAGGTATAAAAGCGGTTTGCTCATTCATCGCGAATTTCGCAATTTTTTCACGGAATGTCATCCGATACGGCGATCAGTTTTCGCGCAGTCCTGAAGATGATCATTCCCTCGGTGATCGCCGGAGTGACGAGCGAAATATCTCCCAGGGAGCTTTCGGTCAGCAGTTTGTATTCCCTTCCTGTTTTTGCGGTATATACCGTTCCGGCTTCCGATACCATGTAAATCCTGTTGTCAGAGGCCACGGGTGATGCGATAAAGCTTGTGGGACTGACCGTTTGCTGGTAGACGACCTCCCCGCCAGCCGCATTAAAACAGGTCAGGTTCCCGTTCCAGCGGAGCCTGTAAAGAAGGCTGTCATATACGAGCACCGAGTTCATATAGGCTCCGCCCCGGTCATGGAACCAGGCGATCTGTTCGCTGAGCACCGAATCGTTCTCGGGATATGGGATCCTTCCGCTGGCATTGTTCCGGATGGCCATGATGGGGAAATGGCGTCCATGGGCACTGTTGAAAAAGATCAGATCCTTCCAGACGACAGGGGTGGGAATGGGAATATCGCCTCCGCCCGACATGCTCCATATCGCTTTACCTGTCTCCAGGTCATAGCCTCCCCTGTGTTGATAACCATTGACCACAACCCTGGGCCGTGTCCCATCGAAATAGATATTCGGCGTGCACCAGCCCGGGATCTCATCCCTTTCCTGCCTCCAGATGGTCTCTCCTGAATGGAGATCGAGCACGGCCACAAAGGCAGTGTTCAGTGCATCTGCCTGGATGATCACCCGGTCCCGGAAAATGACCGGCGAGCTTGCAAATTCCCACTCGGCAGTTTCCACCACGTTCCATGCCGACATGATCAAGCCGAAATCCCTATTCCAGAGCAACTTACCGTCCGCCGAATAGCAGTAAAGTCCCTCCGTTCCCAGGAATACGAGCACGTGCTTTCCGTCCGTGGCGGGGGTGGTGGTGGCATGGGACGATTTGGGATGCCTTCTGACGGACGGGATACCCCGGTGAAGCTCTCTTTCCCAGATGATCTTCCCGTCCTTCTTCCCGAGGCAGTAAAGCATCCAGGAGTGCTCCGAGGAATCGCTCACCGGTTCGATGTTCCCGTACATTCCCGTCAGGAACCCTCCCCGGTCCTCTTCGCTGATGGCGGTGGTCACATATACCCGGTCGTTCCAGACCACGGGGCAGGAGAGACCGAGTCCCGGTATTTCCGTTTCCCACTTCACGTTATACCCGGTCGAAACGTTGAAACTGTCCGGCAGATGTGCCTGGTCCAGGTATCCGCAGGCGAAGTATCCCCTGTAGGAGGGCCACTGCCTGTTGGATTGCATGGATGCGAAAAAGGATTCTTCCGAGATTACATTTCCTGCCGGCAGGCCGTCGCTTTGTCCGTTCCGGTTGCAGGCCGCCAGGATCGCCATCAGCAGCGCCGGAAGAAGGATCAGTTTTGATCTCATGAGATGGTTCATATTATTCATCCTGTATTTTTGTTTCTCCCTTAACAGCATCCAATACACAGCGAAAGCCCCCTGCCATGTCCACCCAGTGCTGGGGAAGGGCATTCCGCCAGTGAACGGCAATGCAACTGGCCCCCGAGTGCCATCCACCACCTCGGATCACCCTGAAAGCACCGCGATCCGGACCGGTGGGATCATCTGTGGGCGATACTCCGTAATAATCTGCCCCGAACCAGTCGGCGACCCATTCCCAGGCATTCCCCGCCATATCGTGCAACCCGTATCCGTTTGGCGGGTAGGTCCCTGTTTCCACCGGGCCTTTTTCCGCATCAGGGTCATTGAATCTTGCCAGGGAATGATCCACCCTGTTCCCGAACGGGAATTGCATGCCCTCCAGGCCACCCCGGGCGGCATACTCCCATTCCGCCTCGGTGGGGAGTCTCTTGCCTGCCCATGCGGCATATGCGGATGCGTCTGAATGACTGACACCCACTACCGGGTGGTCGGGGTAATCCGGTCCCGACTTGTAGATCTCCATACCCCAGAATTCGGGGAACCGGTAGCCTGTTGATATGCAGAATTGCTCGTACTGCCTGTTGGTCACCTCACGGACGTCCATATAGAAAGGATCCAGGGTGACCGGGTGCGGAGGGACTGCAATCCCCTGACGGCTTTCCGCTCCCATGATGTGGGTCCCGCCGGGAATCAGCACCATTCCTTCCGGGGAGGTATCCGTACCGTCCTGGCCCGTGAGCATGCACGAGATCGTGACCAGGAGAATGCATACCGCTGTACGTGCCATGATCAGTTATTCAGTTTCGTTCACCGGTCTTCCGGAAACAATGCCCGTCTCCCATCCGTAATCAATGTACTCCCAGGAGAAGTCGCCGTCTTTCACCTTC
Organism: Bacteroidales bacterium; assembly: GCA_040768485.1. Taxonomy (GTDB): domain Bacteria; phylum Bacteroidota; class Bacteroidia; order Bacteroidales. The sequence goes on from JAXGMU010000020.1 coordinate 42,120, forward strand.
ACAAGGACAAAACCCTCCTGGAGCACGGCATCATCGGGAGTCCTCCACCAGGAGCCGCATATTGCTCCCCCGGTGATGAAGCGGACCCGGTTCAGCATATTGAGCTCTTCCAGGAAGTGCAGGTGACCCTGGAGGACCAGCTTCAGGTTCTTGTGCCTGAACGGGGCAAGGACATCGGTGGAGTTGATCACCAGGGCACTGTGGTTCTCCGCATAAAGCGGACCGTTGTTGATCTGGGGCCGGATGCTCACCAGGGGGATATGGGTGCATATGACCACGGGTGTTTCATCATCGATGTTTTCCAGGTCCTGTCTGATCCAGTCCAGCTGCTCCTGGTCCACCATTCCCACATAGCTCCCCCAGGTGCCGTCCCCTTCCTCGATCCCGTCCATTACAATAAAATGCCAGTCTTTGTGGTCAAATGAGTAATATCTTTTCCCGATCCGCTTCTCGAACATCCGCTCCCCGAACTCCGGGTGGTCCCGGCTCACTTTCGGCAGGCTGCTGTACCCGAAAATATCGTGATTCCCCATGGCATTGTACACCGGCATCTGAAATTCTTCTGACAATTCCTTGTAAAGGTTGTACAGGGAGTCTGCTCTCTCGTAGCTGGCAGCAAGGGCGTCATCGATCAGGTCGCCCCCTGTGATCACAAAGTCGGGTTTCAGTGCGTTGACCTTCCGGATGGCCGTGCGGAATCCCTCCGCAGCCTTCAGCTCGGGCTTCAGGTGGATGTCCGTCATGAACACGAACGTAAAGCTGTCTCCGGTTGTCGTCTCCTGTCCGGCTTTTTTGCTGTTGCAGGCCGTGAGAAGAATGAATGCAATACATACAAATGTGATTCTTTTCATCATTCTGGATGGATTATGGTGTATGCGAAGATGTAAAAATACATGAAAATTTGTTACTTCAGTTGGCTTTCTGGTTCCAGTCCAGTGCGATCCTGGCGATATTGGTGGCATGGCTGTCAATGGTGCTCAGCAGCGCGAGGATCTCCAGGTGGGTCTCGCTGCTTTCGACGGATTCCTTCAGCCCCTCCAGGATCCTGTCGTAATGCTGCCTTTCCAGTTCTTTGGAAAGGGCCCTGTATTCCTTGTGTTTCGATTTGATCTGTGCTGCCTGCTGGAGATTGGTTTCCTCAAAAACCACAATGCACCTGTTCAGCTGTTTTCCGATCTCCCGGTGGAACTGGGCAAGCTCCATTTTTCCCGCGGCTGAAAAATCATAATCCAGTGCCAGCCACTTTTCGGCCCTGTTGGCCAGGTTTCCCGAGATGATGTCCGCAATTTTTTCGAATTCATTGAGGGTGTACAGCATCAGGAACGATTCATTGACCTGTTTACTGTCGGTGGATACCCGGTTGACCCTCAGCAGGTACTCCTTAATGGCGTCCCGGAGATGGTTCACCTTTTTTTCACGGGTGTAGATGGTGTCCAGATTGGAGGCGTCTTTTTCCGTGAACGGCTGGAGGATCAGGCTGAACATTGTTTTAACGATCATTCCCATCCGTATGATCTCCTTTTTGGCCAGGCTGAGCGCCAGGGAAGGAGTGGCGATGGTGTTTTCGTCCAGGTAGAAGGTGGCGAAAGCTGCCTTTGAGGGCTCTTTCGTTCTTCCCGCAAGGCGGTTCAGGAGATTTGCCAGCACAGGTGTCACGGGAAGCAGCAACAGCATCATGGCGAAGTTGATGAAGGTATGCGCGTTGGCGATCAGCCTCGGCAGGGATGCTTCCGGGGTGAACCGGAGCAGCAGTCTGCCGAGCTGGATGGTCCATGCTCCGAATATAATGACGCTTAATAGTTTGATCATTATGAACGAATAAGCCACCTTCTTCGCTTCCCGGTTCGCCCTCAGGCTGGAAAGCAGGGCGGTCACGGGCGTTCCCAGGTTGGAGCCCAGCAGGAGCGGAATGGAGGCATCCAGGGTGAGGAGTCCCTGGGAAGCCAGCACGATCATGATCCCGATGAAGGCGCTGCTGGACTGGATCAGTGCGGTGAACACGGTCCCGATGAGGATCCCCAGCAACGGATTTTCCAGTCTGAGCAGCAGATCGATGAAAGGATCCCATTCACGGAGGGGTTCCATGGCCTCCGACATGATGTCCATCCCGAAGAACAGCACGCCGAATCCGAAGAGGGCGGATCCTGTGAATTTGAGCTGTTCCTTTTTCGAAAAAGCCTGCATGAAAAATCCGAGGGCGATCAGCAGCAGGCTGTAGTCGGTGATTTTAAACGCGATGATCTGTGCGGTGATGGTGGTCCCCATGGCTGCACCCAGCAGTACAGGGATGGTCTGCCTGAACTGAAGCAGTCCCGCGTTCACGAAACTGACCAGCATGACCGAAGTGGCGCTGCTGCTCTGGATGATGGTGGTCACCAGCGTACCGACCCCTGCGCCCACGATCCGGTTCCGGGTCACCTGTTCCAGGATCGAACGCAGCCTGGCCCCCGCGGAATGCTGCATCCCCTCGCTCATGGTATGCATCCCGAACAGGAAAAGGCCGAGTCCCCCCAGCAGCCCGATAATAATCATATACACCCAGTTCCTGCTCCTGGCTTTTACATGGAAGACCACCTGGTTGTCGGGGAATCCCTCCTGGATCCTGCACGAGACCTGGTAACTGCCCGGAGCGGACCCCAGCGTGAGCCAGGCCTGTGCCATGCCCGAGGAATCTGTGCGCACCAGGCCCGGATTCACCCCGGCATTCCCTGCATTCTCCGGTTGCGAGATGATGGTGAAAACCACCGGGATCCCTTCCAGCGGGTTCCCTGAACGGTCCGTGACCCGGACTCTGACAGCTGACGGCAATTTCCGGTTGCAGGTCCCGGACCCTGGATACGGGGCATCTGCGGCCCGGATGAGGATCCCGGTGAGGTGCGGGGAGTCAGAATTGTAACTTGCGGAATCCTGTGCGAACAGAAAAGCGGGCAGGCAAAGCCAGAGGACGAGGATATATGTCAGATTCCTGACCATGATCCAAATATACAATTCAAATCCGCTGCTGCTTGTCGAGCCATTCAAAATAAAACATCAGATACGGATCATTTGCGGCCAGGATATCCGATAGAGCCGTGGGAACATATTCATCCACCCGAAAGGATTCTCCAAAAACGAATCCTTCCACAGCTGTCTCAAAGGTGGTTCTGGGAATGTTTGCCTCGACGGATGTGTTCGGCAGGGTGAGCCGGATACTGAAATCATTGCAGCTGAATGAACTGCCCGGTCCTGCAAGCAGGTTATCTTCAGCGGCAGGTAATTGCCATGTTCCTCCGCAAGTTTCCCATAGTGCTCAGGCAACCGGATCCCGGTGTGGTTGCAACCCACTTTTTCGATCAGGGGGGCCATGAGCCTGAAACATTCCTCCAGGCTCATTTCCGGTTGCATTCGCTGCAGTGTTGCCTCTGCCTCCCTCCTCATGTCCGATTCCGATGTATGGGCATATAGCCGGGGATGGTATTTCTCCAGGCCCCTCATCAGTGAATCCAGATCCTCCTTCACCTGCGCTGCACTGTATTTTTTCCGGGAGCGTTCCAGGTATGTGTCTTCGGGGCTGGTCACGGACGGGGCCGCCTCCGCTTTTTTTCTCAACGCGACAGGATGTTCCGAACCGTCGGGAAAAATAAATTTCCCGGATAGCCCGGTGACTTCCCTGCTGAACAAACCCTCAAAATCGGTCTCTTTTGCCTGAATATGAAAGGCAAGCCGGTGATCCGCGATCCGTATTTCCGAAACGGGATCGTCCTGGATCAGGTTGCCATTATCGTACATCATGATGTTGCCGGAGTAATTCTCTGCCGGGGAGACGCTTATTCTGAGCATCATCTTGAACTGCCCCATGAATGTGCCCTCCCACGTGCCTGCATATGGATCCTGTGCCCGGACTGCACCGCCTCCCAGAAGCAGCAGCAGTACCGGGATCATTATGCATGCCAGGTCGATGGGACTGCGCTTCCTCATGACGTTTCCTTTTTCTGGTACCAGATGTCCAGCAGGAACCAGATCAGGATGGTGAACAGGTAAATCAGGATCCCGTAGAGGGTGGTGATCATGGAGACTTTCAATCCGCCTGCAAGGAGGGCAGGGGAGATGTCCCCCACGCGTTCGATGGCATTGAAAGCCTCCAGCAACCCGATCAGTTGTCCCAGGATCCCCGTGATCATAGTGAACAAACCGGCTGATTTGATATAGGTAAGCTGGTGCCTGAAATTTCTCTTCTCAGCCGCTTTTCCCGAAACGATCGAAACCAGGAAATAGATGCACATAGCCAGGATGATTACCAGCAGCAACGTCAGGATCCCCATGAAGAGGGGTCCACCCTCATAAAAAAGATCTTTCATATCAATAAAATTTAAAGTGAGTAATGGTATTCGTTACAAAGGTAGGGCTGACAGGCCCTTCGGCGCAAGGTCAAATCCGGCCCGGAACCTGTTATCCGTCGACGGAACCATCCGTGGTACCGTTTTTTTGCGATATTTGACCTGTGACAATTCGGATACGGGATTGAAAACCTGGCATCATATCCTTTTCTGGGTGGTGGTCCATGCAGCGCTCACGTTGATATTCACCCGGTGGTTCGAAGGAGGGGTGGAAGCGTTCTACTATGTGTCTCTCCTGCTGCCGGTGGTGATGGGGACCTCTTATTTTTTCAACTATTTCCTGGTGCCGCGCTACCTTTTCAGGAGAAGATTCCTGCAATTCACCGTCTATTCATTCTACATGCTGGTCGTTTCACTCTGCATGGAGCTCATTGCCAGCATCCTGGCCATGCTGTTCATCATCCGGTTCCGGGTGAACGAGACCGGACCATTCGTGACAGACGTATTCACCCTTGCCCTGGTCATGTACTTCATTGTGTTCGTCACTTCATTCATTCTTCTCATCCGCCATTATTTTAAAGACCAGAGAGCCATCCGGGAGCTGGAAGAAAAACAATTGCAGATGGAGGAGGGTGCCTTTACGGTACGTTCCAACCGGACCTCTTCACGCATCAATTATCAGGATGTGCTGTATATTGAAAGCCTGGCGGACTACGTGAAGATCCACCGGTCGGACGGGGAGGAGGTCACCTCGAAGGAAAAGATCAGCCACCTTGAAAAGAAACTGCCCGGTATGTTCCTCAGGATCCACCGCTCATTCATCGTCAATAAATCAAGTGTGACTGCGTTCAGCAGCGAATTTCTGAACATCGGGGAAACGGAACTGCCCATCAGCCGTAGCTATAAAAAGCAGGTGCTGGCCGAACTGAAAGGCTGATCGAGGAGCGTCTGGAGGATCTTTTTCTGTCTTCTTGGTCAACATTTTAGGATCAATTAAAGACTTAGGTATTATCCATTCTGTTTCATAACTTTTCTAATCCTGATTTGATAACTCTGAATGTCTATAAGTTGTAATGAAAAAGCGGCTACATTTTTCTGTAACCGCTTCATCTTCAGGGTGAACTAGGCAGGAGTCGAACCCGCAACCTCCTGATCCGTAGTCAGGTGCTCTATCCAGTTGAGCTACTAGTCCGGCTGTTCAACAATGAAAAGCGAAGGCAAATTTAAACAATACCCCTTAATTCTGAAACTCTTTATCCGTATTTCCGTAATTTTGGCCAAAACACCAAAGCCATGAAAAAAGTGTTCCGTATCCTGCTGATTACACTGGGTGTATTGCTGTTTCTGCTGATCACCGTCCCGTTCCTGTTCAGGTCCAGGATCGAATCATTTGTAAAGGACCAGATCAACAGGCAGGTGCATGCGAGGGTGGACTGGTCGGCGATCGGGATCTCGCTTTTCAGGGGTTTCCCGGATCTGAGCGTGAACCTGCGCGGCTTTTCGGTGGTGGGACTGGAGCCGTTTGAGGGGGATACCCTGGCGGGGATGGAACGGTTCGAGGTCAGGGTGGACCTGTTCAGCGCGATCCGGAAGGATGTGGAGGTAAAAGCGGTAATCCTGGACCGGCCGCTGATCAATGCAGTGGTGCTGGAGGACGGTTCAGTCAGCTGGGACATTGCCCGGAAACCGGAAAAGGCGGTCGGTCATGGTGACAGAACCGCTGAGGGAGCTGAGACAGGGGACAAGACTGCGGCAGACAAGGCAGGTGCTCCCACGGCGGATGATAGCAGAGAAGCAGAATTGGAGAAGGCTGGAGATCCTGCGGAAGATCAACCCGCAGCCGCTGGAGAGAAAGAAGAAATCCCCGTCAAGATACAATTGAACAGGCTGGCCATCCTGGACGGGCGGATCAGGTACGAGGATGCTGAAAGCGAAATGGAAGCGATGCTGCAGGACCTGGACCTGGAACTGTCCGGGGATTTTTCCATGGATCAGACCGATCTCATCCTGGAAGTGGCCGCAGAAGGGGTGCAGGCAAAGGTTGGCGGGATCCGTTACCTGAAAGATGCAGTGTTCGGATTGGACCTGACCGCCGCGGCGGATCTGGTCAACAACATCTACACCCTGAAAGATAATGAAATCCGGTTGAATGAACTGGTCCTGGGGACGGAAGGGGTGGTATCCCTGCTGGAGGACGGGGCGGTGGAGACGGACCTGCATTTTTTTTCACGGGAGACCAGCTTCGGATCACTGCTCTCCATGGTGCCGGCCATCTACCTCAATGAGTTCGGATCCCTGAAAACCAGCGGCAGGCTTCAGCTGGAAGGGGATGTCAGGGGGATCATGAAAGACACGATCCTACCCGATGCAACCCTGTCACTGGTGGTCATGGACGGTTATTTCTCCTATCCGGACCTTCCGAAAGATGTATCCGGCGTGCAGCTCGAGCTGCAGGCGGAGTACCGGGGGACGGATATGGATCTTTCCACGCTGGATCTGAAAAAGTTCCATTTCCTGATGGGAGGGAACCCTTTTGACATCGCCCTCCATGTGGCGCATCCGGTCAGTGATATGCAGGTGGACGGTATGGCCAGGGGTGCCATCGATTTTTCAACCCTAAGGGAGGTGGTTCCACTGGAAGGAGTGAATCTGGGCGGCAGACTGGAAACCGATCTCAGGTGGAATACGCGGCTTTCGTACATCGAAAATGAACAGTATGAAAAGGTGGACCTGAACGGAAAACTGGTAATGGAGGATGTCCTGCTCAGCGCACCGGAAATCCCCGTGCCGGTGCACATGGACCGGATGGAAATGGAATTCACCCCCCGGGTGGTGAACCTACTTAACATGGATCTCACTGCGGGTGCATCCGATCTCCAGATGGACGGGACACTGTCCAATTTCATTCCATATGTATTTGCCGGGCAGACCATATCAGGATCTTTAAATGTGAGATCCGGACTGCTTGATGTGAATGAACTGCTCCCGGAAACGGCGGATGATACTTCCGGGAGCCAACCTGCGGAGCAGCAAGCGGCACCGGGAACTTCCGAAACAGAGGCCTCCTCCGGGAAGGATAACCAGACGGAAAAAGCGCCGGCGGTGGGGGTAGACATGACTGACTCGGGGGTCCCGGCTGAACCGGCAGCCGAGCCTTCCGCGTTCAGGATCCCCGAAAACGTTGATTTCCGTATGAACCTTGATCTGAAAAAGGTGGTGTACCAGGATATCGTGGTGGAAAATATCCTGGGGGCCATGCGGGTGGCAGAGGGGACCGCCCGGCTGGACGGACTGGATCTGGATGTGCTCGAAGGGAATGTCCGCACCTCGGGCACAGTGGATACCAGGGGGGAATATGCAGATGCGGATCTGGTACTTGATATAAAAGGCGTGGATATTCCCTCTGCGTATGAGACTTTCGTCACCGTGGAAAGACTGGCCCCTATGGCGGGTTACTGCAGGGGAACTGCCAACTTGGAAGTCCGGTACCGGTCGCTCCTGGATGCCACATTTACCCCGCTGTTCTCCACCATCAATGCGAAAGGCAGACTGTTCACGAAGGACCTGCAGGTATATAACCTGAAATCCTTCGTCAGGCTGAGCGAGATACTGAAAAATGAGAAATTCAGGAACATGGCCCCAGACGAAGTGGACCTGCGGTTCACCGTCCTGGACGGAAGGGTCATGGTGGATCCGTTTGACATCGATTTCGATGATTCCAGGATCACCGCCTCCGGATCGCACGGGATCGACCGAACAATGGACTACCAGCTGGATATGGCCATCGCAAAATCGGACCTGGGCGAGGGGGCGGTGCAGATGATGCAGGGATTATCCGCGCTGGCAGCCGGAGCAGGCCTGCAGATCCACCAGTCCGATGTGATCAGGGTGAAGGCCTGGATCAGGGGGACTTTCGGGGATCCGGAGATCACCACCGATCTCAGTTCCAATCTCCGGTCAGGCGGGGAAACTGTGAAGAAGGCCGTTGAGGAGAAAGTACAGGAAAAACTGGACCAGGTGGAAGCGGATGTCCGGGAGGAAGCTGGTGAAAAAGCGAACCAGATCATCAGCGATGCCGAAAGGGAAGCGGACCGGATCATGGAAGAAGCAAGGAAAGCCGGGGACGAGCTGGTGATGGAAGCGGAGCGACAGGGCGAGCGGCTTGTGAAAGAGGCGGGGAACAATCCCATCAAAAAGGCAGCGGCCAGGAAAGCGGCTGACGAACTGAGGGACCAGGCGGTGAAGCAGTCCGATCACCTGATCCGCGAGGCGGAGGAAAGGGCGGACCGGATCCTGGAGAATGCCAGAAAGGAAGCGGGAAAGCTGTAAGAACTAGAATTTCTTTTCTTTGATGCGGGCTTTTTTACCGGTCAGTTCCCTGAAATAGAAGATCCTGGCCTTCTTCACATGGCCGTATTTGTTGATCTCCACTTTTTCAATGAACGGGGAGGCTGAGGGAAAGATCCTTTCCACACCCACGTTCCCGGACATCTTCCGGACGGTGAAGGTTTCTGTGTTGCCGCTGCCCCTGCGCTGAAGGACCACACCCCTGAACTGCTGGATACGCTCCTTGTTGCCTTCCCTGATCTTGTAATGTACTGTGATGGTATCTCCTGCACTGAAATTGGGCAGTTCAGCCTGGGGAGCATATTCCTTGTCAACAACCTTCATCAGATCCATGATTCTAACCTTTAAATGCGTTGCCTGAAATTAACAGGTCGCAAAAGTACAAATATTTTCCTATTTGTAATAAGAATTATTCAGAATTATTCACATCCGGGATCCCTCTCTCCCGATCGTTTACGGCGCAGCTTTCGGTGCGGGATGCGTCAGTGAGATCCTCCTTCCGGGACCCTCAGCTTTTTGCCCGTATCCCTGACAACGATCTCTTTCCAGGATTCGGGGTAACCGGGCTGGTCGGGCATCATGGGATATCCTTCCGGGGTCCTCAGGAATACACCGTTTTCCTCCTTCTTGTTGTTCCCGTCCATATACTTCACCAGCAGGAATTGTCCCAGTTCTTTGTAGCGCTGCGTGGCATAATTTCCCATGCTGACGGAATAGTTGGTGATGAATTCCCTGGCCATATCCGGGTCGGTTTTGTGGAGGACTGCCGCTGCCGCATCGATGGCCGGGACTTCCGCGATGAATTTCTGCTCCAGTTCTGACTGCACCTTGCGGACATCTTCCATCATCACATTGTACCTCAGGTAGCTGAAGTTGGAAACGAAATTGAAGGCCCAGAAGGCGGAGGTTTCGGAGAATGTGAGCAGATCGCCGTTGCCCACTGCATAGGATTCCGGCACGCGGGTCATTCCGCAGTACATGGGCACATAGACCGAGGCTGCCGCATCGTCCACCCCGAACCAGAGAATCCCACCCAGGTAGTCGGGTTTGACCGGACGGCTTTCCGCCACGAAGGAGAAACCGGTCTGCTGGGTGGCCGTGGCCCGTTCGTTGCAGTAAGTTTTCCCGTCATATTCCCAGGTGAGCGGTCTCCACCGGTAGGGCAGCCCGAAAGGTCCTGCCCCGGCATCCTGCGACATGTCCAGTTCGGTCCCCTCCAGGTGGTCCCTCATGAAATGCATCAGGTCCAGGTTGGAGATTTTACGGTTTGGCTTGATATACAATGGCATCCGATTGTCCAGATCGTGGCCCTTCGCATATTCGAAATACTGATCCATCTCATCGTTGATTTCCTTGAAAAAGGACCAGACCCGAATTTCACAGAAACGGGCCCCGCTGAAATCCACCGGCGCGTATGCGTCGCTGAAACTGAACTCATCGTCGGGACCCTGGTAATAACCCTTTTCACGGGCAAAGGAGATCACATCGGGCGCATACAGGCAATTTTCCGGGTCATTGAGCGGGAATTGTCTGATCCTGGCCTGGTTGGCGTGGGCGGACACATATCCGTCAGGGATCCGTACGGCCACCCATACCGCCCCCTTGTTTCTGTTATAGGATCTTCCTCCTTCATTCACCATCTCCGTGCCTTTTCCGATCATTTCCATGATCCATACCTCGGATGGATCTGCAATGGAGAGTGATTCACCTGAACTGGCATACCCGTATTCGGCCACCAGCTCCCCCATGATGTGGATGGCCTCCCTGGCAGTCCTTGCCCGCTGCAGGGCGATGTACATCAGGCTTCCGTAATCCATCATCCCGGTGGTGTCCACCAGCTCCGGCCTGCCCCCGTAGGTGGTTTCACCGATGGCCACCTGGTGTTCGTTCATGTTGCCCACCACCGAATAGGTATGCGACACCTGGGGAATTCTTCCCAGGAACCTGTTGGTATCCCATTCGTACACATCCAGCATGGTCCCGGCCGGATAGTCGGCCGCCGGTCTGAAATAGAGTTCCCCGTACAGAACATGGGAATCGGCCGCGTAGGTGATCATCGAACTCCCGCTCAACGAGGCAGCAGGGGTCACCAGGAAATTGGTGCATCCAAACACAACGTTGGTGCTCAGCAAGGCGGCCAGGGCCGCTGTGGTATAGAAAAATCTTTTCATCGTTCGTTTCATAAGTTCATGGTTCGAATTATCAGGATGTCAAATATTCCAATTTTCTTTCTAACTACCAAGCGACCATATTTCATAACATACCTTTATGGCCGGAATGATCATTATCTCGTTTGAAAGGCATGTGACAGGATCTCTTCGCGCTCCGCATCCGTAAGCCTGAAATGGATCCCCTGGGAGCGGTTCCTGTTCATGAGTGCCAGTATTTCTTCTCTTTTTGCCGGTTCGATGCCCGCATCCTGGCACCGCACGGGACTTCCCAGCTCGCGGAAGAAATCTTCCAGCCGTGAAATGGTGCCGTCCATGTCCCGGGTTCCGAAAAGCCTGCTCCCCAGCAACCGGATCCGTTCCCCTGCCCGCTCCCTCATCGCTTTCATCCAGGCGGGATAGATGACAGACAGGGTGGCCCCGTGCGGGGTGTCGTACAAAAAGGACAGCACATGTCCCAGTGCATGGACTCCCCATTCTCCCGAGATCCTCCCGTAGCCTGTCAGGTTATTCAGTGCGTTGGTCGCAGCCCACATGATCCTTTCCCTGAGCTCATAGTGATCCGGTTGTTTCATCAGGGCGGGACCCACATCCATGGCTTCCTCGATGACAGCGATCACAAAACGGTCGGAAAGGGTGGCCTTGCCCTGTCCGAACCATGATTCCATGGCATGGGCCACCAGGTCGACAATCCCGTAGGCGGTGTGGTCGGCCGGCACACTCAGGGTATAAGCAGGGTCCAGGAATGAAAGTGCCGGGTAGTTCAGATCATGTTTGAATCCAATTTTCTGACCGGTCTCCCTGTTCTGCAGCACGGCAGCCGAATTCATCTCGGTCCCGGTGGCCGCAAGGGTAAGCACGGCAATCAGGGGTAGGGCGCGGGAGGGGTTGTATTTTCCCGTCATGAGTTCCCAGGAATCGCAGTTCTCGGCAATGCAGATGGCTATGATTTTCGCGGAATCGATCACACTGCCGCCTCCCACGGCCACCACCATGTCCACCGCCTGCTTCCTGCCAATCTCCGCAGCTTTCCTTACATCTTCAACGCGGGGATTGGGTTTGATCCCGCTGTATTCCGTGATGCGGATCCCGTGCTGTTCGAGCTGCATCCGCACAGCGGCATAACTGCCGTTCCGCAGGACCGAACCTCCGCCGAATACAAGCAGCGCGTGGTTCCCGTAAGCAGATGCAGGTTTCCCCAGTTCACTGACAACATTTTTTCCAAAATACAGTTTCGTCGGATTGTAAGCGATAAAATTCTTCATTTGTCGATCATTGTTTCTGAGGTTGATAAATCACACCCGCGCTGAGGTCCTTTTTCCCTCCGGTGACACTGGACAGGCAGTTGATCTCGTTCCGGATCCGGAGCACCCCCAGAAAAGCGAAGACCAGCGCTTCCTTGAATTCCACCAGCAGCCTGCCGGGGATCACACACCGGGTGCCGGTAAGGTATTCTAACCTTTCCATCAGAAAATTGTTCAGTGAACCTCCTCCGGTCACCAGCACCGGTCCTGTGCCTGCCCGGGCCAGGGAGGAGGCGATTTGAATCCCGATGTGTTCCACCACCGTGGCCATCAGATCGGTGTGGCGGGAGATGCAGGGCTCCAGCAGCGGCATGAATTCCCTGCGAAACCACTCGATCCCCAGTGATTTGGGGGGAGGGGTACTGTAGTAGGCAAGCTGGTTCAGGGAACTGAGCACGGAATCGATCACCCTGCCCCGGCGGGCGATGGCCCCTCCGCTGTCGAATGCCGACCCGGCTCTGCCGGCCAGCCAGTTGAGGGCCACGTTGGCCGGACAGATGTCATAGGCGATCCGGCTTCCCTGTTTGTTTTCATATGAGATGTTGGCAAATCCGCCCAGGTTCAGGCATGCGCCATATTCCCCGAAAAGCAGCCGGTCACCCGCAGGCACCAGCGGTGCACCCTGTCCCCCCTGTGCCACATCGGCTGTCCTGAAATCACTCACCACGGTCAGACCGGTCTCCGCGGCCATGATCTCTCCGTTTCCTGCCTGGAAGGTCATCCCAAGCTCCGGCCGGTGGATGATCGTGTGACCGTGGGAAGCGATCATGTCGGGGGCCAGTTTGTATTTCCTGTGGAAGGCGTTGGCCTGAAAAGCGAAAAAACGGCCCAGTTCCGCATCGATCACCCCGGCCGCGTCCCGGTCCCACCTCCGGTCGGCTGACAGCTGCCGGTGGATGGCGGGGGGATAGGGGATGGTTTCAGCGCGGAGGATCCGGTACTTCCACCCGGACCGCTGCAGGGAGAAATGACAGCAGGCGAGATCCACTCCATCCAGGGAGGTCCCGGACATGATCCCGGTCACCCTGTACTCCGGGCCGGTTCGGGGAGCAGTTACCAACGGAACGTGGTGTGGTAGAGGTTAACGTTCCCGCAGGCATCTGTCACATACAGCTCCAGCTCGTGCAGCGACCCCTGATCTATTCTTGCAGGGTCGAACACGCAGGTCAGGAGTTCATTTTTCGGGTCATATTCGAACAGGGCCCATTTATTGTCAATAAATCCCTCGTACTGGTCGATTCCCGAAAGGTCATCCCTGATCCGGAACCGGATCGAGGAAGCCCCCCTGAAGTCACCCGCAATCCGCCAGTCCACCGGAATGATCTCTGGAGGAATGGTATCCATGGCGACGCCGTAGGTGCCAAAACTACGCACCTCGGCGGTGACAGCCCCTTCTCGATAGGTTCCACCCGCATAGGATTTTTTCCCGTCCTGATCGATCCTGACCAGGCAATACCTGTCCAGGCGCGACGTATCCGGAGATTCCGTCAGAACGGACAGCCTGAAGGGGAGGTGGACCGGAGTTTCAGGCGAGTGGACATGGAAGAGGCCGGAGTGCATCCCGTCGGGACCTGGCTCAGCTGAGAACCTGAATTCCAGGTCTTCGTACAGTGCATATGCCGGGATCTCCAGTTGTACCCCATCGCTGCTGAACCGGTTGATCCTGTGATAGGGCATCCGCCGGACAAAATTATCAGCGGAGGCATTTTCAGTCTGCGGGGCTGGTTCTCCCCTGATCATGAACTGCAGTTCCGAGCTGTTTCCGGCCACGTCGGAGGCAACAATGCGGACGTGGTAATCCCCGTCAGGCCGGATCCTGATCATCCCGTCCGAAACCAGATCCCTGTAAATTCGCAGCCTGTCGTTGGGGAGGCGGTAAAGCCGGTGCACTTTGGCCCCCGAGGTGTACCGCTCGCCATAATCGATGTGTGCATTGATGAACCGGGTCTCTGAAAACGAAAATTCGTCCAGCACATGGTTGTAGACAGGATCCCCGTTCACGTACAGTGTCAGGGTGTATACACCGCACCTGTTGGGTGCTCCGTCCAGGTAATCAAAAACCTCCGCACCCACGCCGATGGTCCCCCCGGCTTTCAGGTCCGGAACGGATGGGAGGAGGTACTGCCCGTCCCGCGCCAGGACGGCGGTGGAAAATTTACCGGGAGAATTCATCACGTGGCTGCTGTCTCCCAGCGGATAGAGGAATAACCTGTGGAACCTGGGCGGGATCCTGTCCCGGATGTCGAATCCATACTTCAGCACATTGGTGGGGTGCTGGTCATCCGTGGTCCGGATCTCGAAATGAAGATGGGGACCGGATGAACTTCCCGTGTTCCCGGAATACCCGACCACATCTCCTTTATTGAGCCGGAACTGGCCCGGCTTCAGGTAGATATCAACACCATGGGACCTTCGCTCGTACTGGAACTTCTTCACATAGTCCGCAATATCGGACCGGTAGCGGTCAAGGTGCCCGTACAGGGAGGTGTGTCCCGTCGGGTGACTCACGTAGATGGATTTTCCGTACCCGTTCGCCTGTACCTTGATCCTGGAAACATATCCCTCCTCGATGGAATATACCTCGTATCCGGTGACCCCTCCGGTCTTGATATCGATGCCCGAATGGAAGTGGTCATCCCGGATCTCACCGAAATTGCCCGACAGGTACATGGGGATGTCCACCGGGGAGCGGAAGGCGTGGTTGCTCTGGCTAATGATTTGATTGGTAAACAGATGGAGTACAATGATGATAAACAGTCTGTGCATCATGTAAAGGCTGTATGATGAGGTTTCAAAGCTATGGTTTTATCCCTGATTAAGAAACAGGGGTCCTTCAATATTATCAAAATAGTTATATATTTGTGTTGAAAATATCTCTGTTGAATGAGCGTTGAACATGTTGATATATTGGAGGGGATCAAAGTAAAAATTCAGTCGGTAAAATCCAGGCTGAAGGAGCAACAGGATGAAAATCACCGGTTGAAAGAGAGGTATGTGGAGCTTCAACAGTTGGTTCAACAAAAGCAGTTAAAGATAGAGGAGCTGGAACAGAAGAACCAGCAGCTTGCGCTGGCGAAAAGCATCATGGCGGACAGCGACGATGCGAATGATGCCAGGGTAAGAATTAACAGAATCGTGCGGGAGATTGACAGGTGTATTGCTCTTTTAAACAGATCATAAGGGGATTATGGAAGATCAGCTGTCCATTAATGTTCAGATTGCGGAGCGGTTTTATCCCCTAAAAATACAGCGGCAGGATGAGGAAAAGATACGCAAGGCAGCACGTTTGATCAATGAAAAGGTCCTTCAGTATAAACAGAGATATACCGATAAGGACACGCAGGATTTCGTTGCCATGGCGGCCCTGCAGTTCGTGATCAACCTGCTGGATTGTGAGCAACAACAAAATGTTGTATCTTTGGAAAAGGAGCTCGGGATACTGAGCAGTGAGCTGGATGAACTGCTGAAATAAGAGTAATCGCGTTCT
>JAXGMU010000021.1:0-39901 GCA_040768485.1 Bacteroidales bacterium
AAAAGATAAGGTAACTGTTGAAATGCTCCTGGGAAGTGAATCATTCCAGAATTACGTGCTGAAAAGCGATACCGGGGATATCGAAACCTGGACAGAGTGGTTAAGGGAACACCCGGACCATGCCGGGATTGCGGTTGAGGCGGAATCCTTGATCCATAACGTATCATTCAGGAAAGAAGAAGTTGGCAGTGATGAGATCGGACGGGAATGGGATGCACTGCTCTCCAAAGCTGACCGCGTCCGGGACAGGAGCCGGGGAAGGGTGATCAGCCTGTACCGGGGATGGCAGAAGATCGCGGCCGTATTGCTAATCCCGGTGCTCATTATTTCAGGCTTCCTGCTGGCGAACCTGGATCGTCCGGAAAAAGGGTATTCAGTTGTATACAGCCAGAACGCCCATAAGAATAAGGTTGTCCTTCCTGACAGTTCCACGGTTTACCTGAATACCGGCAGCTCCGTCAGGTATTCCAGCAATTACAACAGGAAGGAGAGGGAGCTGATCCTTACCGGGGAGGGGTATTTCGATGTGGCGAAGAACCCGAAAAAGCCTTTCAGTGTATTTATTGGCGATAAAAAGGTGACCGCGCTCGGCACCAGGTTCACGGTGAGGGATTATGAAAATGAGGATTTTTGCCAGGTGATCCTGATCGAGGGGAAGGTCGCATGCGAATCTCCCGCGATACAGGACAGGATCGTCCTGTCCGCGGGTGAAAAATTGACGTACGTGAAGAGTACCGGGAAAGTGATCCTTGACAGGCCGGATATCGGGATCGAGACCGCCTGGATCAACGACATGCTGATCATCGAAAACGACACATTCGATACGTTGATCAGGAAACTGGAGAACTGGTATGGCGTGGACATTACCGTTACCGGGAATGAATCGCTGATCCAGAGCAGGTACAGGCTGAGGCTGAAGACGGAGAGCCTCAGGGAATCTCTTGAGCTGATCAATTATATCATTCCCATCGATTATGATGTGGATGGCGACAAGGTTATGGTATCGGTGAAATAATAAAAGGAGATGCGGTCACATCTCCTTTTAAGGGTAACTACTCAGTAAACAAGCAGTTAATTATTAACAAACCAAAAATATGAATAAAAAGAATATGATCCTAGCACCTGAAGGCTTTTTCAGACGGAAGAAACCGGGGATATTTGTACTGGGGATCGTTTTATGGGTCTGTCCTCTTATGACCCATGCCCAGCAATTACCCGGGTTCATCAGGGTGGAAAACATGGCTTTCTCAGAGGTCCTCGATACAATCGAGAACAGGACGGATTATTCCTTTGTGCTGGATTACGCCCAGGTCGAACCATACAGGGACCAGCGGTTCACCTTCAGCAGCAACTCCATCACGGAGATCATGGAGATCCTCACCCGCAATACAAACCTTGAGTACCGGCTGATCAACAACCATATTATCCTGAATGAAAAGAAAACCGTTCCCGACGAGCCCGTAAAGGTCACAGGCAGGATTGTCGATGAAGAGAAGTTGCCCATGCCAGGTGTTTCAGTATACATCAGGGGGACAACAACCGGGACCATTACTGATCCGGACGGCAACTATGAAATCGGGATCGGGGATGCGGATGAACCGGTGCTCGTTTTTTCCTATGTGGGTTATGAAACGGAAGAGATTCCCGTAAAGCAGCAGCGGGTGATCAACCTGGAACTGACGCCGGGCTTCAAAACCATTGAAGAGGTCGTGATCATCGGGTATGGTACGGCGAACAAGGAGGAGCTTACCAGTGCGATCATCCAGGTCGACGAATCGAATTTCAAATCAGGTCCTTCCAACAATCCCATAGAACTGATCAAGGGGAAGGTGCCCGGCCTGTCGGTGGTGAACCAGGCGGGGAACGATCCCAATGCCTCGCCGCAGGTGAACCTGAGGGGCATTGGCACCATCAGCGCGAACAACGAGCCCCTTGTGATCATAGACGGGGTATACAGTGCTGTTTCGGACCTGTACCTTCTGAACGCAAATGACATCGAGTCATTCAATATCCTGAAGGATGCTGCTTCCACGGCCATTTACGGTACCCGGGGGAGCAACGGCGTGATCATCGTGAAGACAAAGACCGGGAAATCAGAGGCGACAAACCTGGAGTATTCCGGGTACGGCTACATGGAAATGCCGTCGAAAAAGCCGGAGGTACTGGATAACGAGCAATATATAGAAATACTGAGGTCCCTGGGGTTTCCCAGGAGCGAGACGGACAAAGGATACAACACCTACTGGTTCGACGAGTTGATCCAGCGGAAGCCCAGTGCTTTTCATAACCTTTCATTCTCGAAAAGCTATGAAAATTCTTCCATGCGGGTATCTGTCGGCCGGAAAGACCACCAGGGGATCGCGCTGGACACGTACAACAGGACCACGAACTTCAGGTTCAATTACAACCAGGAACTGTTCGACCGGGTCGAATTCAATACGATCATAGGGGGAAGCAGGTCAGACCAGCGGTTCACTGATTATAACGCGTTCGACGAAGCGCTGAAGTACGATCCCACCGCCCCGGTCTACAACAGTGACGGGAGCTTTTATGAATTGCCGGGTGTGGGTGCTTCGAACCCGGTGGCCCTGCTTTCACAGAAGGAGAACAAGGCGAAATCCGACCGGTTCGTGGGAAGTCTCGAGGGGAAGGTAGAGATCATCCCCGACCTGACCCTGAGCGTGAAAGGCTCCACTTTCCTTAGGAGTCACAAGAATACATTCTTCGAGGATATCGATTCCAGGAACAGTACGCTGAGCGGGATCAGCGGGACCGCGATCATCAGCGACGAGGCATTCATGGAGAACGTACTGGAGTCCATCGTTAACTACAGGTACAGTTTCGACGATCAGTACATCAAGGTTATGGCCGGTTACAGTTTCATTGAAAACATGCGGTCGACCACCTCCATGACCAACCGCAATTTCCTCACCAATACATTCGGGACGGATAACATAGGGGCCGGTTCATTCCTGGAGGAGGGGAGGGCCTCGATGGACAGTTACAGGGAAAAAAGCAGGCTGATCGCATTCTTTGGGCGATTCAACTATTCACTGGAATCCAGGTACCTGCTGAATGCCAGCATCAGGAGGGAAGGAGCAAGCGTGTTCGGTGAGAACAACAAATGGGGGTGGTTCCCGTCGGTTTCTGCAGCCTGGCGAATATCAGAGGAGGATTTCTTTTCAAATGCCGGGTCCATTGATGAGCTCAAGATCAGGGCAGGTTACGGGATTACCGGCCGCAGCCAGGGGATTCCCATGTACCAGTCGCTGTCGCGGATCGGGTACAGCGGGAATGCTTATTTCAACGGGCAGTGGATCGGGAGTTACGGTCCGCTTGAAAATGCCAATCCCAATCTCAGGTGGGAGCGGACGAGAGAAATCAATTTCGGAACCGACATAAGCCTGTGGAAGAACCGGATCGGCGGATCCCTTGATGTGTACGACCGGCTGACCATTGACCTGCTCGGAGACTTTATCACCCAGACACCCCCGAGCATCGAGCCTTCCATTTTCGCCAACGTGGGGACGGTCAGGAATTCGGGTATCGAAGCAGCAGTATCCGGGGCGGTCGTGCAGAGAAGCAGGTTCAATTTTAATCTCGAGGTGAGCTATTCATGGAACAGAAACAGGGTGGTCGCTCTTTCGAACGACCAGTTCCAGGCGGACTCGATCCTTTATGCGGATTACGGGAACGTGGCTGCGTCCCTGTACATGCTGGCGGAAGACCTTCCCATCGGCACGTTTTACGGGTTCAAATGCGAAGGAATCAGCCAGGGAGGCGACTGGGTTTTCCAGGACATGAACAACGACGACCTGATCCAGGAGGTGATCGACTTCACGGTACTTGGTTGCGGGCTGCCCAAACACATGTACAGTTTTACGACGAATTTCAGTTTTGACAGGTTCTACCTGAATATTTATTTCGTGGGGGCCGCCGGATTCAAGGTTTTCAATGCCAAACGGCTGTGGTACGAGAATACCACCAATTCGCCCTCCAATTATTTTACGAGTATCCTGGACTACCCGAACAACCAGCTGGATGACCGGCTCCGTTTTTCGGATTATTACCTGGAAAAGGGAGATTTTCTCAGGGTGGACAATATCGCCTTCGGGTACAGGATCCGGGGGAAGAAGTATATCAAGTCGGTTGACGCATACGTGTCAGCGACAAACCTTTACACCCTGACGGCTTACACGGGTCTTGACCCGGAGGTCGGGAGCGGTACGGGAGATGGGTTGACCCCGGGGTGGGACCGCCGTTCCTTTTATCCGAGGACGAGGATATTTCAGATCGGCCTGAATCTCAAATTTTAGTAAAAGGGATGGATTTCAGATAAGAGGAAGGAACATAACTGATCACAAGAAAAAGACAACAAAGACATGATACGGGGAATTACATATTTCATATTCATCGGGCTGTCAGGCTTCCTGGCCTGTACCAATCTTGACGAGGAAGTATTCAGTTCGGTGACCGGCGTCAATTATTACAAATCTCCCTCTGAGGTAGAAGCGGCGGTAAGCCGCCCTTATTCCCACCTGAGGCAGACATTTGTGTTCTTCTCCACGGACGGAGCATCTGTTTACCTGCTCCAGGAACTATCCACCGACGAGGCTGCCTGGCCCCAGAAGGGGAGGGACGGATTTGATAACGGCAACTGGCTGAGGCTTCACAGGCATGAATGGACCGTTGAGGATGGTTCGTTCAAATATGCATGGAACCACCTTTACAAGGGGATCGCTTTTTGTAATGTTCTTCTGGATGACCTGGAGAAAGTCACGGTGATCTCAGAAGAAGAAAAGAACAATTACATGGCTGAATTGAGGGGAATGCGGGCATTCTATTACTATTACCTGCTGGATTTTTTCGGGAATGTACCCATCGTGACCGAGATCGACCAGTTCAGCCCCGGATCAAAGACACGGGTGGAGGTGTACGAGTTCATCGAATCGGAACTTGACGAGGTGTACGACCGGCTGCCCGAGTTCAATCGTGATGAAGTGTACGGGCGTTTTTCAAAACAGGCAGCAGATGCACTGATGTCAAGGATGTACCTCAATGCTTCCGTTTATACGGGAGTCGGGCAATACGATCAATGCATCAGTGCATGCGAACGGATTTTAAATGGAGGACTTTTCACGCTGGAATCTCACTGGCAGAGACCTTTCCTGCATGATAATTATCTTTCCACGGAGAATATCTTCGTGATTCCCAACGACGCCATCTACGGCAGCGACCAGGAAAACATATTCAAGTTTTCCACCCACTGGGCGCAACGGGTGCCGCAGTTCCGCTGGAACAGCAACGGGGGATACAACGGGCTGGTATCCGTGAGGGAGTTCATTGAGACCTACGATACCCTGAACGATAAAAGGTGTTATTTCGATTCGCATGCCATTGTCAGGGGAAACGAAGACAATCCTGACATTCCCAGGGGACAGTTCATGTGGGGATTGCAGCTCGGGATTGAAGGAGACACGGTGCGGGGGACCAACGAACTGAACGGGAGGCCGCTGTCATTCAGCCTGGATGTGACCAGCATGACCGAAGGGATCGAAAACTCCGGGGCAAGGAACATCAAGTACATGGTGGAAAGGGACGCATCCGGTTTTTCCAATGACCTGGTAATCTTCAGGCTGGCGGAGATTTATTTCAATTACGCCGAAGCCGCACTTCGGATGGGTTCGGACATTCCTGCCGCTGTCCTTGATGGCATCAACCATATCAGAAGCAGGGCGGGAGTCCCGGAATACGGTCCGGGTGTTCTGACCCTGGATGAACTCTATGATGAAAAGGGCCGGGAGATGGCCTATGAAGCCATCCGAAGAACGGACATGATACGGTTTGGCACATACACCGGTGCACGGTGGGACAAGTCCGCCAGTGATGCTTACAGGAACCTGTACCCGGTCCCGCAGTCCAGCCGGAACGTCAATCCCAACCTGTCCCAGAACGAGGGTTATCCTCAATAAAGAGAATACTCAGTATCCACAATTAATTATTAACACTTTAATTCTATTATCATGAAAACTTCAAAAAACAAAGGATCAATCGGGATCCTTGCCTGCCTGGCAATTATCCTGATGTTACCCTTCTTTATGGCTTCCTGCGAGAAGGAAGAAGAACCCGAAGGGGTCGACCTGACAGAGCTGGAGGCGCTTGTCACGACAGCTGAAGACTACATTTCCACGGCACAGGAGGGCAATGCCCCCGGCGATTACGTGCGCGGTTCTCTTGCGGACCTCCAGCAGGCAGTTGACGAGGCAAAACTGGTCGTAAACGATCCCCCCGAGAACCAGGAGGAGATCACCGATGCGGTGACCGTCCTTGAGGATGCCATATACGCATTCGAGGCCATGGAGATTGAAAACGTCGCGTTGCAATTCGGGCTGACCGATAATTCGATCGCTGTCGAGAACAGCGCGTCTTCGGCCGAGAGCTTCAACCTACCGGAGTTTACTTTTGAAACATGGGTCATTTATTATGACAAGCCGGGATTTTTCGGCCAGATCGTTTCGACTGAATTCTATGAGGACGGTCTCAGGGGATGGAACCTGAGGGTCGGGGACAATGACGCACTTGATTTCACCATTGCAGACGGGAACGAAAGCAGGCTGCAGCCGCTGGAGGGAGCCACGGTCCCGCGGAATACCTGGACGCACGTGGCCTGCACATTTGACGGTGAATACATGAGGTCATACATCAACGGTCAGATGGTCGGGGAAGTGGAAGCATCCGACAGGGACTCTGTTTTCGTTACCCATACCCTGGAGGGGGCACAACCATTGACTTTCGGGAACAGTGCCGGTTTCGCCCAGCCTGAAAGGAGGCTGATCGGCCGCCTGTTCGATATCAGGATCTGGGATGTGGCCAGGAGCCAGGCGCAGATCCAGGCGGATAAGGAGTTCATACTATCCGGTGAGGAGGAGAACCTGGTGGCATACTGGCCGTTTGCCAAAAATACTGCCGAAACAACCATATCCGATGCGACCTCCGGTTATAACCTGGAGCTGAAGAACGGTACGGTTACAAGCACAAGGGAATAATTTCAGGTGATTGAGAGGTATCCACAACAGCAGCCTGTATGCCCGGGGAATCTGACCCGGTGATCATGCGGCTGCTGTTCATTCATTATACTTGCATATGGACCGGCTTTCATTTATCAGGATCTCAGGACTAGCCGCAGGGGGAATGACACTTCATCCAACCCTGTATTTGAATGGCTTTCAACCAAATTACAGGTCACGCAGGCCGCCTGTGGACCAGAGGAAGTTCACAAGCAGGGCCATAGAAAGGACCATCGCTGAGGTGAAGGATTTTATCAGCAATCCGGAACTTGCGTGGATGTTCGAAAACTGTTTTCCCAATACACTGGATACGACCGTAACCTTCCGTAACAGGGATGGCAGGCCGGATACGTTTGTCATTACCGGGGACATCCCTGCCATGTGGCTAAGGGACAGTACGGCCCAGGTGTGGCCATACCTGCCTTTTGTAAATGAAGACGATGGGTTGAAGCTGCTCATCCAGGGGATCATCCACAGGCAGGCGGAGCTGATCAGGATCGATCCGTATGCCAACGCTTTCAATGACGGTCCCTCGGGAAGTCCGTGGGAAAGCGATCTCACGGAAATG
Organism: Bacteroidales bacterium; assembly: GCA_040768485.1. Lineage (GTDB taxonomy): Bacteria > Bacteroidota > Bacteroidia > Bacteroidales. Next base: position 7,636 of record JAXGMU010000021.1, read on the forward strand.
AAACCGGAGCTGCATGAAAGGAAATGGGAGATCGATTCACTCTGTTACCCGGTAAGGCTTGCTTCCAGGTATTACCGGCTGACCGGGGATGACTCCATTTTCGATGAGGGCTGGTCCGATACCTCAGGACTGATACTGAAGACCTTCAGGGAACAGCAGCGAAAGAAGGGACCCGGGCCTTACCGTTTCCAGAGGGAGACTGCGAAAGCCACGGATACCCTGCCGGGCGACGGGTACGGGAACCCGGCCAGGCCAAATGGATTGATCTGCTCTGCATTCAGGCCCTCGGACGATGCGACGGTTTTTCCTTACCTGGTCCCGTCCAACCTCTTCGCGGTACAGTCGTTGAGGCAGCTGTCGGAAATTGCGGGGGAAGTGTACGGCAACAACGGATTTGCTGGAGAGTGCAGGCAGCTGGCGGACGAGGTCGGTCAGGCGGTAAAACAGGTTGCGGTGTTTGACCACCCGGACTACGGGAAGATCCTTGCCTACGAGGCGGACGGGTACATGAACCGGCTGTTCATGGATGATGCCAACGTCCCGAGCCTTCTGTCGCTTCCCTATCTCGGGTGCATAGATTCGGATGACCCCCTGTACCGCAATACGCGGAAATACATCCTGGGTGATGACAATCCGTGGTATTTTGAAGGGACCGCGGCAAAGGGGATCGGCGGTCCCCACGTGGGCGCTGACATGATCTGGCCCATGAGCATCATCATGCAGGCAATGACATCGGACAGCGACGAGGAAATTGCCGCCTGTCTGAAGATGCTGCTGAATACCCACGCCGGGACCGGTTTCATGCACGAGTCATTCCACAAGGACAACCCGGAAAATTTCACCCGGGCATGGTTCGCCTGGGCCAATACCCTGTTCGGAGAATTGGTCCTGGAACAATACCGGGAGAGGCCTTACCTGTTAAAGGAGATATAACCATGTTTCTGCCGGGGAAAATAGGTGCTCTAATGCTTGCCGCCATGCTGGTCCAGGGGTGTTCAACGAATCCTTTTGACGTGATCGATGACGATAATGAACCGGCTGACTGGACGGATCGTGCGGAACAGGCATTCAATTCCCTGACATGCCTTTTCCTGGATACAACCACGGGGATATTCTTTTCCGACAATTACCGGAACACTTCCCTGAATTACTGGTGGCAGGCCCACGGGCTGGATGCGATCGTGGATGCTTCATTGAGGGTTGATGATGACCGCTACTTCAGCCTGATCGCGGATCTTTACAATGGCATTGACCGGGCCAATAACGGGTTCATCAACGACTTTTATGATGATATGAGCTGGATGGGGATTGCACTGACCCGGTCATACCTGGTAACGGGTCATGAAGCATACCTGAATACAGCGACACTGCTATGGGAGGATATTATCTCCGGGTGGAACTTGCAGCATGGGGGAGGGATATCGTGGAACAAGCAGATGCCGTACTATAAGAACACGCCCTCCAATGCCACTGCGGCAATTCTTTCCTTCCGGCTTTATGAGATTACCGGCGGGGAAAAATACCTGGCAATGGGTGACAGTATCCTGAACTGGCTGCATCTTTCACTGGTGGATGAAACGACGGGATTGGTGTGGGACGGGATCGGCCGGGAGGGAGGTGATCACATTGACAAGGACTGGCTTTTCACCTATAACCAGGGGATATATATCGGCGCCTGCGTGATGTATTATGATATTACCGGGGAGGAAGCATGGCGTAACAGGGCGGTAAGGACAGCTGACAATGCACTGGTTGATTTCATGGGGAAGGATCATGTACTGAAGGATGAAGGGGAAGGGGACGGGGGCCTGTTCAAGGGAATATTGATCCGCTACCTGAAACTGCTTGCTGATATGGATTTTCTTGATGCAGAAAGGGATACCATATATTCCGGTTTTATAAAGGAGAATGCCGAAACTCTCTGGAAATATGGCAGATCCGCCCAATTCCCTTACCTGTTCAACCATGACTGGACGGAGAATCCCTCCGGAGCGGTAGATCTTTCGGTCCAGCTCAGCGGCGTGTTCCTCCTGGAAGCCTGCGCTTATTTATAGACCTGTCCCGTTGTTGTATTGGCGTTAGCCCGATCTTGGGTATCCGTAAAACTGATTGAGCAATGAGAAAGAGTATATGTATTCTTCTGGCAATGCTTTGTGCTGCTGCCGGATGCGACCTGCAAAGAAAGAAATATATCCATGAAGTGAATCCCCTGCTGGGAACTGCTGCCATCACCGATCCTGAAGAGATCGGGTACATCCCTCCGGAGAACTGGAGGGTGTGGGCCGGACTGGTTTTCCCGGGGGCAGCGCTGCCCAATGCCATGGTCCAGCTCACTCCCGTAACAGCGTTCGGGACAGGGGCCGGGTACCAGTACGAGGATGACAGGATCCTCGGTTTCGCCCATACCATGAAAGGGCACTGGAACCTGGGGAACATTCCCGTTCTTCCTGTCAACGGGCTTCCCGGTCCGGAAGGGGCAGGGTCGTTCTTTTCACATGACCACGAGAAGGCTTCACCCGGATACTACGAGGTGCTACTGGAGGATGATTCCATCAGGGTCAGGCTCACAACGACACCGAGATGCGGTTTTCACCGGTATACGTTCCGTCCCAAGGAAAATGCAACGGTTCTCTTCGATCTTGGGAAGGCAAGCAACCGGGTGGATCGGTACGGGATCAGTCTTGAGGGCCGCCGCAGGTTGAAAGGATTTCAGAGGACCGAAGAAACGGAGGTCTTTTTCTGCGCCGAATTTGAAAGGGAGTTTGACCATGCTTTCGTGTATAACGGTATCGGGTGGGAACTGACAGGGGACCTGGAGGATTTCCGGCAGGAGGATGCCCCTGTTGCCGTACAGTTCGATTGTACTGTTCATCCTGAAATACAGATGAGGATCGGGTTGTCATTTGTAAGTGAAGCGCAGGCAGAAAAAAACCTGGAGCATGAAATTAATACCTGGAATTTCGACCGGATCCTGAAAGATGCGGAAAAGGATTGGGAATCATTGCTTTCGAGGATTCAGGTGGAGGGGGGGACTGCAAGGGAGCGGATGATCTTTTACACCTCCCTGTACCGCGCGTTCCTCTGGCCGGCCCTGAGAAGCGACGTTGAAGGCACATTCAGGGATATCAACGGGCAGATCGATACCACGGACCGCAATTATTATTCATTGCCTTCCCTGTGGGATACCTTCCGCAATAAGCTGGTCCTTCTGACCATTCTGGACAAAGATCTCACGGGGGATATCATTCAGTCCATGGTGGAGATGGGGAACAAATCGGGTCATATGCCAATATTTTTTCACGGAGACCATGCAGCGTCCTTTATCTCCGGGGCATACAACAGGGGGGTGGACAATTTCGATGTGGCCGGTGCTTACAGGCTGTTGCTGAGGAATGCCACTGATACGGTTGGCCCCAGGGAATACCTGGGTGAATACCTGGACCTGGGGTACATTACAACGCAGCCGCTGGCCTCTCCCCATGTGGAATCAAAAGGAAGGGCCGCTGTGGCAAAGACCCTTGAATATGCCTATAACGATTACAGCCTGGGGCTGATGGCCTCGGCCCTGGGCGATACATCCACGGCACGGTACATGTCCGCCCGTTCCCTGAATTATAGGAATGTGTTTGACCGGTATTCCGGTTTCATGAGGGGAAGGGACAGCCACGGTGAGTGGGTGTCCCCCTTTAATCCGGAATATCCCTATTACGAATACATGTACCGTGAGGCCAATGCCTGGCAGCAGACATTCTTCGTGCCTCATGACGTGGAGGGCCTGATAGCATTGTTCGGAGGGCCCGGCCGGTTCGAGAACAGACTTGATTCTTTCTTTACGGTGAAGTGGAACCCGGAGTACATCGCCAGGAATATCTGTTGTTTTATCGGGCAGTACTGCCACGGGAACCAACCGGACCACCATGCTCCATTCCTATATTATTTCGTTGGTAAACCCTGGAAATCCCAGGAGTTGATCAACCGGATCCAGTCGATGTACGGGATCGGGGAGGATGGCCTGGCACTCCCGGGGATGGACGATACAGGCGAAATGTCATCATGGTACTTGTTCACCTCCATGGGATTTTACCCCTTCTCGCCCGCGGACCCCGAATACCTGCTGTCCGTCCCCAGATTCTCCCGGGTTGAAATCGATCTCGGGAATGGCAGGACCCTTAAAATCAAAAGGCATTTTTCCGGGCCGGATACGCCAGGAAAGATCACCTGCAACGGGCGTGAAATACAAGATTATGTGCTTCAGCACAGTGACCTGGTAAAAGGAGGGGTTATAGATTTTTATGGAACGGCCTCTGAGTGAAGATAAATTAATTTGAATTCTGTATAAAAAAGCGCGGCAATTCATTGTGCTCCAGAATAACTGTTATTTTTTTTAGGGACGGTGCCTGCTCATGCGTCTTTGTATTCGGAAGACATTTGCTCTTTAACAAATCGGTAATGAAAGTTTTGGTTTAGTTTAGTGGTTGGTATTGTGACAGGTACCTGGAACGGAAGCATTCGGGTCCTGACGTTCCGGGTATCTGTTATTTAGTTTGTATTCAGGATATTAACGATATGATGAAGACCGATTAGTAATTTTAATAGGTTTGTACCAATGAACAACCAGACCGTATTGGAATTGAAAGACCAGCCATTAATAGAACGATTAAAGAGCAATGATAAAAAAGCATTTGAGATTATCTTCCGGCGGTATTTTCACGATCTGCATGAATATGCATTGTTCTACATTGGAAATGCCCACCTGGCAGAGGATATTGTCCAGGATATATTTCTGAAACTCTGGTCGTCAAGACATAAGATCTCAATCCATACCACCCTGAAAGGATATCTCTTCAGGTCAGTGCATAATATTTGTATCCAGTATCTTCGTCATAATAAGGTAGAAAGGCAGCATAAGGAGTGGCACCAGGCAAAACTTGAAGAAGCCGTTTTGATGAACCGGTTGTTTTTCGAAAGCGGATTGACCAGGCTGTTTGAAAACGAGATAAAAGACCTTGTCCGGGAGTCCCTGGTAAAAATCCCATCCAAATCCCGTGAGATATATGAATTAAGCCGGAACAACTACCTGACCAATAAAGAAATCGCAGACAGGATGGGCCTTAGCGAGAAATCTGTGGAATATCACATTTCCAAAGTCCTGGACTCACTAAGGAAATTTCTGAAAGATTACCTGTTCCTGTTTATTATTTCATTCCTGGTATTCACAGGATAAATCCATGGAGATTTTAGGGACTCTGTTGATCTAAACGTCTGTTTAATGTAAATCTCAGTAATATTGATATGGAAGGATTTGATGATGCTCTGCTGATAAAGTTTTTCAATGGATCGGCAACCTCACAGGAAATTGAAAAGGTCATTCAATTTATAAATGAGGACAGGGAAAACCGTCTGAACTATTTCTATGCCAAAAGGATCTGGCTGGAGAGCAGGGGCGGTTCAAATGAAGAAATGATTGATGATAACTGGAAAAGACTGAATCTCAGAATGGAAGAGTCTGAGAATGGTACAGCCGGTGTGGAATTGAGGAAGACAGGTTTTCCGGTGAGAAGACTCGCAATGGCGGCCGGACTTGCATGTTTGATCGCCATATCTTCACTGCTTTTATATCAGAACTACAGGTTCAGTCAGATTACGGCCACTGAAAATGAAATTGCTGTTCCCTACGGGTCCAGGACGAATATCACCCTGCCCGACGGATCTGATGTATGGCTGAATGCCGGCAGCAAATTGACATACAGCTCAGATTTTAGCCGTAACAGGGAGGTATCCCTGGTGGGGGAGGCATTCTTCGACGTCCGGAAACTGGATAAACGGGAGTTTGTGGTCAACGCCAGTGAATTGAGGATCAGGGTTCTGGGAACTTCTTTCAATGTCAAGTCCTATCCGGAGGAAGATGTGATCGAGACAACCCTGGTTCGAGGCAAAATTGAAGTCGAATCTCTTGAAGACCAGGCCGGGGTCCGGACTGTGATGTTGGATCCGAATCAGAAACTTGTCTACAGGAAGAGCACCGGCCGGACCGATATGGCCAGGGTGCAGGACAAGCAGTCTTCCGGGGGAAATACCCATGTCCATACCAATGCGCCGGACAATATGCAGGTTGTCAGGAATGTTGATACTGAAAAATATTCATCATGGAAAGAAGGAAAACTGATCATTAATTCCGAATATCTTGGTGAACTGGCGACCAAGCTTGAAAGATACTATAATGTCGAAATTGATTTCCGGGACGATTCCATTAAAAAATTCAAATATTCAGGTACCCTGGAAGAGGTCACAATCGAGGAGGTATTGAATGCACTGGCCAGTGCATCTCCGGTACCCATATATTATAAAATAGAGAAAAACAAAGTTACGCTGGGATTGAAATGAGTCATCCTATAAAAGAAACCTGCTTATGGAGCAAAAACAAAAGCCGGAAAATGAGGACACATTTTCCGGCAGATCTTGATTAAACAGTTTTCCTAACCCTGCTTAAAGAAATCAGGAAGTGCACGTTTAACTCTAAATCCATTCAAATTTATGAAAACTAAAACTAACTATGAAATCCTTTTATTTTCAAAGGAGATCAAAAAAATCTTACTGGTTATGAAACTATCCATGTTTCTGCTGTTTATGGCAGTTCTTCATGTAACGGCCAGTACTGTTTTTCCACAGGGGAAAAATGTGACCCTCGACATGCACGATGTCACCCTCAGGGATGTGATAAGGGCCATCGAAGAACAGGGGGAGATCAGTTTCTTTTATAATGATGATCTCGTGGAATTAAACAAAAAAGTAAATATCTCCCTGAAGGGAACTCCGGTGAAGGAGGCGCTTGAAAGCGCACTTGCTCAGGCTGATATGACTTATGAAGTAATCAAAGACAATTTCGTGGTACTCATTCCAGACAGGGAGGTTGTCCAGGATCAGGTAGTTATTACCGGGAGGATTGTCGATAGTGAGGGCAATCCACTGCCGGGTGTCAATGTCCTGGTCAAGGGAACGCTGGTGGGTACCATCTCCGATCCGTCAGGGTATTACAGACTGCAGGTCCCTTCCGGTTCCGAAACCCTTGTGTTCTCCTTTACTGGAATGCTTTCAAAGGAGGTTTCCATCGGAGGGAATACAGTCATTGATGTCACACTGGAGCAGGATGTCATCGGTCTGGAGGAGGTTGTGGTCATCGGATATGGTACTGTAAAAAAATCAGATGTTACAGGTTCTGTATCCTCACTGGAGGGTGACGATCTGAGCAAGGGTGTGGTCGTTGCGCCACAGCAAGCCCTGCAGGGCAAGGTATCCGGGGTGTCTGTCATCGCTGACAACGGGGAACCCGGGGCCAATTCGACGGTTCTGATCAGGGGAGGAACATCCATCACCGCATCCAACGCCCCCCTGTACGTCATCGACGGAGTCCCGGTCGATTTCAATGAGGGTAACTTCAGTGCTACTTCCGCGCGGCAGACGAGGAGCGCATTCAACCCGCTCAATATGCTCAATGCATCTGACATCAAGTCCATCGATGTATTGAAGGATGCTTCCGCAACTGCGATCTATGGAGCCAGGGGAGCCAACGGTGTCATCATGATCACAACCAAGCAGGGAGCTAAGGAAGAACCAGGAGTTACCTATGATGCCTATTTCGGAGCATCAAAGATCAGAAAGAAACTGGATGTGCTTTCGGCCGATGAGTTCCGCGAATACATGAGCGAACATCCAGAGATCACCGGGTGGACAGATGGCGGGGCGAATACCGACTGGCAGGATGAGATCTACAGGACTGCCCTGAACCATTCGCACAGCCTGGCAATTTCACAATCTACCCAGAAAACAAATTACCGGGCATCCGTAACTTATTCAAACCAGGAGGGGATTATCCTTAATTCAGACCTGCAACGGGTGATCGGGAGAATCAACCTGAACCAGAAGGCACTCAAAGACCGGGTGAATATAAAATTATTCATGTCAGGGGCCAGCATGAAAAGCAACAGGGGAGCCAATCCGGAAAGCACGGGAAGCCAGTATGACGGGGGAGTCATCCGCGATGCACTGGGTTATGATCCCACGCTTCCGGTCAAAGATGCCAGCGGAGAGTACACCTACAGGGGACCGTTGAACCTAAACCCGGTGGAACAGGCAAACACCCTCATCGACATTGCTGAGACAAAAAGAGTAATCGGTAATATGATGGTCGATGTAACACTCACCAGTTTCTTAAACTTTAATACGAATGTGGGCTTTACCCAGGAGTTCATCAACAGGTATTTCTATGCCCCGATCAACAGCCAGGTCGGAATGAATGACCATGGCATGGCTTCACAACAGGGTCAGAATAACTACTCCAAGCTGCTGGAGTCCAACCTGCTTTTTAATAAGCATTTCGGGGAAAACCATAACCTGAATGCTGTACTCGGATATTCTTATCAGGACTTCTTCTATACGGGCTCCTATATCTATGCCTCGGATTTCATAACCGATGCAACCACTTACAATAATTTAGGTGCGGGTGTAAACCAGAATCCGGTTCAAACCAGTAAAAGCAGCAACAGGCTGATCTCGTTCTTCGGAAGGGCCACATACAATTTCCATGAAAAATACCTGTTGACGGCGACAGTTCGAAGGGATGGTTCATCACGCTTTGGTGCGAACAACAAATGGGGGACATTCCCATCGATGGCTTTTGCATGGAAAATTTCGGAGGAAGATTTTCTGGTCAACAGCGAAGTATTATCCAATCTGAAGTTGCGTATCGGTTACGGTGTCACGGGCAACCAGTCGATCGGGAACTATAATTCCCTGGCTACACTTAGCCCGGGTGAATATATCTATATCATCGGGGGAGAAGTCTATGTGGCGGTAGGCCCGGACCAGAATTTCAATCCGGACCTGAAATGGGAATCCACCGCCCAATCCAATGTGGGAGTCGATTTCGGTGTCCTGAATAACCGTATCAGCGGTAGTTTTGATGTATACCGGAAAAAAACCAATGACCTGTTATTGAGATTTGATGTTCCTTCCCCCGCGGAGGTCCCCAGCATCCTGGCAAATGTTGGCGGAATCCAGAACCAGGGAGTCGAGCTTGAGTTTAACGGCATTGTTGTATCGAAAAGTTCGTTCAGTGCGGACCTTTACGGGAACTTCAGTTATAATGCCCAGGAAGTCACCTCCTTGTCCAATGAAACATGGAATACCGAAGCCATCTACTTCGGGGGGGTCAGGGCTGCTGGTTTCAGCGGTTTTACGAGTATGATCATTGTTCCCGGTCAGCCGCTTGGAACCTTCTACGGCTATGAGTATACCGGTGTGGGTGAAGATGGAACCCAGGAGTTTAAAGACCTTGACAATGATGGTGAAATCACTCCCGGCGACGACAGGACCTATATCGGGTCTTACCACCCTGATTATTTATTCGGACTGGGTACCAAAATCAATTACAAAGGATTCAGCCTGGATTGCTTCCTGAGAGGCACCGCCGGTGCGGAGATCCTGAACAGTACGGCCCTCGCGATACAGAATAAAACCAGGATCCCGGGATTCAATGCTTCACAAGCCGCACTTGATGATGGCCTTGCTTACGGACAGGCCAATGTTTTTTCATCGAAATGGGTGCAGGATGCATCTTTTCTCCGCCTGGAATACCTGAACCTTGGATATAACTTTAATCTTGCCCCGAACAGTGTTTTCTCCAACCTGTACCTGTATGTGACCGGCCAGAATTTATTTGTGCTGACAAGGTATTCCGGGTATGATCCGGAGGTCAACGGAGGCATCGATTACATGGCTTACCCGAAGCCCAGGAATTTCATCGTGGGTATCAGCGTGGGCTTCTGAACCAAGTTTTAACATTAATACATCGTAAAATGAAAAAGTATAAGATCATAACTTCCGCAATCATCCTTGGCTTCTGTTTCAGTTGCACCGACCTGGATGAGGTGGTGTACGACAGGATCAACGCCGAGGAATATTACCAGACTGAAGAACAGGTGCTGACCGGGCTGACCAATGTATACCTGAAATTGATGTACGTGGAGAACTGGTGGTGGCCATGGCAGCTGAACGAATGCACCACCGATCACGGGATGGTGCCAACCAGGGGGAACGGAGCCTGGTATGACGGGGGAGTCTTTTTCGATCTCCACCTGCATACCTGGGATGCCGCGCATGGAAGGACGACCGTTACATACCAGTACCTGATGCGCGCAATTGCGGCAGCAAATTCTTTCCTGGATATCCTGGACAGGATCACCGTTGAGAACGGTGATGTTATCGCAGCTGAAGTCAGGGCTATTCGTGCATGGGAATACCTGTACCTCTGCGATTATTTCGGGAATGTACCCATCGTCACCGTGGCAGCTCTCGATCCGGCCAATCTTCCCACCAATTCATCGCGTACAGAAGTGTTTGAATTTATTGAATCTGAACTTCAGCATGCGATTGGATTGTTGCCTTCACTGAGTACCGTGAACAGGCAGAATTATTACCCGCGCGTGGCAAAGGAAACCGCCCAGGCAATGCTGGTCCGCCTCTACCTGAATGCGGAGGTATACACCGGCACCCCCCGCTGGCAGGATTGCATCGACGTCTGCAATGAGATCATCGGTTCAGAGGTCTACTCACTGGCTCCCAGCATCAGTGACAATTTCGTGCCGGAAAATGAAAATTGTCCTGAGATCATTTTTGCCATATCCCAGGACAACATCAACCGGAATGCCAGGGGAGGCGGTGATTCCAACCGGGGCGGCAACTGGATCAACCAGCTGAACATGAGGCTCCCGTTGAAATATAAATATGGTTTCAGCTTTAACGGGTGGGGAGGACCGAGTGTTTTGATGCAGCACTACGAAACATATGCCGACAATGATTACAGGAAGTCGCTCATCCTGATCGGCCTGCAGGAATCTCCCCAGGGCGATTCATTGATGACCATCATCCCGATCGATAATGTAAATAACGCGGCCGACCACGAGGGCCTGGTCAGTGTGAAGTATGTGCCTGACCCTGAATCCGTGGTATCCGGGGGAAGAGGATATGGCAGGAACGACATCGTCCTGATGCGCTATGCAGAAGTCCTGATGTCAAAAGCTGAATCACTGTACCGCCTGGGGAGCACGGCAGAAGCAACCGACCTGATCAATACGGTCAGGGCAAGGAATTTTGCCGTGCCTGAACTCCTGTCCGAAATGACGCTGGATGATATCCTGGAGGAATGGTCGAAGGAGTTTCTGTGGGAATGCCGGTACAGGACCGACCTGATCCGGTTCGGCAAGTTCCTGACATCCCGTACAAAGTGGAAGGATTATGACAGCGAACCGTTCAGGACCATTTTCCCGATCCCTGCGACCGAGATACAATCCAATCCAAACCTGGTACAGAATCCCGGTTATTAAAACCATGAGCATTCGATTACAGAATAAGAAACGGGACAGCCTCAGCGCAAACTGATTCCGTTTCTTATTCTCTTACATGATTGAAAACATTTTATACCTTTCAATATGAGAAGGCGGGAATTTATTAACCGGACAGGAATGGCCGGGGCGGCAGTTTTTACCAATCTTCAGGGTTTCCACCCATTTGCAGGATCGTTGCGTGCGGATGATACAGAAACGGTAAATCCCACGGATCACGGCAGGGCCCTGATCAATCCCGACATGGGATGGACCCTGCACTTTTATTCGAACGGACTCCGGAACTACGGGTCAAGGCTCGAACCATCGGATACGGTGGATGATTTCCCGGGATTATCGGTCGTCTACCTGAGGATTCCCTGGTCGTTCATTGAATATGAAGAAGGAAAATATCACTGGGAGGTACTTGATACCCCCGCCCAGAGATGGATCAGCGCGGGCAAAAAAGTTGCTTTCAGGATCACCGCGCAGGAAAGCGGGATCCGGTATGCCACTCCACAGTGGGTTGAAAAAGCGGGAGCGAAAGGGTACGATTGGGGCAGGAGGGAAGGTGAAACGCTGTGGGAACCTGATTTCAACGACCCTGTATTCCTTGAGAAAGTTGAGAACTTCATTTCAGCGATGGCCCGGCGGTACGACGGCAATCCCAATGTGGCGTTCGTCGATATCGGCCATTACGGATTATGGGGGGAAGGCCATACGGCACATTCGACCCATATCGAATATGGACTGGATGTGATCAGCAAGCACATCGATATCTACTGCAGGCACTTTAAAAACACGCTCCTCTGCATCAGCGATGATTTTGTGGGGCATGATGCACCGGGCGACCGATTCCCGATCTCGGATTATGCATTTTCAAAGGGTGTTACGATCCGGGATGACAGCATCCTGGTCCAGAATTACGGAATGCCTATGCCGAGCTGGGACCAGACGGCTAAACCGGCGCCATGGTTTCACTCCGGAATGGCACAACTGTTCTGGCCGGCCCTGCCCGTAATCCTGGAACATGAGCATTACGGAAGCTCTGTCAGGAAAGGGGCCTGGGACAAGGATCTGTTCGTACAGTCTGTTGAGGAATACCATGCCAGCTATATGTCCATCCACTGGTGGCCCAGGGAATTCCTTGAAGAGAACAGGGATGCCATTGACCGGATCAACATGAGGCTGGGGTACCGGCTCCAGCTCCGGTCAGTCACCTGGCCGAAGCAGATAAGGCCCGGAGTGCCCTTTGAAATCAATGCCGGCTGGGCGAACGCCGGTGTGGCACCCTGCTACCCGGGCGGATTCCCTTGCCTGACGATGAAAGATCTGAAAGGGGGAATCGTCTCCGTCCTGGTGGACGAAAGTTTCAACCTGAGGGATCTTCAGGTCGATGCTCCCGGGAAAGCCCTGACTTTTATGCAAAATTCGCGGTTCACCGTCGCACCCCTTTATACAGACCCCCGGAGAGACAATTTCAGGGATGTACCTGCAGGCGATTGCGAGATCTTTATCTCGGCCGGAAAGAGAGATGGTACTCCCACCCTGGAATTACCGTACGACGGGGATGACGGGAATAAAAGATATAAACTCGGAAACATCAGGATCCTGGAAAGGTAGATCAGAACCGGGATACAAATCATTCAGAAGATATCGTTAAACGAACAGAAATGAAAAAAATCACCTTGAACAAGCCGCTTGCAGGTCTCATCCTGCTTTCCGCCTTTATCCTCATCCTTTTCTCCCTGCCGGGTTGTAAGCAGGAAAAACTCACCGGTAAACTGACCGTGTGGGAAGACAGCATCTCCATACCGACCTACCTGATGAATCCGCCCAACCCGATGCCGAGGTTTTACGAGGGCGGGGCGCACCAGGGGGTAAAACGCAGGTCCTATCCGTACCCGGTGGACGACAACATGACCCAGGTAAAGGAGAACAGGAACTATCACATCGTTTACCTCGAGAATGACTATATCAAGATCGGGGTTATGCCACAGCTGGGGGGAAGGATTTATGAAGCATATGACAAATCGAACGGTTACAAGTTCTTTTACAGGAACGATGTGATCAAGCCTTCGATGATCGGGATGCTGGGTTTCTGGATTTCGGGGGGGAATGCATGGGGATTTCCACATCACCACGGCGCGAATACCGTGGCGCCCATGGATTACACGATTGAGAAAAACCCGGACGGCAGCGCCACGGTCTGGATGGCCTATACTGAAAATATCCACAGGATGCGTGTGTATCTCGGGTTCACCATGTACCCGAACTCTTCCATTGTGGAGATGACGGCGCGTCCCTACAACCCGATGCCCAATGTTAATTCCTTCCTGTTCTGGGCCAATCCTTCCGTACACTGCGATACCAACTACCAGGTCATTTTCCCGCCCTCGGTGGAATATGTGACCCAGCACCATAAAAATGAAATGACCACCTGGCCAGTAGCCGACAGGCGTTACAACCGTGTCGATTACACCGGGATGGATATCAGCATGTGGAAAAACACCATAGTTCCTTCTTCCTTCTTCTCCTGGGATCCCCAGGAAGATTTCTTCGGTGGATATGACCATGGGCTGCAGGCGGGAACGGCATGGCTGGGGAACCACCATATTTGCCCGGGGATGAAATACTGGGCCGACGGCAACAATGCTTCAGGGAGGATCATCAATGACGGTCTTACGGATTCAAGCGGACGCTATATCGAGCTGATGGCCGGGGCATACACCGACAACCAGCCGGATTACAGCTGGCTGCAGCCCTATGAAAGCAAGGACATCACCATGAAGTGGTTCCCGATCCGGGATCTCGGGGGACTCATCCAGGCGAACGAAAACGGTGCGCTTAATTTCATTGCCGGGGAGAACGGTGAGGTTTCCATCAGGCTGAATGCTACCCGCCTGTTTCAAGATGCCAGGGTACGGGTGACCAACAACGGACGCGAAGTCTTCACCGAAATCATCAATATCAGTCCGCTCGATCCCTATTTAAAGGACCTGACAATTGAAGGAATTGTGGCAAAGGAAGACCTGACATTTACGTTCCTGGATGCATCGGATAACCTGTTAATGGAATACCGGCCCATGCCTCCTCCGGGAAATCCAATGCCCGAACCCATTACCACACCGCCGGCTCCTGAAAATGTCGCATCCGTTGAAGAATTGTTCTACCACGGCCTGCGGCTGGACCAGTTCCACAATGCTTCCATAGATCCCTACCCCTACTACTACGAGGCGCTCAGGCGTGATCCGGGAGATTACAGGGTGAATACCCAGCTCGGTATTCTCAGCCTGGTTGACAAGAAGTACGCGGAGGCCGAAAAATACCTGCAGACGGCGGTCGACAGGATCACCATGCGCTATACAAGGCCGAAAGACAGCGATGCGCTTTACTACCTGGGAGTTGTCCAGAGAAGGCTGAACAAAAACAAGGAGGCCTACGATCACCTGTATGACGCCACCTGGAATGTTGGCTGGAACACTCCGGCTTACCACCAGCTCGCCGAAATGGATTGCGGGAACGGGGACTTCGAACGGGCCCTCGGTCATATCGACCGGGCCATCAGCACGGACATCAACAATCTGAAAGCCCTGAATCTCAAGGTGGCGGTCCTGAGAAAGCTCGGAAGGCTGGACGAAGCGGAGAAACTGGCAGGGGAAATCATGGCAAAAGACCTGCTCGATTACCAGTCACGGAACGAAATGGCCCTTGTCCTTTCCGCAAGGAACAAGAAAGGCAAAGCCGGTTCCGTCCTTGAAGAGCTTGACAGGATCATGGCGGACCGGGAACATTCCTACCTGGAATTGGCTGCCGTTTATTCCAACTGCGGTTTATACGGGGAAGCGATCGGTGTGCTGGAGCGTATCGCGGAGAAGGGAAATACATTCCCCATTATCTATTATTACCTGGGTTATTTCTGGTCGAAGCTGGATAACCGGGATAAAGCGATGGAGTATTTCGAAACTGCACAATCCATGCCGCATACCTATTGTTTTCCTTTCAGGGACGAATCACTGGCAGCACTGACCGAGGCCATCAGCTATCGCCCCGGTGATGCCATGGCATACTATTACCTGGGAAACATGTTCTATGAAGGTCAGCCGGAAAAGGCGGTGGCGATGTGGGAGAAATCCCTTTCACTGGACGACAGTTTTTACATCGTTCAGCGCAATCTGGCCCTGGCCGCCCAGGAGGACGGGGGGGACCTCGGCAGGTCGATATCCCTGTACGGCGATGCCTTTGCCAATAACCGGGAGGACCCGAGGCTGATGTACGAATATGACATGATCCTGGAACAGGCAGGGGTGCCTCCGCAGGAAAGGTATGAAAAGATCTTTGCGGGCAACCGCGAGATTGCCATGGAGAAAACTGCTACACTGCTCAGGGAGATGGAAATCCTTGTGCTCCTCGGGCACTATGATGAGGCGATCGATATCCTGACCAACACCACATTCGTCGAAACCGAAGGGGCCCGTACGCTCAGGGATGTGTATTGCGACGCTTTCATCCTCCGTTCGCTCCGGAATGCCGGTGCAGGCGACTTCGATGCAGCCATAAGTGATCTCCGGATGGCGATGGATTACCCGATCGGGAGGTGGGGCAGCGAAAGGAGGGCGCAGATGAATTACCTGATGGGGACATACCAGGAGGGCAGGGGTGACGGAAAGGCTGCACGGACCGCTTACGAATCGGCCGCTTCGGAACTGGTCGAGGGGACCGAGTTCCACTATGAAAAAGGCCTGGCCTTGGGCAAACTGGGACGTACTGAAGAGGCTAAGCGGGAATTTACCGCCCTGCTTGACCTTGCGGGCCGGACCGGGGACAGGGATGCTTTCCGGTCGTTCGAAAGGGGTGCGACCGGGAACACCCGCCTGTCACAGGGACACTACCTGCGGGGACTCGCCTATCTGGGTATGGGTCGCCGTACGGAAGCCGGGACCCAGTTCGCACGGGCCGTGGAACTTTACCCGGCGAATGTCTGGGCCGCCCGTATGTTGAAAAATTAATTCTTCTTATCCATATAAAGTAAACCCAATGAATGCATACAATCCTAAGGTGATGAGAAACATGCGGTTGTGCCTGTCCCTTGCGATCCTCACGGGGATCGCCGGGAGTCTCTGCGCACAGGTGCGCCTGACTGAAACGGAATGGGTCCTGCCAACCTACGCCGTGGCCCCTCCTGATAAGAACCCGATGTTTTTCGACGGGAGATCCTACCAGGGTGCTTCAAAGGTCATCTATCCCTACGGAATGAATGACGTGATCGGTACGGAAAGGAGTGAACGGGCGTGGAAAGCCCTGGTGCTTGAAAATGAATACATCAGGCTCTGTGTCACTCCGGAGATCGGGGGGAAGCTGTATTATGCGACAGACCTGAGCAACGGATACAACTACATTTACAAAAACGACGTGGTGAAGCCATCCAATATCGGGATGCTCGGTGCGTGGGTATCAGGAGGAATCGAATGGTGCGTGCTGCACCACCACCGGGCATCCTCTTTTCTGCCGGTCAATTATGAACTGGTTGAAAATGAAGATGGCAGCAAGACCATATGGATCGGAGAAACCGAACCCCGCCAACGTATGAGGTGGACCACAGGGATCACCGCATTCCCCGGGAAATCCTATTTCGAAGCGATGATCAAGATCCATAACCCCACACCTTTCACGCATTCCTTCCTTTACTGGGCAAATGTGGCGGTTCATACAAATAAGGATTACCAGGTGATCTTCCCACCCAGTGTGCAGGTTGCCACCTATCATGCAAAAAATGATTTCACACACTGGCCTGTTTCGAGAGAAGTCTACCGGGGACAGGATTTCACGGAAGGAGTCGACGTGAGCTGGTGGGTGAATTCCCCCGGATCCGCATCATTCTTTGCGCATGACCTGAAGGAGGATTTCATGGGCGGCTACGATCACGGGAAAGAGACCGGAACGGTGCATATCGGAGACCACCATATCGTGAAAGGGGCCAAGCTCTGGGAGTGGGGTTCGGGTCCGCGGGGACAGGCCACCGAGGCCAGGCTCACCGAAAATGCAGGTCCCTACGTGGAGATCATGACCGGTGCCTATTCGGACAATCAGCCCGATTACAGCTGGATCAAACCCTATGAGACCAAGATCATCCGGCAATACTGGTACCCCGTAAAGGATATCGGGGGATTTAAGAATGCCAACCTGAACGGTGCTGTCAACCTGGAAGAGCGGGAGGGGAACCGGATCTTCCTGGGCTATCATTCCACACAGGAAATCGACCAGGCGAGGATCGTACTGAAAAACAAAGGCAGCGTGATATTCGAAAAGATCGTGAGGATCTCTCCGGAATCGGCTTTCACAGAACTGATCAAAGCTGGGTCGGCATTCAGGCTGACAGATCTTTACACGGAAATGTCGGACGCAGGCACAGGCGAAATACTGTTATCATACCAGCCAGTTGAAATGGAATACCCCGAAGAGCTGCCGGAGACGGTAGAGCCACCTCCCCCGCCCGGGGATATTGCAAATAACGAAGTACTATACCTGACAGGCAGGCGCATTGAACAGTTCCATAACCCGAGGATCGATCCGATGGATTATTATGTTGAAGTCCTCCGGCGCGATCCCCTCGATATCCGTACAAATATCTCTGTCGGCAACATCCTGCTCAGGAACGGGGATTACCTGAAAGCCAGGAAGCATTTCAGCAATGCCATCACCAGACTGGCGAAGGATTATACGAGGCCGTCGGATTGCGAGGCACTGTACCTGCAGGGGATCACCCTCAGAGCACTGGGATTGTTCGACGAAGCCGTTGACACGCTGCACAGGGCAGCCTGGGATTATGCCTTCCATGCACCTGCCTATCTTGAGCTGGCCCGGATATCGGCAGCAAAAGGCGATTATGCAAAAGCCCTTGCAGAGATCAACGTATCCCTGTCAACCAATGCCGGGAACAACAGCGCGATCTGTTTCAGGGCGGCGATGCAAAGAAAAACGGGTGATTACAGTGAGGCGGAAAAGACACTGGAAACGATCCTTAAAGAAGATCCCCTGGATTTCAGGGCCGCGAACGAAGCGTACCTTCTTGCCAGGGAGCGGGGAGATAACCAGGAGGCAGGTCGCAGGCTGGACATCCTGGCCGGGAACATGAGGGATTTCGAGCAGAACTATCTTGAGCTGGCGGCAGGGTATCTCAATGACGGACTTCCGGGGGAAGCGGAGGATGTCCTCCTGCGCTTCAAAGGAGAGTACCCCATTGTGACTTACTACCTGGGATACCTGGCGCATCGGAAAGGGAACAGGGAAGAAGCCGGCAAATATTTCACTGCAGCATCCCAACTGCCGGAGGATTATTGCTTTCCGTTCCGGCTTGAGACGATCAGGGTCCTGGAAACCGCCCTGGAGTATGATCCGACCGACGGAAAAGCATACTACTACCTGGGTAATATCCTGTATGACAAGCAACCGGAAAAGGCGATCGGGTATTGGGAAAAAGCCGTCGAACACGCCCCCGGACTTTCCATCGCCTACCGCAATCTAGGCTGGGGATATTATCGCTGCATGGAGGACGGGCACAGGGCAATCGCCGCCTATGAAAAGGCCATCGGACTGAATAAGGAAGAGCCTGTTTATTACGAGGAACTGGATGCCCTGTATGAAACGAGCAACGCACCCATTGAGAAGCGTCTCCGGTTGTTCGAGGGAAACAATGAAGTGGTGAGCAGACGCGATGATGCATTTGCCCGTCAGATCGCCGTACTCACCCTGGCAGGGAAAGCGGAAAGGGCAGTTGAATACCTTGCCGGAAGGCAGTTCAGCTACCGGGAAGGGAGTTCGAGGGTCAGGGATATCATCATTGATGCATATCTGGTACTCGGAATGCAGCAGCTGGAGGAAAAGGAATATGATCAAGCAGTGGAGACCCTGCTGAAGGCGCAATTGCCGGAGGAGGAAGCCAGTGGCAGCAGGTCCGGGAACAGGAATATCCAGGTTAACTATTACCTCGGACTGGCCTATGAGGCCGGGGGGAAAAAAGCAATGGCAAAAAAGATGTTCACCTCATGCACCGAAATGGAGTCGGCCCGGTCGGGCTATATCAGTTACTACCAGGGCATGGGCAACCTTCATCTTGGAAGGAAGAAGGAAGCCGCTGAAATATTCAGTTCCCTGGTTGCCGAAGGGGAGGAGCAGATCAGGAGGGCTTCCTCGTCAGAGGTGGACTTCTTTGCCAAATTCGGGGCACGGGAGGCCGAAAATGCCAGGCTGTCGGATGCATATGTGCTGAAGGGACTGGGACATAAAGGACTGGGTGATACCGGGCAGGCCCTGGAGAACCTGAGAAAAGCCGTTGAACTGTCCTCAGGCAACCTCAATGCGGTGATCGCTTTGAATGAAGTGACAACACCCTGAATCAGTGTGCACCGGATTTAAATATTTCATCATCGCGAATTACACGTACATATGAGGGACGTTCGAAATCTTTTCATCGCCATCCTTGTGATCGGTACCCTGGAATCCTTGCAGGCACAGGAGGATACACTTTTTAAGATCTTCCAGTTCCCTGCGGACCGGATCCCGCGGATCGATGGCAGCGCGGATGACTGGAACATGGTACCGGACAGTTATGTTGTCGGGAACGAATACCTGACTGAAACCCTGAAAAGATATACGTCCCTGGACACAAGCAATCTGAATGTGAAGGTCCGGGTGGGTTGGGTAAAAGGAATGAACCACCTCTATTTCCTGTACCAGGCTTATGATGATTACTGGAACTTTGCAGGCACCGGGCTGCGCCACGACATATTTGAACTGGTTGTCGACGGGGACCGCTCCGGGGGACCGCTCATCGAGGAGTTCCACCCGAATCCGGAGCTGAAGGACTCATGGGAGGCATATTTCAATTACCACGGGGTCCATGCACAGAACTATCATATTTACACCCCTGCCGTGGGCCAGGACTGGTGCCTGGCCTGGGGCAGCCAGCCATGGATCAAGGAGCTTCCGTATGCCAATGCCGCCTGGTCCTATGATTTTAAGCATGGTGAACCGGGACACCTTACACTGGAATTCTGGATCACCCCATTTGACTATGCCGGAGCGGAAGGCCCGGTCAGGGCGGTCGAATCGGTCCTGCAAGAAGGAAAGAAAATAGGTCTGTGCTGGGCCATCATCGATTACGATGAGCGCAGGAGCGGGTTCTGGAACCTCTCAGATGAACATACCATGTATGGCGATGCATCCCACCTGAGGACCTTTCAGCTGATGCCGCCGGAACCTTTCCTGGCGAAAAAGATCGAAGCGCAATGGTCATTTATCGTGATTGATATGGACCGGCGACTGGTCGCCTTCAGGGATGAATCGACAGGTGACATCACCTCCTGGAAATGGGATTTCGGCGACGGCACCTCTTCAACGGAGCAAAACCCGGTCCACGCTTATGCCGAAGCTGGGAAATACATTGTCGTGCTGAACATCGAAGGCCCGGAAGGAAAATCGAGGCGTGCCAAGGTATGGGATGTGGCGGTACGATGATCCAGGCAGTTATTTGATTAAATCAATAATCAGGAATAAAATGAAAAAGACAGTGATGATACTTTTGGCCGTGGCTTGTTTCACACAGTTGAATTTTGCCCAGTCAGAAGCAGGTTATTCAGTCAGGCTATCCGACCACATGGGAATGCCCACCCTGATGGTCAACGGGGAGCCGGATGCAGGCATGACCTATATGACCTACCGTCCGCGGGAAGAATATTTCAGGGATTTCGGTGAAGCGGGTGTGCGGTTTGTCTCATTCAAGATCAACCTGCACAGGTCCTGGATCACTCCTGATTCCTTTGATTTCAGCGATTTTGATTCCCTCGTGAATGTCATCATCAGGGTCAACCCGGATGCCCTGATCTTCCCGCGTGTGTACCTGTTTGCGCCGGACTGGTGGCTGGCGGACAACCCGGATGAAGTGATGGTATATCATGACGGGGAGAAATTCAAGCCCACGCGCGGGTGGAGGAACGGAACCACGCTCCCGTCCTGGGCATCGGAAAAGTGGAGGAAGGATATGGGATATTGCCTGCAGAAGTTCATTCAACACATAGAGAGTCAATCCTGGGGATCGCATGTTGTGGGTTATCACCTTGCTTCCGGAGGTACCGATGAATGGTACTACTACCCCTATTATAACTGGTTTTTCAATACCCCGCAGGAAGATTTCGTGGATTACAGTGTACACCAGACCAGGGCATTCCGCAAATGGCTCCGGGAGAAGTACAGCACGGCGGATGCCCTGCGCGCTGCGTGGCACAATGACACGGTCACCTTCGACAATGCCGCCATTGTGTCGAAGCGCGACCGGCAGAACAATACGCTGTTCAGTTTCTATGATCCGGGCAGAAGCATGCATGTGGTGGATTGCTGGGACTTTGAGAGCGAGATGATCGCCGGGACCATCGGGTATTTTTGCAGGGTCGTGAAGCAGGAAACCGCCAACGAGGCATTTACCGGTGCCTTTTACGGATATATACTCGGTGCCAACGATAAAGGATACTGTGCAACCAGGAGCCTGCTGAACTGTGAGGATATCGACTTTCTGACAGCACCCTCGGGATACTGGTTCCGGGAACCTGGTGCCGGTTACAGTGCGTACAGGGCGCCCGTCCGGTCGGTCCAGCTGGCAGGGAAGCTGTGGTGGGACGAGAATGATTATTATACATACCTGACACCTGCTTCCAGATGGGTGGAAGGCTGGACGGGTCCCCGCGATCTGGAGACCACCATCAATCAGCAGAAGCGACAGACGGCGGCACAGGTGCATCATGGCGCAGCCGGCTGGTGGTTCGATATGGGAGGCGGCTGGTTCGACTCACCGGAAGCCATGGAGATGATCGGTAAACTGAACGAAATCGGGTCCAACAGTGTCCGGTTCGACCGGAATTCTGTTGCGGAGGTGGCGGTGGTCGTCGATGAAAAGAGCCTGCTCTACATGGGGCTCAGCGGAGAACTTTACAATTCCCTGATCCTGGAGCAACCGCTTGAATTCGGCAGGATCGGCGCACCGGTCGACTGGATCATGGTCGATGATATCGGAAAGTCCAATCAGTATAAGATGTATGTGATGCTGAACCTGTTCCATGTAACTGATTCCAACCGGAAACTGATCGAAGAATTGCAGAAAGGCAACGCTGAATCCATATTATGGGTGTACGCCCCGGGCCTGATGACCGACAGGGTGGATGTCGCCAATTGTAAAAAGCTTACCGGGATCAGACTGAAAATTATCGAGGATAAGGCCCCTCTGTATGTCGAGCTGAATGAACAGGGAAGCACAATGTTCCCCTCATTGTACAGGGGATTCAGATACGGTACACAGGCGAAGATCGGGCCGGTGCTTGCAGCAGATGACGCCTCGGCCCTGACACTGGGGACCCTCTACGGGTTCGATGAGCCCGGACTGGTATTCAAGGAAATCAACGGAGTGCAGACCTATTACACCGCATCCCCGAAACTTTCACACGAAGTACTCAGGGCGATCGCCGAAAGATCGGGTGTGCACATTTACAACAATGTGGACGACGGAACCTACGTCAACAAATCATTCATCAGCATTCACGCGGTAAGGGGAGGCGAAAGGACCCTGAACTTCCCCAGACCCGTCACCCTTTACGACGTGTACAACGATAAGCTGATAGCCGAAAAAACCAGTCAGGTTACCATCGATATGCCCGTACGCACCACCTCCATCTTTTTTATCGGCACAAAAAAGGAGTGGATGAAACAGTTGCGGAATTAAAGCAGATCGGTCAATTGCCACGAAGTCCGTTCAGGCATTCTGATCCATTCAATTGACAGGACGGTAAGGTAAAGCAGCGCCTGCTGCTATCATCGTGTCGGCAGGAAAAAAACAAGCTTGAAGAGCTGGCAGAGGCCATCAACAAACATCTTGAGACGGACAACATATTTGACCTTGCCAGGGAAATCGATATTGACAATACCTGTATTCTGGAATCCATGCTGGTTTTGGAGCGGATGACGGACCATCTGGTTAAGGAACAACATCCCGGCCAGTGCCGCAAGCCTTATGAAGGCAATTGGCATGAGGATCCCCCCGAAAATGATCGCCAAATAACCCAAAATGTAGTGTCACAAACGTAACAATGGGGACTTATGTGCCTGATTGTAAGTTTTCTGAAAAAATCAACTGTCAAACCCGGGAGAGATTTATATGGAATACTGGCTTTCATAATTGGCTAATATGTGATATAACATGTAAAAGTCATATCAAGTCTTGACTAATTCAAATGAAGAATGTATCATTTTGTTCTGTTTTTACTGGTACTGTTTTATATACCTGTTATAAATGATATCAAAGTGTATATCTCAAGTAATGCTCCAGGAATACATCATACAATCTCATTTTATTATCATCTTTTATAATAAGTTGTTTGTCCAATAACGAATTAATAGCCCGGAACATACTACTGGGGTTGCGGACGTTAGCAATCTCCATAAAATCAGCCGAATTTGGGTTCTCAACCTGGCTTACTTTCGCGATTCCCTTCAAAACGGAAAATTGTTGTTTCGTCAGTAATTCAGGAAGCTCACTGTAAAAAACACCTTTTTCCTCTATAAAATTCATGTATGTCAATTCGAATTTTTGCAATGAAGAAGGGGGGATTTCCTGACTGTATAAGAAGTTTACGATCGCTTGTACATAATAGGTGTGACCATGTGAAATCTCCAGTATGAAATCTATTATTTCTGTTTTTGTTTCACGGTTATTTCTCTTAAATTTTTTTATGATGAATTTTTTGTAGACATCATTATCTATTTTCCCAATTGACATCATTCGTGTTGATTGATAAAAGGGCATATTGTATTTATTAAAAATTTCATTCAACAGGTGCTGCTCGCTGCCGCTATAAATAAATACAATATTATTGCTCTGCTGTGTAAGAGATCTTAGCTTGGCCTCAAACGGTATCTGGTTGCCATATTTTTTTATTTCTTGAAATTCATCTATTGCAAAGACAATTGATATGTTCAGTTGATTCAGAAATTGAAATATGTCTTCCAGGTTTTTGAAATCCTGATTTCGCTCTTTGTAAACAACATTAACGGATGGCAACCCATCCATGCCAATACTGAATGATGCTCCAATCGATTTTAAGAAAGTTGTCAGTTTTTCTGTCAGTTTTCGCTTTGAAAAGATCTTACTTTTTATGATCCCGTTTGCAAGTTCTTTAGTAAACTCCTCTGAACTACTTGTTCCCCAAATGTCAGCATAGATACACACATATTCTTTATTGAGCTTATGAAATACATGGTGAATTAATGCAGATTTCCCTAAACGCCTGTAACCATACAACGTAATATCCTGATTGTTTTTTATTGCTGAAATAAGATTTTCGGTTTCCTTTTCTCTGTTACAGAAGTATTGGGGACTTTTGTAACCTTTGATTAAAAACGGGTTCATAATGAGTTTTTTACAAATTTAACTATTTTATTATTATTTCGCAACGTGTGAAATACAATATGTGAAACGCGTTTTGTGAATCCAATACTGTTCTCATGCAACATATTTGGACAAATATGCTATGCAAAACTTAAAACCAAGAAGACCATGGATTTTACATAGGAACAGCTATCTGAAGTATTTATCAAGCATATAAACCAAGAAAAAGGATTACAAGAGCTCATGTAGCTTATGATTGAAAGTATGATGCGAACCGAACGACGGGAATTTCTTAATTCTGATCATGGCATAACTGTATTCCACGATTATTCGCCGGAATGAAAGTTAATAATTTGCAAAACCTTTAGGATTTTGTTGTTGCCAGCAATATTTATAAGACCAATTTGAATACCATGTAGCTCTTTAGCATAATAGACAAGACCAATCATGATACCTCTGCATTCATTTGAAATAATACTTACAGTAGGAAAGGTAACAAATGAACCTACTATTAACCCAGTTACACCGAATTATGAACCGTCTCAATCCCTCTTTCAAGGCAGATACGTTTCTTTTTATATACTGAGAATATCAAAATATAGAAAACAAATATAGTGCAATTGCACCTTAAGGTAAAGAACCCAAAATGATATCTGGACGCGGGTATGACTCCCCGCACAAGAAAAAATGTCAAGAGGTGATCCGATTCATTCATGGGATAGGACCTGTAACGGTTGCTGGTCCATGAAGCAGGGATTGAACAACTTACAAGGACCAAAACCTGCCTGACTTGACTTGTGTCCGGCTTATGGTTAACTTTGATCTCAGATCAGGTCAAATTGACTGGGAACTAATTTTTTAGGGGAATACTTTCCCCTGATCCTCTCGCATTATTCAATCGGTTCGGGCGACTTTAAATGATAACCTAAATACCTGATAAAAATGAAAAGAAATCTTGCACTCCAGGCAGCAATTGTATGTATCAGTGCAGTCCTGATTACAGCCGGTTGTCACAGAGGTCATAAAAAAACAGATGGCTCTGCGAACGTGGAAAATGACTCCACAAAAGTGGAGGTTTTTCTGAAAGCTATACCACAGGAGGGGGGGATGCACCTTGAAATGTATAATGGAAAGCACCCTGAAAAGAAAGTGGTCGACAGCCTGTATACCGATGTTCAGCCCGGTTATACGGTTGTCTGGAAAAAAGCGGATCAAAGCGGAATAAAGGAAGTGAACTACATTCGCCCGGTACGAAGAGATGGGAATATATTCAGGGAAGAAGCCAGTGAAATAAAAGGTCTGTTTAAGCTTAAGATACCGTCCGATGCAGTACCCGGCACGGAGAAATACGAGATTGAATTTACGGATGGAGAAGATAACACCTGGACAGTCGATCCTTATTTAAGGATCCCTCTTAGTTGGGGCAATTCTTGATAAATCAATGCATCATCGCCTTGCTTCAGCTGTTTTTGTTGCCTGTTTCATGATGGTTGGTTCTCCGGATGTTATGAAGGGGCAATCCGATGACAGCCTGCTCTATCTATTAGATAATGACCTGGTCGGGGATGAACGGCAGAAATATGACATGCTATGCCGGGTTATCCAGGATTTGGATGATGCCGAAAGAAAAATCCACTATGCTGACCAGGCAATAGAACTGGCTGAAAAGCTGGATATGATGCCTACCCTGCCTTATCTTGCGAAAGGCGAAGCATACCTCGATGCCGGTAAATTTGCACTGGCCCTGGAATGTTTTATCCAGGCAGCGGACTATTTTGAAAAAAAAGATGCCGGATCAAAGCTGGGACACGCCTACTTGTTAATGGCTGAGGCATATAACCTGCAGGGGAACCATGAAAATGAAAAACGCTACCTTCAGAATGCGATTGAGATCTTTGACCGGGTAAAGGATTCCCTCAGCCTGGCTTATGCCCTTCACAATCTCGGGTACTCGGATTACAGCAACGGACAGTATGACTCAGCTCTGACCGTATTCACCAAAGCACTTGATCTGTTCGAAAAGTTAAACAATCCCTATGCGGCCTACACGTATTTCGTCTGTCTTGGCAACCTGGGGCTGGTTCATTCCAGGTTATCAGAATTTAAAACAGCCGAGGAATATCTTCTGACAGCCATTGATTCCCTTGCCCTGTATGGTGATGAGAGGGCTGTGACCGAGTTCATGATTGGATACGCAAATATCCTTCGCCAGAAGGGCGAAACCGAACAGGCGATTACCTATGCTTCCAGGGCGTTGAATATAACGGATATTCCGACTTACCAGCGGGATGCATCCCTATTGCTGGCGCAGCTGTATGGCATTTCCGGCAAGTATGACAGTGCCTATTACTATCAATCGAGATTTATCGTCGCTAACGATAGCATACAAAATATCGAGAGTGTCCGGAAAATGGCCGACCTGCGTACTGAATTTGAAGTAGGGAGGAAACAGGCCGAGGTGGATGTACTGGAGAAGAATAAGCTGATACAGACGATTGTAATTATCGGGTTGGGTATCATCCTGATCCTGGCCATAGGACTGGTCACCCTGTATTACAGCAACCTGAAACGCTCCAGGAAATTTACCGCAGCCCTCGAAGAACGCCAGGCATTGCTTGAAAAACAGAGTTCGGAACTGAAAGAGAGAAATGACGAAATTATCATGGTGAATGAAGAACTGAAGCAACTGAATGAAATAACCAGTCGCCAGAGGGATGAGATCATCAGCAGCATCAACTACGCCCAGGGAATACAGGCAGCCATCTTACCGCCCGAGACCTACTTTTCAGAATTATTGAATGACAGTTTCATCCTGTACAGGCCCAGGGATATTGTAAGCGGCGATTTCTACTGGATCAAGCAGGTGAAACAGTATATCATCCTGGTAGCTGCCGATTGCACGGGACACGGGGTGCCGGGGGCACTCATGAGTATGCTGGGAATGAGTTATCTGAATGAGATTGTGCAGAGAAGGGAAATTACCAAGGCCAGCCAGGTTCTGGATGAAATGCGCCGCCAGATCAAAGATTCCCTCCGGCAGCATGGCCAGCCGGATGAAGCAAAGGACGGGATCGACATGGCTCTCTGTGTGATTGATCAGAAAACCAATATGATCCAGTATGCCGGGGCCAACAATCCCCTGTACATCATCCAGGCATCAAATGGCAGGCCGAAACTGAACGAAATAAAACCTGACCGGATGCCCCTGGGATATTACCAGGGTAGTTTTAACACCTTCACGAACAAGGATATTCAGCTGGCTTACGGGGATGTGTTTTACCTGTTTTCGGACGGATTTGTCGATCAGAAGGGTGGCAAGGACAACAAGAGGTTCATGAGTAAAAATTTCAAGAACCTTCTTTTGAAGATCCACCGGGAGCCCATGCTGGAACAGAAAGAAATCCTGGACAGGACCATCACAGATTGGATGGGTGATCATTCTCAGATTGACGATATACTGGTGATCGGGGTGAGAGTTTGATATCGTCCCGGGAAAGCATAACTGGGATAGTGAAACCGTAAAATGTTAAAATCCCTAATGATCAATTCAATGTGACCTTTATCTTTGAGTAAAATGAGTATTAATGGAATTTAAGATCCTGACTGATCAATTTCTGGGTGATTATACAAATGCTGTAAAAGAATCTCCTTTAGATAAAATTGATAGAATCAAAGAGTATGACATGCCAGTTGATTACTTTCAGTTTTATAAATCTGTTTCATCTGTTTATTCATTAAAGATTGAGGGAGAGGATATAGATTTTGATAGTTATTTCAAACATAAATTCTTAAACGTAAAATTCAAAGCAGACTATACAAGAAGGGCAGATGATTTATATGCTGCCTATGATTTCATCGAGGATCATCCTTTAACTCTTGAAAATGTTCAAAAAGCACATTCTATTCTAAGTAAAAACCTTTTACCTGAGAGTCAGCAAGGATTGATACGAGAAAATCCAATGTTTGTCATCAACAGTGATGATAAAATCGATTATGTTGCGGCAAGCCCTGAAATCGTTAAACCTGAACTTGATAAATTATTTTATGATATTGATTTGTTACATCAAAATGACTTAGATCCATTTGAGATATTCTATTACGCTTCTTTGCTGCATTTGGTTTTCGTTAAAATCCATCCATTTCAAGATGGTAACGGACGTACAGCGCGACTGATTGAAAAGTGGTTTCTGATTTTGAAGCTTGGGAAAAAGGCAATCTCAGTTCAATTGGAAAAAAATTACTACAAAAGACTGAATGATTATTATGCTAATATCAGAAAGATTGGTCTTGAATATGAAGAACTGGACTATTCAAGATGCCTTGATTTTTTGTTGATGACCGTAATGGGAATAGATGATCAAGATTAATAGGGCATCTGCCCACAACAGGCGGTAATATGTTATTTCCGCACTGAGGAACAATTGAACATCAGTTTCAGGTAAAAAACAAGGAACTGACAGATTAAATATGAATCGACACAAAATGATTGTTGACATGAACAATGCACCTTCAAAAATAAACAACCGGTTTTTTCCCATCATAGTGTATTTTATCATATTACACATCTATCCTTTAAATCTCTCAGCTCAGGAGCGTTTGCATTTCAACGGTGATAAGCAATTCAAGATAGTGCAGTTTACCGACACCCATTTCTATTCAGGAGGAAAAAGGTCTCCGGAAGTGCTTGATAACATTGAAAAAATAATGGAGGCAGAAAAGCCTGATTTAGTAATACTTACAGGTGATATAGTAACCGGGAGTGGAGAAAATTGGCCAACAATAGCAAGTTGGGATACCTTAACCAATCTCTTAAATAAATTCAAAACTCCTTATGCTGTTACTTTTGGGAACCATGATGACGAAGCGCAGACTTCCAGGATGGATTTATTAAATTATCTGTCTGACAGGTCATATTGTATGATTGATGACGAAGGAGGTGATGAAGTAGAAGGAGTCGGGAACTACGTATTACCTGTATATAACTCTGATGGAGTTGTTGAGAAACTGATTTATTGCATGGACTCCCGAAGCTATTCTTTAGCCAAGGATAAAGGAATTGATGGCTATGGATGGTTTGACCATTCTCAGATAAGATGGTTTGCAGGAACCAATCAATCATGGTTAACTGAAAATCAAGACGTTCAATGCTTATTATTCTTTCATATTCCATTGCCGGAATATAAAAAGGCATTCCATGAAGGTGATTTTAAAATTGGGGTACGTATGGAAGAAGAGTGTTCCCCTGTTATTAACACAGGTATGTTTTCTGAAATGGTTTTGCAGGGAAACGTGTTGGGGGCTTTCGTCGGTCATGACCACAATAATAACTATGTCGCACAATTATATGGAATTGCCCTGGGTTACGGATACTTCTCCGGAGGCAACTCGTATGGCGACCTGCCTCTGAATGGTGCCAGGGTTATTCTGCTGGAAGAAAACAAAAGAACCTTTAAAACCTGGCTCAGAAGAAGT
Source organism: Bacteroidales bacterium (assembly GCA_040768485.1). Taxonomy (GTDB): domain Bacteria; phylum Bacteroidota; class Bacteroidia; order Bacteroidales. Next base: position 37,915 of record JAXGMU010000021.1, read on the forward strand.
GATGGAGTAAAATTATATACCGTGGAATTCCCCTGCGTAAAGAAGTAATCATTTGAATCAGTCAGGACTTGATCTGTTTTCACGCATTCTGATCAATTCAATCGATAGCACCGCAATCCAGAGAAAATAAGCCAACCAGGCAAAGCCGCTGATTGATGCAAATAATCCCCGGGGATTATTTTCAATAAATGTTCCAATACTGATGATGGCTGCAGAGCCAATGATTAAACCGGCCCAGCCTAACCAGCGTTTAAAAATCCCGGTTCTTAAGATGATGATGGCTGAACCAATCATGGCAACTCCGCCATAAGCTCCGGAAACCGTGTATGCGTAAAAATTCGAAGCCATGCCAAACTGGGATACTTCCGGGGGTGCATTGCCGTTTAACAATGCTGTTCCCATGATAAACGCACCGGCAATTGTGCCTGCTGCAGGAGACATAATTGCACCGGCCCACGTAACTCTTGTCCAGATAGCTGGTTCTCCTTCTGCCTTCTTGAGTATTTCACAGAATCCTGCATAAAAAGGAAAATAAAACAGAAGAAAAGCCAAACCTGCAAGAACATGACCAAAGCGGTACCACTCTCCGTTTTCCGAGAACCACCCTGCAAATGCCGAAATTTCTTGATTGTAGGCGGGAGGCTCTATATTGATACCGGAAGCGATAAAAGACAATGCGACAAAAAGAATTCCGGCAATTCCGCTTATTTTCCATGGTGATCGTAAAGCTTTCATCGAATTATTTGTTTTGTTTCGAATTTAAATAATATTTTAATACCTGATTGTCAGATTAAATCCTGACTAACTCAAGTAAAAAGAGATGAAAATCCCGGCAACTGCCCCGGTAATCCTTTTGATCTGCAGTATGTCGCTCCAGGGGCAGCAGTACTTCCCGTTTCCTGCCGAAGATGCCCAATGGAACATTTACCTCCTGACGACCTGTGACAACGACAGCCCGCCGGATACTTTCCTCCTGCGGTATGCGCTTCATGGGGACACGGTTATCAATGATCTAACCTATGGCAGGCTTTGCCTGGAGAAGGGTGATCTGGTCGATCCGGTGGTTGAGACTGTGGGTGCCATCAGGGAGTCAGAAAGAAAGATTTACTATATCGGGCAGGGATTCCTGGGAAGTGATTTGTCAGAGGAAGTGCTGCTGTATGACTTCACAGCCCGTGTGGGTGATACCATAGACCACACGGAGAACGGGTCCTTCCGTTCCATTGTCCTGGAAACAGATTCCATTCAGATAGACGGGGAATACAGGAAGATGTACACGGTCGACAATGGCTGGTATTATCACAATCCGGATCTTATCGTGGAAGGCATCGGGAGCATCAAGAATGGTTTGTTAGGGCATGTCTCTGATATTCCCACCTGTGGCACTCATTTCTGGGAGCATGTGTGCTTCAGTGAAAATGGGGAGGTCAGGTACAGGAATCCGGTGTATTCAGATTGCTTTGCCGGTACTGTGAAGAGTTATAGATCCATTTTTGGAAGAGATACCACACAATGGAATTATCTCACGAGCTACCAGTGGGCGGACTTTCTTTATACCATGATCTATAAAGCATATGGTGATACCCTGATTAATGATATCAATTATCGGTTTTTATATGAGGACGCTTATCAAGTTGGAATGGTTTCCGGAATCGTGGGGATGATCAGGGAGGACACAATGACCGGCAGGGCATGGGTAAGGTATCTGGAGGACACGGCAGATTATCTGATTATGGATCTCAGCCTGGATGTAAATGACACATTCTTGATACCTAACAAGATCGATTCAAATTATGACAAAAAGGTGAAAGTCGAGGAAATCGCATACAACCAGTATGGTAAAAATGTTGTTCTCGCCTGGAATTATGGATGTTTTATTGAAGGTGTTGGGACAGATATCATGATCCGTGACTTCGAGTCCCCTACATACTACGAATTACTTTGCGCTTATAAGGATAATGAATTAATATATGTTGGTCCACGTGAT
>JAXGMU010000021.1:39911-47286 GCA_040768485.1 Bacteroidales bacterium
GAAGTCAGGTGATAGCGCTTGTAGACTGCCTCTAATCTGTCAATCAGCACCGGGATACCTGAAGCCCGGCAGGGTAATATCAAGATTTATCCAAACCCGGCATCCGGGATGATTGTGTTTGAAACAACTGAAGCGGGCCCGTGGACCGTTTGGATTTCAAGCCTGGACGGACAGTTGCTTTATTCGACAAAGGTCGAAGGGGACAATCGTCAGGTAGATCTCACACCCTTCGCGCAAGGCATCTATTTCATCACGGTCAGGTCGCTGGAATATGTGGTGACCAGGAAGGTTGTGAAATACTGACGTCATTTATTTATCGATCTTATTCAGAATGAAGGGAATGCGTAAACGAAACCGCAGGTCACCGTCATGAAGTGCAGCCAGTTCTTTACATACCCGTCGCCCGGTCCCGGTTCATCATCGGAGGTCCCCACCGCACCACCGCCCAGGTAGCGGAGATTCAGAAATGCCCCGACTTCATCTGTAATATTCAGACCCTGGCGCAGGCTTGCATCCAGGATGGCCCCGACAACTTCATTGTCACTGCCATTGAGGTAACTGATGGGCGCATAAAATCCATCCGCTTCAATTTCAGTGTATGTCAGGTTATTGATCGTATAGCGGGTTCGGAATTTCAGCACCGGAACCGGACCGATGTCCCTGTTGGAACGGAACAGGGTGCCGTCCGTCGATTCGAATTCGATGGTCGCATTCCGGATTTGCAGCGATGCCCCCAGGGCAAAGTCGAATTTTTCACTGCCGGGGGCCAGTTCCTTCATGTAACTGATGCGGTAGAAGGGGAAGTTGTATAGGAAATTGACCCCTGTGCCGGCAGGGTAAAGCAGGTCGTCAATGACAAGGTCTCTTACCAGCGTCGTTGTCGTTTCAAGCCGAAGGGGCTGGTACAGGAAGGTCAGGGTATGTCTCTCCCTGATCTCCAGCTCCAGGGACAGCCTGCTTACCGGAAACAATACATCCTGTCCGCCTTCATTCACATAATTGATGTAGGTCCCGCTGTTGCTGAACTGAACCTGGTGACTCAGCACTCCCAGAAAACCTAGTTCGGCAATTCCCCTGATCTTCAGGTTATTATCTTTTGATGCAATTTCCACGGAAGGATTCTGGGCCCATCCAAAGGCAGATGTGAATACCAGAATTAAAAATAAGCTCAGATTCTTTGTTTTCATTTTATCGGATAAACATTTGCGTTAACCAGTATGCCATGATCGTTTTGCTGTGAAAGGGAAGCCACGTTTCAAATCAAAGTCCGTACTCGATCAGTAACGCTTTGCATCCCCGGATGGTTCGCTATTTATTCGAAAAAAAAACAGAAGCCTGCATAATTGATTACGTTTCCATACCGGAATCCATTTCAAGTTTTGCGATCTCTTCGGCCTCCTGTAACAATGCGAATTTTCTTCAATGGAAAATGATCTTTTTATTATCTTTTACATCCAATTTCACACAAACCAAGTGACGCAGCGTTCCTAATTTTTGATAATTTAACCACACAAAATACTGAACCATGAATACAACATTGATCATCGTTATTGCAGTAATCCTGGTCCTGTCCCTGATCCTGGTCGGCATATACAACGGTCTGATCCGAAGGCGAAACGAAGTGGACAACGCTTTTGGTGGCATCGATGCCCAGTTAAAAAAACGCTACGACCTGATACCGAACCTGGTTTCCGCGGTCAAGGAGTATGCAAAGCATGAGCGGGAGATCTTAACGAAGGTTACCGAACTGAGAGCCTCTGCCATCGATCCGAATCTGTCGATGAACGAGAAGATCTCCCTCGACAATAAGATTTCAGAAGCGATCCGGGGGATTATGGTGGCTGTGGAGAACTATCCGGATCTGAAAGCCAGTGAAAACTTTATGAACCTGCAAAGGTCCCTGAATGAGGTCGAATCTCAAATTTCTGCAGCCCGGCGTACTTTCAACGCCGTTGTGACGGATTACAATAACGGGATCCAGATTTTTCCCAATAGCCTTATCGCCAACAGGATGGGCATGGAACAGAAAGAAGTATTCGTTATTCCTGAAACTGAAAGAGAGAATATCGACATTGCCAAATTGTTCTAAGGATCTCTTATGGATGGTTCGAAAACCATAAGGGAGTTGTATGATTCAGGTCTGAGTCAGGAATTGCGGGCACTGGAATCCAAACGGAAAGAATTACTGGTACGCTACGCAGTTTCCACATTTTTCATCCTTGCAGGGATTCTTTCATTTATTGTCAGTGATGGCAGAGGTATCCCTGTGGGCTTTGGTATGTTGTCAATTGCCCTGTTTATTATTTCAATGGTGCTTGCAGGCAAGAAGACAAACGTTTACAAAAAGGATTTCAAGAGCAATGTTGTAAAAAAAGTCGTTGAGCTGATCGATCCTGGCTGGAATTATGAACCAGCTGCTGCCATAAGCACTTTGGAATATGACCAAAGCGGGCTTTTTCCGACGAAATGGGATCGGTTCAGGGGGGATGATCTCATCCGGGGGACCATCGAAAAAACTGATTTCAGGTTGTCCGAAATTCATACGGAGTATAAAACGGAATCGGTGGATGGCAAACAGCATTCAAGAGAGCAGTGGAGCACCATATTCAAGGGAATGTTTGCCCATGCCGAATTCAATAAAACGATCAGCGGAAGGACTTTTGTATTGCCCGATGTTGCCGAGAAGCTTTTTGGCAAATGGGGACAAAAGCTGCAGAGGAACGATTCGAGAGGGCAACTGGTAAAACTTGAGAACACTGCGTTTGAGAAACACTTTGTGGTATATTCGGACGACCAGATCGAAGCCCGCTACATTTTAACCCCGGCGATGATGGAGGCCATGGTTGATATCCGGAATCAACTGAAAAAGAAAATGTACTTCTCTTTCATCGGGTCCAGGGTCTATATTGCGATCTCTTTTTCCAAAGACCTGTTCGAACCGAGAATTCTCAAGGCAGGGGTAAACTTTGCCGACATGGAGCAGATGTACCTCCACCTGAATATTATCTCTTTGATCGTCCGCGAAATGAACCTGAATACAAGAATCTGGACCAAGGAATAACAGTGCTCAGGCGTTCCGGGGGGCATCCTGTCTGAGGATATTTTGAATGGAGAGTTGGAGAACGCGCTGCTGTAGCCGCCGCACCGGTTTGAACATATCGGTCTTGCAGATGTGGAACCTACGGCCAGGCCGGTGCCGGAAACAAATGATTGATTCCTGCGATGAGGGCCTGACCCTGATGCGCTCCACCTTCTTAGGATTTCAATCACCCTTCTTAGATGAAGAGCCGGTATCCGGGATTTCAGGGTGACGTCATCCACCAAAACTTATATTTCAAGTTCAAGTTCTGCAATCCCTTCTATCTCCCTGTCGATTTTTCTGATTTGTGCTGCCAATCCGTGTTTGGAGCGGACATACAAGCTGATCAGGAATACGACTACCACCAGCGCATAAAACGGGATCATCGCTGACGAAAGAAATGGAATGCCGGCGGACAGGAATATTCCAATGATCATAAACGGGGCAAGGATGAAGCCATACCGTGTAACCTTCAGCTTGTACCTTTCAGCTATTTTCAGTTGCTTGCTTACGGTGGTTATTGGCCCGTCGGGATTGAGCCTCTCGATCATCAAATATAACTTGATTGCCCATATATATGTAACCACTGAGATCGATGCGAAAAGGATTAAACCGACCATTACGTCAAATTCAAAAGAAAACCGGATGCGTGGTATCACGATAAAGATGTATAAGGGCAAGGGCAAGATCACAGCGGCCAGTGTCCGAATCTTTAACCAATCGATTCGTCTTCCTGCATTCACGGTCAGCAGCTTCTTAAGCAGTTGCTTGTTCAGCGCAGTATTCTCAACAAGTATTTTTTCATGCTGGGTCCAGATCGTTTTTAATTCATCAAGTTCCATAATACAGCTTTTTTGAATTTGCCATGATCCTTAGTTGTTCTTTTATTCTCAAAATCCGGGTTCCCACATTCGACCTGGAAATGCCTGTTATTTCCGCTATCTCTTCATGCTTGTATCCATCAAGGTACAGCAGGATAATGGCTTTGTTAAAGTCATCCAGTTCTTCGATGCATTCATAGAGCAGGTCCAGATGAGGATTTGAGCCAATCCCGTTGGATGGTTCATTGGCATCATATTCAATCGCATCCTTCAGGAAATCTCTCTTCCTGCGGGTATTCTTCCGGTAATTCATTGCCGTATTCAAAGCAATCCGGTATATCCAGGTTGAGATTTTCGATTTGCCTTTGAAATTTGGAAATGCTTTCCACATTGCGAAGGCAATGTCATTTACCAGGTCTTCCCTGTCCTGTACTGTATGGGTGTATGCCTTCGCAATCTTGAGGACGATCCCCAGATTCGTTTCCAGCAGGTGAATAAATTCCTCATGTAATTGGTGCTCAGCCATTCATCGCGTTTATCCGGAAAGTTACCAATGTCTTTTGAATTGCTCTTATACCATTAGTAATTATCTGAACGGAAAAATCACACCTGGTGTCAGAAATTTTTCAGAAAAAATCTCAGGGTTAAAAAATTGATTGAAAATATCTGGACATTAGAAAGATTACTTACTTTTATTTGGTATAAGTTAAAATTCAGTTGCGGAAATGAAAAGATTCCATTTTGCGAATGTGCATATGTATGATTATTATTCGTTATGAACTGATTATCAAAACCATGAAAAAACTCATTTTCTATTCGGTTGCTTTCTTCATCCTTTTATCATTCAATTCTTGTGAAGAACCAGCCAGCCAGTATGAAGGAACCTGGTCAGGAACCTCTAGTCAAAACCTGCCGATTTCCTTCACGGTAAATAGAAACAGTTTTATCGAAAGCCTTGAGATTACGGTTAATTGCAGCTACCCTGCACCGCATGTAGAATATCTCAAGAGTTTTTCAGATCAAATTGTTGACGGCTCAAGTGTTTCATATTGCAACAATTGGGCAGGTAGTTTGGAACCAGAGGAGGTTGAAGTTACAGCGGAATTATATTTAAATTTTTCTTCGGGTGATAAAGCTACTGGATACATTGATCCCTATACATATGAGTATTCTTATATGTCTGGTTCAAAACTTGTTGTTGGTACGACAACTTTGTTTCCCAAAATTACCTTGACTGTAAATAAAAATTAAAATATCCCAGGAAGGCGACTACTCTGAACACATCTGCGGTGGCAGGGATGTGGGATTGTCAACCCTTCTAATCCTGTTCAGCATACATATGGACCCTATTTCCTCGGCAGTCCTGAAAGATCCAGTCTGGTATTTGGCATACCCATGTCTTTGGTATCCTTTATGGTCAGGATAATATCATTGAAGTCATGATCACAGGTGCTGCTATTCACCGCAATATCTTCAAATGTCAGTACGATATCATCGCAATCGCTGCTTAAAAAGAGGGTCGATTGCTGTGCCTGGTCAATATTGAACTGCTTATCGGTGTACTGAGTATAGATTCCATCAACCGTGAGGCCGTTCTTCCATCCCTGCGCAACAAGGTAGAAGCCGATGACCGTTCCTGCCGGAAAGCTGCCTTCGCCCAATTGCACACGGTCCCCAAAATCCAGCCCGCCGCCTTCTCCGACTTTGGATACGTTTGGAAAGACAATATGCTTTTCAAGATCCTCGATGCTCTGCGGCGGGTTATCCGCAGGATAGGTATAATAACCGAAGGTATTTCTCCATCCGGCTCCTTCATCGATGAATGAAACGAAAACCGGTGTTTCCTCGGTCACATGAATATTCAGCTGGGCAGTTTCACTGAAAAGGTCATCATGGATATTTCTCACATCCACACTCTCGGGAAACAATTCGGAAATATTTGCCATCAGGGTTTCACAGGGTTCTGTAGGCTCGACATCTTCGGGAACCCCTTCGTCGATACTGATGGCAAGTATTTTTAATCCTCCGAGCCCCGTAGCAACAAAAATCACATTGTCTTTCGATTCTACAAAATTTGCGGACTGGGATTCGCCAAATACCATGGCCCCCAGCATCCACAAATCATCATTTTCTTCTGCAATCAGTCCGCCCACATAAATGCCGGATTCACCGTTCCCAATCAACACAAGGTCGCCATTGAGCGATACACTGTTGGTTACATGGTTTTCATCCAGGGCACCGGTTGGTGTTACCGGTTTCGGGATGCTTTGTTTGATGCTCCCGTCGAGATTAAGTATGGAAAGCCCTCCCTCATTCAATGCGGCAAAAATATACTCATCTGAAACAGCAATTTCAGATTTGGATTCCGGGATGGTCGCTCCGCCTACATCATACCTTTCAGTAAACGTGGCGTCAGGCAATTCGAATACATTCACCCGTCCTTCCTGTCCCTGCAGCACGTAAAGGTGATCTGAATTTGCATCAACTGAGCGGGCATCAGAGATATCCTCCGTACCTGCCATTGCATAGGCTTCATCAAAAATAGTAAGTCCCCCGCCGGAACCACTGGTTGTAAAAATCTGACCGGCTGCTACCTTAATATCGGTACCGGCATAGGAAGAAATATCGATGATGGTTTCCACTTCTTTAAAGGCCATCGTTTCATCGAGTGAAATCACTTCCATGAATGCGGGCGAAGCAAATCCTTTCTCTTCATAATCCCCCGTTGCACCAACCACATAGATTTTTCCATCAGCATAATCAACAGCACTTACATCCGTGTTTTCCAGGATGGCGCTTGAAATAATCACCGGGTTCCCCAAATCGGAAACATCGAATATCTCGATGCCGCCCAGCCATTCCGGACCGCGGGTGTTATAGGTGACAAAGGCATAATCATCTTTGATGGCGACATGGGTTGCCTGCAGGGTATGATCGCCGTAGACGGGAGGATCCACTTCGGCCTTTAATTTGAAAGCATAGTTCTTTGTCAGGTCTATTTCCGGAAAATCATTGGTGCTTTTCAGGGGTGAGGAAGCTTCCCTGTCCACTATGGGTACGATTTCGTTTTTATATGTAATTCTTGATGCCAGTTTGGCACAATCGCTGTTGATTAGCAGATTACCCATCTCAATATACTCATCTTCAGGATCATCTATTTGCTGGGAGTCTTTCTGGCAACTGAACAGCGTACAGACGGCAAATAATATCAGAATAATGCGATCAAGGGTTTTCATGGCTTCGTTTGAATTTTTACAGTCGATTTACATAAATGCCTGATAAAAAATTTGTTGTCATTTCAGACACTTTCTACTTTTTACTTATTTATTTCAGTAAAGTTGCGTTATGGCGTCACATTTTTGACAAAATCCGCCATTGCCGCCATGAATCCCGCTTGGGAATACCCGTAACTCTGCTGCGGATTTCTTCAATTAAGGGAAGAGATGAAAGACAACTGAGATGAAGAAAATAGCTG
>JAXGMU010000021.1:47386-53980 GCA_040768485.1 Bacteroidales bacterium
AACAGCTTGTAGTTATGATAGCCGTTTTTGCTCTTATTTAAATCGCATATACTTTTTTACCAATCTTACATTTTCCGGATTCGTCAGCATTTCCAGAAGCTTGAATGCTACATCCAAGCCGCTTGAAGGCCCTGTTGATGTGATGATGTTTTTGTCAATCACGATACTTTCATCCTGAACTTCTGCTCCAAAATCAGCAAGTTGTTTTCTTCTTGCCCCATCCAATAAATCATATGTGGTCGCTTTTCTTCCTTTTAAAACTCCCGATTTTCCAAGCGGCAATGCAGCAACACATATCGAAGCGATTATTTTCCCCTGTTTATTAAATTCCCGGATCAGGTTTAAGAATCGTTCATCATAAGCGTCTTCATAGAATCCTGCTTTTTCAAATCCACCCGGAATTGCCAGTGCATCAAATTCCCGAACATTGATTTTTTCAAATTCCAGTTCCGGCCGGACAATAAAATTCCACGTACATTTGATCTCAGGACGAAGCCCTGTTGTTATCAGATGAACAGGTTCGTTTCCATAAACCCGGCTCCAACCGATCACATCGGTAAATACACTGGCTTCATATTCTTCAAATCCCTGAGCAAGAAATAAGAGTGCTTTTTTATTCATATGTGGATGTTTATCTGTCAATTAATTCCTGAATCTCACCAAAATGCAGATCAATATGTCCGAGGTAACCCTCAATCATCTGCTGAAGAGTAACTGGGTTATCCTCAAAATTATTCCATGAATTATTCAGTTTTGACCGGTCAACAGATTTGATGACCTGGATCATGTGAAGGTTATAATACTTCCAGAGTTGAATGATGACGTTCCAATCAGCATTCTGATAATCCTGCAAAGCTATCCATAAATCATTATCCTGCTGGTAATCAGGAAATATCAGGTGTTCATTGTATTGCAGACGAATCATTCGCTGGTGATTGTTGGCTGCCGAATCTATCAAATGACCAAGAATCTGTTTGATGGTCCTGTTCTGTTTATTTCGCCTGTTTGTAATCGTATCAACAGGTAAATCAATCAATTTCTGTTCCCACAGGTTAATATACCTGAGAATTCCGTTAGTTATATTTGTGAAATCCATCGTCTAATCTTTTTAATTTAATTATTCGTTTTTGATTTTCTGAATGTTAATCCGCCAAAATCAATGATGTCATGGTTTTCGTCTTCCAAAAATCTTACCGTAAAACCGAATCCCACCCCCAGGCCACTGGTGACAGCATATTCATCGGAAACTACATTTAATGGGAAAGGATATTCGCCATCGAAAGCAATTAATTTCAGCATCAAAATCCTGTCCTCGGCTATCGACAATTCTGCCCCTTTGAATTTTGTATCACCCATTATTAGCTGGTATCCATAGTGTTCATATTTACCAGATTTTTCTGCCATTGATTGTGTGTTAAATGAGTTGAGCTTGTAACCCAATCTTGATTCGTTGTTTCCGCTTTTATGAAACAGAATATGAAAATCATCAAAATCCAAGAAACAATATCGTTCCTTATCTTTTACAGACAGGGAATCCTGCCCGACTTTTACACAAGGCACAAATTCATTTTCAGAAAGTGCTTTTAAAATATATTGTTTTCCGTCTCTGTAAATTACCAGATTGTCATCTTCCAAAGAAACTGTCAGATAGGAAAATCCCTGGGAATAATCCCCGGCATGTTTCTTTAAAACTTCAACCGGCAAGCTAATAGGTTCAATTTCAGAATGTATTTTTTTTATAACAGGAGGTGGAATCATATCGGAAACACTCAATCCGAATTTTCTTATGAAATTGAATGAAAAGTCTTTTTTCAGAGATTCACCTTCTGCTGAGTTAATTAAAATAATAGCTGCAGTATTCTTTTCGGGGATCAGACATATTTCAGCATGTCCGGATACAGCATCGCCCGCATGGGTAACTGCAAAAACCGAGTCATTTTTAAACATAAACCACCCCAGCCCTTTTTTATTTGACTCCAGTATCACATTGTCAGTCTGAAGAGTAAACATCTCCTGAATTGTTAATGAATTGATCAGGGGTGAGATCATACCATTATATGCACGCATTAATTCTCTCGCGTATGTAATAAAATCATTGATGCTGGTGTAAATACCTCCCGATGCAATATCCCTGAAACCATAGTCGCGCATTCTCTCTCCTCCGGAATATATCATGGTTCTGCCATCTAAAGAATCCATTAAAAAGCCCGAACTGTTCATTTCCAGTGGTGCAAAAATGTTCTTATGAATGTACTCGGGATAATCCAGTCCGCTCACCTGTTTGATGAGATGCCCTAAAATGTTGTACCCTGAATTGGAATAGGATTCAACCAGACCCGGTGGATACAATAAATAGGTTTCATTGATAAATCCCAAGACATCCGTGTACTTTCCGGAACCCAGGTCAGCGTTTTTCAATACATCTGTCTGAATTCCTGAAGAATGGGTTATTACAGATTTGATGGTCACATCATCCAAATTTTCACCCCTGGTCAAAGGATTGAACTGGGGCAGGTATTTATGGAGGGGTTGGGTTATATCGAGTAATCCTTTTTCCTGAAGTTGCATGATTGCCAGTGCTGTAAATGTTTTTGTGGCTGAAGCAATATTGACAATTGTGCTTTCTGTCATAGGAATATGGTTGACTTTATCAGCATAACCAAAACTTTTCATCCAGGCGACCGAATCATTTATAATTATTGCAGCACTCACTCCAATAATGTGATCTGATTCCATTTTTTTAATGATCAGATCTTCACTTTCTTTCATCAGTTCCGGATGACTGACAAAGTTCTGTGCATTTACGATAATCACCGGGAAAGTCAGGGATAAAACAGATAACAGCCTGAATATTATGCTTCTTCTCATGGCCAATGATTTGAATGTTAGTCAACAGAAAGACGATGAATTCTTAGGATTGCTGCATATTAATGGTTCAATATGTGCAGGACATCTCAGGTTTCTCGAGATCAGAGTCTTCAGCTTTCAGCGATCAGCTAATCGCAACAATGAGGCTTGTCGCCAGCTGGATCAAAGTGACCGGTGCCCAGATACGCTCAATTTTACTGGGCGTTATTGTATTCATGACTGTACCGATGACAAAATATGCGACGATGACCCAGATCCCAATACCGGAAATGGGCTTCAGCCAGGAGAACATGATGCCGGCTTCTGATAATACCACAGCCGCAATGAAAGCCAGGACCAGCATATTAATGACTGCAATGACCCTCATCCTGGGGGGATATTTCCCCGGATATCTGCCGCCCATTGACGCTGCTCCCCACGGCACTCCGGCAGCCAAACATCCCTGAAAAATAACTACAATCCCTGTGAATACCGTAAAGATGATTGCTGATGCAGTTTCTAACATGGCTAATGGCGTTTAGTTTGTTTTAGGGCTTATCATTTTGTCTTTCATCCGCAGTCGTATCGTTCGCATAGCACCCGCTTTTCTCAAAAATACAAATTGTTGACGGTTTATCCGCTATTGTGCACGGCGGGAAACGTATTCATGATTCTTTGATAATCTTCTAAATAATGATCTTATGATCAACCTATGAAACGGTTTGACCGGGAAAAAATATAGCCATCCAAGAAAATTATTGTATTTCACCAATGTTGTCAAATATATTGTTACATGATCATCCTGTCGGTTAATCATTACAGAAACTCTGAAATTCAGATGTTTATCTTTTTCTGCCATTAAGATTTCATTCTCATTTCTGTCAATTACAGTAAAGTACACGGCTCTTGAACCGATCGGATAATAATCCGATACATAGGTGTCTTTCTTATTTCCCCCCGCGGTCAGACCTACCAATCTGACAGCCGCATTTCTGATGGTCATTAATGAATCAGCCCATTTTGGTGTCTGAAAAAGATCAGTTGTGATTTTATCCAGGCTATTATTAGTTTGTGTTACTGTACTAAAAGAATCACAGTACTGAAAACCTGTAAAATCTTTTGATATAATAGAATATTCAGGAATATTATTTGTTCTTTTTACCCTCATTATTCGAAGATTTACTCATTAAAGAATTCCTTCTTGTTTACTATTTTATCATCACCTTTCCGATTCATCACCACGAGTTCCTCCGCTGATTTAATAATTAGTTCAGGTTCAGAATGATGAATTGAGTGCCCACTATTAACAGTAATAATTTGTTCAGCATCATATGAATTATTCACAAAACTTGCCTGCATTTCAGCCCAAACATTCATGTCCTCAGGATGATAACCAATCGCCTCATGTTCATCAGAATATTTGGCAGAGCTTATTATTCTGATGGGAATATCTTGAGGTATATCTGTTTCTTTTATCAGTTGACAGTTCATTTCGAATTGTTCCCATTCTTTTCTTGTAGTGCCTGTTGAGCCATTTGAATCAGGATCAAGCGCCATATTAAACTTATTTATTTCCTCATCAGAATGTGTGGACCTAAAATAATCAAACCAATGTTCAGGTGTCGACTCAATGAGTATCAGTCCAACTACTTCTTCCGGATATTTATACGCATAATATCTCATTATTAAGCCGCCAAGTGAATGACCAATAAGAATATATGGAGGATCAATTTTTTCGGTTCGTAATAGTTCTTTTAGTTCACTCACATATACCGGAAGTGTTCGTGGGTTTGGACTTTCACTGGATTCACCTAAACCAGGTCTATCGTATAATACCACTTTTGTGAATTTAGAAATCGCAGTCTGCAAAGTGTCATAATCATCAGAACCTGATCCTAGACCCGCTTCAAGTATTACCGTAGGCTGACCCTTACCTGCCTCCTTTATATGAACTTGATACGCTCCAAAGTCGACCATTCTCTCGGCTTTTTTCGTATTGCACGATATGAACCCAACAATTACAATCAAACAAAGATGTATGTTTTTCATTCTCATGGTGAACTTTCTTAAGTTCTATTATACCAATTTTTTGTTCCGAAGTTCTTACTCAATTCGAGCTTGTCAGGATCTTGCTGGTAATCATATATCCTGAGCAGTTCAATAGCCGATCTTCCATTTCGATCGAATAAACTGTTGTGCTTTGCTATCACACACATTCTGATTCCGGCTGGATCCGGAATCGTGTCATCGTCATCCAAATGGGTCAGCCATTCAATCAACTCAAGTTTTTAAGTATCGTGTCCCGTATTGATATGTTTTTTCAAAGTTATGATTTTTTCCATTCTGTATTGATTCTCAAGTGATTCCTAACCTTTTTGACGAATGTCACGGTACCCGATGATCCTTTCCCTGACAGCACCTGGAACATTATTCCTGAATAAAGCGAATATTTCTAAATAGATTGTCATTCAATAAAATACCATGGTTATTGTATATTTGAACGATGAAAAAATCCTCCTATATTATACAGGAAATCAAAAGAATCGTCTTTGAGCAGGATCCAACGGCGGAAATTATTCTCTATGGCTCTCGTGCAAGAGGAGCCCCCGTGAAGGACTCTGATTGGGATATTTTAATTCTGCTAAACAAAAACGAGATTTCGTATGAGTTGGAAAAAGCCATTACCTATCCATTGTATGATTTGGAATTCGATACTGGCCAAATCATCAGTCCCATGGTATATACCGAATCAGAATGGAATGGCAAATACAGGATCACCCCATTTTATCATTATGTCATGAAGGAGGGCATACTCATATGAAAGACTAACTACTGTTAACCGTAAAAGCTATAACGATCAGAAAAAGAACCAATTCAGTTATGATATGAAATGGAAATTTGAAAAGAACTTTACAGAAAAAGGGTACCGGATGCATTACGAGAAACTCAAACTCTATTCGGAAATGAAGGGCTGGGTATGTCAATACCATATCGAACTCACCGGGGTCGAACCGAAAATCTGGAGACGGGTCCAGGTGCCTTCAGATTATAATTTCTGGGACCTGCATGTGGCGTTAAACGATGCCATGGGATGGCTTGATTATCACCAGCATTATTTCGCAATCAAGGGAAAGGGAAAGAGACAGGAAGTCCATATTGGGATCCCTGATTTCGATAGGAATGAGGAATTACAGGAAGTATATCCCGGTTGGGAGATCTGGATGCTGGCCTATTTCAATGCCCTGGGCGTTGAGGGGACTTATTTTTACGATTATGGGGATGGATGGGAACACAGGGTAAAGCTGGAAGGCTATATGTTCAGGGACAGGAACATCAATTATCCTATCTGTGTGGAAGGCAGGAGGGCCTGTCCGCCGGAGGATTGCGGAGGTGTTGATGGTTATTACAATGTATTGAGAACCCTGGCCGACCCCGAGGATGAAGATAATGAAGATATGCGGACCTGGGTTGGAGAAGAATGGGATCCGGAATGCTTCGATCCGGCAAACGTCCATTTTGATCATCCTTATAAACGTTGGAAAAATGCGTTTCTGATAGGTTGAAATCCTTGAATCTACGGTTTTGTAATATGTTGCCCGACGGTTGGTGGTATGCTTGGTTGCCGGTAGGTATTATTTCTCTTTTATTAATTCCTCAATTTTATTCAGAAAATTATCTGTACGCGGAATTAAGGGTAGTTTTTTTTCTTTATCAAAATCCACGAAATCAGCATAATCAACAGCTTGC